>JAFZRN010000007.1 GCA_017619835.1 Eubacterium sp.
ATTCCGTTCCGTAACCAAGATTCTGATAGCCAGACATAATATCTATTGCGTGCAGATAAAAAGTCTTTCGTCCATCAGGTTCATTTAATACATAACCGTACGCAAATCCAATTGCTTTTCCGTCGTCTACGGCAATATAACCGTATGCGTTCTTTTCATTCAAAAACGCTTTCAGCACGGTTTCATCGTATTTTGTGTTCATATCATCAATAAAGTCCAGCAGCAACGCATAATTTGATTCTGCTAACAGTTCACACTTCATATCATCCGACCTCATATTTCGATTTGTGCCTTTAGCACATAATATTCAAAGTTATCGAACCCATGTACTTTTATCTTCCGGATCCTCTTCCCAATCTTCACACTGTGCAAGGTATGCACCATCAAAAGCGCCATAAAAATATAGTTTAATTAACGTTTCAAAATCAGGGAACATTACACTTCCGACAATATCACCATCTTCTCCGATATATCCCTCACTTTCCCAGTCGAGTTCTTCATGATCGAACCATCTTATCTGCCACGTATCAGGATTATCTATATCTACGTCTTCCTTCTTTTTAGATGTATCTATACATAAAGCTCCGGCACTCATCCATTCACCAATAGGAAGAAATCTTTTTATCTTTTCATCATCTATCTCAGGATTTTCGACGCATCTTGCATATTCTCTAAAACCTTCTATCGCTCCTTTAATACCCTTCAGAGGATTATCTCTCTCAAACTTAATAAAATCACTCCATGTGATTGCAAGGTCAAATTTATCATCCTCGTCCAGTTCAGCGATTTCTTCTGGTGTCATATTAATCTGCTTACAGATATCTACTACATAATCGCTATGCGCATATAAATCCTCTGGCACAGGCGCAGCCAGCATATAAAAAGAATGCCCATAGGCTCTTAAATATGCGCGAACCTCATCCGGAATCTGAATATCGCATTCTTTTTCCAGTATCTCAAATTCCTCATCTGAAATGCTCACTTCTGTTAATGCAGAGCTATCGATCACCCCACGAGCTACCAGAGCATCAAATGCCCCCTTCATAAACTTAGTATAATCCATCTTATACCCCCCTAAGATAACTTGAATTTATCGTTGATTTAAGTCTGCTTTCTCATCAGAATAATCAATAATCACTTTTTTACATTCTCGGCATAGGAATGCCACTACAGCAGAGCCTTTCATAAATGATAGTTCGGAAAGGACAACCGATCCTTCGTGGAATTCCGCCCTCCCCAGTACCGGTCTTTTGGTTCCTCTTTTCCAGGACAACTCATGAGGACTCTGGATGATTCCCTGTTCCATCTCATTATTGCAATATGGACACGTCATTACTAATCTACCTCCACAAACTGCTATTTGTCTTACTCATTTATATTTAAAGATAATTATCCCACCCGATAGTAAGAAAAAACGAAATTTTCTCTTAATACTTCCTAACAATAATACCATAAAGTTGTAAAAACAA
Organism: Eubacterium sp.; assembly: GCA_017619835.1. Classification (GTDB taxonomy): domain Bacteria; phylum Bacillota; class Clostridia; order Lachnospirales; family Lachnospiraceae; genus Eubacterium_Q. The sequence goes on from JAFZRN010000007.1 coordinate 1,470, forward strand.
AAAGGACTATACAGCAACCATATAAGGTTAACTGTATAGTCCTTTATAATTTCACTTAACTTTTACTGCAAAGCGGATATTACTGCTTGTCAGCGATTGCTGCCTGTGCTGCAGCAAGTCTAGCTACAGGTACACGGAATGGTGAACATGATACATAGTCAAGTCCAATCTTGTGGCAGAACTCAACTGATGAAGGATCTCCACCGTGCTCTCCACAGATACCGCAGTGAAGTGCAGGATTAACCGGCTTACCAAGCTTGATAGCTGTCTCCATAAGCTTACCAACACCTGTCTGGTCAAGCTTAGCAAATGGATCGTTCTCGAAGATCTTAGCATCATAGTAAGCATCAAGGAACTTACCAGCATCATCTCTTGAGAAACCAAATGTCATCTGTGTAAGGTCGTTTGTACCGAAGCAGAAGAAGTCAGCTTCTGTTGCGATCTCATCAGCTGTAAGTGCAGCTCTGGGGATCTCGATCATTGTACCAACTTCGTACTTAAGCTCAACGCCTGCAGCAGCGATCTCAGCATCAGCTGTCTCAACTACTACCTTCTTAACATACTTAAGCTCTTTAAGCTCACATGTAAGAGGAATCATGATCTCAGGCTTAACATCCCAGTCAGCATGCTCTTTCTGAACTTCGATAGCAGCTCTGATAACAGCCTTTGTCTGCATCTTAGCGATCTCAGAATATGTAACTGCAAGACGGCATCCTCTGTGACCCATCATAGGGTTGAACTCCTTAAGAGACTCAACGATAGCCTTAACTTCATCAAGTGTCTTGCCAAGGTCATTAGCTAGCTTGATCTGCTCAGCTTCCTCATGAGGAACGAACTCATGAAGTGGCGGATCCAGGAATCTGATTGTAACAGGACATCCCTCAAGTGCCTCATAGAGTGCCTTGAAGTCGCTCTGCTGATAAGGAAGGATCTTATCAAGAGCCTTCTCTCTTGCTTCTACTGTATCTGCACAGATCATCTCACGGAATGCAGCAATTCTGTCTTCCTCGAAGAACATGTGCTCTGTACGGCAAAGTCCGATACCCTCTGCTCCAAGCTCACGAGCTTTCTTAGCATCTGCAGGTGTATCAGCATTTGTTCTAACCTTAAGCTTTCTGAACTGATCAGCCCAAGCCATGATCTGTCCAAACTCACCGGCGATCTGAGCATCAACTGTAGGGATAAGTCCCTGATAGATGTTACCTGTTGTACCATCGATAGAGATCTCTGAACCTTCTACAAACTCAACTCCGCCAAGAGTGAACTTCTTATTCTCTTCATCCATAACGATGTCGCCGCATCCTGATACACAGCATGTACCCATACCACGAGCAACAACGGCAGCGTGTGATGTCATACCACCACGAACTGTAAGGATACCCTGAGCACTCTTCATACCTGTGATATCTTCAGGAGATGTCTCAAGTCTTACAAGTACTACCTTCTCTCCTCTTGCAGCCCACTCAACAGCATCATCAGCTGTAAATACTGCCTTACCACAAGCAGCACCAGGAGAAGCTCCAAGTCCCTTTCCAAGTGGTGTTGCAGCCTTAAGTGCAGCAGCATCGAACTGAGGGTGAAGAAGTGTATCAAGGTTACGAGGATCGATCATAGCAACTGCCTCTTCAGGAGTCTTATGTCCCTCAGCAACGAGGTCACAAGCGATCTTCAGAGCAGCAGGAGCTGTTCTCTTACCATTTCTACACTGAAGCATGTAAAGCTTCTTATTCTCAACTGTGAATTCCATATCCTGCATATCATGGTAGTGATTCTCAAGTGTATCACAAACCTTAAGGAACTCAGCATAAGCTTCAGGGAATTCCTTCTCCATCTGAGCGATAGGCATAGGTGTACGAACACCTGCAACAACGTCCTCGCCCTGTGCATTGATGAGGAACTCACCCATGAGCTTGTTCTCACCTGTAGCAGGATCTCTTGTAAAAGCAACACCTGTACCTGACTGGTTGTTAAGGTTACCAAATACCATCGGCATTACGTTTACAGCTGTACCCCATGAATAAGGGATATCATTGTCACGACGATATACGTTAGCACGAGGGTTATCCCATGAACGGAAAACTGCCTCGATAGCAAGCTTAAGCTGCTCAACAGGATCTGAAGGGAAGTCTGTTCCGAGCTGATTCTTGTACTCAGCCTTGAACTGCTCTGCAAGAGTCTTAAGATCAGCTGCTGTAAGATCAACGTCGAACTTAACACCCTTCTCTTCCTTCATCTTGTCGATAAGCTGCTCGAAATACTTCTTACCAACTTCCATAACTACGTCAGAGAACATCTGAATGAATCTTCTATATGAATCATAAACGAATCTCTCGAATGCAGGATCAGGATTACCCTTGATCATTGCAGCAACAACCTCGTCATTAAGACCAAGGTTAAGAATTGTATCCATCATACCGGGCATAGATGCACGAGCACCTGAACGAACTGATACAAGAAGAGGATTCTCAAGATCACCAAACTTCTTACCATTTTCTTTTTCCATCCAAGCTACACCTTCCATAGCCTGTGACATGATCTCGTCATTGATCTTACGACCATCCTCATAGTACTGTGTACAAGCTTCTGTTGTGATAGTGAAACCCTGGGGAACCGGAAGACCGATCTCAGTCATCTCAGCAAGGTTAGCACCCTTACCACCAAGCAAGTTACGCATAGACATATTACCTTCTTTGAAGGTGTATACCCATTTGTTTGCCATTTTAATTAGACCTCCTAAAAAATTAATATTATTTCTCGGAACCTAAGAAAAGAATGAGGATAAATTACCCAAAAACCCCCTAGAGTCCGCAACTGACAGCATTATATCATAATTATATTGAGAAATGAACACAAAAATGAAGATATTTTTTGTTTTTTTTTGTCAAAAAAGCACCTCAGCGGGTCTTTTGAACCCGATGAGGTGTTTATGGATTTAGAAATCAAATTTTGCTTCGAAGTAAGCTTTCAGATCTTCGATCTTAACTCTCTCCTGCTCCATGGAGTCACGGTCACGGACTGTAACTGCTCCATCCTCCTCTGAATCAAAATCATAGGTGATGCAGAACGGTGTTCCGATCTCGTCCTGACGACGATATCTCTTACCGATAGCTCCTCTGTCATCATACTCGCAGTTCCAGTACTTGCTGAGCTGTGAATATACCTTCTCTGCTCCTTCACCCAGCTTCTTTGAAAGCGGGAATACACCGATCTTTACCGGTGCGATGGCAGGATGGAAATGAAGTACTGTACGTACATCGTTCTTCTCAGCATCCAGAACTTCTTCGTCATATGCTTCGCAAAGGAATGCAAGTGTTACACGGTCTGCACCAAGTGACGGCTCAACTACATAAGGGATATACTTCTCATTTAACTCATCATCAAAATACTCCATAGGCTCGCCGGAAGTATTCTGATGCTGTGTAAGGTCATAGTCGGTTCTTGAAGCAATGCCCCAGAGCTCGCCCCAGTCAGTGAACGGGAATGCATATTCGATATCTGTAGTATGATCGCTGTAGAAGGAAAGCTCTTCGGGATCATGATCACGGAGTCTTAAGTTCTCTTCCTTAAGTCCAAGTGAAAGAAGCCACTCGAAACAGAACTTTCTCCAATATTCAAACCACTCGGTCTGGGTTCCGGGCTTGCAGAAGAACTCAAGCTCCATCTGCTCAAACTCTCTTGTCCTGAAAGTGAAGTTACCGGGTGTAATCTCATTTCTGAAAGATTTACCGATCTGGCCTATTCCGAAAGGAACCTTCTTACGAGAAGTTCTCTGAACATTCTTAAAGTTAACAAAGATACCCTGAGCAGTCTCAGGTCTTAAGTAAACAGTATTCTTTGCATCCTCAGTTACTCCCTGGAAGGTCTTGAACATGAGGTTGAACTGTCTGATACCTGTGAAGTTATGCTTTCCGCAGGAAGGACATGGAACGTTATTATCCTCGATGAATTTCTCCATCTCTTCATTTGACCATCCATCGACAGATGAAGTGAGCTCGATGCCATTTTCAGCTGCAAATGCTTCGATTACCTGATCTGCTCTGAATCTCTCGTGGCACTCCTTACAGTCCATCAGAGGATCGGAAAAGCTTCCGAGATGTCCTGATGCAACCCATGTCTGAGGGTTCATGAGGATGGCGGTGTCAACGCCTACATTATAAGGGCACTCCTGGACAAACTTCTTCCACCATGCCTTCTTAACATTATTCTTAAGCTCAACGCCGAGATTACCGTAGTCCCAAGTGTTGGCAAGACCGCCGTAGATCTCCGAACCGGGGTAAACAAAACCACGTGTCTTCGCGAGCGAGATTATCTTTTCCATTGTTTTTGCAGATTTATCCATGCTTTCCTCCTTGGATGAAAATGAGTAATTAATAGTTATATTTATAGATCACGACCGCAACGCCGTCTCCGCTGAGGTCTGCTGTTGTTTCATTTATTATCTTTGCATAGTGGTTTACATAAAGTATCTCGCCACCATTGATCACGATATTCACGTCTGCCTTGGTTGTGAGCATCATGTACTGTCCCTGCTCGATATCTTCCGAAACGGTCTCATTTCCGGAAGCATCTGTAAATGTTGCGGCAACGGCATCAGTCTCGGATGCGTCACCTGCCGAACCTGTCTCGCCCTGCTGCTCACTCTGCATCGCAAGCACATCTTCTAATGTGTAGCCTGCGGCTGCGAGCTCTTCCTCGGAAATCTCCGAAAGGTCGGTGGTGTTATCGATCACGAACTCCTCAACCTTCTTATGCTTCTCTGCATCCTCGGTTGCCAGTCTGTCGGCCTCCTTGATACTGTAAAGCGACATAAAAATGTCGGTATTATTGAACTCATTATAAGTATCGATATCGCTGTACTGGATCGCGGTGGTCACAATGCCGCCGTCCTCCTTATACTCAACCAGCGTTATCTTGCTGGCACCGCGCTCGGTGTTGTAGCCCTCGATCTCGGACTTAACATGCTTCTCAAGTCCATCGGTCGCGATTCCGGCGCTAGCGAAATCCTCGCAGGATATCTCGGTCACAGAACCGTTCATATTCAGCTTGAGAGTGTTGGTCCCGACCTCGCCGATGGTCGACGTGGTGTTGACCGCAGGAGTGATCTCCTCCTCTTCCTTCTCGAGAAATGCACATCCGCACATGTTAAATGTCATCGCAAGAATTAAGGCTGCACATATTTTACTTTTTAAGCTTTTCATTTAATCACCATTCTCTAAAATTTTAAACACCATGACATTCTATATCAAATCCTTTAAGATATCAAGTGATTTAAAATGTCTTTCCGCGTGCATCGCGATATACTTTGTCGAGAGCGCCTCCAGCTCATCCAGAACTTTAAGCGAAACGTCGAAGCCGTAGACCGCTGCGATATCGCGGCTGAAGATATATCTTATAGCATAGATAGCGTCATCGGATATCAGAACTGCGCCGAGCACGGTCTTAAGCGCCTTATCTGAGATAAGGCCGCCGTCCTTAAGGCTGATGTGATGCAGGTTCTCTGTCTCGCCGGACTTTACGCAGTGCTCCATCTGAAGGCCGAAGCCCGCGATATCAAGAAGCTTGAAATCGAATATCGTTTTTATCAGTCGCATATCCTGTCTTCCGGCAAGGAGAGCCTTGAAGGTAACATATAAAAGATTCAGCTCGTCCTTTGCGCCAACGCCTTCTTCCGTAAATGCCCCCGCTGCCTCACAAGCATACGAAGCATAGGCCATCCTCTCGATATCATATGAAAGGTCGATGAAATTCTCCTCAACATCCGCACTTACAAGTGTATAAGCATTCTTTCCCGGATGCAGCGTAAAAGAGCCCATGACGAACCGCTGGCTCACAGCCGTAAACTGCGAGTTCTTGCGTCGGGCTCCGTTTGCAAAAACGACGATCCTGCCCTGCTCCGCAGTGAGGATAACAAGACGCTTGTCATATTCTTTTAAAAGAGATGTGTCGAGGATGATACCCCGAACCGTGATATTATCATACATTTACTTTTTGTATCCGTATTCGTTAAGGTAGAGACTCTTATCGCGCCAGCCGGGTCTTACTTTAACCCATAGCTTCAGGTTGACTCTCATTTCGAGAAGATTCTCTATCTCGCGCCTTGCCTCGGTACCGATCTTCTTAAGCATGGAACCGTTCTTACCGATTATGATACCCTTATGACTATCTTTTTCGCAGATAATAGTAGCCTCTATATCAATCAGACTGCCATCAGGCCTGGTCTTCATCTTATCTATAATGACTGCGATGCCATGAGGGATCTCTTTGTCGAGATTTCGAAGGCACTTCTCGCGGATATATTCCGCTGCAATCTCACGCTCGGTCTCGTCGGTTATCGTATCTTCATCATAGTACATCGGGCCTTCAGGGAGATTATCGAAAATGGTTTGCAGAAGTTCATCTATTCCCTGAGTTTTTGTGGCGGATATCTCTGCGATATTTGTGAAGGTGACCGACTCATTTTCGGACATATATGAGGTGTAGGCTTCGCGGGCTTTCTCTATCTGGTCAGGCTCCGCAGTGTCAACCTTGTTGATGACAAGAATGACGGGGATCCCGGTATCAGAACCATCACCGGATTCATTGCCGGTATTATCTGCCGAGGTCTTCTTTGAAGATTTCACAGTTTTCCCGATAAGCTCCGCGATCAACCTCTCACCCGTACCGATAAATGTCGAGGGCTCGACAACCCAGAGGATCATATCGGCAGTCTTCAGCGTATCGACTGCGCTGTCGTACATGAACTCACCGAGCTTGGTCTCGGCCTTGTTGATCCCGGGGGTATCGAGGAAGACGATCTGCCCCCTCTCATCCGTATATACAGTTTGAATCTTCTTCCTGGTCGTCTGGGCACGCTTGCTCACGGCAGCGATCTTCATCCCGATCAGATGATTCATGATTGTGGATTTACCGACATTCGGGCGGCCAAGGATGGCCACGAAGCCGGACTTCTTCTTTTCTGACATAATACTCCTGGTTTACATAAAAGGGGTCTGACCCCATATCGGTTTTGTGTATATTTTGTCGTTTTTATGACTTAGTAGAGTTTCGTTACTTCGCCGAAGGAGTCGCTCGCCTCGACGATCTTCTCCTCGCTGCCGACTGCGCAGATGATGTTGCTGTCGGCCAGTGTCTTTGCATATGGTGCAAGGCTGCGGATGGTCTCCTGCGTACATGACAGGATGGCGTCACGGTTCTGCTGCCTCTCCTCATCGGTTATACCGTTCATGTAGAAGCTGAACGAGATTGCACCCTCAGATGACGGCGGCAGCGGATTATCGATCTTTGAGATCGTACCGATGATATATTTAGTCATGTCCCTATCGGAGCAGTCAAAATTCTCAACATATTTATAAGCATCCTTATAAATCTGATAAGTCTCCAGCAGATTAGGGTCACGATACGAAGCCATAAAGCCTAAGCCGGTCCTCGCAAAGTCACACATTGTACCGTACGCACCACCGGTCACTCTCACATTCAGCCATAGATAATCATATGCGAAAATGATTTGGAGAACGTTCAGTGCACCGTTATATTTTAGTCCCGCATCCTTATAATTTGAGACAGCCGCAACATACTGAACCTTCGATGAAGTCTTAAAGCCCTCATTAAGAACCTTAAGCGGAACCTCGAGTCCTTCATCCTTAACCTCTGCGTCAGAAAGAACCGCGCGCATATTTTTAAGCGCACCTTCGAAGGAAGAAGGTCTCTTTTTCGAAGTGAAATTGATCAGCATCGCATCGCGCCTGAAAAGCATCTTGTAAAGCCTTTCGAGATCATTTGCAAGTGACTCGTACTCTTCTTCAAAATTCTTATCAAGATTATCGATGAATCTGTAAAAATCAATTCCGTCAAGGCAGTCAACTATCTTATGAGTCTTGAAAATGTATGACGCCGCACGTGATCTTGCGGTAACGTGTCCGCCATCAACAAGGATATTCTTTCCCTGGGCCAGAATCTCGGAAATGATCTCGCGGATCCTCTTTTTATCAGTGATATGTGACTTGGTGATGATCTCGGTAATGAGATCCACGCCGTCCTCTATCTTATCGTCAAATGTCTTGGTCTTACACTGAACATAAGTCAGGATACCGTCATTCTTAACGTTCATGCATCCCATGTTGAAAGAGACAAGTCCTGTCTTCAGATTGATTTCAGTCGACAAGTCATTATATGTATGATCGTCCGTATCAACATATTTGAGAAGCTCGACCAGAAGTTCTGCCTTACAAAGGTCTTCGTAGGCAATATCATTTAACTTGAAAAATATGTCAAGGTAGGAAATACCGTTCGTGAAAATGTCATGGTAAAGCGTCTTAACTCCATCAACCTCGGTCTCCTCGATCGGGTACTTCTTGATCTCTTTTCTGATGTCGCTGATATCAAGAAGAGGAATCTTCGCAAGTTCTTCGGGAGTAGACGGCTCAAGCTGATACTTCTTAAGATGGGCCGTATCGGCGATCAGCTGCTCTATCTCAGCGTCGCTTAAGGATGCCTTGTATTCAGCCAGCTTTGCGGCAAGCTTATCATCCTTTTCCTTATTGATACCGATCTTCGGAACGCCCATGACAAAACATTTGTGATCATTATTCAGGAGCCTGTTTTCAATAATGTCTTCAAAGTACTTCCCATTAATAGCTTCGCGAAGGAATGAATAGACTTCATTAATAGAAAATTTATACTGCGCCAGCTCATCATCATAGAGCCAGCTCTCAAATGAATCAAGTCCAACAGCAAGTCCCTTGGGGAAGCGTCCGAATACACCCTCTTTTGCCCTGAACTCAAAGTTAGATACAGCAGCCTCGAGAGCCTTTTTATCCAGGCCTTCCTCAACATACTTACGAAGTTCTGATTCGATCATCTCGATAAACTTAGCCTCATCCGAATCATTTGCATCTCTTGCTAAAATCGAAAATGCCGGCTGACGCATGGTGCTGTCATACTGAGACTCGATATCGGAACATATTCCGGAATCGATCAACGCCTTTTTGAGTGGTGCACCCGGAGAGTCGATCAGAACAAACTGCAGGATATTCATGGCTTCGGTGAGTATCTTATCCGTGCTGTTGCCGACAACAACGTTATATGTAAGAATCGCATTCTGCTCAAGCTCATCCTCATCCGTAACAGAGAATTCGATGGTGTCATATACCGGCTCAGCAAGCGGCTTCTGAACAGGAATTTCTGAAGGCACATACAGATAGTCGTAGCTGCTGAGATACTCCTTATCGATATAGTCAAGATGATCAGCTGCGTCCAAATCGCCGTAAAGATAGATGTAGCTGTTCGATGGATGATAATAATTCTTATGATAATCGAGATACTCCTCCCGGGTAAGTTCGGGAATCATGTCAGGTTCGCCGCCGGAATCTGAACTGTACACCGTATCAGGATAAAGCACCTGATTGATCCTGTTTGCAAGGAGCGCATCCGGCGAAGAAAAAACTCCGCGCATCTCGTTATAAACAACACCGTTTATGATGATGTCGCTATCCTTATCTGCAAGCTCATAATGCCAGCCCTCCTGCTTAAATATCTCCTCGCGGGAATAAATGTTGGGATTAAAAACGGCGTCGAGATAAACGTCCATAATATTACGGAAATCCTTATCATTGCAGCTTGCAATCGGATAAACGGTCTTATCGCCGTAGGTCATTGCATTAAGAAATGTATTGAGCGAGCCCTTTGCAAGCTCAACAAAAGGATCCTTCACGGGATATTTCTTGGAACCGCAGAGAACCGTATGCTCCACTATATGCTGGATGCCCTTCGAATTAGTTGGAGGAGTCCTGAAGCCAATCGCAAATGCCTTGTTATCATCATCATTAATAACGACTGATACTCTGGCTTTTGTCTTATTATGACTCAGCACAAAACCCGTACCATTCAAGTCCGGAAGATCATTCTCCTGAACGATCGAATACGTCTCAAGGTTCTTCAGTTTCTCACGAATCTCATTAATATCGTTTATCATAAATGTGTCCTTTCTGTGTCCGGGGTCTGACCCCTTTCACACTTTTTTCACAGATTGAAGCTGTGTGGAAGCAGCTCAGATAATTTCAGTGTCATATAGTCCTCTGTATTTTTTGCGACGATGACGTCGATATCACCACTCTCCGGCAGGAACTCCGAAAGCACCTGGCGGCAGGCACCACAGGGATAAGGATAATCAGCATCCGAACCATCCAGCGGTCCGCCGACTATCGCGATCGCATCTATATGACGCTGGCCCTCGCTTACGGCTTTAAAGACAGCCGTCCTCTCAGCACAGTTAGTAAGTCCGTAGGAAGCATTTTCCACGTTGCAGCCGGTGAAGACATTACCGGAGGGCACGACAAGTGCTGCCCCAACCAGATAATTCGAATATGGTGCATAGGCCATTGACCGTGCCTTCACCGCTTCATTTATAAGTAGTTCTATAACTTCTTTTTTCATATAACCCCACTACTCCAATACTCAAAAAAATGAGTAAAAGGGGATTAACCCTTTTACTCATTTCATTATAATTGCAACTCCACTTACCGTCAATCGATGTTTTCGGAGTTTTGATCAGGTTTTACTTTGAAGCTTTAACCTTTGGACTCTTAGCGCCCTTCTTCTTAAAGAGCTTCTTGTAAGCCTTAACCTTAGCCTTAGGAACCTTGAATGTAGCCTTCTTCTTGATTCCCTTGAAAGCGCCGGCACCAACATTCTTTGTAGTAAGCTTATCAGTCTTTACCGTGATAGTCTTCAGCTTCTTACATCCGTTAAATGCGTTCTTGCCGATCTTAGCTACATTTGCCCCGATCGTAACCTTGGTAAGCTTCTTATTTGACTTAAATGCGCCGGCAGATATAGCAGTCACTTTATAATCCTTACCATCGGAAAGCTTAACTGTACTTCCGATTGTAAATGAAGTGAGCGTTGTCTTTGTAGGCTTAACTAATGTCACTTCATCAGCAGCCGTAATCTTGTAAACACCCTTGCCTACTGTTTCCTCATCACCGACCTTGAGTGCAGCTTCTTCCTGAAGTTTCTTGATAAGAGCTTCCTGCTCAGCAATCTTAGCTTCAAGCTTAGCCTTCTCATCTTCAAGAGCCTTAACCTTTGAATCTCCGCTCTTCTTAAGATTATCTATCTCTTCAGATATAGCTTTGTTTTCTTCTTTAAGCTTATCAAGATTCTTAAGAAGCTGTTCGATAGCAGGACTGACTATAGCTTTAAGGTCCTCATCACCAGCTCCAAGTTCTTTAAGCTTATTTTTCATAGCTTCAATATCACTAAAGGCACTTTCATCGCCATCAGCTACTTTATCCTCATTAAGTCTCGAATAATTATTGATAATATAATATAAATCATCTGTACCGAGATCACCGGGTTCAAGCTTATTAACTATGTCAAGAAAAGTCGCATTATTTCTTTCAAGCATTTCGTTTGTCAGATCATAGTTACTAAGAGCATATGCAGCTAAAATTACCTGATTCTTCTTGGCATCATCTTTCATAGCAAGAGGGAAAATGATGTCAGAATGCTGACCTATAGCAAATTCACCATCAGCAAAGCCAATATATCTATCAACTAAAGTGATATTGTCATAATAAATGCGTCCGTCAAAATCAGAATCAAGATTATGAAGAGCAAGTACGATATTTCTTAAAGGAACATTATCCGGATGTGTATACTCACCATAATTTTCAATATCCTTGTTTAATGGAACAAATCCACTAAACTTAAGTAATTCTCTTCCGCCTGGTGTAGTAACAGGAGTTCCACCATTAACAGGATCTATAACTATCTGTCCGGCCTGATACCACCATCCGTCACCATCCGGAATCGGACATACTTCGATACCGATCTTACCAGTTGTAGCTTTATCCTTATCAACATATATATTCATTGCAAATGCAATATATTCTTTAGAATCTTCAAGAGAACAGATTCCGAAAGGACTTGTAAGTCTTACACCGTCTTCCCAATCATTCTTTCCAACTTCAAGCTTAGCAGGGAAGGACATAGCATGATCATATTCATCAATTTCATCAATGGAAATCGTCTGGTAATCGATCTTTGAATCTCCATCCGGCTTCCAGCCTTCTCTCTGATCATTTTCAAAGTAGAAAGGAAGATAAAGAAATGAACCGGGCTGATCAGGAACTACAGGTTTACTGGAAATGTCTCCGTTATAGAACATTTCGAGACCGATATTATCAAGGTAGAATCCTTTTGTGTCTCCAAAAAGAAGCGTGATATGACCAAGTTTATCATCTGCCGCCTTAATGGAATCATAATTAACTTTTGCCGTTGCTTTCATAAGTCCTGTAGAATCATCAAGAGCAAAATCACTTGGAGTAAGTGTTATCTGTGAAAGCTGTCCCCACCAATTAAGTTTTTCAGTCTGTATGATTGGCTGAATCTCAAATTTATCATTTACAAGAGATGTTCCATCAGGTAGATAAACATCAAATGTAAGATCACTATAAAGTGAATAAGCTGTACCAAGATCCTGGAATGAAATACGTGCTCCACTCCAAGGTCCTCCACTTATTTCACCAGCTTCCAAAACCTTATTTCCATCCGATAAAGTAGTAACACTGAGCGGATAATTTTCAGCATTATATGCACCTGGATTACCTTCACCATCTGTGTATGACTGTACAGATGCATTTGTACTTCCATCCTCAAAATCAAGTATATTTACAGAAGATCCAAACATCGGAGCAACGTCTCCGCGAATCTTAGAACGAACATAAAGACCTGTTATGGAAAGATCTGTATTAGTTCCATCTGTAGCAGTATCCCAGTTAGGAATTCCGTCATCATCAAGGTCAATCGGCTCTTTTGTTGCTGTCTTAAGCATTGATGCAGAAATCTCGTTCTTAAGAGCAAGTGACCATGAACACCAGCTGATCTTCATATCAGCAAGAAAATCAAGCCATCTCTCAGCATAGTTGATGTAAGGACCACCATCTCCGGTAGCTTCAGATGTACCCCACTCTGTACAGAATACAGCAATACCACCCTCAAGTGCCTTCTCAATCTTGGAACCTAACCAGTAATTTCCATCTTCATCGGGCTCTGTATCATGTGTACCTGCATAAAAATGTACAGTATACATGATCTGATCATCTAGTGCAGATCCATTTGCAACTGCTGGATCAACTACAGGATCAGAAACAGGTGCATCGACAAACTGGCTCCAGTTATCAGTACCACAGATAACGATATTAGGATTAGGATCCTTATCATAATCACGGATTGCATTAACAACTCCCTGATGATAAGGAAGAAGCTTTTCTGACCATACAGAAGCTGCAGCTGCTTCTGAGCCAAGTCCGTTAGGCTCATTAGCTGTCTCAAAAAGCACATTTCCCTGATCTCCGTATTTTTCGGACAGATATGCGAAGAAAAGCTGAGCGCCATTATAATCCGGATGGGCTTCCTTTATGTCTGTATATACTGGAAGATTCTTTCCTGCATTAAGATAAACCTCATTTGTCGGATCTCCGGGACTTAAGATATGCCAGTCAACCAGAACATACATTCCTCTTTCGGTAGCAAGCTGAATACCCTGCTCAACTCTTTCGAGTCCTGCAGCGGGATCATCTGCATATCCGGTTTCGGTAACATACATAGCAAGCCTTATAATGTCACAGTTCCAGTCATAAGCAAGTGCATCAAATGCAGCATCATTAAGTATCCAGTTTCCATCTCCCCACTGAAGACCAAATGTACTCATACCTTTAAGTTGCACGGGATTACCGTTTTCGTCGCAAAGCTGCATATAACCAGTAGAACTGTCTTCTGCAACTTTAAGATCGCCGTACTTCTCGTATGGCGTTACATGACCGGTGGGCTTATCGATACCCTTGGCATTTGCTGTTACAGGACTGAATCCGGCAAGCAGAAATCCACAGGCAAGAGCACCAACGATCATTCGTTTAACAAATCGTTTCATGTTAAAAAACCTCCTTTTTAGAATACGATCAATATATGTAATCTTATTTTATTATTTGCAGACGATATACTATATATGAATTTATATTTTTATATAACGATTTATTGTAAAAATGTTCGATTTTTGTAAGAAATATTGTTTCTGTTTTTGGTAGTATTGAGTTACAGTCTCAGACTGACCTTTTATATATTTTTACAACATATTTAAAAGGAGAATATCTTATGGGGAAAATGAATTCTGACCTGTTGAATACGCTTATGGAACAAAATGACGACTCTGTACGTCACACTGATCCGGATGATGAATTCAGTTTTTATCATCTTGTAAGTACCGGAAATATCGAGGGGCTTAAATCCCGCGGTTTTTCCCTTATGGATAAAGGACTTGGAGTTCTTTCAGATGATCTTGCTAGAAATGTACTCTACCATTTCATCATAAGCATCTCCATGATTACAAGACACTGCATTGATAAGGGCATGCCATCAGAGGTCGCTTATACTCTGAGTGATCTCTATATCAGAAAAGTTGATAAACTGAAAAAAGCAGACGAAATCAACCGTCTGCATAAAACAATGGTTTATGACTATGCCGAAAGAATGGCTCAGATTGCGGAAAACGACAGATACAGCATTCATGTCACCAAAACCATTAAATATATAAATGACCATATAACCGAGCCGATCAGTGTTAAGGATATAACCGAAAATGTCAAGCTTAACAAATCCTATCTCTGCGCTCTCTTCAAAAAAGAGACAGGCAAAACCATCGGCTCATATATCGATACAAAAAAAATTGAGCTTGCAAAGGAATACCTTACGAATACGGAGCTACGATTCATCGAAATATCAAATGCTCTCGGTTTCAGATCCTACAGCTACTATATCCAGATGTTTAAGAAGATCACGGGGATTACCCCGAAAGAATACAGAAGTATATACTATAACAGATATATAGTATAGACTGCACAGGGGGACGGAAAAATCCGCCGGAATGTCATTTCATTCCGACGGATTTTTTCATTTGATTATACTTAATTATTTTATCTTCGGCTTCTTTGCGCCCTTCTTGGTAAAGAGCTTCTTATAATCCTTCTTCATCGAAGCCGGAACCTTGAAGGTAGCTTTCTTCTTTATTCCCTTGAAAGCATTTGAACCAACGGTCTTTAATGTAAGCAGCTCGGTATTAACCGTGATGGTCTTAAGCTTCTTACATTTGTTAAATGCGTTCTTGCCGATCTTAGCTACATTCGCTCCGATCGTAACCTTTGTAAGCTTAACATTTTCTTTGAAAGCATTTGCCTCAATAGCTGTAACCTTATAATCTTTTCCATCCATAAGTTTTACAGTATCTTCTATTGTAAATGACTTCAAAGTGTCAGACTTCGGGCTCACAAGAGTAACCTCGTCAGCAGATGTAATCTTATAGATGCCATTTCCGACAACGAATGTATCGCCAACCTTGAGAGTGACTGACGGCTTATCATCGGTAGACGGATTAGTTCCGGGATCGGTCTTGCCGGCTGCTTCATCCTGAAGCTTCTTAACAAGAGCTTCCTGCTCTGCGATCTTGGCATCGGTCTTAGCCTTCTCATCCTCGAGTTCCTTAAGTTTCTTCTCAAGTTCAGCTACATCAGCGGCATTCTTCTCATTTTCCTTCTTAAGCTTATCGATCTCTGATGACTTTTCGCCGATCTCCTTATCTTTATCATCGATAGCCTGCTGCTTCTCTTCAAGCTGTTCTTGTACTTCAGCAATCTCTTCTTCGATCTCTTTATTTGACTTTGAAAGATCAGCGACCTTATCTATCAGAGCCTTAGTAACCGGATCAATGGATTTATTTATAGTATCGTCAGAAACTCCAAGTGCTCTTAAGTTATCTGCAAAAGCGCCGAAATCAGTATATGCAGTCTCATCTCCATTAAGAAGCATGTCTTCATTTAGTTGAAGATAATCACCTAATAATATCCCTAAACATTTCTGAGAAACATCTCCTTCATCAAGATCCGCAACAAAATCTGTAATGAATTTAGAACCTTTATTATAGATTTTTTCATGAACATTATCAAAAAGCAGATAATCAGTCTCAAGCTCCTTCAAAAGTGCAGCTAACTGTTTAGAAGTAAGATAGTCGATATCAACTAAAACGATAATTTCATCATATCTCATGCCAGTACATGGACCATAACCTTCAATAACTTCTATATCCAACAGAGGATTACAAATTGCTATTGCAAAAGCTGCATAATGCTTTGGCCTGGCATTTCCTTGTCCTATACAAAAACATAAACTTATAAAATGTGAAATTAGATTATATTCAGTATCAATATCATCAAGGTTTTCAGCATCAACATAACGAACATTGTCGTAAGTTATCGTTCCATCATAATCAGACTGATTATTAACAATAATTACAATCTTATCTAGATATGCATTATCTTCAAAAGGGTTTTCTCCATAATTATCTATAACCGGATTTAACGGCAAATATAAGCTATATTTATAAAGAATAGTTCCGTCAGATGTCGTCACTTCTTCATGGTCTTCCCCTTCGGAAATATAGTTTTCCAAAGATGTATACTCGGTATCACCAGAATCAGGATCCGATCCTACGGCGATAGTCATCATTCCGGTTGTCGGCTCTCTTTCAAGATAAAGATTCATTGAAATCGCTTCATATTCTACGCTTCCATCCTCAGGTGTCACTTCAATAGCGGGTGATATCATTTTGCTTCCATCAATTGTCCAGCCATCCATAGGATCCGTGCCATCCGCCTTTGCTGTGATCGGGCTGAATCCGGCGAGCACAAATCCGCAAGTAATAGCGCCAACGATAATTCTTTTTATAATTCTTTTCATAAAAATGTACCTCCCCTATTACTTAACCTTAGGCTTCTTTGCGCCCTTCTTACTAAAGAGCTTCTTGTAAGCCTTCTTCATTGAAGCCGGAACCTTGAAGGTTGCCTTCTTCTTGATACCCTTGAAAGCGCCGGCGCCGACATTTTTAGTCGTAAGCAGCTCGGTCTTAACAGTGATAGTCTTCAGTTTCTTACATCCGTTAAATGCGTTCTTACCGATAGATGCAACATTCTCCCCTATCGTAACGTTCGCAAGTTTCTTGTTAGCTTTGAAAGCATTTGCAGCAATAGCTGTTACCTTGTATTCTTTACCGTCAATAAGCTTAACGGTGCTATCGATTGTGAATTTCTTCAGCTTTGAAGAAGTAGGGCCTGTAAATGTCACCTCATCGACAGCGGTTATCTTGTAAACACCCTTGCCAACCACTACTTCGTCGCCAACCTTAAGCGTTACTTCTGATTTATCGGTCGTTCCCGGTTTATCAGGAGTCTCGGATGAACCTGCGTCATCCTGAAGCTTCTTGATAAGAGCTTCCTGCTCTGCGATCTTAGCATCCTGGGCAGCCTTCTCTTCTTCAAGCTTCTTGATATCTTCCTTAAGCTTATCGATTTCCTTTGCAGTCTTATCTGCTTCATCATTCAGTTTCTTAAGATCATCATCTTTTGCATCTACATTTTTCTGGATCTCGTCAAGTTCGTCGGTCTTATCCTGAAGCTCCTGCTTCTTGTCATCGATCTCGTCGGAAAGAGTGGCATTTGCATCTTTCAGATCTTTTACATCCTTTAACAGAGCTTCAACAAGAGGATCTATCATATCTTTTATCTGGTTATCTGTAGCACCGAGGTCCTTGCAGACTTCCTTCATCTTCTCTGCATCCTTATAAGCATCCAGATCGTCATTCTTGATCTTTTCATTGTTGATTTCCGTATATAGCTCCATAATATCCTGGAGAGTATTATTATTTATGGAAGTCAGATTATCAAGGATATCAGCGAGTGAGACATCATTTCTCTCGAGAATCTCAGGTGTAAAGAGAGCGTCTTCAATTACAAGAATAGCTTCCTCGGCATGGTGAACCTTTCCTTCTTCTTTAGCAGCCAGCGGAAGCAGGATGTCAGCATGCTGATTATAGTTATATTCTTTATCAATATTATCCAGATTCTGAGCATCAACGTAACGGATGTTGTCGTAGTAAACAAGTCCGTTATAATCAGTATCATCTCCACTGATTATCAGAACGATATTTCTAAGATATCCGGCATCGAAAGGATTCTCACAATAATTAGCTGTAATATTATTAAGAGGAATATATACACAGTACTTAAGAAGTTCCTTACCATCAGGTGTTGTGATGGTTTCGTCTTCTTTAAGAGGATCAAAAAGCTGTTCTCCGGATTCATACCAGTATGGATACTCATTAGGAACTGAAGCAACCGCAAGAACAAGTGAACCGGTGGTTGCCTTCCCCTTTTCAAGATAAACATTCATAGCAAATGCATCATATGTCTTGCTTGTAGCACTGTCAAATATATTCTGGTCGGTTGTAAGTCTTGCACCGTCTCCTCGGGTATTTTTTCCAACCTTCAGTTTAAGAGGGAATGTCAGAGCATGATCTCCTTCTATCACCTCTTTTAATGTTATGGTTGTATGATCCATCTTTGTATTACCGTCAGGTCTCCAGCTCTCTCTTGAATCACTTTCAAATGTCATCGGGAAACCAATGAATTTTCCGGCATTATAAGGAGGAAGCGGTCTGTCTTCATAATCACCGTTATAACAGCTGGTAAGGGCAATATCATCAATATAAAAGCCTTTTGTATCACCGATCAAAAGCACCATGTTGTCAAGCTTGTCAGTACCCTCATGAAGGACATGAGTATAATCGGAATCAACATAAGCTACCAGAAGACCGGTTTCAGGATCCTGTGAAAAGTCGTCAGCTGTCAGTGTCACGGAAGTGGTCTGCCCCCACCAATTAAGTGTGGGTGAAACAAAAACAGGATATATAACCAGCTGATCATCAACAAGATCTTCAAGGCTTTCTATATATACTTTAAATGTCAGTCTTCTGTAAGGAGTATAGGTTGCTGTCGTATTAAATTTTAACCTGACACCCTTATCACCAAATGCTCCTTCACCTTCAGTATCTATCGCACTAAGGTATAATGCTTTATTACTATCAGAAATAGACTTTACAGAAAAATCATAATTACTTAACGTATGATTTTGGTCATCTATACGAACACAGTTAGCTACACCTGACTGGAAATCAAAAAGCATAAGTTCATTTCCGAAAACAGGAGTCTCATCGCCACGAAGCTTAGCACGTAGATAAATACCGGATATAGTAAGATCCTTATTAGAATCATCGGTTGAATAATCCCAGTTAGGAATGCCGTCTGAATCAGTATCTTCAGGCTCTTCTTTAGCTGTAGTCTTAAATACTTCTGCCGGTTTACCTGTATTTGTAAGTGAAGAATAACACCAGCCTATCTTCATCTCTTCAAGATAGCCAAGCCATTTCTCTGAATTATTAATATATGGACCTGTGGTTGAATCAGCCTTAGCAGTGCTCCACTCATCGCAGAAAAGAGCCTTGCCGCTTTCAAGCGCATTTTCAATCTCGGTCTTTAATACACTGTCATCAAAATCATCAGTCTCTGAATTAAAATGTACCGAATACAGGATCTGATTATCTTCAATTACAGGTGCATTACTAAGGTCGTCAGTATCTATAATAACAATATTAGGCGTGTTACCTTCTTCTTTTTCACGAATTATTTGAAGCTGTTCCAGAGAAGAAACCTCGAAGAGAATATTATCCACGCCTGCAGCCCCAGAGGTAATTGCATTTAGATAATCTAAATTTAAACTTCGTAAATCAATAATGACATACAAGCCTTTATTAATTGACGTATTTATCGCATATGAAAAAGTTTCAAGATTTGCAATACTATCCAAAGCAATACGGATAAAGTCACATTTAAAGTCATATGCAAGAGAATCATAAGACGCTGCATAGTCTATCCAACTATTTTCTGAATCTGAATGAATTGGTAAACTGACACCCTTAAGCTGCACAGGCTTACCATCCTTGTCGCAAAGCCGTGGATATCCGGCTTCAGAATCAAAAACAACCTTAAGCTTTCCATACTTCTCATAAGGTGTAACAAAACCCTCCGGTTTAGGAATTCCTGCAGCATTAACACCTGCAGAACCAAAACCGGCAAGTATAAATCCTAAGGTAAGTGCACCAACGATCAAAAGTTTAATCAATCGCTTCATTTTGTAACCTCCTTAAACCAATACAATAATATATTATTATATACCATTCAACGTATTATTGGAATACAGAAATCTAATCATCATCCGCAGTTTTGGCCACGTAGTATTCGGAAATACGCGACTTCGTCGCTTCAAGATTTGCTACGCAAATCAATTTCCTCATACATACTTTGGCCAAACCATTCTGGTTAAGGGAATAAGAAAAAGCCCGTCATAGCATGGCAAGCATGCTGACGAGCTTTTTCTTATTCCCTAACCTGCGGATGATGACCTTTTCTAGTACATTCCGCCCATGCCGCCGGGTGCTGCGGGCATTGCAGGTGTGTCTTCCTTGATATCTGCTACTACAGACTCTGTTGTAAGTAGTGTGCTTGCGATCGATGTAGCATTCTGAAGTGCTGAACGTGTAACCTTAACGGGATCGATGATTCCTGTAGCTACCATGTCAACGTACTCTTCCTTATATGCATCGAAGCCTGTCTTGTCATCAGACTCTTTAACCTTATTAACGATAACTGCGCCTTCAAGACCTGCGTTCTCAACGATGTGGAACAGCGGAGCCTCCATAGCCTTAGCGATGATCTTGGCACCTGTCTTCTGATCGCCCTCGAGACCGTCAGCAAGCTGCTCAACTGTCTTGATAGCGTGAACGTAAGCTGCGCCACCACCGGAAATGATTCCCTCTTCAACTGCTGCACGAGTTGCATTAAGAGCATCCTCAAGACGAAGCTTAGCTTCCTTCATCTCTGTCTCTGTTGCTGCACCTACTCTGATAACAGCTACGCCGCCTGCCAGCTTGGCAAGTCTTTCCTGAAGCTTCTCTCTATCGAAGTCAGATGTTGTCTCAGTGATCTGTCTCTTGATAAGAGCGATACGATCCTGAAGCTGTGTCTTGTCGCCAAGTCCGTCAACGATAGTTGTATTCTCTTTTGTAACCTTAACGCTCTTAGCACGTCCGAGCTGATCAAGTGTTGTATCCTTAAGCTCAAGACCAAGGTCAGATGAGATAACCTCACCACCTGTAAGGATTGCGATATCCTGAAGCATATCCTTACGTCTGTCGCCGTATCCCGGAGCCTTAACTGCTACTACGTTAAATGTTCCTCTTAACTTATTAACGATAAGTGTTGTAAGAGCCTCACCCTCAACATCCTCAGCGATGATAAGGAGTGATGCGCCTGTCTTAACGATCTCCTCAAGAACAGGAAGTACTTCCTGGATATTTGAGATCTTCTTATCTGTGATAAGGATGTAAGGATTCTCAAGCTCAGCTACCATCTTCTCCATGTCTGTTGACATGTAAGCTGATACGTAACCTCTGTCGAATTCCATACCTTCAACAAGGTCAAGCTCTGTCTTCATTGTCTTGGACTCTTCAACAGTGATAACGCCGTCCTTTGAAACCTTATCCATAGCGTCTGCAACAAGCTCGCCTACTTCTTCGTCGCCTGCTGAGATAGCTGCAACCTTAGCGATCTGATCCTTGCCATCAACAGGCTGGCTCATCTTTACGATAGCATCAACTGCTGCGTCACTTGCCTTCTTCATTCCCTTACGAAGAACGATGGGGTTAGCACCAGCTGCCAGGTTCTTCATTCCTTCGTTGATCATTGCCTGAGCAAGAACAGTAGCTGTTGTTGTACCATCGCCTGCGACGTCATTTGTCTTAGTAGCAACTTCTTTAACTACTGCAGCGCCCATATTTTCAAATGCGTCCTCGAGCTCGATTTCCTTAGCGATCGTCACACCATCGTTTGTGATGAGTGGTGAACCGTAGGACTTTGCGAGAACTACGTTACGTCCCTTGGGACCAAGTGTTACTCTGACTGTATCTGCTAACTGATTTACGCCTGATTCAAGTGCTTTTCTTGCTTCAGCACCATACTTTATTTCTTTTGCCATTTTAAATTTCGCCTCCATATATTACTCTACTACTGCTAAAATGCTGTCCTGACCAACAATTGTATATTCCTCATCCTCAAACTTAACTGTTGAACCTGCATACTGCTGGTAGATAACCTTCTGTCCGACCTTAACATTCATGGGGATGGTCTTACCTTCATCATCAACCTTTCCGGGTCCTACAGCGATAACCTCTGAATACTGAGGCTTTTCCTGTGAATTGCCGGTAAGTATGATTCCGGATGCTGTTGTTTCTTCCTTCTCAGCAGCCTTAAGAACTACTCTGTCACCTAATGGTTTGATAGTCATTTTTCATTCCTCCTTCTTATATCCATTGCAAATGCTTTGGATAACAAATACTTTTTCTATTTTAGCACTCATTATACCAGAGTGCTAACACAAATCATATTGTAACACTAATTATATAAAAATCAAGCACTTTTTTAACTAAAATAAATCAAAACAGACGGTTCAGACTGACTCATTCCGATAGGTCAATCCGAACCGTCCGCTTTTTACTCACTTTACTATCATTTTACTATCTGACCGTTACTTTGATCTTGGCTGCGACGCCGTTCTGGGCGTATGCATATACGTAGCATGTACCCTTCTTCTTTGCAGTGATCACGCCCTTCGCTGATACTGTTGCAACCGATTCGTCGGTGCTTTCGTATGCGACCTTTCTGTGGCGGGCCACCTTCTTATTCTTCTTCTCGGGCACGGCCTTTGCCTTAAGCTTAAATGTCTTCCCGACCTTTAATGCAACCTTACCGCCCTTTGCCTTGGTCGTAACCTTCTTATCATTACAGTTCTTTCCGCCGGTTGTG
Organism: Eubacterium sp.; assembly: GCA_017619835.1. Lineage (GTDB taxonomy): Bacteria > Bacillota > Clostridia > Lachnospirales > Lachnospiraceae > Eubacterium_Q. The sequence continues at coordinate 24,269 of JAFZRN010000007.1, forward strand.
GAAACGTGGATGGTCTTTGACGTTGAAAGAACCTTCTTACCGCTGTCTACCGAAACTATCAGGAACTTATAATATGTACCTTTCTTCAGCTTCTTTCCGGCTACCTTCTTTATGGTAATACTGTTCTTCTTTACGGTAGTAAGCTTCTCGTATTTGTTTTTCTTTCCGCATTTATTTGCGTAGATGATATATCCGTCGGCTCCGCTTATCTTCTTCCAGGAAAGCTTTATGCTGTTCTTTGTAACCTTTGTTACCTTTGCCTGAAGTCCTGCAAACTCAGTTCCTGCCGGATCATTATCATCCGGAAGCGCCGCGATTGCCTTATCAAGCTCGTCCTCCGTGCTGCCTGCACTGAAAGGTGTTTCAGGCTTTGACTCTTCCGGTCCTGCTGAAGGTGTCGGCTGTGTACCGGGGTCCTCAGTCGGCTGTGTTTCCGGTGTCGGTGTTGCCTGAGCAGGCGTCGGTGTTGCTGTCAATCCCGGATCCGATGTAGGTGTCGGAGTCGGTGTTGGCGTCGGAGTCGGTGTTGGCGTCGGCGGAGCAGGAAGCTTCGGAATTATCTCCGTCACTTCATCACCGCAGTTATTACACTTCGATACCTTCTTGCCATCAGTAGTTACTGTAGCCTCTTCTTCATAGATCACTTCATAATCATGACCTGTCGCAGGAATTACTATATCATCCTCAGAAACCTCAAATACTCCGCCTTCGTCAGAGAACGTCTTATGACATTTTGAGCAGGTATAGTATTCGATGTTTCCGGCAGTCTCACATTTTGCTTCAACTCTATCAGTCTTAGTCATGTCATGTGTATGATCAAGCTTCGGAATTTCTTCTACATATTCGTGTCCGCAGACCGTACACTGATACTTTATCTCTCCTGTGCTATATTCAGTTGCGGGAGTTGTAGATATTACCTCATAGTTATGTTCTTCAGTTTCACTCTCCGTACATCCCAGGTGGATACATTTTCTCGTATGTTTTTCATCGTCTACTGAAGTCCAGTCACCCATTTCATGACCTGTAGCCGATATTTCCTCTTCTTTTGTACCATGACATAAATTACAGGTATATCTGAACACTCCGGCTTCCGTACATGTCGGATATTCTGAAACAAATCCATCATCCCACTCATGAGCGCCTTCTCCTATATGTGTGTAATCATATTTACAAATCATACTATGCTTATCTTTATCCACATAAGTATATTCCCAATAATGACCCCTGGGTTTTATAACAAAACTTTCCTCAGGAGCTTCAGTAATACATTGATCGTCTTCAAAACATTTACCACAATCTAAACACTTATAGTATTTTTCATGACCCGAAATCTCACACTCAGAATATTTAAAAGGAATTTCATCTACTGTATGACCATTATTCACATAATATATCTTGCTATACATACAATAAAAATTATTCAGATAAAAAGAATCATTCTCATAGTTAAGCGTCGGTATTGATAACGAATAGGGCTTTTTAAATTCAATCGCATCCTGATAGTCATCATCTACAATTAAATAAAACGAAATATAATATAATCCTGGGATAATCTCATCACCGTTTTCAACTTTTGAAATTACGGAAGAATAATACGCAGAAAAGCTTAATTCATATTCAGCTTTTATATAAGGTTTTGCCTCAGCAGGAGTAACATCAAATGTAAATGATTTATCTGCATACTGTCCTTCTATAGGAATCTTATCAAAATTTATTTTTACATCTGTTATCTCTACTGTCGGTAGAACCGTCATCGACATTTCCTTAACTGAGCTGCCGGCATCATTTTCAACTTTAACCGAAAATGTATAGGTGCCGGAAGTACCTCCATATGCCTTTCCCTTTATATAACCATCAGATGTAAGACTGATTCCGGAAGGAAGTGAACCAGAAACTATGGACCACGTTTTTACGATTGTATTAGTTTCAATTTTAAAGCCATCCGGGTCCTCATTATAATACAAACCCATTCTTGTATCAGGAAGTGATGAGGTCGTGATCTCCGGTACTGATATAGATATAAACGGTTCTAAATATACAGTAATACTTGTACTGCTTGAACCATCTATCGCATCAACGTGACCTGATTCATCATTTAAGAGTACATTAACATCTGGTTTTCCATCTGAATCGACTTTGAATTTAAATCCTGACATCGATCTGAGACTGATTACCGGATAATAATATAGTCCCTCTTCAAATGTATCACCTACTTCCTGTAGACCATATTCTTCAATTATTTCATTAAATCTATTTTCATCTCCGGCAAATAAAGCCTCCCTCAACTCCTGAATAACCTCATAATAATTCATTTTCTTTTTAGAGGCGACAGCATATGTAATACTTAATTCAGCATTATCAACAATACGGACATCTGAAGAGGCTGCAGTGTAGCCTGAAGTTGGCATTCCGACAGAACCTTTTTCCATTACAATATTTATTTTATCGATTTCCTCGGGTCCCGTAAGATAATCCTTACTTACCAGAAGATAATCCTCTACATTAGTAAGACCATAATCAGGAAAATTACCATTAAGTCTTGTAGATTTCACACCGTCAACCTCTTGGTTAAATGCGACCTGACCATTATAGGTACTTCCGGATCCATCAAAGGTATAGCCATTAATGGGTTGAAGGATGGCTTTACAGGTATATTTTCTGTTTCCTTCAAATATACCTTCCGTATCTACTTCATTTCCCGATGCATCCTCCCACCAGTATTTATATACCATAAATTTATCACGGTCATAATACTGTACATCTACTTGGCTTCTTTCTACAGAATATCCGCTGCCTATAAACCCGGTAGACATATTAACACCTATAGCGCTGCCACTAAGCGGTAAGCCTTCACACTTATATGTTCTGTGGATCACATAGTAAGTTACATCGTTATTCTTCCATATTTGAGCATTAAATATAGTCGAACCGTTTCCACTTGCCACTGAACTTCTGGTTATTCCGTTTACCTTAGGATTAATTGTTGATTGATAATCTGCATAATCAAAGGTATAGCCCGACTTCGCTCTTAAATAGATTACGCTGTCATAGTATTCACCCTTTTCAAAGGTTTGATCGTTAATTTGAGGAAAATCTCCTTCATGTCCATAAGAAGCCTTAAGCCAATAGCAGGGCCGCTCGGAAGCGATATAATAAGGAGCATCCTTATCAACAGTAATATTAGATAATAATGCCTTTTTGCCGTGTACCGGTTTGACAACATTTACACTTACTTCAGTGATGTTCTCTTTTGATTGTTCAATAGTGGTTGTAAGATCCGATACATAAGATTGCTGGTCAACACCTGTGTTGGTGATTTTGTAGCCTTCTATACCTTCTTCACCAATCACATTCTTACTCATTGTATCAGGATAATAACCAACTGACTGAATAAAAAGCTTCGGACAATTCTGAAGAATGAATTCGGGATTGGTAGTATCATTAATATATATACCAAAAGAATGATCGGATTTATAATCTTTAACCGGATTATAAGCCTTTAATGATATTTCCTTGTTTGTGGTTATACTTACGGTTTTCTTCCTGGCTTGTATACAATAATTCTGTCTTGTACAAATACCATCTATATCAATATCTACAGATGCCTGATTCGAAACAAAAACATTATGTGCGCTGATTCCGACAGATCCGTAAGTAGCCTCATCATCCATAGGAGTATCAAGATCTATATCAATTATTACATTTCCTTTTATGGTAAGATTTGAATCATAGGTATTTCCGCCACCAAAGCCAACATGTATACCGCTTTTGGCATTTTTGTAATAACCTGCTTTTAAATTTAAGGTTCCATTAGTGCTACTGGTTATAATGACACTGCGGGCTCCATAAGAAACCAACGGCCTGTTAGTATCATCAGAACCAATGGTGTTTGTTCCTTTAACATCAATTGTGACCGTTTTATACAGGACCGTAGCATCCTGATTTCCAAAATTCAAACTTCTGCCTTTAAATCCATTTAAATATATTTTCTGGTTGTTTTTATCAAAATACAGATTATAATTGCTCGCACTGGACCTTGCGCTGCTTTCGCCATTTATATAATATGGATTCTCGGAACTCAAAGCTATATTACCCGAAACACCTTCAACCCTTATATTTACAAATTCCACCTCATCATCTGCAGCCAAAACCGTGCTTCCGTAAAATATAGTAAAACACAGTAAAAAGACTACCGCCGTAATAAAGCCTGATAGTCTTTTAAAATCAAAAAAACTTTCTCTCATTTTTACCCTTCCTTCCAATTTCCGACTGTCATATATGTCAAATATATAATAATAAGATATATAGTAATAATCAACCAAAAAAGGGCTGAAAACAGCCCTTCTCTGCAAAAGTATCCATTGGATACCATGGTTTAATCTATCTTTTGATCCCAATTTTGTGTTTCTGACCGTACATGAAGAGGTACTGCTGGGCGTAACCGGCGTATTTGCCGAAGCGTTTGCGGGCATCCTCTTCGATGATGGCTTTCGGTGTATCAGCCTCATCGTAGTACATGTATTCGCAGATTCTCTTCATCCATACATCAACGGGAAATGCCTCTCTCCGGCCGAGTCCGAAAAGCAGCACGCAGTTTGCTACCTTTTCGCCGACGCCGTGGATCGACATGAGAACTTCTCTTGCCTCATCAGTATCGAGCTTCGAAAGCATTTCCAGCGTTATCTCACCGTTATAAACCTTCTCGGCTGCATCCTTGATATATGGTGCCCTGAAGCCGCATTTGGAGCTTCTTATCTCGTCTTCGGATGCCAGATTCAGCTGTTCGGGCGTCGGGAAGAACGCATCGAACTCCAGGTCCGGCCTGTCGAACATCGTGATATCGAACTTCGAGCCGAGCTCTGAGGACAGATTCTTCACAACCTGCTTTATCTGCGGAATCTGTTTATTCTGAGAAATGATAAACGAAATAAGCGTCTCGAAGAAATCCTGGTTAAGAATCCTGATGCCGCTGTTCTCGTAGATTATATCCTCAAGCCTCGGATCGGCCTCGATGATATATCCCTTGATTTCGGCATAATCCCTGTCCAGATCAAAATAATCTTTCCAGACCGTATCATACTCCCATTTCTCTGTATTAAAAAATGTCAGCCTTACACCTTCCGAGTCCGGCTCTTCTTTGATCCGGAGGATCCTGTCCTTCGCAACGATCTCATACTCGAACTCATCCGGATTAATTCCCGAATCAATACGTTCAAAATGAAAACACTGGCCGCACTCCAGAACATCCCGGAGATGAAAGTCCTTTATATTCTCTATTATGTAATTCTTATTCATTTATGCCTCGTAAATTTGTGAACTTTTTGTGTCCGGGGTCTGACCCCGGACACATTTTATACATATTTATGCTGGTTTGTAGGAGCTCTTCAGGCCGACAACGCGGTTAAATACCATATGGTCAGGGGTCGAATCCTTTGTGTCGACTACGAAGTAGCCGTTTCTGATGAACTGTACGTGATCGCCCGGCTTAAAGTCAGCGGAAGCTGCCTCAAGCTTTGACTCAAGTACTTCGAGCGAATTCGGATTGAAGTTCAGGGTGCCGTCATCGTTAAGCTTGCCCTTCTCTTCATCGATAAGGTTCTCATAAAGTCTTACCTCAGCATCGATTGCGTCTGCGGCATTAACCCAGTGGATTGTGCCCTTGACCTTGCGTCCTTCGAACCCGCTGCCTGAGCGTGTCTCAGGGTCATAGGTTCCGTGAACGGCGATAATGTTGCCCTCGGCATCCTTATCGCAGCCGGTACATTTAACGAAGTAAGCGCCCTTGAGGCGGACCTCGTTACCGGGGAAGAGGCGGAAATACTTCTTAGGCGGCTCTTCCATAAAGTCATCCTGCTCGATGTATAATTCTCTTGAAAATGTAATCTTCCTCATACCTGCATCAGGATCATCCGAATTGTTCTCAATCTCGAACTCTTCCGTCTGTCCTTCAGGATAGTTATCGATTATAAGCTTCAGCGGACGCAGAACGCCCATATATCTCGGAGCCTTCGGCTTAAGATCTTCTCTTATGCAGTACTCAAGCATTGCATAGTCGCAGGAGCTCTGTGACTTGGATATACCTGACAGCTCCATAAAGGTCTTGATAGAGCTCGGCGTGAAACCGCGGCGGCGAAGTGCAGCGAGTGAAACAAGTCTGGGATCATCCCAACCGTCAACCACACCGTCCTCAACCAGCTTCTTGATATAACGCTTGCCTGTGACAACATTTGTAAGATAAAGCTTTGCAAACTCGATCTGCTTCGGCGGATTCTCAAACTCAGCCTCCTGAACAACCCAGTCGTAAAGCGGTCTGTGGTCCTCGAACTCAAGCGTACAGAGCGAGTGCGTGATACCCTCGAAAGCATCCTCCAGCGGATGCGCAAAATCATACATCGGGTAAATGAGCCATTTGTCGCCGGTATTATGATGAGTCATTCTAGCAATACGGTAAATGACCGGGTCACGCATATTTATATTAGGAGAAGCCATATCGATCTTCGCACGAAGAACCTTGGCGCCGTCTTCATATACGCCGTCCTTCATTTCCTCGAAGAGTTTGAGATTCTCCTCAACACTTCTGTCACGGTAAGGACTGTTCTTTCCGGGCTCGGTAAGGGTACCGCGGTACTCTCTTATCTCCTGAGCCGAAAGGTCATCGACATAGGCCTTGCCCTTCTTTATAAGCTTGATTGCAACTTCATACATCTTGTCGAAATAGTCGGAGGCATAGAGAACCTTGCCGCCGAAATCCGCACCAAGCCACTTGATATCTTCGATGATGGAGTTAACGAATTCCTCGTCCTCCTTTGTGGGGTTTGTGTCATCGAATCTGAAGTTGAATTGTCCGCCGTACTCCTGTGCGATACCATAATTAAGAAGTATGGACTTGGCATGGCCTATATGAAGGTAGCCATTTGGCTCGGGCGGGAAACGTGTAACGATCTTCTCGTACTTGCCTTCTGCTAAGTCTTTATCGATTATGTTCTCAATAAAGTTTTTTGATCTTGTTTCTTCAGACATTATTCTTCCTCCTCGTCGGTCTTAGGTAACACGACTTTTTTATCTTTATCTGATTTTTTCTCTGATTTTTTTGACTTCTTGGATGATTTTTCTGTTTTTTCTTCAGATGCCTTTTCAGATGCTTCTGTCTTCTCAGCAGCTTTCTTATCTTCGGGCTCTTCGGAAGCTTCTTCTGCATCATCTCCTTCTTCTGAATCTACAGCTTCTGCCTCATCCTCAACTTCATCATCTTCTACGTCTGCGGGGTTGATGAAGTTTGTGAATTTGAGCCAGAGATTCTTGGCCTTTTCTATAGGTGAAAATGGCTCCTCGTCGTCTTCTGAGTCGACATCCTCGTCGTTCTCTTCGGACTCTTCGGAAGATTGTTCCTCAACAACTTTCTCTTCGGCAGCTTCCTCTGCAGTCTCCGGAATCTCCATCTGCTCAGTCGGTTCGTCGATTTCCTCCATCGGTTCGGTGGGTTCTTCGACTTCCTGCTCAGCCTCAGCCTCGGCAAGCTCTTCGTTCTTCTCACCGCGAACCTTCTCTATAGTTTCTTTATCTACAACGTCCTTCTTCGGACCCTGCTCTACATATACATGCTCGCCCTCGGGAGCTTCATCCGGTGCAGCCACACTGAATGCGGAATCGATACCGAAAGGCTTCTGCTTCATGGCTTCTTCTACCTTAGAGATCTGCTGATCTTCTGCAGGTGGAACATTAACGCCTGCGTTATTATCCTCAGCTTCCTCGAGAAGGATCTCGCCTGTATCTTCGTTCACGCCGTAGCTCTTGTTCTTGCCAATAACTTTTTTATCAGCGGCATCACGCTTTGCTCGTTCAGCTATCTCAGCGTCATGAGCTTCCTGCTCAGACTGGGTAGATTGAGATTGATCAGAAGATGATGAGTAATCATATTCATCCTCATCGTAATTTCCATCTTCTTCATCATCGTCCTCGTAACCATCGAGGCGGTTCTGAAGGATGCTGGTCCTTACAACAAGGATTATCACAACGATGCACATCACAACGAAAAGAACGATCATCATGGAAAGAAGGCGCTTCAGGGTTTCCCTGCTTACAAGGCCTTCCTCCTCATCAGTCTCTGACTTGTCATCACCGAAAAGAGGTGCAGCATACTGCTTCTCGGTAGTCTCGGTGTTGGCCGAATCATTTGCAGCATTGGACTCGGATGCGATTCTTGCAGCATTCTGAGCGGTTGCCGTATCGATCATGTTCTTAACGATCTCATATCTTGTGAGCGTTCCCTCTTCGGAGTCGAAATAGTAAAGCCCGGACTCGCCGCGCGGATTCATGGCATAAACGAGAAACACGCCGTTCTCGCTGCCATCCGTATATGCTGTAAACTGCGTCTTATCAAGTGTGAGGCTGGTCTCAGTGAAACCATCCGGAAGCTTGACATCGTCAGGCTTATTGATAACGACATAATTGATGCCGTCGAGCTTATACTCGAGGAAAGGCGAAAAGCTCTGTGTCTTTTCATCGAAAACAAACCATTTCTGCTCGCCGTCAACGTTCTGGAGGCAGACAACCTTGAGATTCTGGTTGGGCGCCTGGTAGCAGAACCACTCCCTCTCACCAAGGGTAACATAGGATATAACGTAATCCTTCGGCGGCGTCGGAAGGTGATATTCATTAACAAGTGTGTAGGTCTCGGAGCCTACCTTTATAGTATTGTCGGTCTCCTGCACGGTTCCGATGGTTATGTTTGCGCCGGCATGAGCCACCGTGAGCTGGTTGCCCTCGGCATCATATACCTCCGAGCCGTCGGTCGATACGCTGGCGCGGCCTTCTCCTACTGCCTTAAATGTGTAGGAAACGGTAGTCGGCCCGGACCCCGATATCGCAATCGAACCTGTATTGCCGTCCCCGGACTGGTACTCGAGAAGTCCAGATGAATACTTAAGATAGATCGTATAATTTGCCACGTAGTCGCCGCTGATCATGACTGTCGCGGTTATGGTATCGCCGACCCCGATCTCTCCATCGGGCGTAAGTGCGATGACAACATTAAGGTCTTCGGCGTGAACGTCGTAAGAACCGACCGACTGGAAGACGGCGAATGTAATGACAAATGCTATTATGTATAAGATTTTACGTAACTTATTCATTTGTTCCCCTTTATAAGACTTCGGGTTGCGAAGTCATTTCCATAAAAATCAGAAAGCCCCAACATATATGCCGGGGCTTTAAGCTGCTAACGGGAATCGAACCCGTGACCTCAACATTACCGATGTTGCGCTCTACCGTCTGAGCTATAACAGCGAATTTTGTGTGATGATTCACACAGTTTCTTATCTTACTTGAAAGCGGTTTTGATGTCAAGTAATTTTGCCTCTAACTACACTTTTCAGTTTTTCAATTTGTTGTGCACCCTGTTGAGAGCATTATCGACGGATTTCTCGGTCCGGCCGAGCCTGTCGGCGATCTCCTTACGGGACAGCCCTTCGAGATAAAGCTTGGTGACCATCTTCTCCATCGAGCTCAGCTTCAGGTTCATTTCCTCATACATCTGCTCAATCTTCTCGTGCCTGAGGACGATATTCTCGGGATTGGAATGCTCCTCGTCGCTGATGAAGTCCTTCTCCTCCGCGCTGTCCTCGGTCTCGTTATAATAGATCGACACCGCATTATTCAGCGGGAAATGTTTTAGCCGGTTGGCAGCGCTTATGGCAGCATGGATCCTATTCCGCACGCACACGGTGGCAAATGTGTGAAAGCTCGTATTCATGTCCTGCTTATAATCCCTGATCGCGGTGAAAAGCCCGATCATGCCCTCCTGGGCAAGGTCCTCGGTCTCTGCGCCGACAAGATAAAGGAATCTCGTCTCGCTTATAACGAGGGGCTTATACTTCAGAAGCAGGAACTCTTCCGCATCACGGTCGCCGGAGCCGATAAGCTCAAGAATAATGCTATCCGGCAGCTTGTCGTATTTCGTCATTTAGATAACCTCTGTCTTACTATCTCATACGCAAGGATGCCCGTAGCAACTGATGCGTTAAGTGATTCTATCTGTCCCATCATCGGGATTGAAACTATGTAGTCACATTTTTCCTTTACGAGACGTGAAACGCCCGAGCCCTCATTTCCAACTACCAGACCTATCGCGCCGGTAAGATTGCATTTGTACATGACCTCGCCTTCCATGTCGGCGCAGGCAAACCAGAGACCCCTCAGTTTCAGCTCCTCGATGGTCTTGGCGATGTTCGTGACCTTTACGACGGGCGTAAAGTTGATCGCGCCGGCTGATGCTCTCACAACTGTCGCGGTAAGGCCGGTGGCACGATGCTTCGGGATGATTACGCCGTGGGCGCCGCTTATGTTGGCGGTCCTGATTATCGCGCCGAGGTTGTGCGGATCCTCAATCTCATCAAGAATAATGATAAATGGCGGCTCTCCCCGTTTCTTCGCAAGCACGAATATGTCTTCCAGCTCGGAATACTCATAGGAAGTGGTCATTGCGATAATGCCCTGATGATGACCGGTCTCGGACATCATATCAAGACGCTGCTTTTTAACAAAGGATACGGAAGCACCTGTGCCTCTAAGCTTTGAAAGAATATTTGAGATTGCACCATCCCTCAGGCCATCCTGGATATATACCTTGTCGATGGTCCTGCCTGCTTTTATCGCTTCAAGGACCGCATTTCTGCCCTCGAGGCGGTTGTTCTGAGCGATAGTCTCCTCCTCAGGTGCCTGAGTCTGCGGCGCAGACTTGGCCGGCTCAGCCTTGATCTCTGTTATATCATTTCCAAATATCTCGTATCCCATAAAAACTCCATTTCGTAACACTTTCGTAATGGGGTCAGGCCCCATTACAAAAGTGTTACAGATTTACATACTAACTCATTCAGGCGGGTGTCCTGGCCGGTAAGGTACAGGTACCCGATTACTGCTTCGAAGCCGGTGGCTGTCAGGTAATCTGTGAGTGACGCATTTTTGGCCTTGGTATGCGGGGAGGAATTCCTCGCTCTCTTAAATACCGCAAGCTCTTCTTCTGTAAGCTCATCCATTATCCCGGTCACAAACTCGGCCTGCGCAGCCGCACTTACGATCGATGTCACCTTTTTGTGGTATTTTTCCGGCTGCATATTTGACTGCTTTACAAAGTAGGTCTTAACCATCAGGTCATATACGCTGTCGCCGATATAAGCAAGCGCCAGCGGTGAATATTTCGACGACACCTCATGAGGCGTCATCACATAATCTTTTTCCATATATTACACCAGTTCCCAGACTGTGCCTTCTCTGGTATCCTTGATCTGAACACCCTTACCAAGTAGTTCTTCTCTTATCGCATCGGCCTTTGCGAAGTCCTTCGCGGCCTTTGCCTCTTTACGCTCTGCGATCTTGCTCTCGATAAAACTAAGGAGCTCATCAGAAACATCTGCTCCGCCGGCTTCTTCTTCAACCTTGAGAAGGTCAAGTGAAAGCACCTTGTCATAATCCTCAAGCACAGCTCGCTTCGTAGCATCCGATATATCAGCCTTAAGAACATCATAAACAAGGGTTATGCCCATTGACGTATTGAGATCATTTCCAACCTCATCGACAAACTTATCATGCCACTCCTTAACTGCCGCAGAATCAGCTTCGCCGGCACTGTCAAGAGCCGCAATACGCTTCTTAAGCTTCTTATATGTCACCGTCGCCTGATCCAGCGCTTCATATGAAAATGTGAGCGGCTTGCGATAATGACTCTGAAGGCAGAACATCCTGTAAACGATGGGATCATAGCCCTTGGACTCCAGCAGGCTGACCGTAAGGAAATCTCCCTTTGACTTACTCATCTTGCCGGTCTCATCATTCAGGTGATGTACATGGAACCAGTAGTTTACCCACTTATGTCCCATGTAGCTCTCACTCTGCGCAATCTCATTAGTATGATGAGGGAAAATGTTGTCGACACCGCCACAGTGTATATCCATATACTCGCCGAGATGCTTCATGCTTATGCAGGAGCACTCAATATGCCAGCCGGGATAACCAACGCCCCATGGGCTGTCCCACTTAAGCGCCTGGTCCTCGAATTTCGACTTGGTAAACCACAGAACGAAGTCATTTTTATTACGCTTATTGGTATCCTCGGTCACGTCGTCCCTGACGCCGACCATGAGCTCATCCTCATTCTGTGCGCCGAAAACATAGTATTCCTCGAGCTTTGAAGTGTCAAAGTAGACATTTTCGCCCGCCTTATATGCATAGCCCTTTTCCAGGAGAACTTCGATCATATGAATAAACTCGTCTATGCAATTGGTCGCAGGCTCCACCACGTCGGGAGTCTTAATGTTCAGCTTCGCGCAGTCGCTGAAGAAAGCGTCCGTATAGAACTTCGCGATCTCCATAACACTCTTATGCTCGCGCTTTGCGCCCGCAAGCATCTTATCCTCGCCGGTGTCCGCATCTGATGAAAGGTGTCCGACGTCGGTGATGTTCATGACACGCTTCACGTCGTAGCCCGAAAACCTCAGCAGTTTCTCCAGCACGTCCTCCATGATGTAGGTACGTAAATTTCCGATATGCGCAAAATGATACACTGTCGGGCCGCAGGTATACATTGAAACCTTGCCCTCGACATTTGGTTTGAATTGTTCCTTATTCTTAGTAAGTGTGTTGTAGATTATCATGATTTTCCTCGTAAATGATTTCGTTATATTTTCTCTTCCGAGTTAGTAGTTTGCTTTCCTCGGATAGATATAGATTTCGTATCTGTCGAATTCCTCGTAGCAACACAGCTCCTTGGATACTTCTTCGCCGGCCTTAAGATTGTAATCGCTGCCCATGAAATAATTCACATCGGCACCAACCACCTCGTCTCCCTTGAAGAATATTGCTCTTGCCTCGACATTATCAAGATCCTTATCGGATGTATTCTTTACAGTAACAACGAGCTTATCGGGGTTCTCGCTGATATCATAATCGATCGCATCAGTTGCGGGAATGAAATATTCATCCACCTTGGGAACAACCGTATATTCTGCTTTAGTGAAGCCTTCATCCGGATAGAATATAAAGAGTGCCTTATTACCGCAGTCGATTGCATATGTAGAAGAATCATCAGTTCCTATCAGCTTATCATCATCGTCATAATACTTAACGCTTACATCAAAGTCGAGCCAATAACTTGAAGTATTTTCAATGAGAATAAAATACTGATTATAATATTCACCTATCTTTGTATAGGTGGTAATGTTAAGATTTTCAGCTACTGTCTGAGCGTCGAAGCCGGCTGTATTAACCTCTACTCTGTCGTCGGAACTATCCGGAGCATCTTCATCCGAATCATTTGAATAATCAAATGAGAATTCCTCGGTAGTATCATAGCTTTCCGTCGTAGCCTCAGTCGAATGCTGAGTGGTGATACCGTAGCCATATTGCTTCTCGATCTGTTTAACCAGCTTATCGGAGATCTGCCCGCTGAATACGGTAATGAGAACAGATCCGATTATCCAGAGTAAACTGATGATGATACCCGCAATCGCACAGCCTTTCTTTCTTCCGTTCTTCTGCACAACATCAATCAGACCCATAATGAGTCCGAAGAAAGCCGTACAGCCCAGAATCGAGAAGACAAGAGAACATATACCGAGTGCGGAATTACCTAAGGGTTCTCCCTGGACATAGCCGCCGCCCTTTGAGCCCTGGTTCATGACGGTATTTGTGCGATATGCATCGCGCGCCGCAAATGGGTCGGCCCCGCCGGCATATGGATTACTTCCGCCTGCATAATTCTGGTTAGGATTCACCTGTCCCGTCACATAATTCATGGAACCATCGTACGGATTGCCGCCGCCTGAATACGAAGTATACGTTGGCTCAGCAGACTGCCCGGCCTGTCCGGCCTGAGCATTCAGTTCAGCCAGCGAAGGATCCTGGTAAGTCATTCCCGGCTGCGAGACATTTCCATACTGGTTGGGATCAGTCTGATAACTGCCATACTGGTTCGGATCATAGCCATAAGGATTCTGCCCAGGATCTGCCGCATACGGATTACCCTGATTCGGATCATAGCCATAAGGATTATTATAAGGATTCTGATTGTCGCTCATTAACAGAACCTCCTAAACTACGCCTTGGTTTCTTCTTTATTAGATGTCACGTACTTGATGATCACAATAACAAGTACCATCACGATAAGTGTGATCGGTAGTGATACCATTGCGATCGAGCCTTCAGCTACGTAGCCGATAACACCTGCGATGAGGTAGCCGATTGCTGAAACAGCAGCTGCGGTAAGTGCATACGGAAGCTGTGTCGATACGTGGTTAACGTGATCTGAATGTGCTCCGGCTGATGCCATGATCGTTGTATCCGAGATCGGTGAACAGTGGTCGCCGCAAACAGCACCAGCGAGACATGCAGAGATGGAGATAACAAGCATCTCATATGAATCAGCGCCGTCAAATACGTTACAAACGATAGGTATAAGTATTGCAAATGTTCCCCAGCTTGTACCTGTTGAGAAAGCAAGGAATACAGCTACAATGAATATTATAGCGGGCAGGAACATCTGAACGCCACCAGCGGATGCTGCTACAAGGTCATGTACATAGAACTTAGCGCCGAGAAGGCCTGTCATTCCCGAAAGTGTCCATGCCATTGTAAGTATAAGGATAGGTGCAACCATGGCCTTGAAGCCCTCAGGGATGCACTCTGCGAATTCTTTAAATGTAAGCACTCCTCTTACCATGTAGAAGCAGAAAGAGATAAGAAGTGTAACAAGGCTTCCGAGTACGAGACCCATAGATGCGTCTGCGTCTGCAAATGCCTGAACAAAACTTACGCCATCGAAGAAGCCGCCTGTGTAAACCATACCGATGATACAGCAGATAATAAGAATGATTACAGGGAACACAAGGTCTATTACCTTTCCTGTAGGTGTCTTCATCTCTTCGTCGGCATTTCCGTAAGGACGTGCCTCTGTTGTGAAAAGGTCACCCTTTTCGAAGGCATTTTTCTCATGCTTCTTCATAGGGCCGAACTCGAAATTCATAACGATCATGAGGATCATCATGAGAATTGTAGTCAGCGCATAGAAGTTGTAAGGGATCGTCTTAAGGAACATCGTGAAGCCGTTGATGCCCGAATCATCGGGAACGGACGATGTAACTGCTGCGGCCCAGCTGGATACGGGTGCTATGATACACACAGGAGCTGCCGTAGCATCTATAAGGTATGCAAGCTTTGCACGTGATACCTTCTGTCTATCAGTAACCGGTCTCATAACCGAACCAACTGTAAGACAGTTAAAGTAATCGTCTACAAAGATAAGAACTCCGAGAACTACCGTTGCGATCTGGGTTCCGACTCTGGACTTGATATGCTCTGCTGCCCACTCACCAAAGGCTGCGGATCCGCCGACCTTATTCATGAGAGCAACCATGATACCGAGAATTACAAGGAATACAAGGATTCCGACATTCCAGCTGTCAGCAAGCTTGTAAACCATACCCCCATCCTCGTTGAAAAGCATGGTGTTGAGCATAAGCTCCATATTTCCGTTTGCATAAAGAAGTGCACCTGACACGATTCCTACGAAAAGTGATGAGTAAACTTCTTTGGTGATAAGCGCCAGCACGATAGCGATAACAGGTGGTAACAGAGAGAAAATTGTTGAATAAACAGCCGGTTCATAGGACTCAGGGTCCACGCTTCCGGGGTTATTAACCGAAAATGCAATCAGTATACCTAGAATCACCAGTGCCGAGATTAGGAAAATGATACCTTTCTTTTTCATACTTCGCCTCCTCCGTGGATTTTTCATAGGTTTTATTATAAATAAAAAGGGTAATAAATGCAATTATACTTTTAAGAAGAAGAAACTCGTTTGATGTAATTTCCGATAATTAAGTAAAAAGTTCGAAAAAATCGAAAAAAAGTTATGAAAAATCAAAAAAAGTGCGTGACAATTCATTAAATTCGTAGTATGATACATTAGCTCAAAGAAATAGCAATGTTTTTTTGTTGCGTAATAAATCGGGATGTGGCTCAGTTTGGTAGAGCGCCACATTAGGGATGTGGAGGCCGCAGGTTCAAGTCCTGTCATTCCGACAAAACCAAAATGTGACAAACAGTTCAGATCTGTTTGTCACATTTTTGGGTTTGGCGGGGAATTATATTAATTTACTCCTGGAAAAGCACCGTCGAGAAATACCTCTCCGCCGTATCAGGCAGCACGGTTACGACCGTCTTCCCTTCTCCGAGCTTCTTCGCAAGCTGCAGCGCAGCTGCCACATTGGTTCCGCTGGATATTCCGCACAGCAGCCCCTCTTCTCTTGAAAGCCTCCTCGAAGTATTTATCGCTTCATCATCGCTTACAATATAGATATCACTATAGATATTCTGATTGAGGATCTTCGGAATGATACCGTCACCGATACCCATCTGCATATGAGTACCGATCGTACCGCCTGCAAGGATAGCCGCATTCTCCGGCTCAACAGCCCAGATTTCGATATCCGGATACTGAGCCTTCAGTACCTCACCGATTCCAGTTATCGTACCGCCGGTACCGATACCCGAACAGAATCCGTGAATCGGACCTGCCACCTGCTCCATGATCTCGAGTGCCGTATGATTCTTATGAGCCATTATATTATTGGGGTTTTCAAATTGCTGCGGCACAAAAACCTTCGGGTCAGCCTTCTGCATATCAAGTGCAGTCTGCACACACTCATCCATACATTTTCCGATATCACCGTCATCATGGATAAGGATAACCTCAGCACCGTAATGCTTAACGAGCTTTCTCCTCTCCTCACTAACCGAATCCGGCATGATGATAATGGTCTTGTAGCCCCTGACCGCACCAACAAGCGCAAGTCCTATGCCCTGATTTCCACTGGTAGGCTCAACGATTATCGTATCTTCCTTGATAAGTCCCGCCTTCTCGGCAGCCTTGATCATATTGTATGCAGTACGTGTCTTGATAGAGCCGCCGATATTGGTGCCCTCAAACTTAACGAGCACCTCAGCCATTCCCGGCTCAACCATCTTATTAAGTCTGACCATGGGTGTATGTCCGATGGCCTCTAAAATATTATTGTATATCATTGGTCTTTCCTCGCAAATGTTTTAGAAGTTTCCACCGTTCCAGCCCCATGATGTGGTTGCACGGTAATCAACATATATACTGTCAGCCGGAATTCCGAGCTCCTCCTCATAGATCTCACAGATCTTGGCAGTCATAGCATCACTGGATGAAGGAACATTTCCGCCGTAAATGTCTACTGAAACATAAACTGCCTTCTCCATCTTCTTTCCACCAAAATACAGACAGTAATCGTCATCAAAACCAACCATCACAAAACGCTCTGATTTTCCAATCAGTGCAGCTGCCTCAGCAAGCTTAGCCTTGATGGACTCCTTCTTCTCGTCAGAAACTTTAATTGAAATCTTTGAATCAATAAATGGCATATCGCGCCTCCTTTTTTATATTATGTGACAAACAAATCAGATCTGTTTGTCACATTTTTCTTCTTATTCTCCGGAAATGTCTTCCTCAGCCTCAGTAATCGAGTCAGCAACTTCTTCTGCCGCCTCAGAAACTTCCTCTTCGGCTTCTGCGACTTCTTCCACAGTATCATGGGCAGCTTCTTCAGTCTCTTCAACCGCCTTAGAAACAGTCTCAACAGCATCCGTCGGCTCAGCCATCTCATCTTGAGGCTCCTCATCAACATCGGATGCTTCTTCAGTCTTTGTATCGTCTTCGACATCATTTCCAGCCTCAGCATCGCCTTCAGATTGTTCTCCAGCCTCAGCATCGCCCTCTGCAGATTCCCCACCCTCAGCAGCTTCCCCATACGGCTGGTATGGCTCGTAGCTTGCGTTCATAGCCTTCTTGTTACGATTGGACGCAACAAAGATGATAATGATAGCAGCCACAATTATAACAAATATCAGCGAAAGCGCTGCGATGATAAGAGGCCAGTTAATGATAGAAAACTCCGCATGCATTCCCTCGCCCGGCTTAACCCTGAGCATATCCCACTCAAGCGTCCTGCCGCCATCGAGAACATTGTGCGCATTAGAATTCTTTGCCGGCGAAGGAACTTTAAGAACAAACTTCATATATCCGCCCGACTTCTCAAATTCATCATAATATGCAGCATCCTCTTCCGATTCCTCGGAATCAGGAAGGAAATTGTAGTCAAATGTGTAATTGAAGCCATCTTTTACAATGCTTATTTCTTCATTCTCCGAAAATGTTCCGGCCTCGGTACCGCTCATCTCACCTGAGAGGTTGTCTATCTCAAGATCCTTCTTCCCAATAATATAGCCGGCATATCCGTCCTCTGAATACTCCTGGCACTCCCAGCCTGCTTCTTTCAGACGATCCATACTTTCCTTCATGTCATCAGCATCATAAAGACTATCTTCTGATGTATTGACAGCATAAGTAATTGTCAGATCAGCCTTTCCATTTCTCTTGATCTCAACCTCAGTGTTGTACCTCATACAACCGGCCAGGCCCATCATAATCGCTAGCATGACCACAACCACATAAAACTTCTTCATAAAACTAAATCCTTTCATTCTTACTTAACGGTTACTTTTATTTTCTTGGTAATACCGTTCTGAGCGTAGACGTATATGTCGCACTTGCCTTTGCCGACTGCTTTGATAACGCCCTTGTTGCTGACGGTTGCAACGGCTGTATCCGTACTCTCATACTGGATTGCACGGTGCTTCTTAACCTTAAGCTTCTTGCTTGCTGCTTTCTGCTTTGCCTTAAGCTTAAATGTCTTGCCTGTTTTAAGTGAAACTTTATTCTTCTTAGCCTTAGTTGTCAGGCTCTTGGCATTACCGACCTTACCGCCTGTCGTTGCTGCATGGATTGTTTTTGATGTCGAAAGAACCTTTCCGTCTTTATCAACCGCAACAATGAGGTATTTATAATATGTACCTTTCTTAAGCTTCTTCTGGGTAAATGTCGTCTTGGACACTACCTTTATCTTCTGGTACTTATTCTTATTACCGCACTTATTTCCATAGATATAATATGATGCTGCTCCTGCAACCTTCTTCCATGTAAGCTTTACTGAATTCTTTGTAACCTTGGATGCTTTAGCTTGTAACGTTGCGAAATCATTTCCAGAAGGATCGTTATCATCCGGAAGTGTTGTGATCACTGCCTCTACATCTTCAATCGGATTTCCGGGTGAAACTGTTCCGGGCTCAGGAGTTGTTCCGGGAGCAGGTGTGGTTCCGGGCTCAGGTGTCGTACCGGGCTCAGGTGTAGCTCCGGGTTCCGGTGACTCTCCAGGCCCAGGAGTCGAATCAGGCGTTGGAGATGCATCGGGTGTAGAGCTTCCCTCGGGTGTTGGCGTTACATCCGGGGTCGGTGTAGTCTCCCCCTCCTTAACGATTTTTACTATTTGAACCGGATTTCCGTCAGCATCAACAATACATCTTTTATCGTAATCAAATTTTCCATCTTCCGGAATGATAATTTCAGAACCATCCTTAATCTTTATATCACGCGCATATAATGGCACAAACCAAACCGCTTCTATATAAAGATTTCCATCAATAGTAAGTGTATATGGCCAAGAAACTATTATTCCCGAAACACCTTTAATATTCACATCTCCTTTTGTTACAACGTTTAAATCCCCAGCGCAATAGATTGCTTCTTCATTATCGTCCACATCTAATACTGCATTTTCCAGATATAACGTCTTTGTTTCAGGATCATATTTTCCTTTACCTGATAAAAGCCCCTGAATATCGTCACTCGTATCATGAGAAAGCTTTTCACCACCGACATATATCGGATACATATCCTTTATATCTACATATATTGCAAACTGATCATCATCAGTCAGAAAATGTTTTTTATCATCACTTATATGACTTGCCGAAGGAGCTATAGAATCTATAACATAACCATAGTCGGGATGGATTATCAATTCTCCTCCGACAGTAACTGCTTCTGCATCAGCATGTGCAGAAAAATCTCCATTTATTTTTATATCTTTTTCCGCACTGATACAATATTTTCGTCCGGTATTTCTACATTGTCCATCTACAATGATATTTCCCTTGCTAAAAATACATATTGCATCACTATAATGTGTGTATGCTCTCAAAGAATGATCTTTCTTAATCACAATGTCATCTTTTACATAGACTCCATATGATTTAAAATATTTAATATTTACATCTCCGTCTATTGTAAGACTCTTTTGGCAAATGATTCCGTAAGCCACACCTTCAGCATCTATATCCATCTTACCACTGATTTTCAGATCATCATCCGATTCAATCAATGCATCTGTACAGTCATGATCAAACTTTGCACCTTCACCCCAATAAAGAGTTTTTGTCGAAGAATTATAAGATACTGTACCACCGGTTATTCCAGGGATTTTATTATAATTTTTTGATGTTACCTGAACGCCACCTACTTTTATACCATACACTGTAAAACCGATTTTAAACTTTGTTATGGGTGTTAAATCAGAATCAGAATAATAATATATAGAGTTTCCATCAGTAATATATGAATATATATCCGGTTCAATAAACCTTAAACCTTGACTTAAATTAAACTCGGCCGCTCTAACGGAAGTAGATTCATTATCAACCACATATGTCCCATCAATAAACTCAATTTTATCTGCCCAAAGAGTTCTATGACTTGACTCCTTAGTTGTAAATGAGCTGGTTCCGTTAACAAATTCCACTCCGGCATTTTCGGCATATATAGCTTCTCCGCTGGTAGTAATGTCAAAATCACCATTAAGTTTCAGATCAGCCTGAGAATAGATACCATACAGCGTTTTAGGAAAATTAAGCACTGCCTTACCGGTTATCGTAATGGTACCAATACCTGAACCAACTTTCACTAATGGCTCCGAACTGGTAGTATTAGAACTTGCGGAAACATTTTCAAAATTCAACGTTTTACTCGCGGGATCATAAGATACAGTTCCCGAGCCAAAACCGGGGATATTTCCCTTATTTGCATCGGTAACCTGGGTACCCTTAATCCAGATGTCATACTTTGTTTCCCCCGCATGAACATCCGGCGCAGTATTAACACCGAAAATGACTGCCATAACAAACAGTATCGAAACAACCACTTTAACTGTTCTTTTCATAAAAATACTTTTCCCTTCTTAACATTTTTGTAATGGGGTCAAGCCCCATTACAAAAGTGTTACATTATTTAACGGTTACTTTAATCTTCTTTGTTATACCATTCTGAGCATATACGTATATGTCGCACTTACCCTTGCCGACTGCTTTGATCTTGCCGCTTGAGTTTACTGTTGCGACCGCGGGATTCGTGCTCTCGTACTGGATTGCACGGTGTTTCTTAACCTTAAGCTTCTTGCTTGCTGCTTTCTGCTTTGCTTTAAGCTTAAATGTCTTGCCCTTCTTGAGTGTAACCTTATTCTTCTTAGCCTTGGTCGTAATGCTCTTTGCATTGCCGACCTTACCGCCAAGAGTTGCTGCGTGGATAGTCTTCGATGTCGAAAGAACTTTTCCATCCTTATCAACCGCAACGATAAGATACTTATAATATGTGCCCTTCTTAAGCTTCTTCTGGGTAAATGTCGTCTTGGACACAACCTTTATCCTCTTATACTTATTCTTTACTCCACACTTATTTCCATAGATATAATATGACTTAGCTCCGGCAACCTTCTTCCATGTAAGCTTGATGGAATTCTTGGTAACCTTGGATGCTTTTGCCTGAAGTGTAGCAAAGTCACTACCTGCAGGATCGTCGTCATTTGGAAGTGCGAGGATAACTGCCTCAACATCTTCTATCGTATTTCCGGGTGAAACCGTTCCGGGTTCAGGAGTAGTTCCGGGTGTAGGTGTTGAGCCAGGTGTAGGAGTAGCCTCCGCCTTCTTACCAATCTTTACTATCTTTGCAGGATTTCCGTCTTTATCGACAATAGTCTCCTGAGTCTTATCGAACTTTCCACCTTCAGGGATAAGGATCTCATAACCATCTGATAGTTCGAAATCATTAGCAGTAATTGCTTGGCCATCTTTCATCTCAATATATAAGCTTCCATCAACAGTAAGTATTCCTGTAATATAGATTCCAATACTGCTTGTAGTATTTATAATTTTACAATCGCCCTTGGTAACAACTTTCAGATCAATTAATGAATCGATACAGCTATACCAAACATCATTAATGACCGCATCTTCAAGATATAACGTTTTATCTGCCGGTTTATAAGAGCCCTTTCCTGAAGCAAGACCTAATATATTATCTTTTGATTCAGAAGTTATCTTCTTTCCACCAACATATACCAGATATAAATAATTAATTTCAACCTGTTTTGCCACTATATCATCAGCTGTCAAAAACTTCTTTTTATCATCACTTAAATGAGTTGCTGACGCGACTTTATCATAATAGCTTCCTCTGATAATGCCGTAATTCGGGTCAATCGAGACAGTGCCACCAACAGATATAGCTTCACCAGAACTACGTGCTTCTACTTCACAAGCAATTTTGAAATCATTTACAACCCTGATACCAAATTTATCTCCTTCACCATCAATATAATTTGCCGAATCCATATTTATGGAACCATCTACATATATTCCGGTTTCGCGTCCAATTCCCCTTATATTACCTTCTTCACAAATAAATATATTCTTCTTTGTACGGATACCAGTTCCGTTACTTGCATTTGTAGCAGTACCGATCAAATATGCATAAGTACCGGGCTTAATTTCAATATCTCCATTAGCAAATACACCATATGTATCAGCTTTAACTCTTATCAAACCATTTATTGTAAGCTTATTACATACGATTCCATAATGTGCCTTGTTATCATTCAAAACCATTCCGCCGGATATAGTAAGATCATCATCAGAATCTATCAAGGCATATGTACTGGTATTCTTTAATTTACAAGTATTGCTCCAATATAAAGTTTTAGTAACAGGATCATAAGAAGCCGTTCCACCATACACACCGGGAATAGCATTACAGTTTTTAGATGTAATCTGAACGCCTCCAACCTTGAGATTATACTTTTCGGGTCCGATTGTAACCTCAGAAACAGGGGATCCTGAAGAAACGATTGAATTCTGAGAGCTATCGAAAACGCCATCCGACGGTTCAAGTATTTTAATTCCATCTTCCAATTCAAGACCAAATGAGTAAATAGCATAATGCGGCGAGCTGAAGCTATGTTCTCCGTCTATAACCTTTATACTATTAGCATCAATACAAATTCCCAAATAAAAATCCGTTCTAAAATGTGTCTCTCCGGATTCAAACGTTACTTTAACGGCATAAATCGCAGAATTATCAACAGTAATGTCAAATATTCCGGAAATGATAATATCTTTATACGAATAAAATCCATAAGTACAATTCTGACAATCTATCGTAGCATTTCCTGTAATCCTAAGATCCTGAATATTTGATTGTACGATTGCAGATTTAGAAGCAGACGAATCACAATTTACATTATCAAAAAACAGAGTATTTGAATATGGATTATAGGATACCGTTCCGCCATCAAAATCATAGATGTCAAACCTATTTCTATTCGTTACCTGGGTATCCATTACATAAAGATCATAATTTTGTAATGCTTCTCCTACTTCAACATATTTAAGTCTATTAGATTCATAATCTTTATAAAAGTAATTAAGTTCAGAATTACTGGTTACTTTACCATCAGAAGGATAAAGAATACTAACTTTAGAATCTATAATAATCATTTGATCAGCAAAAACCGCATTAGCAAATGAAGAACTATCATAAGTATGGGCTATTATATAGCCTCCGTCAAAATAACAGCTTCCATTGGTATGAATGCCATAATATTTTCCTAAACATTCAATATTACCATCCACAATATAGAAATCATTTTTACAGAAAACAGCAGCATCTCCATATGGAGTATCTATACATGATTGACCACCTGAAAACTGAATGCTTCCATCTGATGAAATACATTCTAACGAATTAGAATTTGAAGTTCTTATTTTAAAGTTTCCATTAAAATCTATATCTTTAGAGCTAAAAATAGCGGTCGTACTACTATATTCATTAATGTTACAGCTACCTTTGATCGTAAGGTTTTCAACCTCAGAATATATTAGGCATTGCATATTGGGGTGATTTGTTTTATCAGGATTTTCTTTTAGGCCATCAACTCCGGTAACATTATTCAGAGTAAGAGTTTTAGCCACAGGATTATAAGATGCCGTACCACCTGAAACAGGAATATTATCTTTGTTTGCTGCTGTAACCTGATGTTTTCCAACCCATAAAGGATATGTCACAGAAGATGCACTCTGAATACTTATATTCTTAGCATCCTTAAAAAAATTATCAACTATTTTTGTACCATCCAGACTTAATAATGAACCTTGAGGTAATATAATAAGCTTCGGGTCTATATCAATACCGCTTCCGGCATATAATGTTTTATCAGAAGTAAGAGAACCACCATTCAGATAAAAATGGCCATATTCTGAATAGATACCATATTCCCCGTAATTAATTGCAACATTTCCGCCATTAAGATAAAAATCTTCGTTAAGATATATTGGTGAACGATAAGTATTCGAAAAATCGATAACAGCTAATAATGAGCCATCATTAATGACAATATCACCATAGGAAGTGATAACAGAATCATCATCAGAACGAGCTCTGACACTTCCCGAATTAAGAACAAAACCACAACTATAAAAAGCACCGGATTTACCAAAAATATCAATATATGTATCTGAATCATCAATTGTCAGAATTCCATCATCAACATAAATCGCCGTATATACTGCAGAATCTGCAGGAGTAAACTTACCCTTTATTGTCAGATCACCCTCTTTGAAATATATAAGAGCATCCCTGTCAAAATTCGGGTTATACATATACGTTTTCTGAACTCCGGTGACATTGCCGGAAAACCGAAGAACATGATTCACAGGATCATAGGATGCTTTTCCTCCTACTATTCCCGGGATGTTGTCCTTATTGGCGCTTGTGACCTGTACCTCTCCTACCCAGAGCTTGTACTTTACTTCTTCCGCCTTAACTGTCGATGCAGACTTCATGCAGAATATGCATGTGAAAACGAACAATAAAGCTGCCACTATCCTAACTGTTTTATTCATGAATACCTATCTCCCTTCTTCACCTTTCAAAATGTGTACAAATTGTGTCCGGGGTCTGACCCCATTCACAATTTTTTCACATTATTTTACAGTGACTTTAATCTTCTTTGTTATACCGTTCTGGGCATATACGTATATGTCGCACTTACCCTTGCCGACTGCTTTGATCTTGCCGCTGGTATTTACTGTTGCAACAGCGGGATTCGTGCTCTCGTACTGGATCGGGCGATGCTTCTTAACCTTAAGCTTCTTGTTTGCTGCCTTCTGCTTTGCTTTAAGCTTAAATGTCTTGCCCTTCTTCAGCGTTACCTTATTCTTCTTAGCTTTCGTTGTCAGGCTCTTTGCGTTACCGACCTTTCCGCCGGTCGTTGCTGCATGGATTGTCTTTGATGTTGAGAGAACCTTTCCATCCTTATCAACCGCAACTATTAAGTACTTATAATATGTGCCCTTCTTAAGCTTCTTCTGGGTAAATGTCGTCTTGGACACTACCTTTATCCTCTTATACTTATTCTTTACTCCACACTTATTACCATAGATATAATATGATGCTGCTCCTTCTACCTTCTTCCATGTAAGCTTGATGGAATTCTTGGTAACCTTGGATGCCTTTGCCTGAAGAGTAGCAAAGTCACTGCCTGCAGGATCGTTATCATTTGGAAGTGCGAGGATAACTGCCTCAACATCTTCTATCGTATTTCCGGGTGAAACCGTTCCGGGTTCAGGAGTAGTTCCGGGTGTAGGTGTTGAGCCAGGTGCAGGAGTAGTTCCCGGCGTCGGTGTCGGTGTAACATCTGACTTCTTACCAATCTTAACTATCTTCGCCGGTTTACCATCTTTATCTACGATACAATATTTATCATTATCATACTTTCCACCCTCAGGGATAAGGATCTCACAACCATTCTTTAGTTCAAAATCAAATGTATATATTGCGAATTCATTTGCCTCTGCATAAAGATTTCCATCAACCGTAAGCTTAGAAGCAAATATTGCCCCATTATTATCAGCAATAACACTTACATCACCTTTAGTCACAATATTTAAGTCCAAATATGAATCAATGCAAGCCCCGTTATGTTTTAAAACCGCATTATCAAGGTTAAGTGTACATGTATCAGCATCAAAAGTACCTTTTCCGGACGTAAGTCCCTGGATGTCATTTCTGGTATCATAAGTCAACTTTTTACCACAGACTAATATACAATACTTGTCTTCAAGATACACCTTTTTTGCGACGTCATTTCCGGAAGTCAAAAAATGCTTTTTATCATCACTCAAATGAGTTCCGTCGGTCGCCTCATCATAATATGAATCTTTCCTAAAACCATATTCGCGGTTAATTGTAATTTCTCCACCGACAGAGACGGCCTCGTTTTTGCTTTCCGCTTCTAACATACATATATTTTTAAAGTCTTTTCCGGCCCTGACACCATACTGGTCTCCTTGAGCTCTGACAATTGAATTATCTTTACAATCAATTGAATTCTTTGCATATATTCCTATATTACAACCATATCCGTTAAGACAGCCGGCTACATCAATATCACCCTGACAGTAAATTCCCTTTCCATCACTGTCTTCCATAGCTGAAGCATCTAAAAATCCATCCTCGCTTATAACAAGATCATCATTTGTATATGATCCAAATAATTTGGCATCAACATGAATATCTCCATCTATCGTAAGTCCTTTAAGACTTCTGATTCCAAACTGAGCCCTTGTATCACGCAGATACATGTTTCCCTTTATCGTAAGATCATCTTCTGTATCAATTATTGCAAATGTGCTGCTATTATCGATCTTTGAATAATCTTCAAAGGTGAGCGTCTTTGTTTCAGGATCATATGATGCGCTGCCATCATATACGCTGGGGATGGCTTTACAGTTTGCGGTTGTTACCTGTACGCCGCCAACTCTGAGGCTGTAATCCTTTGGACCGATTTTGACTTTATTAGCTTTAGTATTATCGCTTTTTTTTATCCCACAATCAGTACTATCAAAATAACCGCCTTCAGGTTCAAGAATATACATTCCATCATTTAGGTTGAAATCATATGTACTAATAGCGCTATAATAATCGTTCTGATTTGCGTTAAATATATATGTACCATCCAAAAACTCAGTACGATATGCCATGAAAGACATTCCACTATATCCAGAACTAGTAAATGTGCAGTTTCCGCCTGCAAATAATACTTCACATCCCATAGAACCAACCACATAATCTTTAGTGGTAATATCAAAATCACCTAATATCTTTAATTTACCAGGAGAATAAAAACCATGATTAATGCCCGAATAAATCAATGTTGCTTTACCCATAATAGTTAAAGTTTCAATTTTGGTTCCGGCATCTACAATAGGATCCGGACTAGATATATTCGAGTTATCGGAGACATTTTCAAAATACAGTGTATTGCTGGATGGATCAAAAGAAACATGTCCGGATGGGAAGGCTTTTATATCAAAACGATTATAGTTATTAACCGGAACACCCATAACCTTAAGGCCATAATTCTCTTCCATCACACCGATTTCCGCTTTTTGAACACGTTGTGAAGATGAATTAAAGATATGGTATTCGGAAGTCACACATTTGACTTCTCCGCCGGACGGATTAAAAATATGCGTATCACCATTGATATTTATTCCTTTAGATGATGTAATCGCATCGCCAAACGATGAATCAGTTCCTTCGGCAGTTACATATCCCCCCTCAAAGTATACTTTTCCGGTTGCTAAAATGCCTTCATAATCACCCTTTGTATCAATAAATCCGTCCACGACAATTAAGTCATCACAAGATATTCCAACACCTGACCCACTGATTGCAGATATATTAATGTCACCGCTTTTAATATAAATGTCACCTAAAGCTCTGATTCCGTAGCAATCATATAAAGTCGAAGTATTATTAACGTCTATACTTCCGTCAAGTATAATATCTTCGGTACTATAAATAACAGAAGTAAGATTTGAAGCAGATATATTACAATATCCTTTAATGGTAAGAACATCTAAGGTAGTATAAATCGAATATTTACTAAGATTGGAAGTATCCGTCTTTGTTCCATCAACTTTAGTAACATCCTTCAGCGTAAGAGTTTGTGTTTCAGGATCATAGGATGCCGATCCATCTAAAACAGGAATATTATCCATGTTTTCGCTGGTGACCTGATGCTTACCAACCCAAAGATCGTACTTTGTCTCTTCAGCATTAACGCTTGAAATCGGTTTAACACTAAAAACAAACGTGAAAACGATCAAAAATGCTACTGCTAACCTTACTATTCTCTTCATAACCAATACCTTTCCCTTCAATTGTGTCCGAATTGTGTCCGGGGTCAGACCCCGGACACATTTTTTTCACATTATTTTACAGTGACTTTGATCTTCTTCGTTATACCGTTCTGGGCATATACGTATACGTAGCACGTTCCTTTGCCGACTGCCTTGATCCTGCCATTAGGATTGACGGTTGCAACGGCGGGATTCGTGCTCTCGTACTGGATCGCACGGTGCTTCTTAACCTTAAGCTTCTTGCTTGCAGCCTTCTGCTTTGCTTTAAGCTTAAATGTCTTGCCCTTCTTCAGCGTTACCTTATTCTTCTTAGCCTTGGTTGTAATGCTCTTTGCATTACCGACCTTTCCGCCTGTCGTTGCTGCGTGGATAGTCTTCGAGGTCGAAAGAACCTTTCCATCCTTATCAACCGCAACGATAAGATACTTATAGTATGTACCCTTCTTAAGCTTCTTTTGGGTAAATGTCGTCTTGGACACAACCTTTATCTTCTTATACTTGTTCTTTACACCGCACTTATTACCATAGATATAATACGATTTAGCCCCCGCCACCTTCTTCCAGGTAAGCTTGATGGAATTCTTGGTAACCTTGGATGCTTTTGCCTGAAGTGTTGCAAAGTCACTGCCTGCGGGATCGTTATCATTTGGAAGTGCGAGAATAACTGCCTCAACCTCTTCTATCGTATTGCCTGCTGATACTGTTCCCGGCTCGGGTGTTGTTCCGGGAGCAGGTGAAGTTCCGGGCTCAGGAGATGCATCCGCTTTCTTTTCAATCTTAACGATCTTAGCAGGATTACCGTCCTTATCAACGATGCAACGTTTTTCCTTATCAAATTTTCCACCTTCAGGCTCTACTATAACGGAACCATTTTTAAGTTCGAAATCATCCGCTTCTATTGCTACTTTTTCTGATTTGACATAGAAATTACCGTCTATTGTCAGTTTTCCATACACACCCATAGCATAATTATGTGAAGAGATTATCTTAACATCACCCTTAGTTACGATATTCAGATCGTCTACTGTATCAAGACATGTCTCCCATGAATCTGTTATCTCGGCATTTTCCAGGTAAAGCGTATGAGTATTTACATCATATGATCCCTTACCTGACTTGAGCCCCTTTATATCATCCTTTGTTTCAGCAGTAATCTTCTTTCCGCCTACATAGATAAAATAAAGGTCATCAATCTCAACTTTCTTTGCAACTTTATTATCAGCTGTAAGGAACTGTTTTTTATCATCACTCAAATGAGTTGCTGACGTTACGATATCGTATTCATGTCTTTTTACAATCCCATAGCTCGGATCAAGTGCGACTGTTCCGCCAACATATATAGCCTTGTTCTTACTAATGGCATTGACACTACCACAGATTGCGAAATCATTTCCAACATTAATACCAAAATCGTCACCGGTTCCACTGCAGGAGGCTTTTCTAGCAATACTTATCGAGCCACTAGCTTCAATACCTGTTGAAGCGCCTTTACCTGTTACACCGCTACCGTAGTTTTCACATTTTAAGTTTTTACAATATATACCACATCCGGCATTATCTTTTAATCCTTCAGATGAAAGATATGCTTCTTCTCGAAACTCCAGATCATTTGTAACATAAGTACCATATGTACCAGCTGTAACGTATATCACACCATCTACTATCAGATTTTTACATCTGATACCACAGTAAGCCTTCTGATCATTTAAATGCATTCTGCCACTGATTGTCAGTTCATCATCAGCCTGGATCATCGCAGTTTTGCTATTATTTTTCAGAGTAGCATTTTCGTTCCAATAAAGAGTTTTTGTCGCCGGAAAATACTCAGCCGAACCATTATATAATCCGGGGATATTTTTACAGTTCTTGGAAGTGATCTGAACGCCTCCGATCTTAAGATCATAAACCTTAGGGCCGATCTCTACTGAATCGCAAGTATAATTTCCAACTGCAACAGTACTTAGAGATTTAATATATACAGCATTTTCGGGATAAAGAATATACATACCCGAATCCAGAGTAAAATCGTTGCTTGTTTCAAACGCTTTATCATCTCCGCCAAAAGAATAATGGCCATCAATTATAGAAACAGACGGAGCCGAAACACCAATTGAGTGTTCGCCTGATGCATAGTATTGTCCTTCTCCCGATAAGAATATCACTTCGTCGTTAGATATTATTGCATATTTTTTAGTACGGATTGTAAAATCACCTGATATATATAATTTATTATGATTAAGGGAATGGAAACCATAATAATATTCCGAATAATCTAGATCAGCATTTCCGGTAATTGTAAGACCATCAATATATGACTCTACCAAAGGATCTGTAGTATTTGAATTCGAATCAAAACCTGTCACATTATCAAAATTCAGAATATTCTCATCTGGATCATAAGAAACTATTCCGGAATCAAATCCGGGAATATCAAAACGATTAATTGAATTTACCGGAGTCGCTTTAACCATAAGATTATAGTGTTCCGGTTCAACTCCTATCTCGGCATATGTAAGATTATTATTTGAACTGTCTACAAGATAATGTCCATATCCAGGCCCATATGTATACTCACTTGTACCCGAAGGATATCTTACCTCTACTCCTGAATAGAAGTTTATATCAACATCTGCATAAACAGCATACCCATGACTAGCATCACATGAAGATGCATTAACATATCCACCATCAAAATATATTTCATTAAGAGAATGTAAAGCAATAGTTTTTCCAGTAGCTTCTAAATATCCATCATTAATATAAATATTATTTTCGGCTAATAATGCATCATTTTTCGGAGCATCTATTATTAAATGTCCTCCCCAGATTTTGATATCTTCATTTGAATATAAAACAGGCCACGCAGAACCAGAATCCATCTTAATTTTGATATTTCCGTTAATTATCAGATCACCTTTACATCTTATTCCGGTAATGGCTTCTGAATCATATATATCGCAATCGCCTATTACAGAAAGCGATTCTTCACCTGAATAAACTAAACAACTAAGATATGTGGCATCAGGATCAACATGTGATTCATCAACTCCGGTCACACCTTCAAATTTAAGAACTCTCATAGCCGGATCATAGGATGCAGTACCACCTTTTACGCCGGGAATGTCATCCTTATTTGCTCCTGTTACCTGATGTTTTCCAACCCATACATTGTATTTAATAGATTCTCCATCTTCTATTGCAATACTTGAAGGAGTATCTCCAAAATAATCTACAATTTTAGTTCCATCTTCACTGAGCTTTGCACCGAGAGGCTGTGAAATACAAAGACCGGGAGCGATATCAATTCCTCCTCCTGCATATATTGTATTATCACAATAAACAGAACCGCCATTTATATAAAAATGTCCATATTCAGAGTCAATACCGGTTTTACCACCATTTGTAGCTATGCTTCCTCCATTAATATATAAATCTCCGGCATATACACAAATCGCAGATCCATTAGAATTATTTCTTACAGCAAGTATACTTCCGTTATTAACTACCATTCCGCCATAAGAAATGATAGCGGTTCTATTCTTTGAAGTAGATCTTAAGGTTCCGTTATTAAGCGTAAACCCTTCAGTAGCATAAATGCCTTCATTTTTAGAGCCCACAATAATCGTAGTTGATGCCCCATCAATTGTAAGAGCACCCTGATATAAATATATAGCATTACTAATATCATTATTACTTGGAGTAAAGGTTCCGGTTATAGTAAGATCTGAATATTCACAACATATCAGACAGTCAGATTCACCATAACTACTATAATTATGCGTACCTTTTACACCGGTTACTGAACCGGAAAAATTAAGAACATGTTTCACCGGATCGTAGCTTGCAGTTCCGCCCACTACTCCAGGGATGTTGTCCTTGTTTTCACTTGTGACCTGTACTTCTCCTACCCAGAGCTTGTACTTAACTTCCTCTGCCTTAACTGTTGATGCGGTCTTCATACAGAAAATATATGTGAAGACGAACAATAAAGCTGCTACTACCCTAACTGTCTTTTTCATGAATACCTATCTCCCTTCTTCACCTTTCATTTACTTGACGGTTACTTTGATTTTTATCGTGATACCGTTTTGAGCATAAACGTATACGTAGCACTTGCCCTTGCCAACTGCTTTGACGACACCCTTGGTGCTTACTGTGGCTACGGCTGTATTTGTGCTCTCGTACTGGATTGCACGGTGCTTCTTAACCTTAAGCTTCTTGCTTGCAGCCTTCTGCTTTGCTTTAAGCTTAAATTTCTTTCCCTTCTTGAGTGTAACCTTATTCTTCTTAGCCTTAGTCGATATGCTCTTTACATTACCGACTTTGCCGCCGGTCGTTGCCGCATGGATTGTCTTTGATGTTGAAAGAACCTTTCCAGCCTTATCAACCGCAACGATCAGATATTTATAGTATGTGCCCTTCTTTAGCTTCTTTTGGGTAAATGTCGTCTTGGACACCACCTTTATCTTTTTATATTTATTCTTATTTCCGCACTTATTTCCATAGATATAGTACGATTTAGCTCCGGCAACCTTCTTCCATGAAAGCTTTATTGAATTCTTTGTAACCTTTGATGCCTTAGCCTGGAGAGTAGCAAAGTCACTGCCTGCTGGATCGTTATCATTCGGAAGTGCAAGGATAACTGCTTCAACGTCTTCTATTGTATTTCCGGGTGAAACTGTTCCCGGTTCCGGAGTCGTTCCCGGTGCAGGTGTTGAACCGGGCTCGGAAGATGCAGCCGGTGTGGGTGTAGCGACCTCTTTCTTAACAATCTTAACTATCGTTGCAGGATTTCCATCCTTATCAACGATACATTTCTGTTCCTTATCAAATCTTCCGCCTTCGGGAATGAGGAGCTCTGAGTCGTTTAAGAGTTCGAAATCATATGCATGAATTGCATGATCATCCAATGTCTCTATATAAAGATTTCCATCGACTGTAAGTTTTCCTTTGATGTTAAGGCCATAATACCGTCTGGTTTTTGTAACTAAATTTACATCGCCCTTAGTAACAAGATTCAGATCATCCAAGGTAATGATACATTCGTCTTTTTCATCATTAATTACAGCATTATCAAGATAAAGAGTATGTGTATCAGCATCGTAAGAGCCTTTACCGGACTTAAGTCCTGCTATATCATTCCTGGTCTCATAAGTTATCTTCTCGCCATTAATATAGACGCCGTATTTGTCGCCGATCTCAACTATCTTTGCAACAGAATTATCGGCAGCCAGGAAATGCTTTTTATCATCACTAAAATGGGTTGCTGAAATCTCACTATCATAATTTAACGCCTTGACAATTCCTACATAGGGGCTGAATTCCATGGTTCCGCCAAATGATATGGCCTCGCCTTCACCATGTGCATAGACATCACAATCGGCTTTGAAATCATTTCCAATCTTGATGCCATAGTCAGTGCCGGTTCCCTCAATTTTATTGGAGGAATCTGTATAAATGGAGCCGGTTACAGATATACCTGTCGTTACTCCGCCACCAACTAAAGTACCATTTTTGCCGACATCAATATTACCACCGGTGCTAATGCCCTTTGCGTCATTTGTCTGCATGGCATATCCATACAGGTTTGCATCGGGCTTTATATCAATACCACTTATTGTAAAAACACCGCATTCTTTAGCATTAACAATTACATTTCCATCAACTGTAAGCTTTTTGCAGGCAATTCCATAAGTAGCATTTGTATCCATGAGGCGGATTTTTCCGGTAATGGTAAGTTCATCACCGGACTCGATCATAGCGTGATCACTGGTATTCTCGAATTTGGCTCCTTGACCAAAATTCAAAGTCTTTGTTTGGGGATCAAAAGAAGCTTCTCCGGTGACACCGGGAAGGTTATTGCGGTTTTTAGATGTTACCTGGACACCGCTGAGTTTGAGATCGTATTTATCGGGGCCGATGGTAACTTTTTTGGGATATGTACCATCGCTGTTAACTAATGTCCATTCATCAGCATCGAAAATAGCACCATTCGGGGATTGGATCTTGATACCTTCATCAAGCGTAAGACTACTTGTTTCAATAGCCTTTTCATCACCCTCGAAAATGTGTTCGCCGTCTTTTATAACAACACTATTAGATTGAATAGCAACCGATTCATTTGAGATCAGATGGCAAGTTCCGGATTCAAATGTAACTTCCGAAGCATAAATAGAATTATGTTTGGAAGATATATAAAAATTACCGGAGACCTTAAGCTTATTATTATTACAGTTAATACCATCGATACAATTTGGATAATCAAAATGAGCATTTCCGGCTATAATAAGATCATGATTACGAGAACTTACAATGGGATTCGATATTGAATTGGTTGAACTACCATATACATCATCAAAGAAAAGCGTATTGGTATCAGGATCGTATGTAACTATTCCTTCTTCAAATATATATATACCAAATCGATTTCTATTTGTTATCTGTTCTCCCAGAATAGAAATACCATATGATCCTACCTTTTCTTCTATTGTTGCTGATTCAACACCTTTTGACGGATCAGTATCATATATATAATTATGAGAAGTATATTCAGTCACATTGCCGGATGCAGGTGTAGAAACATATACTTTGGGATCAAGAGAGATCACTCCATCGGCATAGATAGCTATACCTTTTTCACCAAAACCAGCAGCTTGAGTATATGAAAAAATATACCCCCCGCTTATATATATATCTCCTTCAGAATAAATACCATAGAACGCAGCAGTTAGCCTAAGATTTCCGCCCTTAATATATATGTCGCCTTTACTATGGAGCATAGCATCTGTATTCGAGCAGTCACAATTTAGTTGTCCGCCCAGAATTATAAGATCTTTTCCGGAAGAGATGCCATAATTGGGATAATCTTCATCATAAGGTCCTGATATCCACACTAAAAAGTTTCCATTTAAATTCAGATTCTGAGTACAAACGAAGCCTTCTGAAGCATATTGATTTTTTATATCACAGCTGCCGGTTATTGTAAGATCATCAATTTCAGAATAGATAAGACACTTAAAGTTAGGATCATCAGGTTCTACTTTTAACCCATTTACACCGGTAACATTATTAAGCTTCAGAGTTTTGGTAGCAGGATTATAGGATGCACTTCCACTTTTTACCGGAATATTATCCTTGTTGGCGCTTGTAACCTGCACTTCACCAAGCCAAAGATCATACTTTGTCTCTTCTGCATTTACGACAGGCGCTGTCTTCATACAGAAAATGCATGCCATTACCAGAACAAATGCAGCTATTGTCCTAACTATATTTTTCATGAAAACGTATCCCCCTTCTTACGTTTCAAAATGTGTCCAAAATGTGTCCGGGGTCTGACCCCATTCACAGAATGTTCACATTATCGGATGTTCTTCAGGATGATCATCACGATATCTTTTGTCGAAAGTTTCTTGGTTGCGCTCTTCGTCTGGATCTCCGTTAAGATCGGGTTGAGTCTGGACATCAGCTTCTTCAGAACCTCGGACTCCATTGATTTTTTAACCCACTCTATATCATCCGGGGATTTCTCGCCCAGATATATCTTTTCAAATACGTAGATGCAGCCTTCACCAAGTGCCGCGACTATGGTACCGGCAACGATGGCATTTAACACCTCGGCAGCAAGATTAATGCCGGGGATCGTGTTGAGGACGCTGAGCGCAGTCTTTCCTATGACGCCCGCAGCGCCGGCCTCGATGATGGTCTGGAACAGGTTCGACTTCTCGTCAAACTGCATCTCATACATCTTGGAAAGGCTCTTGATCTCACCTATCTCAAGCGGAGTCAGAAGTGCTCCGTCCGAAAATGGGATCGGCGACAGACCGATCGTAGCAGCTGCAAGTGTGGACGCACCTACAAGCGAATGAGACATCATCCTCTTCTGGTTCAGCTTGAAACGGCCGATGTCGTGCTGGGCAGCTGTCTTTCCTTCAGGAAGGTAGAAGCTGGTCGCCATCAGCAGGTCGTCAAGTCCGTAAGGGACGACATTTACATTTTCATCTATCTGATAGGTGCTGGCGACAACCGGGATAATGGCTTTTAAGTTCATATCGGTTTTTGCATTGTTTGCAAAAGCCTCCTGGACCATGCGGACATTTTCCTCGCGCTCTATCTTGGAATATGACTTGGTAATTACAACGATTATGGGAACACTCTTCCAAACGGAGGTCGACTTGATGAACATGTCGACGTTACGCTTGGCAAATCTCTTCGAGGTTCCGTCGATGCAGTACCAGATCATGTTGATCTGACGGTTAAGGTCGTTGGTCTTGATAGAATCCTTCGACCACTTCTTGATGGCATTTACGGCCTTGACCTGATTGATGTAGCCGTACTCGAAGCCGATCGTATCAATAAGACGGAAACCCAGGGAACGGCTGTCATAAAGACGAAGTTCCTTTGTGATCTCTGTCTGAAAATCCTGGTCTGCGAGGAGCGTCCTGATAAGGGTCGTCTTGCCCACGCCCGAATTGCCGATCACGACAACGTTCGGGATGAACGGGTGTTCCTCGGTATATATGCTGGTTGGCTGCTGTGTAGCAGGCTGCTGTGTATCCATACTTTTCTCCTTTTGCAACTCATCCCCCGTCCCCGAGTTGCATTATTTACTCGTCTCGTTCCATTCGTACTTGATGACGTACTCATCAAGCTGGTCGTTGGCCGACATAAGCCCGGAAATGGTTTTCTCCGTATTCTTTCTCAGCTGGTCCCAGAACTCACGATTAGAATTGAGCTTGTCTTCCTCAGATGCCTTAAGCTCACCGATAAACTGCGTATAATCTTTCAGATCAGAGCTGGTGAAGATTGAGCGTCTGACATCATAAGTCTGGAAGCTCTTCTCATCGATCTCATTTGAAAGAACCTTAGGTTCGGGAAGGTAAACCGTGATGACCTTCCTGTCGTTATCTACATCGAAGTCGACGTCATTTAAATCAATACCTGCACCTATCGTGCCCGAGAAAGTATATACCGTCTCGTCAGTGGTGAACGGGATCACGAAATCGGTATCCGTGATGGTCTGGCTCTTCTTATAGGAACCGGCATCGGTGTAATAATATTTGTAGGAAACCAGTTCGCCTGCGGGCGCAATGATCTCCTCAACCGTCTGCTTATCGATCGTTATCTCGGGCGTAATGATCGGAGCCTCGGTGGTCGGCGCCTCAGTTGTGGGTATGACAAATGTCTCCTTCGCCTTCTTCTTTCCAACCGAACTTCCTATCATAAACGCAAGCGCCGTGCATATGATGATAACAAGCAGAGATGCCACTATTACTTTAATGATATCGGACTTTTTCATATTCTTTATCTCCTCAAAATGTGAAAATTCTGTGTCCGGGGCCTGACCCCCTTCACAATTTATTCACAACAATGCATACCAAGTAAATTGTAACAAAAAAAGGCAGTTTCCACAATGAGAAACTGCCTTATGATGTCACTATTCTTATTTAGATCAGCTTGGTCAGGATTTCGTTGCTTCTTGCCACGAATCTGGTGAGTTCTTCTGCAGTAAGAGGCTTGTTTGCAAGTACTGCAAGATCATAGAGCTGACAGCAAATCGTCGGCGTCAGATCGGCCTCGGGATTATCGAGCACGTACTTCACAAGCTTGTTGTTCGAGTTAAGCACCAGCGTCTCGGCGCCCTCGCCGAAATTCATGCCCATTCCGCCCATTCCGGCGTCCGCATACATCTTCATCATCTCAGCCATACGCCTGTCTGCCTCGGACTGTGTAAGCATCGAGGAGACATTTTCATCCTTGAGAGACTCAACCTTGATCTTGATATTTTCAACACCCAGCGCTTTTTTGAAAATGTCACTCAGCGCGTCAGTGTACTTCTTCTCGTCTTCCTCCGAAAGCGCCTCGCCCTTGAAGGATGCGCTGACATCGGAGTCAATGCGGGCGAACTTGACCTTGTCGTCCCTCGCCTCCATCATCGTAATGTAAGGATTATCGATATTATGAGTAAGGTAAATGGCGTCGATACCCTCATCCTTAAACATCTGGATGTAATTAGCCTGGGTTTCGGCATCGGATACGTAGAATACCTGATTCTCGTGAGTTTCCTTAGCGGCCTCGAGATATTCCGGAAGAGTCAGATACTTGTCCTCAAGGTTCTTGAAGATCATATATTCCTTCATCTTCTCATCGAACTTGTTATCTCTGAGGCAGCCGAACTTGATGAACGGGCTTAAGTCATCCCAGAGAGCTTCGTAATCTTCTTTATGATTCTTGTACATGCCGATAAGCTTGTCGGCAACCTTCTTTGTGATATAATCGGAAATCTTTGCGACAAAGCCATCATTCTGAAGTGCACTACGTGAAACATTCAGCGGAAGATCCGGACAATCGATAACGCCCTTAAGCACAAGCAGGAATTCGGGAATTACTTCTTTAATGTTGTCAGCTACGAAAACCTGATTATTGTAAAGCTTTACTGTTCCTTCCAGCTTATCCATGTTCGGATTGAGTCTCGGGAAGAAAAGGATTCCCTTAAGGTTGAAGGGATAATCCATGTTGAGGTGGATCCAGAACAGGGGCTTCTTGAAGTCAAGGAATACATGCTGATAAAAATCGATATAGTCCTCATCCTTGCAGTCGGCCGGAGCCTTTGTCCAGAGCGGGTGAATGTCGTTGAGGGGCTTGGGAGCGTTCTTATCCTCGGGTTCCTCGGTTTCTTCCGATTCTTCTACATCTTCCGCTTCGTCAGTAGTTTCTTCGGAAACCTCGGCGTCTTCGACGTCATTTCCAATAAGATCGTCCTCTTCGGCCTTGGCTTTCTTCTTGGCCTCCTCGTCGATGATCTTAGCCTCGGCCTCAATCTCCTTCGTAACCTCTTCCTTGGCCTTATCCTCATTTATGTAATAAATCTCGATTGGCATGAAGGAACAATACTTGTTGATCACTTCCTTCACCTTGTACTCATTGCAGAACTCTAGACTGTCGTCGGCAAGATAAAGCGTGATGACGGTTCCGCGGGTGTCCTTGTTGCCCTCGGCGATCTCATATGTAAGGCCGCCCTCGCTTTCCCAGTGAACCGGCTCGGCATCCTCCTGATAGGACTTGGTCTCGATGGTAACCTTGTCGGCAACCATGAATGCGGAATAGAATCCGAGACCGAAATGACCGATTATCTGCTCGCTCTGATCCTTATCCTTATATTTCTCGAGGAAATCAGCAGCGCCTGAAAATGCAATCTGGTTGATGTACTTCTCAACCTCTTCGCGGGTCATACCGATACCGTTATCCTCGAAGGTAATGGTCTTATCCTTGGGACTGGATGAAACCGTAACCTTGTACTTAACGTCATCCTCGACATTTGCCTCGCCCATGGAGTCAAGCCTCTTGATCTTTGTGATGGCATCAACTCCGTTCGAGATCAGCTCCCTGATGAAGATATCATGGTCGGAATACAGCCACTTCTTGATGATCGGGAAGATATTCTCGCTGTTGATTGATAAATTGCCTTTCTGTGTAGCCATTAAAAACGCCTCTTTTCTATATGTGATATAAATATTTTTCTTATTCGGGATATATATATATTTATCCAAATGCATATAATAATACTCATGATTATATATGTCAAATGTAACACTTTTGTAATGGGGCCAGGCCCCATTACAAAAGTGTTACAACAGGAAAGATCCCGGATCGGGGGAAGATCCGGGATCGAAGAAAGGATGGTTTTTAAGTATTTTTAAGATTTTTTTACTTTTGTTACAATTATATTAACACACTTGTTGTGAAATATCAACAATTTATTTCGGTAAAAATGCACAAACTTTTCGTTTTCAAACTTCAGATTTGACGGATTTTGGGGGAAATTTATACAATTTCCGGAATTTTCTACAATTATGTAAACCAAAAATGCAACTGAACCCCCGTCCCGAGTTGCATTTTATTAGATTATTTACGATATTTTACAGATGTGTTATACTAGTCGGGTATTTAAATCTTTAAGAATCACGAGGTACTATCATGGCACAGTTATGGGGAGGTCGTTTCACCAAGGAAACCGACCAGCTTGTATATAATTTCAATGCGTCCATTTCCTTCGATCAGAAGTTCTATAAGCAGGATATCAAGGGAAGCATCGCTCATGCCACTATGCTCGGCGAGGCCGGGATCATCACCAAGGAGGAATCCGCCAAGATCGTCGAGGGCCTGCAGGGCATCTTAAATGACGTCGAGTCCGGCGCTCTTGAGATATCCAGTAAATATGAGGACATCCACTCTTTCGTTGAGGCGACTCTCATCGACCGAATCGGCGATACAGGTAAGAAGCTTCACACCGGCCGCAGCCGTAACGATCAGGTTGCTCTCGACATGAGGCTCTACACCAGAGACGAGGTGGCCGAAATCAAAAACCTCCTGAAGCATCTGATGCAGACTCTCCACACACTCATGAAGGATAACCTCGACACCTATATGCCCGGCTTCACGCATCTTCAGAAAGCACAGCCGGTGACATTTGCGCATCATACAGGCGCTTATATGGAAATGTTTAAGCGCGATTTCAGCCGTCTAAGCGATATCTATGACAGGATGAACTACTGCCCCTTAGGCGCAGGCGCTCTCGCCGGCACCACTTATCCTTTAGACCGCGAGCTCACCGCTTCTCTTCTGGATTTTAGCGGTCCGACTCTCAACAGTATGGATTCCGTTTCCGACAGAGATTATCTGATCGAGCTTCTGTCCGCGCTGGCAACCATATGCATGCATCTTTCCAGGTTCTCCGAGGAGATCATCATCTGGAATTCAAATGAGTATCAGTTCGTAGAGCTTGACGACGCTTACAGCACAGGCAGCTCCATCATGCCTCAGAAGAAGAATCCCGACATCGCTGAGCTTGTCCGCGGCAAGACAGGCCGTGTCTATGGCGCACTTATCTCCCTTCTCACAACCATGAAGGGCATCCCTCTTGCATATAATAAGGATATGCAGGAGGATAAGGAGCTTACCTTCGATGCTATCGACACCGTTAAGGGCTGCATCGCCCTCTTCGACGGCATGATCAGCACCATGAAGCTCAACAAAGAAGTAATGAAGAAAAGCGCGATGAACGGCTTCACAAATGCCACCGACGCCGCAGACTACCTGGTTAAGAAGGGTGTTCCCTTCAGGGATGCTCACGGCATCATCGGTCGTCTCGTGCTCTACTGCATCGATCAGGGAAAAGCAATCGACGAGCTTACCCTCGACGAACTTAAAAATATCAGTGATGTATTTGAAAATGACGTCTTTGACGCCATAAGCCTCGAGACCTGCGTCGGCAAACGAAACACTATCGGCGCACCGGGACCGGACGCCATGAAGAAAGTCCTCGAGATCAACGAAGAATTCCTAAACAACATATAAAAAATCCCTCGAAAGAGGGATTTTTTATATGCTATATTTCACACTTTCACATTACCTAACCCAATATTTGAACTCTTCATCGCCCATCTTGATGATGTCATCATTTGTGAGCATAACCTCTACTCCGGGCTGGAGCAGCTGGCCGTTCAGGAAAGTATGATTCGTTGAGTTGTTATCTCTTACATAACACTCACCGTTACTGATACGGAATATCGCATGCTTACGGCTTATCTTCGAGTTATCCGTGATCTGATAATCGCAGTTAACCGACTTACCAACCATGAACTCCTTATTCAGTATCGGAACCAGCTCATTTGTCTTAACTCTTAAGAGATATGGCACAGGATTCGAATAGCTGCTTGAGTTCTTGATGACCGACGGATCCTCTTCCTTTGTCTCTTTCTCATCATCGAGGATGGTGGCCTGCTCAAGCGAAAGCACGTACTCATAAAACTCTTCAAGATTGAACATGAGCTTTGAATCAAGATACTTAAGTATCTTATCTACGCAGTCAACCGAATCCATATCCGCAAATCTTACCTTGGAAATGAATTCCTGAATAAACTCGGTAACATTACAGTCAGCGAACTTTTCATTGACCGGCATATAAAGAAGCTGTATGTCAAGCGTCGAAAGCTCGATATACATATAATGAACGTCCAGAAGCAGCTTATTGAGAGACATATTGTTCTCTGTGAAGTAGATCAGCTGGTTCAGAATATTCGACAGAATCGAAAGGAATTCGCCCTTATAGAGCTGCTTACGAAGGAACTGCTCAAGCGGCAGGGTTGCCGGAACCTTGAACTGCAGAGCCCTCGTGCCATCTACGGCAACAACAGCACATTTGGTCTTATTCCCCACAAATTCGTAGTTATACATCGTCATCTCAAACTGGTCGATGGGAACATCTTCATCCAGCTTAAAATTCAGTGTGAACTCGTCATAGCTTTTGTTATTTAATTCTTCCACACTTATACCCCCGTATTAACAATAATAACCAAACCCTTTCTCCATAGGTTTCCACTATTATACTATCAAAAAACCGAGGTTTTTTCAAGCAGAATTCGTGATTATCCGCGTTTCTTATAACCGTCTTTTTTATCCTTATTCTTGCCGCCACTTACTGCATGGCTGCTGTCATACTTTTCATACGCCTCGACTATCTTCTGCACCAGCGGATGCCTTACAACGTCCTTACTTGTAAGGTTGCAGACAGCGATGCCTTCGATATTCTTGACAACCTTAAGTGCCGTGTCGAGTCCGGAAACCGTACCGGCCGCAAGGTCCTTCTGGGACTGATCGCCCGTTATGATTGCCTTTGACCCGAAGCCGATTCGGGTGAGAAACATTTTCATCTGGGACTGGGTCGTATTCTGCGCCTCATCCAGCACGATAAATGCGTTGTCGAGGGTTCGTCCTCTCATGTATGCAAGCGGTGCAACCTCGATCAGTCCTTTCTCCATATTTCTTTGAAATGATTCGGCCCCCATAATCTCATAGAGAGCATCATAAAGCGGCCTGAGATATGGGTCTATCTTGCTCTGAAGGTCGCCGGGCAGATAACCCAGCTTCTCTCCCGCTTCGATGGCAGGACGTGTCAGGATTATCCTCTCAACCTCCCCCTTCTTAAAGGCCGTGATAGCCTTCGCCATGGCAAGATAAGTCTTACCGGTTCCGGCAGGGCCCGTTCCGAAGATAATCATGTTCTTATCGATTGCATCCACATAAGCCTTCTGTCCGAACGTCTTCGGCCTTATCGGCCTACCTGAAAGAGTATGGCAAATGAGTTCTTTATCATCTTCTAGATCTGAAGCCCTTACTGATTCACCGTCGCTTGCAAGCTTTATAGAATAGTCGACATTCTGGTCTGTGATGACATTTCCATTCTTGCAGATAACAAGCAGGTCGCTGATAACCCTTACGGCTTTCTCGACATTTGCCTCATCGCCCTCAAGAGTCAGCGAATCGCCACGATAAAAGTACGCAACGCCGAAAGCCTTTTCAATCTTTCTGATGTTTGCATCGAACTGTCCGAATATGTTCTGAATATGCCTCTCGTCTATTATTATGCTTTTTTGTGTTATACCCATAATCACCCTTCTTTATATGCTGCGCGGGCAGCTTTTTAGAAAAATATCGCCATGGATGAGTCTCCATGGCGATCAGAATTACTTATTTATACTTACGCTTTCTAGCAGCCTCAGACTTCTTTTTACGTCTTACTGATGGCTTTTCATAATGCTCTCTCTTACGAATCTCCTGCTGAATACCGGCCTTAGCACAGTTTCTCTTAAATCTTCTAAGAGCACTATCGAGTGTTTCATTTTCTTTAACAACTACGCTTGACATTCTATCTACCCTCCCTCCATCTTGGGAATTAGGTCTTTTTACTCATTCCAAATGAAAAGACACAGCGATAATTATATCAAATCCTCTATTATTGTCAAGTAAAAATTGGCTATTTGGATAGTTACCTTATACTTGTTTACGAACTTCTTCAACTCCGGCATTTAATGCATCCTGAATTTTCGATGCATCTTTACCACCGGCC
Source organism: Eubacterium sp. (assembly GCA_017619835.1). Taxonomy (GTDB): domain Bacteria; phylum Bacillota; class Clostridia; order Lachnospirales; family Lachnospiraceae; genus Eubacterium_Q. Next base: position 68,613 of record JAFZRN010000007.1, read on the forward strand.
TGAGCCATATTCGGACGTCCACCGCCGCCACCACCTACGATAGGTGCGATAGCCTTAATGATGTTGCCGGCATGTACTCCTGCAGCTACAGCGTCATCGGAAGCCATAACGATGAGGCTTACCTTGCCGCCCATATCGGAAGCCATGATGATGACTGACTTACCAAGCTTAGCCTTGTAGTCATCGCCAAGTGTACGAAGTGCATTCGAATCAACTCCCTGGACTGCCATCGGCAGAACCTTGATATCTCCTACTTCAACCACGGCATCATCTGCACTTGAAGCAGCAGCCTTAGCCATCTTATCCTTAAGGCTGTTATTCTCAACCTGAAGTGTCTTAATCTCTTCCATCATTGAAGCGATCTTATCGGAAAGCTTCGCAGGATCAGTCTTGGCAAGCTTTGCAGCCTCCAGATATCTCTTTTCTATGTCATTATAATATTCTATAGCGCCGGCTGATGTAAGAGCCTCTATACGTCTTACGCCTGCTGCTATACCCTGTTCTGACACGATCTTAAATGTGCCGATTACGCCTGTATTCGGAACGTGTGTACCACCGCAGAGCTCAATCGACCAGTCGCCCATATTTACTACGCGGACTTCATCGCCGTACTTCTCTCCGAAGAGAGCCATAGCTCCGGTCTTCTTAGCATCCTCAAGTGACATTACCTGAGTATTAACCTTAAGATCCTCTGCAATCTCCTTATTAACGATAGCTTCAACCTCTTTGATCTCTTCAGGTGTCATAGCCTGATTATGTGAGAAGTCGAAACGAAGTCTTCCGGGTTCAACAAGTGAACCAGCCTGCTCAACATGATCGCCGAGCACGGTCTTAAGAGCCTTCTGAAGCAGGTGAGTTGCACTGTGGTTCTTGCAGATGCTTGCACGTCTGTCAGCATCAACCTTAAGTGTAACCTTATCTCCTACCTTAAGCTCACCGGATACAACAGTACCGACATGAGCCGTCCTGCCGCCCTTAAGCTTAACTGTATCTTCTACCTTAAATGAGCCGTGGATTGTCTCGATAACACCTGTATCGGCCGTCTGACCACCCATGGTTGCATAGAATGGTGAATTCGGTGTGATGACAGTACCCTTCATTCCCTCTGTCAGGCTGTCAACCATTTCAGTCTCTGAAGCTATCGCAGCGATGCCGCTTTCGTCAACAAGCTTGTCATAACCCGTGAACTCGGTCACAAGGCTGTCATCCAGGCTCTCGAATACATCAGCCTGAGCTGTAAGCGTAGCTGAGAAGTTCTGATTCTCGCGGGCTCTCTGCTTTGCTGCTTCCATTGCCGTGTTGAAGCCATTTTCATCTACACAGATGCCTTCTTCCTCAGCCATCTCGACAGTAAGCTCGATGGGGAAGCCGAATGTATCGTAAAGGTAGAAAGCGGACTCGCCGTCAATCTCCTTAGCGCCGCTTGTCTTCTTCTCATCAAGGATCTTGGTGAACTCCTTCATGCCATTTTCAAGAGTGCTCTCAAAACGGGAGATCTCCTTTCCAAGCTCTGTGATGATGAACTCGCGGTTCTTAACAAGCAGCGGGTAGCTCTCGTCGTAAACTTTATCTATGTATATCTTTGCAAGATCGAGGATGTTATCCTTAGTAAGTCCGAGGGTACGTCCGTGACGAACTGCTCTTCTGATGAGGCGGCGGAGAACATAGCCTGCGCCGACATTTGAAGGAAGAAGCTTTGCAGCATCGCCGATAAGCATAACGCTTGTTCTTGTGTGATCGGCGAGCACGCGCATGGACTTTGTGAGCTTCTCGTCTTCCTCATATTTCTTGCCTGAGGTCTGCTCGATAAATGCTATCGCCTCGGCAAAGAGATCGGTCTTGTAAACGTCCTTTGTGCCGTTAAGGAATGCAAGGATTCTCTCAAGACCCCAGCCCGTATCAACGTTCTTCTGCTTGAGCGGTGTGAGGTGACCATCCTGGTGCTTTTCGTACTGCATAAAGACATCATTTCCAAGCTCAGTATATTTACCGCAGTCGCAGCCCGGGCCGCAGTCGGGACCGCAGTCGTCTACGTCTGCTATATAAAACATTTCACTGTCGGGACCGCAGGGACCGTATTCGAGACCCCACCAGTTGTCCTTTGCGGGAAGATAATAGATATTCTCGGGCTTGAAGCCGGAAGCTATCCTGAACTGGGCACCTTCTTCGTCACGTGGCGCATTCTCGTCGCCCGCAAATACCGTCGAAGCAAGATGATCAGCGTCGAATCCGAACACCTGAGTAAGCAGCTCGAAGCTCCACTTACATCTCTCCTCCTTGAAGTAGTCGCCGAGACTCCAGCTTCCCATCATCTCGAAGAATGTTACGTGGCTCTTATCGCCAACGGAATCTATATCGTTTGTGCGGACACAGCCCTGAACATTGCAGAGCCTCGTTCCCAGCGGATGCTTCTCGCCCAGAAGATAAGGCATCAGCGGCTGCATGCCGGCAACATTAAAGAGCACGCCGGTAGAACCGTCGGATACGAGTGAAACCGCACCTACGTCCACATGGCCGCGCTCCTTGTAAAATTCAATCCAGGTTTTTCTGAGTTCTTTCGAAGTGAATTGTTTCATAATTTTATCCTTCCTATTACTTAACAATTCTGTAATGGGGTCAGGCCCCATTACAAAAGTGTTACAATTTCATGTTATTCGCGGCGGGCGAGCTCGTCTGCTATCTCATCCCAGGTTACGCCTTTTTCTGCCATAAGCACCATGGCGTGATACAGGAAATCCGCGATCTCGTACTTGATCTCGCTGTTATCGGGATTCTTCGCCGCGATAACAATCTCGGTAGCTTCCTCACCAACCTTCTTCAGAATCTTATCAACTCCGCTGTCGAAGAGGTAATTCGTGTAGCTGCCTTCCTTCGGATTAACCTTCCTGTCGGCGATAACCTTATAAACGTCCTCTAGAACATTTCTAATGCTCGCGCTCTTCTCACCCTCAACGATCGACGTGAAGAAGCATGTCGGATTGCCGGTGTGGCACGCAGGCCCCTCCTGTCTTACCTTCGCAAGGATCGTGTCCTTATCGCAATCGATGATAAGACTTATCATGTGCTGGAAATGGCCCGACTCCTCGCCCTTAGTCCAGAGCTTACTTCTCGAACGGCTCCAGTAGGTCATAAGTCCGGTCTCGAGGGTCTTATTATACGACTCCTCGTTCATCCAGGCCATCATCAGAACCTCGCCGGTCTTGTAATCCTGCGCGATGCACGGGATGAGCCCGTCAGAGTTCAGTTTGAAGTCTGCAAATGATATCGCCTCGGCAGCTGCATCGAGTGAGCCACCGGCGTTTTTTTCGTCAAATGCCTTCGCAGCATCTACGCTGTCGAAAACCTTCTCGGGAAATCTTTCCTTTGAGTAATCATACAGCTTCTTATACTGCGAATCATCCGCCTGTCCTTCCAAATCAAACACAACATACTTTACACCGCTGTAAAGAATGTGTTTAACATCATCAAAAGAAGCACCTGCGTTTTTATCAATTATCTTATAATTATCAAATGCCATTATAAAGCCCCTTTCGTTGAAAGCAGTCCGCCTTCAAGTCTCGGATCATAGCCTGTGGCGATATCGAGAGCATTTGCAAATGCCTTAAATGCCGCCTCTATGATGTGGTGATTATTGCTGCCGTCGAGCTGCTTGATGTGGAGATTCATCTCAGCCGCATAGCTTACGGCATAGAAAAACTCTTTAGCCATCTCGGTATCGAAATTGCCTACCTTCGGGGTTGTGAGCTCGAGGTCAAAGTTAAGATATGGTCTGCCCGAAAGATCAATAGCACAGAGCACGAGCGTCTCGTCCATAGGCATCACAAATGAACCGTATCTCTTAATTCCGGCTTTGTCGCCGACAGCCTCTTTGATGGCCTTTCCGAGTACGATTCCGGTATCTTCTATCGTGTGGTGGCAGTCAACCTCAAGGTCTCCCTTTACCACAAGATTCATGTCGAAGTAGCCGTGCTTTGCAAAGCTCTTCAGCATGTGGTCGAAGAAGCCGATTCCCGTATCCACATTGCTTACGCCTGTTCCGTCAAGGTTCAGGGCAAGTGTGATATCGGTCTCAGCGGTTTTTCTTGTTATACTTGCTTTTCTATCGGACATATTTTTTCTCCATTTATTTAAATCTTACTGCGATTGAATTTGCGTGTGCTGTGAGGCCTTCGGATTTCGCGAAGAGCTCGATGTCTTCGTGAACTGCCTCTAGTGCTTCTTTAGAATAGCTTATGATGCTAGACTTCTTCATAAAGTCATCTACGTTAAGCGGTGAGAAGAATCTTGCTGTTCCGTTTGTAGGAAGCACGTGATTCGGACCGGCGAAGTAATCTCCTAAAGGCTCGGATGAATACTCACCGAGGAATATCGCGCCTGCATTCTTTATCTGTGTCATGATCTCCCACGGATTCTTAGTAATTATCTCGAGATGTTCCGGAGCGATCTCATTTGCGGCATCGACAGCATCCTGCATATTCTTTGCAACGAAGATATTTCCGAAGTTATCAAGTGACTTCTGGATGATATCCTTTCTTTCAAGCTGCGCCGTAAATGTCTCGACCCACTTTGAAACTTCCGTAGCAACCTCTTCGCTTGTAGTAACAAGAGTTGCGGAAGCAAGCTCGTCATGCTCAGCCTGAGAAAGAAGGTCTGCAGCAACATACTCGGGATTTGCGGTCTCATCGGCAAGTACGAGGATCTCGCTGGGACCGGCGATCGAATCGATGCTGACATGTCCGTAAACGAGCCTCTTTGCGATGGCTACATATATATTTCCGGGGCCGACGATCTTGTCAACCTTCGGGATACTCTCTGTTCCGTAAGCAAGCGCTGCGATCGCCTGAGCTCCGCCTATCTTGTAAATGTCTGACACACCGGCTTCATTGGCAGCCACAAGTGTCGTAGGATATACCTTGCCCTCGGCATTGCAGGGAGTGGTCATTACGATCCTCTTGACTCCTGCCACCTTTGCGGGAATAACGTTCATAAGTACAGTTGAAGGATAAGCTGCCTTGCCGCCCGGAACGTATACGCCGGCGGACTCGATAGGCAGAATCCTCTGGCCGAGGATAACTCCGTTTTCCTCAGTCGTTATCCAGCTGTTCTTAACCTGTTTTTCGTGAAATGACTTGATATTCGTTATTGCTTTCCTGATAACTTCGATAAGCTCTTCGTCAACCTCTCCGTAGGCTTCCTCGATCTCCTCGGGTGTAACTCTTACGTTATCGGCTGTGATCTCGGCCTTATCGAATTTTCTGGTATATTCAAAGAGAGCATCGTCTCTTCTCTCATGTACGTCCTTAAGAATCTCCTTTACGACATTTTCCTGCTCGGTGTAGTCGTCAGTGGTCCTCTTTAAAAGATCACTCATGAGCTTATTTTTTGTGTCATTGGTTAACATAACTATACGCATCGTATATTTCTCCTCGAATTTTACCTATTATAATAATCCCTTTAGATCGGTCAGAAGCTTGTTGATCCTCTCGTGCTCCATCCTGAGGCTTACCTGATTCACTACAACCCTTGCGGAAAGATCTGTGATCTCCTCAAGCACTTCGAGCCCATTTTCCTTTAAAGTGGAACCGGTCTCGACGATATCAACGATAACCTCGGAAAGGCCCACTATCGGGGCAAGCTCAATAGAACCATTAAGCTTGATTATCTCAACAGTCTGGTTCTTCTTATCCTTGAAGTAGTTCTTTGCGATGTTGGGGTACTTGGTCGCAACGCGGATGATCTCATTTCTGCTGAGCAGCTCCTTTGCGCTGGCGGGTCCGCAGACACACATCCTGCACTTTCCGAAGCCAAGGTCAAGAACCTCATAAAGATTCCTTCCCTCTTCAAGCAGCGTATCTCTTCCTACTACACCGATATCGGCAACGCCATATTCAACATAGGTCGGCACGTCACTCGGCTTTGCAAGGAAGAATCTCATCCCCAGCTCTTCATTCTGAAAGATCAGCTTTCTCGTCTTGGGATCGTTGATCTCTTCACACGTTATTCCTATTTGTTCAAGCAGCTTCAGGGTTTCCTTTGCAAGGCGCCCCTTAGCCAGAGCAAATGTCAGATATCTCATATTTCCTCCAGTCTCGTCGCGGTCACGCAGTTAGCAGTATAACCGTTTAGAGCTCATTTATCATTGTCTCAATGTCCTTTTCCTCATCCACGCTTCTGTCGGCGCTGATGATGCGGACTGTCTTCTCACTCTGCATGATATAGATCTTGCCGACATCGTAGGTATCGGAATAATCCATATATTCGTCCTCTTCATGCTTCTTCGACTTACGGATCAGCTGAGCGATTATATCCTTCTCTCTCAGGCTGCTGGCAAGCATTACTGCTGCCTCCTGATGCTCGATGGTATAAACGATGAGTGCCGACTTCTGGCTGCTCACAAAAGGAATCTTCTGCCTTGTGAGAGAGTTCATCAGCTCGTCAACGTAGATTGAGAATCCGATTGACGGAGCATCTTTACCGAACTGCGAAAGCAGGTTATTGTAACGTCCGCCCTTAACCACCGGATTACCGGTGCCGTAGGTGTAACCGCTGAACGTAATTCCCGTATAATAGTCATATCCGTTGATACCGGAAAGGTCGAAGCTCACATACTTCTCATAACCGTAGTAAGTAAGCGCGGTATAGACCTTACGCATCCTGTCGATCGCTTCAAGCGCGCGAGCACTTCTTGTAAGCGTCTCAGCCTTATCCAGCACATCCATGCCGCCGAAAAGGCTCGACAGCGCATTCAGTGCATTCTTTATATCATCAGACATTTCAAGTCCGGATATATATTCGGACAGTCCGAAGAAATTCTTGATCTGTATATAATCTCTGATCTTATTTTCAATCTTATCGCTGAGACCTGCGTCCTCGATAAGCCCCTTGAAGTAATCAACCTCGCCGATCTCGATCTGGAACTCCTCCAGTCCCGAAGCCTTAAGGCAGTCGATCACGCAGGCGATGGTCTCTGCATCTGCAGCCGAGCTATCATCGTTGATAAGCTCACTTCCGATCTGAGTGATCTCGGCCAGCTTTCCCTTATGTCTTTCCCTGCTTGCAAATGTGTTCCCGCGATAACACAGCCTGAGAGGCAGCACCTCATCGGGAAAATACTTTGCAACGCATCTTGCAACGCTCGGAGTAAAGTCCGGGCGAAGGACAAGGGTATTATTGTCGCGGTCAAAAAACTTATACATCTCATTTGACGGCGCAGAGCCCCTGTCGGCATTGAATATACCGAAATACTCGAAAGTCGGTGTCTCAATGTCCCTGTTTCCATAGAGATGCAGGACGTGCTCCATGGCATTTATGACCTGGTGCTTTCTCTCGCACTCCAGTCCGTATATATCTCTTACTCCCTCGGGAGTTGATAGCATTGTCTCTCTCATTTTCACTCCTACTTCTCTGAAAAAATAATATCCATATACACTCCGCGCTTATCCTCGCGGCATGTGACCAGCCTGTATCTCACCCTGTTTTCTTCATTATATCTGACGCTGATATGCGAATAAGGATAACAGACCGCAGCCTCAAAGCTCCTGTAGAGCTTATCCGCGATCGCCACGGTGTACTTCTTCAGCTTCACGTCCACGATGTAACGGTTATAATTCACGTTTATGCTGAAGCCCGTGACCTGAGCCTTTGATTTGAGAAATGTCTCCATCTTCTCATATATCTCGGGGTCAGTTGAAATATTCAGTTTGGAAATGTATTCGTTAACTACTCTAAACATACTAATCGAACTTCTCACAGGTAACGTCTCTCCAGGTGCCATCAAGCCCGTAAAAATCGCGCATATCCGGCAGGAAAAGATGGATCACAACTTCACTATAATCAAGGAGAACCCAGCCTCCGATTGAGCGTCCTTCCCTGTTCTTAAGCTCGAATCCGTTATCACGCATTCCTTCCTCAACCTTGTCGATTATGGCATCCAGCTGGGACTTATTCGATGCGGTGGCGATAACGAAATTATCCGCTATTACAGACACCTCACCAACACTCAAGTTTACGACATTGTAGCCTTTTCTGTCAAGTATGGCATCCACCGCGGTATTTATCATTTTTGTTACTTTTTCGTCAGTCATATTAGCCCTCAAATCCTTATATTTTACTATTTACTGCTTCTTGATCTGCTTGATTTCTTTCATATTGATACTGTCGATGTAATAATAGTAGGTCTGCTCGGTCATGTCATCGATCGTATAATTCTTGGTCTTAAGATATTCGAGCACATTTTTCAATATATGAATGACACATTTATCAATGTCCTCAAATGCCTCGCGGCGGATCTCCTCCATATCCTTAACCATCTTCCGGTTCGGCTCGATGAAATCAGCCACAAATATGATCTTATCAAGAAGGCTCATATTGGGATGCCCGGTCGTATGATACTTAATGGCGGTGAGAATCTCCTCATCCTTCACATCATACTTCTTCTCTGCATAATATGCGCCAAGCTGCGCATGTACAATATCCGGGTTATCCTTCACACACTTTGTGAGCTTGATCCCAAGCTTCTTTGCCTTCTTAAGCTTCTCCTCAGTCGTAAGATACTTGGCACAGTCATGCAGAAGCCCAGCAATCCTGGCCTTCTCAACGTCAGCCCCATACTTAAACGCAAGCGCTGCCGCCGTATACTCCACACCTATCGAATGCACAAATCTTCTATCATTAAGCTTCTTCTGAAGCTTCCTTACCATCTCAGCATGTTCCATCATTCATTCTTCCTCATCCATTTTGTGAACATTCTGTGTCCGGGGTCTGACCCCCGTCACATTTTTTTCACATAATATACAGGTTCTTTCTATTAATATACTCTTCGACTGCCGCGGGCACGAGATTGGAAATGTCTTCACCTGCCACAACTCTTCTCCGGATCTCTGATGACGATATCGGCATCTCCTCCATATCCAACAGCCTTATATCAGCCCCCGGATGCTCATCCATAATCCTCTCGATAATCTCAAGAGACCTTTCTCTATCCGTCTCACCCCTTACTGCCGCGAGAAATGTCACGCTGACGAGAAGTTCATCAGCATCTACCCATTTATCAACCCACTCAAGCGAATCCCCGCCGAGAATAAAGTAAATATCCCTCTCAGAATCCTCTGCCTTAAGCTCCCGCACGGTATCAATGGTACGCGTAACACCGCCACGACTAATCTCCATATCGGAAACCGACATATAAGGATAATCCTTAATTGCAAGCTTAATCATAGCAAGTCTATCCTCATCCGGCGCAAAGACAGTATTCTCTTTATAATAGGTCGTCTTATTGGGCATGAAAACAATATTATCCAGCCCGAACTCTTCATGCGCACAAACAGCCATAGCAATATGACCCAAGTGTATCGGGTTGAACGACCCACCAAGCAGGGTAATATTATTAATATTTTTAGTAGTATTATTATTCATAATTATTTCGGCAGTTCTATCTTCGGATTCTCATGATTATGCTTATAGAGCACAATCTTCCTCCCGATCACCTGCACAACCTCGGACCTGGTTCTTTCAGCCAGGGTTGCAGCAAGTGTCTGCGGAACATCATAGCAGTTCTTTAATACATTTATCTTGATAAGCTCTCTTGCCTTAAGCGCCTCGGCAACAGCATCCGTGAATTCCGGAGTCAGACTGGATTTACCGAGCGACAGGATCGGATCGATCGTCTGGGCAAGCCCCTTCAAGTATGCTCTCTGTTTTGTATTCATTATATCCTCCAAAATGTGACAAACAGATCTGAACTAATTGTCACATTATTCATAGTAATCAAAAGCCCAACCATAGACTCTGACTTCGTCGCCTTCCTGAATCCCGAGTGCCTTAAGCTCCTCGATGATACCATTCTTGACCATGAAGTCCTGGAAAAACTTGAAGCCCTTCTCGTCCTCGAGATTGGTATATCCCAGCATCCTCTCGATGCGCGGTCCCTCAACATGGTATACGCCCTCCTGATCGGGATCCTTCTCAACGGTGTAAGGAAGTTCAACCTCTCGCGAAGCATAATCCTCAAGCTCGATCTCGGGCGAAAATTCCATAACATCATCCGGCGCAGTAGCTATCATGTCAAATGCTTTCTCAAGCAGACCCTGTATCCCTTCTCCTGTCGCAGCCGAAATCTCGACTACCGGCTTATCGGGATATGCCTTGCGGATCTTCTCAACAACAGCCGGGCGCTCCTCTTCGGGAAGCACATCCATTTTATTAGCTACTATTATAGTAGGCCTCTCGGCAAGCTGCGGACTGTAGCTTCTTAACTCCGCTGTAATCGCCTCGATATCCTCGATGGGATCACGTCCCTCAACTCCGGCGGCATCCACTACATGAAGCAGGACCCTGGTCCTCTCAATATGCCTTAAGAAAGCGATTCCGAGTCCGACGCCTTCAGCCGCGCCCTCGATTATACCCGGAATATCAGCCATGACAAAGCTTCTTCCCTCTCCGAGGCTCACAACTCCAAGATTCGGCACGAGCGTCGTAAAATGATAATCCGCGATCTTCGGCCTCGCATTTGAAACCATTGAAAGCAGCGTGGATTTTCCGACACTGGGGTAGCCCACAAGTCCTACGTCCGCAATCATTTTCAGCTCCAGCACAAGGTATTTCTCGATCGCAGGCTCGCCGGGCTGCGCATATCTCGGCGCCTGCATCGTGCTGGTCGCATAATGCATGTTGCCCTTGCCGCCTCTGCCGCCCGTAAAAAGCGTGAATGGCTCTTCGCTGTCAGCCATATCGACGATGACCTTATCCGTCTCGAAGTCCTTGATAACGGTTCCGGGCGGAACCTTGATCACGATATCCTTGCCATTTGCGCCGTGGCAGCGGCGTTTGCCGCCCTCCTCGCCGTCGCCGGCCTTATATTTTCTTACATTTTTAAAATCAGTCAGAGTATTCAGACCTTTGTCTACAATGAAAATGACGTCGCCACCTTTACCGCCATCACCCCCATCCGGTCCCCCGTTCGGAACATACAGCTCACGACGGAAGGAAACGTGGCCGTCGCCACCCTTTCCGGATCTGACGAAGATCTTCGCTCTGTCTGCGAAAGTACCGTTTGACATATCTTTCCTCATTAAAACAAAAAGGAGCCTTGTTTTCACAAAGCTCCATTACCGTTACGATTAAGCAACAGGATAAATTGATACCTGCTTCTTGTCTCTTCCAAGTCTCTCGTATCTAACAACACCATCTATTAATGCGAACAGAGTATCATCTCCGCCACGTCCAACATTAAGTCCCGGATGGATCTTTGTTCCACGCTGTGTATAAAGTACGTTTCCGGCCTTTACATACTGACCGTCAGCACGCTTAGCTCCAAGTCTCTTTGAAGCTGAATCTCTACCGTTCTTGGTAGAACCCATTCCCTTCTTATGAGCGAAGAGCTGTAAATTCATCTTAAACATGACTTACCTCCCTGAAAAATATCTGAATGTACTTATCTCCATACTCTTCGTAAATGGAACATAGTCCCAGTCGAAGAGATCTAAGTAATAGTTTACTCTCGTTACTAACATCACCCATGATCTTGAACTTAACAAGACCACTCTCGAATTCCTCTGTACATGTACTGTCCTCGGTAAACTTCTCGATTGAGTTAACCGTATTGATCACCAGCGCCGAAACGCCTGCGCACACAACATCCTTGCCACAACATCCATAATCGGCATGACCGACGATCTTGAATCCGAAATATGTATTGTTCTTAGAGTAAAAACAAACTTTAATCATGATTTACCTTTCGCGATAAAACATTTATGCGTTGATTGCTTCAATCTTTACTTCTGTGTATGGCTGTCTGTGTCCGTTCTTCTTGTGATGGCCCTTCTTAGGCTTATACTTGTAAACGACAACCTTCTTAGCTTTAGCAGTCTTAACAACTGTAGCCTTAACTGATGAAGACTTAACCTTGTCACCAACAAGAACGTCCTTATCATCATTGATTGCGATAACATTATCAAATGTTACTGTAGCACCATCTTCAGCACCAAGCTTCTCTACCTTGATAACGTCGCCTTCTGCTACCTTGTACTGCTTTCCGCCTGTAGCTATAATTGCGTACATAAGCTTATCCTCCTTACTTACAAGACTCGCCAACTGCGGTGGCACTCCGAAAATGAGCGCACTTCTCCTACCTCGCTGTGCGGCATACCGTGATATAATACAACATCCACGGTGCTTATGTCAACATAAAAATAAAAATATCCCGGCCTTTTTTCAAGGCCGGGCGTACTTTTTTACTCATTCTGATTATATCTTCTCTTTCGTTCAATAACCAGAACTATTATTCCGACAAATGATATCGCAAATATATTGATCCAGACAAACAGGTAAGTCTCATCTCCGGTCTTCTTACTCTTGTCCTTACCGCCGTCATTTCCATCATCGGAAGTCTTCTTTTCAGTTTTCTTTTCGGTTTTCTTTTCTGTAGTAACCTCAGTCGGAGTCTCAGTAGTATCCTCCGTATCATCGGCCCCACCCTTGGAAACCTTATTCACAAACTCAATCTTCAGCGGCTTCTTCGCCGTATTAGCGATATTAACGGAAACCGTATACTGCAGCTCTCCGTTATCATCTGTGGTTACAAACAAATGAGCCTCAAACTGAGTCTGATCGTAATCCATCTTGTCGTCATCACCTTCGACCTGATAGATCAGGTAGTCGTAGGTTCCGGGTTCAGTAACCTGAACCTTAAACTCCCCTTTATTGTCTTCAATAATATCTAGTTCATCTGATGTGGGAGCAGGCGCATTTTTCTGTGGTTTGATCTTGATCTTATACTTGAAGCTGTCTACTTTCTTAACCTCAAGACAGTTGACCGTGATCGTCGCCGTGATCGGTTTATACGATCCGGCGAGAACCGAAATGCAGCTCAAGAAAATGCATAGCAAAGAAAACAGGCATAGCAAACCAAGCCTGCTCAAAGCTGAGCCTACTTTTATATTATTTCCAAATATCTTCACCATCATATCCTTTTCAAATCCTTTAGTGTTTAGTCCTCGGGCAGTATGTAACACATAACTAACAGCCTGTTGGACGAAACAGGTTCGGTGCACGTTGAAAGTGCAAGTATATGACAACTTTTTTGGATGGAGGTATTCATAGTCACCGCTTCCTTCGATATAACCTTGGAAATGTTTTCAAAGGTATCGGGATCCAGAACTTGATTGTCAAATACATCCACCTTTAAACACGCAAAAACCCCAAGCCTATAGGATTTTCTCCCATCCCGGCCCACAATCAGAGTTCCTGTCGAGTGCTCTTTTAAATAATTCTTGTCAAGAAAATCATCAAGAGCGCCGAACATCTTTCCATACTCCATGTGATGACCGTAGAGTATGGAATAGTCATCGGTAAAATCAGGACTATTCCTGCTATCGAGAAAGATACTACCTGAAAGTGAATATTCCCCATATGGATTAATATTCAGAAATTTGTAGTTATCCTCTCCCTGCATAATAGGATAGTCTATATTTGTATCATCTATGGTTATCCATGCGACCATATCCTCGGTTATCGGGGCGTCGTCAGGCACCCCTTCTCCAACCGTAGGTTTAAATCTCAGATAACTGTCATCAGTCGCATTGTTGTAAACGTACCAGGTATCATATAACCCGTATACCACTATGAGAAGCACCACAACAAAAGCACATAGCATGAGCTTCTCATATAGTATATTCAGGTTTATCCAGAAACGTTTCGCATCCATAGATTGATATTACTCTTCTTCATATCTCTTTCTTGAACGAACTGCGAAGAATACAATTCCAAATACTACAATCAGTGCAACTACGATAAGTCCGGTAGCTGAAAGGATGATTCCTGTAGGGATAACACCGCTACGAGTATTTGTGAAACCGGCTACTGCCATCTTGTCATTACCTGCAACGGTTCCGATCACACCACTGTTAGTATCACCAGACTTAACTGCTGACTGATAATCTTCTGCATTTTCAGTAACTTCATATTCAATACTTGGAGCAAGTCCACGGATAACAACTGACTGACCATGCTGAAGATAGAATGTAACACCTGAATTAAGTTCTGAACCTGAAACTGTCTGAGGATTTGTCTTTCCAGCATTATCAGAAATGGTTGCAGCATTTGTTCCGGATGTAGCATCAGCATTACCATCATTTGTATTAGCATCATTATCATCATCAAGTGATACTATGAAAGAATCACTTGCATTTGCATTTGTAGTTTTAACTGTAATTGCAAAATACTTATCACGTGAAGCCTGATTTCCAGTCACTTCTTTTTCAACTTTGAGATCTTTAGAATTATACTCATTTGTAAAACCATCAGTCTTATCTGCAAGTGCTTCTCCTGCTGCCTGAACATCATTTGAACCCATCGTGCTTGATATAGCAACATCATCATCATCTGTATGAAGCACATATGCTGATACTACCAGAGTTCCGGTTCCATCATCAGTTACATAAACATCAAGAACACGATCCTGGTCATTGTCATATATAACACCAGAAGCAGAACCTTGTGTTTCAGCTATAATGTAACGATAAATACCGGGTTCAGGGAATGTAATTCCTGCAAAACTAACTGTAGCTTCTTTTGTAGCAAACACTTCTCCTGATTCTAATTCAACTCCATTAGCTGGTGTAGCTCCAGCTGCTCTATCAGAAGCAGCTCGTTGAATATCTATTAGGTCAGTTGTAACATCTGTTGTAGAATCACCAGGGCCGAAAGTAACATCTGTAATAACAGGTGTACCAACACCGGGAAGAACTTCCATTACGTCATTACTTGAAGTACTAATAGAACGGCCTGTTCCTGGAGTTGCTGTAAAACTAAACGTAACAGTCGGAACTTTTTCACCTGCTTCTACAATAAGGTACTTATTAAATGCACATGAAGTACCAGCAACCGGTGTATATGTTGTTCCGGCACTTACGATTCCGGCCATCATCATGACAGCCATAGCTGTTGCAGTAATAACTGCTAACAATTTTTTCTTTAAACTACCTCTCATTTTGAATACCTCCATTTGTATTTCTTGTTTTTTGGTTATTTTTTACATAGTTAACATTTTTATCTCAAGAAACCTTTCGGTTACTTAGGAACATTTATATTCCCCTTCTTCTTATGATGAGTATTACCTTTCCGATAATATCTTCCTGGGGAACGCCTCCAAAAGTTCTGCTGTCATCCAAATCATTTCTATAATCATTTAATAGGAATACAGAACCTTGGGGAACTGTGTAGGGAAGTGGGATCTTCACTCCCTCTTCTGTCGTTGGATAGACCGTATCTTCATATACACCATATCCATTGACCATTAATGACTCTTCCATAAAGCTTACTGAGTCTCCGGCTTCAGCCATAATCCTGCCAAACTTGACCTTTCCGCCTTGTTTATACGAATAGACATCATTATTAACAATTTTACCACGTCTATAAGATATACACAAGTCGCCGTCTTTAATCATGGGGTAACCGCTGTTGCTATGATTTATATTTATTGATACCACAAATGTCAGCAGCGCCCATATTGCAAGAGCAGTGACTCCAACCTTTATAAAGAATTCGATGGCATATGATCCTGCCGACCTTTTCTTTTTAGGCTTTTTCGGAGCTCCTTTGTTTTCCGGCGGAGATTTACCACCGGTTGATTGTTTTTCCTGTTCCATGATCCCCCCTTCTTAATCTTTTCTCTTCAAATTCCTAAGATGGTTAAGTCTGAGTTTGATCAGAATCATCAGTATTGCAAGTATCAGACAACCACTTAAGATAAGGAGAGTCTTGAAATCAGTAAATACGCCTGTTGGAATCAAGGTATTTAATTCATTGGTATAGTCAATCTTCATATTCTTATCAATATCGTCGATTGTTACCGTTACACCCGTTCCATTAACAGGAGGACAATTAGGATCATCCGGAACCGGATATACACTATAGGATGCAGTGTAATTAAGCGGAGCTTCTGTTATAGTAACATCGCTGCCATCCGGAACCAATATCGTTACAGTATCATCATGAGCTAAGAAGAATGTATTATGATTCAAATCAGGATCAGTACTAACAACAAGATTATCATCTTGAGGTTCATTATTCTTAGACCATGAGTACCCTGCAGGATCAGGATTATCAATACTGAAAGTAAACAGGAAGTCTTTTACTTTATTGCCCATATTTCCGGTTACTTTCTTTGTGATGGTTACGGCTTTGAAACCATCCAGCTCATCCACAACTTTTACCCTATATTCATGAGGAATTTTAGTGGAATCGGATATATCTTCTACACCACCGGGAACATTATGTAGTATAAGCTCTCCCAATTCGGTTATCTCAAAGTATATATCTCCTTCTACTTTCTTATATCCCGTAGGAGCCTCAGTTTCTACAAGGAAGTATCGTCCGGGTTTTAAAGTATTATCAATATTCGGTATTATTCCGGTACTTGGTGAAACCAGATCGGTACAACCGGGCATCGGAACTGAATCTTTAACTACATCGCCGAATGCATTTACTTTACCTTCATATAGTTTAAAATGTGCTCCTGCAAGTGCACTCGGTACACTATTAGTCTTATAGAATTCAAGCGTATAAGGCTTGTTGTAGACATTTACAAAAGCGGTCAGACTTTGATTTTCAAGCTCATCGCACTCTTTCCAATTATCTTCACTGCTACCTACAAAGGATATATTATTATCATTATCAATTTTGAAAATGACCGGCTCGGTAAGACCTATATATCCTTGAAGAGAGCTTTTCTGTGTAAGCCTGTAATTCGTATTCTTATCATAGTAAAGAATCGTTAGTTTACCATTTTCATCGGAAGTTAATGATTCAACCTCAACATAATCTCCCGATACCGAATCATACTTTTCAAGAACGAAAGGAACTCCTTCGAGAGGAACCTTATCATTCTCATTTCTGGAGGTCATATCATAAACTGATATGATAACGCCCTCGTCCCTGGAATTGAGAATAGTATCTCTACGGATATTTCCACCAGCGGGCTCATTTACACCTGTCATCTCTGGAGTGCCCTGAGTATATGTAACGCCATACTCAAAGGTTTCTGAAACACCGGTAGATTTAGGGGTTGCATTAACTTCAATGGTGTCTTCAATAGGTGAAATCGCCGTATAGCTTTGTATATTTTTATCAACGTTATTGTCATATACCGGATCTGTAAACTCTACTTCACGAACTTTATAATCTGTAAATGATTTCCCAGCTGCAAGTTCATCAAAGTAATATCTTGCCGTCAGACTGGAATCTGTGATCTTTCTTAATGTACCTTCCACAAAAACTCCATCCAGAAATACTGCTGTGTATATTGGATCGTGTGAAGAAACATATTCCTTATCACTCCAAATCTTTTCAGATTCGATTTCCCAACCACGACGGTTTTCTACATTTACTTTAGGAGAAATAGGATTGCCATTTTCTTTATCCTTAACCCATCCGGAAATAGAATCATCAGAATTGCTTTTAAGATTAAATGTGCCTTCATCATAGGAATATTTATCAAATCTGTATCCGAGAGGAATCTCCCATGTTCTCTCCTCAACATCAAACATCATTCCAACAGGCAGATCACGAACTTCTACAGTATATCCGGCAGGTATCTTGGAAATGGAACCATTCATAGAAGTTTCAAATGTCACCTGATGCAATTCCTCTGGTAATAGATTCTGATAATCAGATTTTCCTATAGAGACAAAACACTGATTTTCATGATCCCATCTGCAATAGTTGCCGTTTAAATCTTTAACATTATACTGATACATATTGGCAAGACTAAGACTATAATCATCCGAACCGTTAGACAGTTTCAAACGATAATTGAATGTAGTCTCATCATCAGGATAATTGATAGGTTGTTCATTCTCATCTATAAGCTTTTTGGTAATGATGAGAGTTCTGGTTTTGTTTGCTCCGACTTCATTTTCAAATGTAATAGTCGGACGATCCTCTGTTGAAGAAGGAGTAGACTCATGATCATACAAAGGACTTGATAAAACCTGCGTTCCGGTAGACGTGACATCGTTTATCTTTACGCTATCATAAACCTCGGAGTTAACAGCACACTCAACTATCTTATAATTTCTGACCTCTACCGGGAATCTGATTTCGGCACTTTGCCCCGGATTTAGAAGATAAACATTTGTATATACTTTTTCTTCAACTTGAGACGGACTATAAAATGTAGGTTTAAAATCTACATGATGAGAAGAAATCTTATAATTTACATACTCTACATACATATTATTTATAGTTTCATTATGAAGTTCATACCATGTGTCATCACTGGTATCTGTTGTCTGATAGAATATCTTAAAAGGATACTGAACCACATTATAATCCAGGTCATCCTTTCCATCCCCAGTCAATTTCTTTGTAAGCAGTACATTTGAAGGCGCAACATAGCTTAAATTCAGTCTCATATGAAGGTTAGAAGCACCGGCTCCTCTTTCCATATAGAAGATCTTCAGTGTATGAGAAGTATAATCTTTAAACACATAATTACCGTTTTTCTCTACAAAAACACTATCTATATATGCATCTATATCAGATTGTGTTGCATCCGGATTATTCTCACGATAATTATCTTCAAAAATAGCTTTAAGAGTTGTAGTATGTCCGTTTTCATTAACAACTCCTGTAGAGAAATTAACTGAACCGGGAACTGCAGAATGTATACCACCAAGATCTATAACAAGGTCATCATCAACATAGAGCCAGAAATCATCATCACCGTAAAATTCAAAAATAATGTCATGTCCCCAGGCATCTTTACCATCAGGTGTAGCTATAAAGCTGGCAGACATTTCCATTGCGTTATAATAATTCGGTTTGCCATTGTCACATTGAAGAGCATGAAGCTTTTCATATTTTCTCGGATCAGATTCGGGAAGTTCATTTTGATCTGCATCATACAAATTTCTGGAATTGACCGAAGTATACTTTCCGGCTTCTATCTTGTCATATGGCATAAACTGACCATGTTTTAAAGAAGGTTTATTTTGTATACTAGTACCATCAGTTCCTACATCTGTAGTTCCAAGTTCTTTATATACAGTAAAGTTATATTCTTCATTTTCATTTGTCGAATCATTTAGCTGGGCAAAGTTCTGGGTGCTGTCAAACTCAAAATAACCACTATTCTCATATGTATTTTCAAGAAACAAGTGGTTTACTGTCGATGCTCCTTGATATAAAGTGCCTAAAGATTTACCATAAACATAATTACTGCCCCCATAAGGATTTTGAGTATCATTTGCAGCTGTAGGATAACCATCTGCCCCAAGTTTATTTGATAAAAGACCTTGTTTGAGAGTCGTGCCTACTCCTCCACTGTTATCACCAAAGAATCTACTCATGGTTTCTCTTTTATCAATATCTTTCATTTTTATAGTAATTCCATACTGATTATTATCAATCGTAGGAACTTCTGTAAGATCATCATCAAGTGGATCAACCACAGCAAAATAGAAGGATTCTGCATCTTTTCTGGGGCACGATATAAGTTGCCCTGTAGAAGGATCAGCTTTAAGTCCGGCATAGGAATAATATGGGTCATCCCATGCATAGATTTCACTGTAATAATCCCCATACTTTCTTCCGGGCATATTAATACCAATGGTATCATCAGATAATACCTGTCCATCAATCTGAGGAGCAAGATATTTTCCCGAATACTCATTCTGGAGTTCATAATAGTTATTCTCTGTTCCATCAGGATATGTATAAACAGTATATGTCCAAAGAAGAGTATTAATCTGTTTACCAAGCCACATGATATCAGAGCCTCTTTCGTAGCACCGAACAAGAGACCCATCGTGATCAACAGCATAAAAATCATATCCGGACCCATTCCATACACGGGTATATACGATAACACTTTGCTGGTCAACCGCTTCGGAAACACTGATCTTTTCGGCCGAATAAGATAACTGATCATCATCTTCAACAACAATTTTATCTACAAAATTAAACCATACTTTAGACGTAGAAGTAACATTTGTAATAACTGTAAACTGAGTTCCGTCATATGCGAGAGTATAGTTTCCTGTGCTAAGCATTATGGTATGAGCATGCTCATCAACACCGGGAATAACAGTTATCTCATTATCTTCATTCTTATCAGGTTCATCGGTCAGAGATACTCCATTACTGGATATTTTAAGATATTTTTTTTCTCCATTTACAGTAGCATAAATATAATATCTGTCCTCAGCCACTGATTCAAATGTCCACTCAGTAACATCATCGTTCTCAGTAACGTATATTTCTTTACCGGCCCCGCTATTAGGACGTATAGTGGTTTCAATCATGGTTTGATAGTTTATCCCAGGATCAGCCATCAACGCAGTACCTGAAGAACTGCCATCAGAATATGCCATTAAACCATGAGTTTTGCCAGATAGACTGAAAGGATCATTAACATCAGCATATTTTTTATACCATAAAGTAATTACATTATCTTTCGAATTATTGTTGTAAGCACAAAAGCTTTTACCATTTGGCATTCCCTGCTGATTGATATAATAATTCCCGCTTTTAAAAGCCAAGCCAGTATAAGTAACTCCATTTTCAGTAAATGTATAATCAGAAACCTGAAATCCTGACGCATTAGATTGAGAATCAACAAATAAAAGTGAATTATTGTTTTGCTTGATATACTGTTTAACCCCATTATTATCATAGCAGTACAAATAATAGGTATGCGACATACCCGAAACAGCCTCAAGATAATATATCGCAGCGTCACCGGTTGGTAACGAATCAGCAGGCGAAGTTTTTAAAATACCTGTTCTGGAATTACTAACTCTGAAAATCTCATTTTTAAGATAAAACCCATTATCTGAATTACCTAATACAAATCCTTCAGATAGCCTATTTTCCAAATCCTGCAAATCAACAACTTCTTCCCAGGTATAAGCCTCAAAGTTCACACCCGGCTCTTCCACAATCTCATACACACTAAAACCTGTGGCGTCGAAGCTTACGCTTCCGTCTTCCACAGTGATGTCGAGGATTTCTTCTTTTGTGCCATCATCTCTGATGTGCCAAACATGGAGAATTGAATCAGAACTGATCTGGGGATCATTTATCTGAACAGATATAGGGCGGTTTTCTTCCGGCTGGTACTCGGAATTGCCGTCCATAATAGATATATCGTAAGCAGCGAGTACTGTGCACTCTTCTGCCTCATCAGCACTCTTGGCATCCGTAGGAGTTGCATCCGAAGTAATGGGCTCAGCGTCGTCAGTTACATCAACAACCTTTGCGGTTGCATCAACGGGCATAAGTCCTTCGAGTGTTACGGATTTTTCTTTGTCTTTCTTGTCTGGGAATACTTCAAGACTCTGATGGCTAAGCTCGGTCTCATCTGACGAGCTCTCATCTGACTGAACAACTGCTGCTTCTGTGTCTTTCTCAGTAGTAGTTTCGGTAACCTCTTCACTTATCTCAGTAGCTTCTTCAATAGCATCGGTAAGTGTTGCTTTAGAGGCTTCTTCAGAATATGCTCTGTAGTTCGGGTATACTGCGGACACGACAAAAAGAAGCGCTGTTATCACGCAAATGATTTTCCGCTTAGTCATTTTCATTGACGTATACCCCCTCTCTCCAGAGTATTGTCTTAAAAATGTATCCAATAAGACAGTTTATTTTACCACCAAATAACTAGTTATGTCAACTATTTTGGCATGGAATTCACCCATTTTCACACTTTAAACATATTAATTTCATGGCTTTTTTACACGAAAAAACGCTGACTGAAGCCAGCGTTTTAACATTTTGCTATTTATGTCAATTATCTTTATTTGACGGTGACATTTACGGTCTTACATATACCGTTCTGCGTGTAGCAGTGAATTTTCGCCTTACCGGCCTTCAGGGCCTTCACTTTTCCACTCTTCGAAACAGTGGCAACGCTGGGATCGGTGCTCTCATAGCGGACCTTCGCGATGTGCGTGCTGACCTTCTTACCCTTCGGCTTCTTGACCGTAGCTTTGATCTTGGACGTCTTGCCCTTCTTGATACTGAGCTTGGTCTTCTTCACCTTAAGCTTCGTCGGGTTGCCCTTCTTGCCGCCACCGGTGGCAACGTGCACGGACTTGGAAGTGGTGAGAACCTTGTCGCCCACCGAGGTCGTCTTATAAGCAACGACCATGTACTTGTAGTAAGTATTCTTCTTAAGTTTCTTTATGGTAAATGTCTTCTTGCCGGAACCTTTTACAGTGGTTATATACTTCATCTTGTTGCCACATTTCGAACCGTAAATGATATAGCCGTCGGCCTGCTTTATGGATTTCCATGTAAGCTTGATAGCATTATTCTTCTTCGGAGTTCCCTTAAGCATGAGGAACTTCATTGTTGATCCTTCAACATCACCCTTATCGGTATTTGCATTCTCGATCACTGCCTGCTTCTCTTCTACCAAGATATTTTCGGCTTCGGGGAAGATGGACGTCAGGTCATCAGCCGGATTCTCTGTCGGAGCAGCTGATGGTGAAGTCGTCGGCTCCGCTGATGCAGTCGGTTCCGGTGATGATGATGGATCTGCCGTCGGGGTTGGCTCCGGAGTCGGTGTCGTGGCCAAGTCATTTCCATACTTAATCTTAAGGTTGCAGGAGTCGAAGATGTAATATAACAGTTCATCACTAGATAAAACCAATTCATAGAGGCCTAAGTCCTTGGGGAATATGCCAAGGCTAAGAACTGTTGCTTCTTTTACCGTGTCACACTCAACTCCCGAAAGCGTCATGACAGTTTTGCCATCTTCATTCTTAGACATATGTATCTTCATCACCGAATCTTCTTCTGGTTCGATAGAAATATGAGTATAAATGCTGGTCGGTCCGAAGAATTGATCTGCAAGAAATACGTCCGCCTCAGCCAGCTTCTCGGAATCAGATGGAACCGGCGTCAGATAATAATCATAATCAAAGATGACATCTTTATTTTCAAATATCGTCGTGCCGGCAGCCTTGTCAAACTCGCCATCGTACCACATTTCTTTGATCATAGTCGAATAATAGAAATAGAAAAGGAAGTCGTTGGTGCTGTCGTCAGCAAAATATTTGCCTTTATAATATGACGGACCACCCGCCTCAATGAGTTCAGAGCCTGTTATCGTTACGGTTTTTCCATTTGAAAGATCATAATTCAGAACTTTGTTGACTCTTATCGGAGGCTTTGCATATACGGTTACATCATCATAGATTCTTACCATGAATTCATCTTTATGCGTAGTGTCATTATATAGAATATCGATTTGGTAAAGATCCTTTACATAGGTTTTGATCTCGCCTTCCGGCTCATTTGAAAACATGTAGGCGGCAAACTTCTCATTTTCATCGGTTATAAACGTCTCATAGACATCCTTTGAGCCACCATCGGAATCCTTTTTCGGAATCGCGAGTTCTGCGAGGGTTTTGCTTCCGTCGTAGGACTTGATGGTAAGTATTGCGGTATCGCCCTTGATCTTCCAGTTAACTGTCTTGGGCTCGATTGTTCCGTCTTCCCATACGTAGCCTTCATTAAGGGTAAATGTCGCCGAATACCTGCCGGCTTCCGTGGCTTTGACTGTACCAGTGTAGGTGTAAAAGCTCTCATCTGCTATATAGTCTACGCCGGTCTGCTCTGTTGAGTCTGCCTTAAGGCCGGTGATTGCAGTAGGGATAGGAACGCCATCAGTTTTGTAGAATAAGAGGTTGTCGTAGTGGGACGTACCTGTTGCGTCATATATTCCTATATAGTTCAGAGTCTGGGTTAAGTTATATCTCAGATCATCGGTTTCTGAACTATTCTGATCCCATTTTTTACCATCGACATTTACAGAGTATTTGTTGTTATATTTATCGATCACCAGTTTGAAATGTTTTTTTACATTTTGAGGCATATAGCCTATCTCAACATATTTATCGAGATTTTTAGCGCCCAGGTAACTGATCTCACCGTTAATGTAGCTTGCAACCGCAGCAACACCATACCCTTGACCTTTACCATTATGGCCCTCATTCATTCTCTGGTACTGTCCGGCATATATTGCAGATCTGCCAAAACCATGTGTCTCGCCAACATCTGTTCTTGTAACATCAGCCTCATAGATATAGAATCCGTCTTCGACGCCATTTCCAAGACTAATGCATGCATCAACACCTGCCCCACCCGTGCCTGTAACAGTCAGGTACTTCGTTTCGGATTCAGAAGCTACGACCTTCTGATTCGTTTGGCCGTTTCCTACTCCGACGCCATAAAGATATAAAAATGGTTTTCCCTGAAAATCTGCAGGGGGATTATTGCTGCTATGCGCTAAATATGTTCCACCATCATATGTTTCAAAATCCTCAGTGTAGTAGACATCATAAGGAAGCTCTGCTTCGAAAAACTGAGATGTTTCTGATATCTTTCCATCATCGTCAACGAATGCAGCCTGGATACATACAACCTTCGGTCCTTTTGACATACCCTGTGCAGCTCCGAGAGTTATAAGGTTGTTCTTTCCTGCTTCTGCATCAATACTATTTCCGGCTGAAAATATATTTATGGCAGCCGGAGCATCGCTCTTTGATCTGACATAATAAAATATCTTCACATCTTCGTCAGCACTTGTTGCTGTATCAGGCAGATAGAAATAAAGCTTCGCGTTCTCGGCATCTGTTCTCAGGATGCTTCCAACAGCGCTGCCTTTAAAGTATTCGTCATCATCCGCTTTTACAGTGCCCCACGGCAGGAATGCCGCAATCACCACAGCCATAATGACGCAGGCGATGAAGTTTCTGATTGCTCTTCTCTTACTCATATGCTCCCCCTTATTTCGTTATAGGTTTTGCCTAATTGAATTGTGTCCATTCTGTGAAAGGGGCCTGACCCCATTACAAAAGTGTTACGTTTTTTATTTCTTTATTTTGACCTTTTTCTTAGTTGACCAGGCGGAATACTGACGCCTGCCGTCCACAGTTCTGTAAGCGCGAAGACGTATATAATATGTCTTGCCCTTATTAAGCTTCGTTAGTTTACAGCATAATACAGAGTCACCTGTAATTTCAATCATTTTATTGTTTTTGAACTTCTTGCTTCTCGCGTACTGAACCTGATAGCCGGCCGCGCCGTCCTTTTTGGCCCAGTTCACGGTTATCGTCTTTTTCTTATTATTCTTAGCAGAGCTGATCTTTGGCTTTGTGAGGCCGAGACCGTAGTTGAACCTAAGACTGATCTTCTTTATATCGCTCTTTGTCATAAGGGAAATGGCTCCGTTGACGTCATTTTTATGAGCAAGATAAAGTGCGGCAGCCGAACCCACAAGGCAGGCGTTATAGTCGAGCGCAACCTCGTTACACTGATAATCCGACTGGCTGTCGGTATAGGTGCCGTTTGAATCCTTGGGACCGCCGACAAGCGCACCGAGCAGGATGTAATGATTCTTTGAGGTTATACCCGCATCTGTTGAATTAGATGCTGCCCTGTGGTGGGGATACTTAACAGAGCGGCTGTTATAACCGACAATGTAGCATTTCTTCTGCTTATTGTTGCCCATGAGATACTTCATCTGTCTAGTGGCCCAGGACTTATAGGTCTTCTTCTTTGCAGCCTTATCATAGAGGAGGCCGAGGAACTGGGTGTTGCAGTTATATCTCGCACTGCCCCACTCAAGAAGGCAGCTGTAGCCCTTCTCGGATCTCTTCATGTTGTTTGCGCAGTTCTTTAAAGAATCCTTGCTGCCTGCGCCGTAATAATCTGCGATTGCGCTGACATTATCCCATGAAAGCCATGAATAGATATTGTAGCCGCCCTGATTCTGATTCTTTATATTGTCAAATTCGTTCTTGTAAGTCGAGTTGCCGGTGGCCTTGTAAAGAAGTGCTGCGGCAAGCGCGTAGTCATCGCCCCATGACTGAGAGTCATAGAGGTAGCCGCCGGTGCTGGAATCGTAAAGGCCTTCCTTTGTGACCTTCTTGGTCTTGAAGCCCTTGGCATATTTGAAAAGCTTCTCGGCATATTCGAGAGATGTCTTATCGTTAAAGTTGATGTACTGGACCGCAAGTGCAGCTGCTGCCTCGCTCACCTCATCGGTAGCGGGGTTATTCTTTGAAGTGTAATAAACCTTGCGGACTGAATTCTGCTTCTCGGGAGCTTCCCATTTCTTATGATCCTCATCTCCGTCGGAAACCTGATATACGAAGAAGTCAACATCACCATTGGATTTAAGGACGGTGCAGCGTTCGAAATATTCGCAGAAATGTGTTGTTATCTTCTTCAGATGACCTGTCGAGCCGGTGTCCTTAAATGCGTCCTTGAATTCCATGTAGGATATTCCGAGCATTGTTGCTGTATACGCCTGAGGAAGTCCTGCTTTTAAATGGTCTCCTGCATCATGGAAGCCTCCGCTTACATCTACTGTCTTACTCTTTATCTTGACCTTGGTGTCGCCGGTGTGGCAGTTTCCGCGCCAGGAGAAAGCAGACTTTTTCTCTACCTCGGTTCCGCACATGTTGGCGTCGTAGAAGTAAAGGGACTCCTGGAGGAGTTTTGCGTAGTTGTATTCTATTGAAGCAGCCTCCACATTACTTAGAGAATCTTCATTGGCAGGAGAAATCACTGAAGGTGATAATACCGCCTCTGTAAAAGCAATAAGAAGAGCCATCACAAAAGGCATAGCTCTTCTTACTATAATTTTGCATGATTTGTTTGTATTTATAGTATTTTTCATGTATTTTACCTTGATCTAGCCGTCATCTTTTCCCCTGCGACTACAATTTTCCTTTTTTCTTTTGTTTTTGTAGCTTTTTACCGCATCAACTTCTCAAGCATATAGGTAATGCAGAACATGCTGGCCTGTGTAGTTTCTTCTTTTCCGTTCTCATAAACGATTGTTGTGTCGTAGTAGGTAATGTCATCGCCTTCGAGCATGCTTTCATCGAAGTCTTCGATCACCTTCGCATAGTCATAAGTGACGATCTTCCTGTATGAACGTTCATCGAGCTCGAAATGCTGCTCTCCGACACTATCCGAGTATTCGTCTTTATATACAAAAATATATTTGCCGTCCTCTTCAAAAACTCTGTAATACTTATTAAAGCCCTGCTCACTGCCCGTCATATGGATGCTGATCCCGACGACTGCGCCATTGGGGTTAGACACATTCTCGTCATCGGTGACATTTCCATCTCCTTTAATATCGATCGCGTCGCCGAGATAGGTCGGCTTGGGCTTAAAAATGCATTTCAAAAAGTCCTTGTCGCGTGCAAATATTTCGCGAAGGCTACGGTAATCATTTCCGGCATAAGTATCTTCACAGCCGACGCCATATGCTTCAACGCCGAGCCTCTTTGCAATGTAAAGTGCCCTGCCGAGGTGATAAGTCTGGGTAATGATTATCATCTTCTTCACGCCGAATACGTCTCTGGCACGGTAAATGCTTTCGTAAGTCGAGAAGCCTGCATGATCCATGAAAATGTCTTCCGACAGGGCTTCGCCCTTATCAAGAATATAGAGCCTCATGGTGCGGACCTCATTATAGTTGATCTTACCATGGTCTCCGGACATAAGGAACTTCGGCACGTTACTGCTCTCGTAGACTTTTTCGGCAAGCTCGAGCCTGTCGCGGAGCATCGGAGTCGGACTTCCATCCTCATATACACCGCAGCCAAGCACAAGAATGCAGTCCACGTCCAAAAGCCCGGCTGCCTCTTCGACGGTCAGGATCCTGTCAGCCGCACTCCTGTTAACAAGCGCACTGATCCCGAACACCCCCGCAATGAGCACTGCCAAAACCAATAATATTATAAACATGAATTTCAGAAACTTTTTCATAATCCCGTTATAGGTTTTACCTAATTAAAATGTGTCCATTCTGTGAAAGGGGCCTGACCCCATTACAAAAGTGTTACGATTATTTGACGATGTTTTTCATCCAGATATTCTTTTTCAGCAAGATGAAGCCTACGATGCATTTGATGAAGTCGACGGCGTGGATGAGTGCGAATACGGAGGCGGGGCCAATCGTAGTAAAGCGGCTCAGCACGTATGCCACAGGCACGCTGACAACTATCATAAAGAAGCTGTCGAAGAAGAACGTGATTATCGTCTTGCCTCCTGCTCTTATCGTAAAGTACGAGGTATGAAGGAAGGCGTCCTTCGGCATGAATGCCGCCTGAACCATAAGGAAATGCGCCGCCACGAGGCGAGCCATGTTATTTGTATTATAAACCTTCGGATAAAGCGGTGCCGTAAAGAACATGATCGCGCCGATAACAATGGAACTTAAGATTGCGGTCGCAATGATCTTGTTGTCGTAGTCCTTCGCCTTCTTCATATCGCCCGCGCCCAGGTACTGGCCGACGATTATCGCGATCGAATCGCCCATCGCGATGAAGAAAATATTGAACAGGTTATTGATCGTGTTAGCAATGTTCTGGCCTGCGACGACATTTAACCCACGCAAAGAGTAAGCCTGCGAAAGCATCGCAATTCCGATGGACCAGAGCCCCTCGTTTACGAGTATCGGCATGCCTGTAATGAAGAACTTCTTCACGAGGCTTCTAGGCACAATCAGCGTCCGGAAGATACCCTTGAAGTAGGTATGCTTGTCCCGGTTTCTGTAAGCCCACACGATAACGATCATCATCTCGACATAATGCGAAATGACCGTTGCTATCGCTGCGCCGGCGATCCCCAGCTTCGGGAAGCCGAATTTGCCGAAAATAAGCAGGTAGTTGAACACAAAATTAGTCAGTACTGCGCAGACGCCTGCGATCATCGGCACGAATGTCTGGCCGCACTCTCTCAGGGTGCTTGTGTAAAGCATTCCGATCCAGACCGACGGAAGCATGAAAAGGATGATCCCCAGGTAGCGCCTGCCGTAAATGAGTGTCGCTTCCAGGTCGCCGCCGTCTGCGGTCCCGCTTAAGTAAAGCCCGATCAGATTATCGCCGAACATGATCAGCACAAATGTCACGGACATCATAACGATGAACCCAAGCCACAGCTTGTATCTGAAGGTCAGCCTGATACCTTCGTCGTCTTTGTTGCCGAAATACTGCGCGGTGAAGATCCCGACGCCCGAAAGGCCGCCGAACATCAGAAGGTAGAACACGAATATCAGCTGGTTTACTATCGCAACGCCTGACATCTGTTCGGTTCCGAGCTGCCCGACCATGATATTATCCAGCAGGTTGACAAAGTTCGTCAGCCCGTTCTGGATCATGATCGGAAATGCCACCGCGAAAAGCGTCTTATAAAATTTTTTATCTCCGATATATTTCTGTTTCAGTTTCATTTATTCAAAATCGTACAAAGTAAGAGGCGACGAGCGCTTCTGCCTGGTCAGCTCCACGAGCCCGAGCCCGGTCATGTCCACATAGGTGACCCTGACCTCGTCCTTCTTCAGGTGCATCTTCAGGTGCTCGATCATCTGCCTTATATCCTCCGGATCCTTCAGATTGATAAAGTCAATGATGATGATGCCGGAAATGTTTCGCAGCCTGAGAATCCTCGAGATGGTCTCGGCCGCTTCCATATTTATCTTGAGAAATGTCTTCTCTGAGTTACTTCCCTTTATGGCTTTTCCCGTATTAACGTCGATAACTGTCATAGCCTCGGCACTGTCAACGATCACCGAGCCGCCCGACTTAAGATGTATTGTGCGGGCCATGCCCTTCTCCAGAAGGGACTTAAGGTTGAAGACATTTGTGGGGTCGGTCATGTTGTCGCTGAAAAGCCTGACCGAAATCTCGTGCTCGGGATTATAGGTCCCGAGGAAGTCTGCGTCTTTAATAAGATTATTTATCTCGTCGAATATCTCTTCGATATCCGTTATAACCTCAAACTTATTGTACTTATCCTTTACTATTATTTCTTTTATCTGCTGCAGATAATCATCTTCCGCACGCATGATAAGTGTTTTGGCCGTCGAATGTCCGGCCTTTTCTATCATATCATTTAGTTTACATAATGTAGTCTCAGCTTCTTTCAGGACAGTGTCCAGAGGGACGTCCTTCGCGGAGGTGCGGACTATCGCGCCGGCCTGTAAACTGTCAGCTCTGCCTGATGAACCTTCGCTTTCATATTCCTTAAGCACCTTCGTCACCGCAGCCTTCAGCTCTTCCCTCACCTCGGCGTCCGTGATCTTGCTCGATATACCTACGTCGGAGCTTCGGTTGATTATCACATAATCGCCCCGCAGGGTTATGTTCGAAGTTGCTTCGCCCTTCTTGGTCTTGATGGGGTCCTTCGAAACCTGCACCAGAAGCTCATCTCCTATGCAAACCTTGTTTGTATTTCCATGTTTTAAAAATATATTCCTGCCATTATTATCCTCCAGTGAATAATAAAGATAGTCTCCTGTTCCTGCATCAAGGAATGCTGCGTTTATATTTTTCACCACGTTAACAACCCGGGCCGTATAGACGTTCCCGATAATACTCGCATTATAAAGAGGACAGGCTCTGACGAGCCTGCCGTCCTCCAGTAAAAACGAAGTTGGTTTCGAGTTGTAATTTGTGATGAGAAATTTAGCTTCCATGATCTTCCTGCAAATGATAATTTTGCAAATGATTTCTTAAAATATCAGTTCTTAAACGAATGGATAGGTGCGGGGATACGTCCCGTCCTCTCGATAAATGCCGAGCAGTCATACTTATTGACCGGCATTACCGGTGCTTCGCCGAGAAGTCCGCCGAACACTGCTCTGTCTCCGATATCTTTACCGACTATCGGCATGATACGGACAGCCGTAGTCTTCTGATTTATCATTCCGATTGCCATCTCGTCAGCGATGATTCCGGATATAGTTGATGCCGGAGTGTCGCCGGGGATAGCGATCATATCAAGACCTACTGAACAAACGCAGGTCATAGCTTCCAGTTTTTCTATGG
Organism: Eubacterium sp.; assembly: GCA_017619835.1. GTDB lineage: Bacteria > Bacillota > Clostridia > Lachnospirales > Lachnospiraceae > Eubacterium_Q. Next base: position 99,464 of record JAFZRN010000007.1, read on the forward strand.
TAAGTGCACCCTCTTCGACGGCATTTATCATACCCTGATCCTCGGATACCGGGATAAATGCGCCCGAAAGGCCGCCAACATACGAGGACGCCATGATACCGCCCTTCTTAACCTGATCATTCAGGAGCGCGAGCGCCGCGGTGGTGCCGGGTGCGCCTGCATATTCAAGACCCATCTCGCAAAGAATGTCTGCCACCGAATCGCCCACTGCGGGAGTCGGAGCAAGGGAAAGGTCAACGATGCCGAACGGTACGCCGAGTCTTTCGGAAGCTTCCTTCGCAACCAGCTGGCCCACTCTCGTGATCTTAAATGCCGTCTTCTTGATGGTTTCGCAGAGAACCTCGAAGCTCTCGCCTCTGACCTGCTCGAGAGCGGTCTTTACAACGCCCGGACCGGAAACGCCGACATTTATGATACAGTCACCTTCTGTAACTCCGTGAAATGCGCCGGCCATGAAAGGGTTATCGTCCGGAGCATTGCAGAATACCACGAACTTGGCGGTGCCGAAGCTGTCTCTATCTTTGGTAAGCTCTGCTGTCTCCTTAATCTTCTGGCCGATAAGCCTGATCGCATCCATATCAAGACCGGTCTTTGTGGAACCGCAATTAACAGATGAACATACAAGCTCGGTCTCGGAAAGCGCCTTTGGGATCGACTCGATAAGAAGCTCGTCTGCGGGAGTCATGCCCTTTGAAACAAGAGCGGAATATCCGCCGAGGAAGTTTACTCCTACCTCGTGTGCTGCCTTATCAAGAGTCTTTGCTATCTCAACATAATCATCTATCGTCCTGCATACCGAACCGCCCACAAGTGCGATCGGAGTAACGGAAATTCTCTTGTTAACGATGGGAATTCCGTACATGGAGGTGATCTCCTCACCTACCTTCACAAGATTCTTAGCTTTCTCTGTTATTTTATTATATATACGGTCGCAGGTTTCCTTAACGTCGCTTCCGACACAATCAAGAAGGCTGATTCCCATCGTGATCGTCCTGACGTCGAAGTTCATGCGCTGGACCATTCCATTAGTCTCTAAGACTTCGTCTAAAGTAATCATTTTAATCTCCTAAAACTAGATTCTGTGCATCATCTGGAAGATTTCTTCCTTCTGAGCCTTGATCTGAACACCGATCTCCTCACCGAGGCTCTTAAGCTCATCGGCCATCTCGCCATGCTGCTTCATTGATGCGGATGTATCCACGAGCATCATCATGTTAAAGTAGCCCTGCATGGTTGTCTGTGTTATATCGAGAATGTTGATGTTATTACTAGCAAGGTAGTTACATACCTTAGCGATGATACCAACGGTATCCTTACCTACGACTGTGATGATTGTTCTATCCATTTTAGTTCTCCATTATAATTCTATAATCTTACCGGGTTCGGTGCGGGACGCAACAGTGAGTCCGAAGTCACGCACATCATTTGTAAACGGATTATCCTGCAGAATCTGCTTTACGGTTTCAAAAGCAAGGTCCGGATAATTATTCTGCTCCGAAAGATGTCCGAGCCCGATATATTTTATCTTATCATTTAATAATTCTTTTATCAGCGAGCCGGATGCCTCATTACAAAGATGCCCTCTCGTCCCGAGGATCCTCTGCTTAAGCGGATATGGGTACGGTCCCACCTCCAGCATCCTGATATCATGATTTGCTTCGATCAGCATTGCATCGCTCTCACTTAAGAAGTCGACCAGCATGTCATCATATACTCCGAGGTCAGTCGCAACAGAGAGCTTCCTGTCATCCTCTTCAAAGCTGTAGCAGACCGGGTCATTTGCATCATGTGATATCGAATGCGCATTTATCTTGATATCGCCGATATAAAAGCTGTCGGCATTTCTGATCGGCTTAAAGAGGTTCGGGTCATACGTCCCCAGCGACTTCATGGTGAGTATCCCGTCGATGGTCCCATAGGTCGCATAGATCGGAATGTGATATTTGCGCGCGATCACGCCGAGACTTTTGACATGATCTATATGTTCGTGAGTGATAAGTATCGCATCGATATCACGCCCGGAAATGTCACATTTCCCCAAAGCATCCTCAATCCGCTTCAGGCTGATCCCGATGTCGAGAAGGATGGACGTCTTATCGCTCCCGATGTAGTAAGAGTTGCCAGAGCTTCCGCTGGCAATCGACATAAATCGCATTTACAGCACCGCCTTATGACTCTTATCCTTTGGCCTGTAGCCCTTCTCCTCAAGCACCTTCATGATGCGGTCCTTATGCTCCGGACCGAAGGCCTCGAGCGTTATGATCAGCTCAACAGCTGCGTTACGGTTGAGCGAAACGAACTGGTTATGCTCAAGCTCGATAATGTTGCCCTGCTCAGCGGCCAGGATCTGCGAAACCTTAACGAGCTCGCCCGGTTTATCCGGAAGAAGCACTGATACAGTGAAGATACGGCTTCTTGCAACGAGGCCGTGCTGGACAACCGACGAAAGCGTGATTATATCCATGTTGCCGCCGGAGACTATCGCAGCAACCTTCTTGCCCTCGGGCTTAAGATGCTTCAGGGCAGCCACTGTAAGAAGACCCGAATTCTCGGCGATCATCTTGTGATTCTCTATCATATCAAGGAACGTTACCACCAGCTCACTGTCCTCCACGGTGATGATGTCATCGAGATTGTCCCATATATATGGAAATATCTTCTCTCCGGGAGTCTTTACAGCAGTACCGTCCGCGATGGTATTTACACTTTCAAGAGTGGTAACCTCGCCCTTTTCCAGCGAAAGCTGCATGCAGGCTGCGCCCGCAGGCTCAACGCCGATAACCTTGATTGAAGGATTCAGCATCTTGGCAAGAGTTGCGACACCTGCCGCAAGTCCGCCACCGCCGATGGGAACAAGGATCGTATCTATAAATGGCTGCTCCTTTAAGATCTCCATTGCAACGGTACTCTGTCCCGTCGCAACATCCAGATCATCGAAAGGGTGAATGAAGGTGAAGCCATTTTCCTCTGCAAGCTTAAGCGCATACTCGCAGGATTCATCATAAACATCGCCATATAGCACCACGTCGGCGCCGTAGCTCTTGGTGCGGTTGACCTTTATAAGCGGCGTGGTGGTGGGCATGACAATCGTAGCCTTTACGCCGTAAGCCTTTGCTGCATAGGCAACGCCCTGCGCGTGGTTGCCGGCTGAAGCCGTGATGAGCCCCTTCTCCCTGTCTTCGTCAGAAAGCTGACTTATCTTATAATAAGCGCCTCTTATCTTATATGCTCCGGTAAGCTGCATATTCTCGGGCTTAAGAAAAACCTTGTTGCCGGTGATGTTACTGAAATATTCACTCTCAACAAGCCCCGTATTACGCGCCACCTTGGAAACTATCTCATATGCTTCTTCAAACTTTTCTCTCGTTAACATCTCATCTCTCCATTTTGTGAACATTCTGTGTCCGGGGTCTGACCCCCTTCACAGTTTTTTCACAAATTCTCTGCGATTATTTCGGAATCGGTCTTCAGGTCGAAGTCTGCGAAAAGTGCGTCGATGTATTCATCGGGGTCGAACTTCTGCAGGTCGTCGATCTTCTCGCCGACGCCGATATATTTGACAGGTACATTCAGCTCTGACTGGATTGCAACGGCGATTCCGCCCTTGGCTGTTCCGTCCAGCTTGGTTAGAATGATACCGTTAATTTCCGTTACAGTTGAAAATTGCTTCGCCTGCTCTAATGCGTTCTGGCCTGTCGATCCGTCGAGAACGATAAGTGTCTCAACATAGCACTCGGGATATTCGCGCTCGATCACTCTTCTCATCTTTGCAAGCTCGTCCATCAGGTTCTTCTTGTTGTGAAGACGTCCTGCAGTGTCGATAAGCGTTATGTTAGTATGTCTTGCCTTAGCAGCCTTGACAGCGTCATATACAACGGCTGATGGATCGGCGCCCTCGTTCTGTGCGATGATATCAACACCCGCACGCTCAGTCCAGGTGCGAAGCTGCTCAATAGCTCCGGCTCTGAATGTATCGGCTGCCGCAACGAGTACAGACCTTCCCTGGTTCTTATACTGGGCTGCAAGCTTACCGATAGATGTCGTCTTGCCGACGCCATTTACACCGATAATCAGCATGACTGTCTTCGCATCCTCGAAGCAATATGCATTATCAGGCACATTCATCTGGTCACGAAGTGAGTTCATTACAAGGTCCTTACACTGTGAAGCATCTTTTAAGCCAAGCTCCTCGACCTTTTCTCTTAAATCATCTATTACTTTTTCTGTAGTTTCAAAGCCCATGTCGGCTGAGATGAGTGTTTCCTCGAGCTCGTCGTAGAAATCATCATCTATCTCTGTTGCCGCACTGAAGACTCCCGCGATACTGTCGCTGGTCTTCTTAAGGCCTTCTTTTAATCTTTGAAAAAATCCCATACTTTTATCCTCAAAATTATTTAAGCATCAAGTTTATCTTCAATCAGGTTGACTGACACAAGTGTCGAGACACCTTTTTCCTGCATTGTTATACCGTACAGGCGGTTGGCGGCTTCCATAGTACCCTTTCTATGTGTGATGACAACGAACTGGGTATGTTTGGTAAGCTTGTTAAGATACTTCGCGAAACGGCCTACGTTGGAGTCATCCAGCGCAGCCTCGATCTCGTCAAGAAGACAGAATGGCGACGGCTTCAGACTCTGGATTGCGAACAGAAGGCTGATCGCGGTAAGACTCTTCTCACCACCGGAGAGCTGCATCATGTTCTGAAGCTTCTTTCCGGGCGGCTGAGCATTGATGATGATACCTGTCTCGAGGAGGTCCTCCTCATCAACCAGGCTGAGGCTCGCCTTACCACCACCGAAGAGCTCCTTAAATACCTTGTTAAACATTTCCTGAATATCCTTGAATTTCTCTGCGAAGGTTTCCTTCATCGCCTTATCAAGATCGGCGATGATTCCACGCAGGTTATTCTCGGCTTCAAGAATATCATCTCTTTGTTCTTTAAGGAAAATGTATCGCTCCGATACTTCCTTATATTCTTCGATCGCGCTGACATTTACATCTCCCAGAGCTTTGATCTGCTGTCTGATCTGAGACATTTCCTTCTTAAGCTCCGACGGCTTATCGTAGTCTTCAGTCTTAAGAAGCTCGGCCGAGCTGTAGGTAAGCTCGTACTCTTCCCACATGTAGTTGGAAGCCTTATCCCTGTCCTCCTCAAGCTTTTCAATCGCAAGCTTGATGGTATAGGCAGCCTTCTCAAGTCCGTTAATGTCAGCCGACAGTTTTTCTCTCTTGGAGAAGAAATCCTTATGATTCCTGTTGATGGAATCCTTTTCCTCCGTATACTGCTCGAGCTGGATAAGTGCATCATTTATCGCGCTGTCGTTATCAGCCTTCAGTGTATAGAGTGAATCCAGCTGCTTCTCAAGATTGGAAACGTTGTCCGAATTATTATCCAGACGCTCCCTGGCAGCCCTGATCTCTTCATTATATTCATCCATCTCGGACTTAACTCTCGCGATATCGCTGTCCGCATAGGAAAGATTCTGCCTTATTCCGGCAAGCTCGAGGTTGATAGCCTTAAGCTGATCCTCTATCTCATGCTTATAATCCCTCTTATCGGAAAGCTCGATCTCCAGCTTCGCGATAACGCCCTCTCTATCCTTGATGGAATTCTCGTGCTGTTTTCCTGTATCGAAAAGCTCCTTCTTGTTGTCATCGATCTGGGTGATCTGAACATCAAGCTCTGTGCTTTCCTTCTTAACCGATTCAAAGCTCGCCTTAATAGCCTCGAGCCTTTCGTCCACATTTTTAAGACCAATATTAACGGAGTTCTGCTCGATCTGAAGCTTCTGCAAATGATTTGTAAGGTTGATCCTTTCCTCACGAAGAGTCTCTTTCTTCATGGTGAGACTCGCATCCTCTTCACGAGCCTTACTGAGCTTCTTATTAGTCTCTCCGATCTCCTTCTGGATCTCCTCCAGCTCTCTCTTACGTCCGAGAAGATTGCTGGAATTCCTGAAGGCACCACCTGTCATGGCACCGCCCGGATTAATGAGTTCGCCTGTGGGTGTAACAAGACGAAGCGACTGGTTATATTTCTTGGCAAGCTTTATCGCATTATCGATATTGTCGACAACAATGCTTCTGCCAAGCAGGTTTTCGATGATATTTGCGTACTTCTTATCAGCCTTAACGAGCTGCGAAGCAACGCCGATGACGCCCTTTTCCTTCAGCGCATTATGATCAACATTTCCTCTCTTCACAATGCCTGTGATAGGGAGAAATGTCGCTCTTCCGAGTTTATTTGTCCTGAGGAAATTGATCATCTCTTTGGCCGTAGCCTCGTCCTCGGTAACGATATTCTGGATCGAAGCACCGAGAGCGGTCTCTATAGCGGTCTCGTACTCCTCGGGAGTCTCAATGATATCGGCGACTACGCCGATGACCTTCTTATTGGAGCCCTTCTGCTCCATGATCTTCTTAATGCTCTGGCCGTAGCCCTCATAGCGTTCGGTCAGGTTGCGGAGACTCTCATATCTGGATTTGAGACTGATAACGTTCTGGCTGTATTTCTGGATCTCATTCTTAACTGTAGTCCCTCTTTCGGATACCGTCCTGAGATCATTTTCACATTTGGAGAGCTTGACGCGGTTCTTCTCGATGGATTCTTCAATCGATTCCTTCTCGCCCTCGAGATTCTTCTTCTCGGCAAGGATCAGGTCTTCCTCGCTCTTATCCTGAAGAAGCTTAGACTTAAGCTCTGTCTTTCTCAGCTTGATATTCTCAAGCATCGTATCGTAACGGGCGATCTTCTCTTTTAAGTTACCGCCCTCATTAATGAATTCGATGATGTCGGACTTGGCACTCTCAATCTTAGCCTCGGTATTATCCTCGTCCTCTTCTGCCTTCTGGCGCTGCTTTTCGGTATCAGCAGCTTCCTTTTCCTTAGCCTTAAGATCGGCGGCGATAGCCTTCTTATTCTCCTGGAACTCGGCCATCTTAGCCTGGGTATCCTCGAGACGCTTGGTGATCCTGTCGATCTGGGCATTGATCTCGGCATTGATAACGCCCTCGGATGAGATTCTTTCCTTGATAACACGGATCTCACCGTCGGCATGCTCATTTTCAAGCTTCTTCTCGCTGATATTGTTCTTAGCGGAATCGACCTTCTCATTCAGCTCTTCAAGTGTCTGCTCGAGACGCTCATACTCGGCCTTTGTGAAATCAAACTCTTCCTTAAGTCTTTCGGTATCAGCCTCGGTGATCGCAAGCTTTTCCTTATTATCATCAAGCTTTTCTCTTATCTTATCAATCTCTATCAGGAATGAATTGATATCGAGGATCTTCTGCCTCTCCTTTAAGTCAAGATAGATCTTGGCCTTTTCGCTCTGTTCGCGGAGGGGCTCCACTCTTTCTTCAAGTCCCGAAAGGATGTCATTTACCCTGTTTAAAGAAACATGCTCTGCCTCCAGCTGCTTCTCGGTTATCTGCTTATTCTTCTTATATTTAACGATTCCGGCAGCTTCATCAAAGAGAGCACGTCTGTCATCCGGCTTATCCGAAAGGATCCTTTCGATCTGGCCCTGTCCGATGATGGAATAGCCCTCTTTACCGATACCGGTATCAAAGAAAAGGGATGTGATATCTTTAAGTCTGGTGACATTTCCATTGAGAAGATACTCGCTCTCGCCTGAACGGTAAACTCGTCTTGCAACTGTCACCTCGTTATAATCGATGGGAAGGCTGTGGTCGGAGTTATCCATGGTGATCGCAACATAGGCTGCGGCCTGGGGCTTTCTCATCTCTGTTCCGGAGAATATAACGTCCTCCATCTTGGAACCACGGAGCTTGGATGCGCTCTGCTCACCGAGAACCCATCTTACGGCATCGGCAACATTACTCTTACCTGAGCCGTTGGGTCCGACAATGCCGGTGATTCCCTCTTCAAACTTAAAATCTATCTTATTGGCAAATGATTTGAAGCCATTTACCTCAATACTTTTTAAATACATTACTCAATACCTAACCTGTTAATAGTTTCATGTGCGGCAACCTGCTCGGCCATCTTCTTGGTCGGGCCTGTTCCCTCTTCGTATTCCACGCCGTCCAGCCTTGCGACTACGCGGTAGACCCGGTTATGCTCCGGACCCGTGGTGGATATGAGACGGTAGTCCAGCTTCATTCCTTTGCCCTGGGCATATTCCTGAAGTATGGATTTTGCATCGTAAAATGTCGACTTGCTCTCTATGTCACTGAGGAGGAACTTTTTGATGTAGCGCTCTGCTTCATCCATTCCGCCGTCAAGATAGATAGCTCCCAGGACCGATTCGAAAAGGTCGCAGAGAATGGACGGTCGGTCCTTGCCTCCCATTATGTCCTCGCCGTGACTGAGGAAGAGATAGTCGCCGAAGCCCAGAGCCTTCGTAATCTGTGAAAGAGTATATTCACAGACAAGACTTGCTCTCAGCTTGGTGAGTTCGCCCTCTGTCTTCTCGGGATATTCGAGGAAGAGTTCTTTACTTGTCACAAATTGAAGGATCGCATCACCCAGAAACTCGAATCTCTCATAGGAAGCAACCTCTGTCGAGGATTCATTTGAATATGATTTATGGGTAAATGCCGTGTCCAGAAGAGATCTGTCCTTAAACTTATAGCCAAGTATCTCTTCCAGCTCGGAGTAATCACTTTTACGCATTCTCAAAGCCCCTTACGATCTTACCGTTAACATCATTTTCCACAAAGGATCTGCACTGGGCGATGGCTGATATCACTTCGCCCTCCTTTGAATTACCATGTATCTTTACAACGAGCCCCTTTAAACCTAAGAGCGGAGCTCCGCCCTTATCGGAGGCATCGAATCTTTTAAGAGTTTTCTTCATGCTCTTCTTTACAAGCATCGCACCGAGCTTGCTTGAGAAGGATGAAAGAAATGCCCCTTTAAGTTCTTTTAATATCATCCTGGAGAGTCCTTCGTAAAGCTTGATGATCACATTTCCATTAAAGCCGTCGGCAACGATGACATCAGCCTTTCCGTAAGGAATCGCCCTGGACTCGATATAGCCGGTGAAGTTGAGATTATCCTTTTCCTTAAGGATCTCGTATGCCTTCTTAACGAGGGCATTTCCCTTCTCTTCTTCCGTTCCGACATTAACAAGTGCGACTCTGGGACTCTTTACTCCGCAGACGGATTCCATATAGATAGAACCCATTTCCGCAAACTGAACCAGAACCTCCGGTTTGACATCAACATTTGCACCGCAGTCAAGAAGAAGCGCCGGCTCTTTTGTAGTCGGGATGAGGTGTGCAAGCGGGGTCCTCTTAACCCCTTTAGCTCTACCAACAACGAACTGTCCGCCTGCCAGTATCGCACCTGTGCTTCCGGCGGAAATGAGTGCGTCGGCTTTACCGTCCTTAACAAGTTTAAGGCCCACTACGAGAGATGAATCCTTCTTCTCGCGGACCGCGTGAACGGGCGCCTCATTCAGCCCGATCTCTTCTTTACAATCGATGATCTCAAGCCTTGATCTGTCATAGTCCTCATACTCGGAAAGATAGCTTTCAAGCTCAGACTTATGACCGGTCAGAATAAGCTTTACATCCGGATTTTGTTTCAAGCCTTCGATGGCTCCGCTGACACAGATAGCAGCTCCATTATCACCACCGATGGTATCAATAACGATAGTAATCATTTTGCTTTTCCTCTCTACTGCAATAACTTATTTATTTTAGACTATATATAGCGTATTTGCAAGTGTTTAGCATAATAAAATAGTGACATTTATACCACTCACGGTTGACGCAAAAAACACTCTTAAGTACGTATCGAATGACGGTTTGTTTTTATGCAAGCATAAACAAACCGTTATTCGATACTCTATTGCTGCTATCGCAGCACTGAATCGTGTTTTTTGCGTCACCTGCTTCGCAGGTAAGATATAAAATCAGGTGTATCAGTCTTTGGTTGCAAGCAACCACGGCTGATACACCTGATTTTATATCAACCGTGAGTAGTAACAGCTTTTTAAACAAAAAAATGTGACACGGATTTATCCGTGTCACATGTAAAATCTTATACTAAAATTAATCTACAGCAATAATTTCCTTCTGGCCGTATGAACCACAATTCTTGCATACTCTGTGAGGCATCATAAGCTCGCCACACTTGCTGCATTTAACAAGATTAGGAGCTGTCATTTTCCAGTTAGCTCTTCTTTTATTTCTTCTTGCTTTAGATATTTTATTCTTTGGACAGATTGACATCGAATTACACCTCCCTCATCTGAACTTGGTCTAAAACCACACTTGCACCATTATACTTATGACAGTGTTGCTTGTCAACCACATTTTTAATCTTTTTTAAAGTAATGCTACAGTTTCTCTTGCGATCGCAAGTTCTTCATTTGTGGGGATAACAACTACCTTGACTTTTGAATCATCTGTTGAGATCACAGCCTGCTTTCCGTGAGTCGCATCATTTACCTCGTCATTTACTGTGATTCCCATATATCCGAAGTTTTCAAGGATAGCTTTTCTTATCTTATTATCGTTCTCGCCGATACCTGCGGTAAATGCGATAAGGTCAACGCCGTTCATTGCTGCGATGTAGCTTCCGATAAGCTTAACAGCGCTGTGTACAAATGCGTTGAACGCGATGATGCATTTCTTATCACCGGCCTTAACACCTGCACCGATATCACGGGCATCACCGCTCTTCTCTGAAAGTCCGTACATACCTGACTTCTTGTTGAGGATATTCAGAACGTCATCAACAGTTCTGTTTTCCTTATCTGCAATGTACTGAACGATCGCGGGATCGATGTTACCGCTTCTTGTTGCCATTACGAGACCCTCAAGTGGAGTAAGTCCCATGGATGTATCAACTGACTTTCCGCCTTCAACGGCTGTGATACTTGAACCGCCGCCAAGGTGGCATACGATAATTTTTGTATCCTTAACATCCTTATCGAGAAGCTTAGCTGCTTCCTTGCTTACGAAGCTGTGGCTTGTGCCGTGGAAGCCGTAACGTCTGATCTTATACTTCTCATAGTAGCTGTAAGGAATTCCGTACATATAAGCCTTCTCAGGCATTGTCTGATGGAATGCCGTATCAAATGTCACGCACTGGGGAACAGTGGGCATTATCTTCTGGCAAGCCTTGATACCGAGAAGATTTGCGGGGTTGTGAAGAGGTGCAAGATCAGAGCACTCTTCGATCTTCTTAATTACATCGTCATCAACCTTAACTGATGAACTGAAGAACTCTCCGCCGTGAACAACTCTGTGTCCTACTGCATCTATCTCATCAAGGGAGCTGATAGCACCGTCCTCGGGATCCAGCAGCACATCGATTACTGCCTTCAGTGCAACTCCGTGGTCAGGCATATTAAGATCCTTCTCCTTCTTCTCTCCCTTTGATATTACGTCATACTTAAACTTTCCGCCTTCTGCGCCGATCCTTTCGCATAAGCCCTTAGCCTTTACTTCCTCGGAAACCGAGTCGATAAGCTGATACTTAAGTGTTGTTGAACCTGCATTGATGACCAGAATATTCATTTTTATTCTCCTTCTCTTCCGTCTATAGTGATTCTTCCTCTTCCGTTTTCCTTACTGTAGTAGAGCGCCTTGTCGGCTCTGTCAACTACATCATCGACGTTGTCACAGGTCTCCGGATACGAGGCAAGGCCCATGCTGACATTTACATGGATCTTATTATCCTCAAATTCAACCAGCGTATCCTGTATCTCCTTATGCATGGTCTCAAGGATGGCATTTGCCTCGATGATACTGACGCCCTTAAGGATGAGCAGGAATTCCTCACCACCGAATCTTACGGCGGTACCGTTATAGCGCTTTGCGTACCTGTTGTCGACAGTGGCCACCATCTTGATGACCTCGTCGCCTGCAAGATGGCCATAGGTATCATTTACATTCTTGAAATGATCGATATCCATCATTGCAATGGTAAGCTTGGTATCCTCACTCTTGACCTGAGCCTTAAGCTCGGGGATGTACTGATTGAAGTAGATACGGTTGTATATCTTCGTCAGTCCGTCCTTCTTGGCCATATCCTCGGTCTTGAGGTAAAGCCTTGCGGATATGAGTGCGGACGTGAAATCCATAACAGATGATTCATAGAAGGAATATCCGTTTTGGAAGAATTCATACTTGCTTGAAAGAACAACCATGACGCCGTACACATTTTCATTCTCATAAGCCGGAAATGCCACGGCATTACATATATTGCCGGCTGTGAGATACGGTGACTTGAAATCATAGTTGTGACACAGAACGAAGGGCTCCGTCGTCTCCCTCTTCTTGATATCATTATATATATCCAGGAGGTCGGCTCTGAGCATTTCCGAGGAGACCTCATTTGTGGAAATGACGTCGATAAACGGATCATGATTCATATAAACGTCCTTGGCGATGAAGAAGCCTACGGCTCCGGCCCTCTTTACGTTCATGATATTCTCCATCATGACGTGGACGTTCTTCTCGACATCGAAGCTTCCCGAGAAATACTTCATTACCTCGATCAGCGAGCGGGACTCGATATTGGTCTTCTCAAGGTCGTCATTTGCCTTGGTCAGATTGATCTTCTGATAATTGATCTCGCTGTTGACCTTCTCAACCTTCTCCCTGAATTCGACCAGCTTATCGTTCTCGGCGATAAGGTCTGTGTTCTGGAAATAAAGCTTCGTATATCTGTCATCAAGTGACTTGATGCCACTCGAGAAAAGATCATAGATAAAGTAAATGATCACGACAACGAGAACCGTTGAAACCGCAAACATGATGATCCAGATGCTCTCAACCTCGTGCCTGAACTGAATGAAGAACAGGATGATCGAGGATACTCCGGAGGAAATGATGAGCCTGATTATGTTGGCGGCACTATTAAATATGTCGCAGAACAGAATGTCCTGGACGATTATATACAGGATCGTGAAGAATACGGAAACCAGCAGAATGTGCGGCAGACGTGCAGGGATCGAACCGACGGAAAGAAGGATCGTATAAACATAGGTCCTGATTATAAGGAAAAGAACCGGGATTCTTCCGCCCTTCTGATCGGCGGTCTTCTTGATCTTAAGACTAAAGAGGAGCTCGTCCATCACGATAAATGCTATGCTAAGAGCCGTATAATAAGCAAGCAAAAAATTGCTCTTGGTGATCTCCGCCCCTCTTGAGAGCAAAGCAACACCAATGAGCAAACCATAGACTACTCTGTTAAACTTGACCAGCCTGCTTAAATACTCGATTTTGAACTCCTTAGACATATGGTTTCCTCTGATTTAATTCGTAAAGGACATTATAACACATATTAATCATAGTTCCAAGGGCTTATTGTCCTTAATCTCGTCGAATAAAAGGGAAAGGGAAGCTTCGAGAAGGAACTGCGAACCGTTGTTCTCGATCATGATATCGGAATTGTTCGCATAGTACTCTTCATCGGGCTGATTGGAAATGATTTCCTCCGCCGCCTCTCTCGAGTACCCTCTATCCTTAACGAGACGTTCTATCCTGACCTCAAGATCAGCCATGACATACCATATCTCGTCACATATCTCACGATAATTATCCTGAATGAGAAGAGCTGCTTCGATCACATAGAACTTAACATCCCCCGAAGCACGCTTCTCTTCTATATCCTTCTTAATATATTCTTTGACTGCCGGATGAACGATCGAATTAAGCTTTGCAAGCTTCTCCTCATCATTCATAACGATAGTGCGGAGATAAGCGCGGTCGATGGATTTATCATCAGTAATTATCTCATTACCGAACGTGGCCAGGACATTTTCATAAACAACCTGCCCCGGCTGCATCAGCTCATGCGCAAGCTTGTCCGCCTCAATAACAAACGTACCGGCCTTTTCCTTTATTAAATTCAAAACATACGACTTCCCGGAGCCAATCCCTCCGGTAATCCCTATTATCTTCATACTACTTAGCCTCGTAGAGGGAGTCGCCGGTGTGGACGTCCACGTAGAGCGGGACGGCCAGGGTTGCAGCATCCTGCATGCAATCCTTTAAAAGCGTCTTCACCTCTTCAACTTCATCATTATGTGTCTCAATCAAGAGCTCATCGTGGATCTGAAGGATCAGCCTTGACTTAAGGCCGCGAGCCTTCAGTTCCTTATAAACCTTTATCATCGCAAGCTTGATTATATCCGCGGCAGTTCCCTGGATCGGCGAATTCATCGCCACTCTCTCGCCGAAGGATCTCTGCATGAAGTTCGAGCTCTTCAGCTCGGGGATCGGCCTGATCCTGCCGTAGAGAGTCTTCACGAAACCATTTTTCTTGGCTTCATCAACCTTCCCGTTGAGATATTCCTTAACCTTGCTGTAGGTTTCAAAGTATTTGTCGATATAACCGGAAGCTTCCTTTCTGGATATTCCGAGATCCTCTCCCAGTCCGAAAGAGCTTATACCGTAAATGATTCCAAAGTTGACAGCTTTCGCCTTACGTCTTAAGTCCGGCGTTACTTCATCCAGCCCGACGCCGAAGACCTGCGAAGCCGTGATTGCATGGATATCCTTAGCTTCATGAAAAGCCTCAATCAGAGTTTCATCCTCTGAGATAGCTGCCATCACGCGAAGCTCGATCTGCGAATAATCAGCATCCACAAAAACATAACCGTCCTCGGGTACGAAAGCTTTTCTGATCTCTCTTCCGAGAGCAGTTCTCGTTGGAAGATTCTGAAGATTCGGTTCGGTGGAGCTGATCCTTCCCGTAGCCGTAACAGTCTGGTTAAATGTGCTGTGGATCCTTCCGTCAGCCTTTATACAAGGAAGCAGGCCTTCGACATAGGTCGACTTAAGCTTTGTAAGCTGCCTGTATTCAAGGATCAGCGGTATTATCTCATGGCTGTCTTTAATCTTGGCAAGAACATCCGCACCGGTTGAGTAGCCGCTCTTGGTCTTCTTCCCGCCTGAAAGCCCCAGCTTTTCAAACAGGATTACACCGAGCTGCTTCGGGGAATTGATATTGAACTCTTCCCCGGCCAGTTCATAAATCTTAGAAGTAAGCGATGCGATCTTCGTATCGAGCTCATTTCCATAATCGACCAGCACATTTCTCTCGGTCCTGATGCCCTCCTTCTCCATCTCATAGAGAACGAAAAGCGACGGATACTCGATGGTTTCATATAGCGAAGTCTCGCCCAGCTCCTCCAGCTTCTCCCTTAAGACAGGAGCCGCTTTAAGCGCGGTAAATGCTTTGTAACCGAGAACCTTTCTCACATCCTCATCATCTATCGAGAAGAGCGTTATCTCCTTCTTACCGATCAGAGTCTTCTCATCCTCAAATTCCGCGCCGAGATATGCTTCGGCCAGATAATCATAGCTGTAGCTATTCTTTAAAGGTTCGGCAAGATAAGCCGCGATGCCCACATCATAGAGATTATCCTCTTCCTTAAAACCGAAAATGCCGACATATTCCTTTAAACTCAGCATGTTTATTGTAACACCGGAAGGCACCATCTCACGGATAGCCGCGATACTATCTTCCCGAGTTATGTAAACCATATCATCAGCGGCAGAAGCTGAACCTGCCTCACCACCAACAGCAATTGCCCCGCCAAACAGCGCCCCGTCCACCATAAAAGGACAAAGCCCTATCTCGGAAACCTTCTCTTTTTTGATAAGAGCCACGATATCGGAAAGCCCCATATCTACTGTCTTTATCTCAAGCTTTTCCTTCGGCTTATCTGCCTCGCCAACTGCATCAAACCTCTTAAGAAGGCTCTTCAGCTCAAGCTCCTTAAACTTCTCATAAACCTCGGGGCTGTAGATACTGTTCTCGCCAACCTCGGTCTCTGAAGCCTTCTTATCCATCTCACAGTCAAGCTTGATAGTCGCAAGGTCTCTTGAGAAAAGCGCGATATCCCTGCTCTCATCCAGATTCTTCCTTGCCTTATCCGGCTTTATCTCATCTATATGCTTAAGAGCTTCCTCGATAGAGTGATATTTCTGGATTATGCCCGACGCAGTCTTCGGGCCTATTCCCTGAACACCGGGAATGTTATCCGAGGTATCTCCCATCAGGCCCTTCATCTCTATAAATTCAAGAGGCGTAACTCCGTACTCTGCCTCCACATCGGCCGCATGATAATTCTCGACCGTTGTCTTACCGGCCTTGGTCTTCGGGATCCTTACAAGCACTGTATCGGTGGCAAGCTGCAGAAGGTCCCTGTCTCCCGAAAGGATGGTAACCTCCATACCTTCCTTAATGCCTTCTCTTGACATGGTTCCGATCAGGTCGTCAGCCTCGTAGCCGGCCTTCTCCATGCAGGTGATCCCCATCAGTCCCAGCACATCCTTGATGATCGGGAACTGCTCACGAAGCTCGTCATCCATCCCGTGTCTCGTACCCTTATAATCCTCAAACATCTTATGCCTGAAGGTGGGGGCATGCACATCAAATGCCACGGCTATATGGCTCGGCTTTTCCTCCTCATAAACCCTGAAGAATATATTAAGAAAACCAAGGATAGCATTCGTGTGAATGCCATCCCCGGTAGTCAGTTCTTTCGGAAGGGCGAAGTAGCCCCTGTTCATTATACTGTTTCCGTCAATCAGCAGAAGCTTCGACATCTTTTATACCCTCCCCGATCTCGTAGATCCTTTCCAAATCATTTTCCATCTTAATATAGCCGTCTATCCTGTCAAAATCCGTAATCTGACCGGACTTTACTATCTCCTCCGACTTATAAACCCGGTCGGAATAATCGAGCATCAGATTCTCACCCAGGCTCCGGTTAAAGTAATACTCGCCCTGGCTGTTCATCTTGGTTTCCTGCTCATAGGAATATATCTTGGTGAGGCCGCCCGCATACAAAGAAACGCTGATCAGGATGATGGTCATGAATACGATCGAGAAAGCGGAAACCGAAAGCCGCTTCTTGGTCTTTACCCGGTGACTCATCCTGGTGAGCTCATTTTCAAGGTCGCGCTTAAAATCGGTGGAGAATTCCTGCTTCCTGTCGAGCTGCCTCATGCCGACCATGAGGGTGTAATAGATTTCCAGCTCTTCGTGACATTTCTTGCAGTTCTTCATATGAAGAACGAAGTCACTCTTCTTGTTATCGGGAATCTTACCATCGATAAAGGGCATTATATACGATTGTGCCTCTAAATGATTCATACGCCAAACCTGATTATCCGTCTAATAGTGATTATCCGTCTAACCTAATAGTGAGAGCCAAGATAAGTCTCAGCTCTCACATAAGTAAAATGTTTCTTAATCAAGAATTAGTTGTTGATAAGCTTATCCTCATCTGACCAGCTGTACAGTGAACGGATCTCCTTACCGATAACCTCTGAAGGATGCTCAGCTCCCTTCTTACGAAGAGCCTTGAAATGAGCCTGTCCGCTTGCTGATGACATATCAAGGAGGAAGTCCTTAGCGAAGGAACCATCCTGAATATCAGAAAGGATCTTCTTCATAGCCTTCTTTGTATCCTCTGTGATGATCTTAGGACCTGTGATGTAATCACCATACTCAGCTGTATTGGAGATTGAATATCTCATTCCTGCAAAACCACTCTGGTAAATGAGGTCGACAATGAGCTTCATCTCATGGATACACTCGAAGTAAGCATTTCTCGGATCATAACCTGCTTCTGTAAGTGTTTCGAAACCTGCCTGCATAAGTGCACATACACCACCGCAGAGAACTGCCTGCTCACCGAAGAGGTCTGTCTCAGTCTCAATCTTAAATGTTGTCTCAAGAAGTCCTGCTCTTGCACCACCGATACCTGCACCATAAGCAAGTGCAAGATCCTGTGCATGACCTGTAGCGTCCTGATATACAGCGATAAGACAAGGTGTACCCTTACCTGCCTGATACTCGGAACGTACTGTGTGTCCGGGTGCCTTAGGAGCGATCATTGTTACATCTACGTCTGCAGGAGGAACTATCTGTCCAAAATGAATGTTGAATCCGTGTGCGAACATAAGCATGTTGCCCGGCTCAAGATTCGGCTCAATATCGTTCTTGTACATTGCAGCCTGCTTCTCATCATTTATAAGGATCATGATGATATCTGCCTTCTTAGCTGCCTCAGCTGTTGTATAAACCTCGAAGCCCTGCTCCTCAGCTCTCTTCCATGACTTGCTGCCCTCATATAATCCGATGATTACGTGAGCACCTGAATCCTTAAGGTTAAGTGCATGTGCATGGCCCTGGCTTCCATAACCAACTATGGCAATTGTCTTACCTTCGAGAAGTGATACATTACAATCCTGCTCATAAAAAATCTTTAAATCTGACATCTTAGTGCCTCCCTATTATATAAATAATTTAATTATTTGCGTTATCGTATAAACCTCTTGTAAGTCCCGTGATACCGGTTCTTACAAGTTCAAGGATCTCAAAGCCGTCAAGAAGATTGATGAAGGCCTGTATCTTGCTTATTGTACCTGTCATCTCAACCATGAGTGAATCGGGTGAAACGTCTACAATGTTAGCTCTGTATACATTTGCAAGAGTGATTATCTGCTGTCTCTGCTCGTTGTTAGCCTTAACCTTGAGAAGTACAAGCTCTCTGCAAACTGACTCTCCGTCCTTAAGTTCTGTGATTGAAACGACATCTTCAAGCTTATTAAGCTGATTCTTGATCTGAGAAAGAATTTTGTCATCTCCGGTGACGACTACAGTCATCCTCGAATATTTGGGATCCTGTGTCACGCCTACAGTAAGACTGTCAATGTTGTAACCTCTACGGCTGAACATACCGGAAACACGGCTGAGCACACCGGATGTATTGTCTACGATTAGCGAAAGTACCTTTGTTCTCATGCTCTCACATCCTTTCTTTAGAATTTAAACCTACCCGTTAATTTTAGTTTTATTACCCATTAATGTCAAGGAGTTTCTGATAAGCTTACGGAACGATGTGCCCGTTTTATCAGCCACCTCCTGAACCTCCTCATGCGAAAGCCCTCTGTCCAGAATTCCGGCCGCCATATTGGTGATACAGGATATTCCGCAGACCCTCACACCGAGCGCATGAGCATACATTGCTTCCACCGCCGTGCTCATTCCCACAGCATCGGCACCCAGTGTCCTGTAAGCCCTGATCTCAGCCGGTGTCTCATAGTTCGGACCCGTCGTCTGAAGATAAACGCCTTCCTCAATATCAATACCTATGGAAATAGCACTCTTCATTATAGTTTTCGAAAGCCTCGGGTCATAAACGTGAGTCATATCATGGAATCTGCTGCCCGTTCTCTCAGTAAGATCTACCCCAATTAAAGGAGACGGAACAAAAGACGTGATATGATCCTTGATTATCATAAGATCACCCGGCAGGAAGCTTAAGTTGATGCCGCCCGCTGCATTGGTAAGGATAAGCGTGTCTATACCTAGCTCCGTGATCATGTAATCGATGGGCTTAATGACCTGCTTCATCGTATAGCCTTCATAATAATGGATACGGCCCTGCATTACTGCAACATCAACCCCCTCGAGGGTTCCGACCACTATGCGTCCCTTATGTCCCTCGACTGTGGACTTAAGAGATGGATCGATCTCGCTGTAGTCAATCATTTTCCTTGCATCGACTTCCTCAGCCAGCTGTCCTAAACCCGAACCTAATACAATACCTACCATACACTACCCCCTTAATACACTATCACCGGGATGCCGGCGTCGACCTCGAAGAACAGCGTCTGCGCATTGTAATATGGCATGTTGACGCAGCCATGAGATCCGTTGTAGGTGTAGATATTTCCGCCGAAGCTGCCTCTCCAGGTAGCGTCATGGAAACCTATACCTCCGTTAAATGGCATCCAGTAAGTAACCTTGGTTTCATAATCATCTCCCTTAAGCACTGCGGGAGACTGTTTATAAGCGATGCTGTAGATTCCGCCGGGTGTGCCTCTTCCGAGACCCGTATTACCCGTAACCACCGGCGATGTAAGCACCTGCGAATAATCCTTATAGAAGAACATCACCTGATTTGCAAGGTCCACCTCGCAATAAGTACCTCCGATGTCATCGCCCTTCTTATTATAGAAATAACCCCTGCTGGTAAGCGCCGGCTCGCGCTCCACATTGTTGCGATGGATGATATCCTGGAAAAGCTGCTCCGTCTCGGTATCAACATCCACGTACCAGCCGTAATGCGAATTCGTGATCATGACCCTCTTATGGTCATGGGTCTTGAATTCCCTGACATTTTCATATGTATTATGAGCAAGCGCGAATCTCTCCACCAGCTTCCTCACTCTGTTCTTATTTACCGAAGTCTCGTAGGTCGGCGTGATCTTGATCATCTCGAATATCTGGCTCTTCTCGATGGGGATCGTGCAGTCGGCCAGCTGATAATTGATATCCATTCCTACGATCGAATTGCAGAAGTCAACGCATTTCTGGACCTTCGGGCTCTCGGAATTGAATTCGGAAACCGAGTATACCCCGGCCGCCTCGATATCAACTTCCTTCTCTTCGTTATATATGGCCTTCTGGATCAGCTCATAGACTTTCTCTTCGCTGGCGATCACCGTACCCGGATCCTGGTCCACCGCAACGACAACTCCCTCGTCGGTAAGCTCGATGGTGGGATTCTGCGGCTCCTTCATCTTCTTTTTATCCATTGAATCGAAGCCCGCCAGCATAGCTCTCAGCTTCGCCTCATTAAACGTTATCCTCTTTCTTATATCATAGGGTTTTGCGGAAAATGTTTTCGGCCACATATACGCTTTCTGACCGCTCTTTATCCTCTCGAGATCATCTTTGTAGCTATATTTAAGGTCTATGTCATTACCACGGATCTGATACGTATTATCCCTGAAAATGACTTCCACCACCACATCCGAAGCATTTTCATAAAGCTTCTCCTCAGCGTAAGCTACCGACTTACCGCTGAAATCGGTGTTGTTGATCCTTGTAAATGGATAATAGTTTTTATAAGACATTATCGTGCCGTACTCATATGTAAGAAGTGCGAGTCCGGCTATACTTAAAAGACCGATCAGAATGATTCTTTTTACCTTATTGTCCCACATGTTATCGTTTACCTTCGTAAAATGATTTATTTGAATCTCACAATTACAACTTCAGGGCAGTTGTTGATCTTGATCTTTACGGAATGCTGCCCCACTCCGTTTGTAACGATCTCGACGGCATTTCCCTCTTTATAAAGTCCGTAGTCGTACTTCGGGAAAAGCCTGAGTCTCGGCGATATCACTCCGCCAAGCAAAGGAAGCCTCACCATTCCTCCATGGAAATGGCCCGCCAGTATAAGGTCTGCTCCCCAGCCGCTGTAGCCCTTTATAAAGTCCGGCGTATGCGCAAGCAGTATCGTATATGCATCCTCCGGCTTCTTTCCGAGAAGCCCCGCCATCACAGACTTATTAAGGTCCGGGAAATGTATTCGTCCGTAGAACTCTATCGGGATATCCAGCCCATAGATATATACATCATCAAACAACCTGACATTATCATTCCTAAGTACCGTGACCCTGGGGTCCAGCCTCTTTAAGAAGCGCTCAAAATCAACGCCCTTATCATAATAATCAATCGAAAGCTTCTTCTCATGATTACCGTATGCATAGAAAACCTTATGCTTTTTTGCCATGGCATTTATCAGCTTAAGGCATTGAAGATCATCTGAAGGATCCTCGTTGGAGTTAAGCATGTCGCCGCCAAGAAGTACGCATTCGGGTTTTTCTTCTTTAAGAATACGAAGAATATCTTTTTCAAAAAGGCCGCCCGCAGCCTCATGGTAATCCGAAAGAAAGGCAATGCATTTACCCTTAAGGCTTTCGGGAACACCATTATCCACGGTATACTCGGTTGTTTTAATCCTTCTCATCTATGTGGTTACCTCAATACCTGCTTCCTCTTCAGCCTGACGTCTGAAGTCTTCTATCTTATCAGGTGATATGTCGGGGAGCTCATCCACGCCGGAGATACCGAAGCTTCTCAGGAAGTCATCGGTGGTTCCGAAAAGTATCGGATGGCCGGGAGCATCAAGTCGTCCCACCTCGCATACCAGGTTATATTCGATAAGGCGGTTTATAGCATGACTGCAGGATACGCCTCTTATCTTCTCAATCTCCTGTCTGGTCACAGGCTGCTTATATGCAACTATCGAGAGTGTCTCGAGAAGAACATCCGTAAGGACATGCTTCTTCGGCATATTTACAATCTTTGCCAGGACATCATAATATTCATTCTTGGTGCAGAGCTGGTATTTGCCGTCCAGCTCGATGAGTCTTATACCACGGTTCTCTGCGGCATATTCCTCCTTCATCTCGGCTATAAGCTTATGGAGCTCCTTTTTCGAGAACTGGTTATCCTCATCCGAGAGAGCATCTATCAGCTTATTTTCCTCAAGTGCCCCGCCGATCGCGAAAAGCACCGCTTCTATTGTAGCTTTAATTTCAGTGTCTATCATGGTTACTCAAATCCTGTTTTCTATAGAATCATTTATTCAAGTGAATCGATAAGTATATCTCCGAACAGTCCGTCCTGCCTTATGGTAAGAGCTCCTGTCTTCATAAGCTCGAGTATCGCAAGGAAGGATACGATAAGGTTCAGCTTTCCGCGCTTTGAACCGAGCAGCGTCCTGAAGTTGATGCTCTTAAGGCCTTTGATCTCATTTCTTATCTCGACCATCCTGTCCTCAAGCTTGATCTCTTCCTTCGTAATGGTACCGAACTTACTTCTCACGGGATCGACCCTGTCAATCTCGCGCCTGAGCAGCGTATGGAATATCTCGCTCATCTGCTTCATGGTGATCTCACTTAAAAGCTCTGCCGGATCAACCTCTTCCTTAACCTCTTTAACTTCCTTCGGGATACTTTCCGATTTGAAATAAGCGTTCGATGCGTCAATGGACATATCTTTAAGCTCCATCGAAGCATATTTATACATCTTATATTCAATAAGGCTTTTTACAAGCTCAGCTCTCGGATCTTCCTCATCATCCTCCTGCTCCTCTTCCTTGGGAAGCAGCATCTTGGATTTGATGGATATGAGTGTTGCCGCCATAACGAGGAACTCACTCATGATATCCATATTTTCCTCTTCCATGGAGTCCAGGTATTCGAGATACTGTCTTGTGATCTCAACGATCGGAATATCAAATATATTGAATTTGTTCTTTTCTATCAGATGGAGGAGAAGGTCCAGCGGCCCTTCAAAATTCTCCAGCTTAACGTCAATCTTGTTCATTACTCTCTCCAGGTCAGTGATGATGCTTCCTTCTTTCTGTCTCTCGTAAGAAGATCATGAAGCGCATCCTTTGCCGGATAATCTTCGAAAAGGATCCTGTTTACATTCTCGACTATCGGCATCTCGATGTCGTATTTGAGGGCAAGCTCAAGTGCTGCCTTTGCGGAATAAACACCCTCAACTACCATCTTGACCTCATCCATTGCTTCCTGATAAGTCTTGCCCTGACCCATGAGGTATCCGGCCTTTCTGTTACGGCTGTGCTGTGAGGCACAGGTAACTATAAGGTCGCCTGTTCCCGACAATCCTGAAAATGTCTCGGCCTTTCCACCCATTGCAATACCAAGAGCGGACATCTCATGTATTCCTCTGGTGATAAGGGCAGCCTTTGTATTATCTCCGCAGCCAAGTCCGTCGGCGATACCTGCAGCGAGGGCGATGACATTTTTAAGAGCACCGCCAAGCTCGATACCGACTACGTCGGGGCTTGTATATACTCTGAAGGTATCAGCCATAAATGTATCCTGAACCTTCTTTGCAAGGCCCTTGTTGTCAGCTCCTACAACAACAGTCGTAGGCATCAGCTTACCAACCTCCTCTGCATGGCTCGGACCGGAAAGTACCGCAACCTGTGCTGTAGGGATCTCTTCCTTTATAACCTCGGAAAGTCTCTTAAGTGTGCTCTCCTCGATACCTTTGGCAACGTTCACTATGATCTCATTTTCGGGGATATAAGGAGCAGCAGCATGAGCCGTGCTTCTTACGAAGGGTGAAGGAACAGCCATGATGACCATATCCTTATCCTTAAGAGCAGTCTCCATATCCGTCATAAACTCAACTGTACCGGGAAGAATGACACCGGGAAGCTTTGTCCTGTGCTCGGAAAAAGCTTTAAGCATAGCCACCTCTTCGGGGTCGATGGACCAGACAGTCATCTCATGTCCGTTTTTAGCAAGCAGATTAGTAAGGGCGATTCCCCAGCTTCCTGCTCCAAGTACGCAAATCTTCATCTAAACTCCCTCCTGCTTCTTAAAGTGGAATTTATTCTCTTCATGATTCATAAGTCTTATGATGTTGGCCTTATGCTTATAGATAGCGACAGATGCGAAGATGACCGCGATCACGACACTCTCGATAAAAGCAGCCTTAGAAGAAGGCACGCTCATATCGAAGCATAAAAGCCCGCATACTCCAAATATTATGTAAACCACAACAAACTCGATCATAAGCAGGATCGATCCAACAGACATATATTTCGAGATAGCTATCGCACTTACGAAAAGTACCAGCAGGATAACTATCATCAGTGGCTGAAGAAGTCCCACTACAGTTCCGCCGATAGTCGCGATACCCTTACCGCCCTTAAACTTAAGGTAGAAGGGAAATACGTGTCCGAGAACCGCACCCAGGCCGACATAAAGTACGTAAAGAAGGTAGGTGTCGGGAAAACGGTCCTTCAGGATGATACGTGTGATAAGGCATGGGATAAATCCCTTCAGAAAGTCCCCGAGAAATACGATAAGTCCGGCCTTGAAGCCCATAACCCTGAGAGCATTTGTGGTGCCCGAATTACCGCTTCCGTGCTGTCTTAAATCCACGCCTGCTATCTTGCCGTAAAGCACACCGGTCTCGATAAGTCCGAAGCCGTATCCGATGACAAGAAGTATAATTCGAAGGAAAATCATAGATCTTTATCCTTCCTTTCTCTCAAAATGATCCTGATAGGTGTTCCGGTAAAGAGGAACGCCTCTCTAAGCTTGTTCTCAATGTATCTGGTATATGAAAAATGAGCCAGTTCCTTAGAGTTAATGAATATAACAAAGGTAGGCGGTTTAACCGATACCTGGGTAATATAAAAGAGTTTTAACCTGCGGCCCTTATCCTGAGGCGGCTCATTTTCGGCAACAGCCTCCATGAGGATCTCATTAAGTACGCCTGTCTGGATACGAAGGCAGCAGAACTGCTCAACCTTATCGATGGTATCATAAAGTTTATTCAGGCGCTGGCCGGTAAGTGCAGACACGAAGAGCATCTCGGCATAAGGCATATAAGCAAGCTTCTGACGGATCTCCTTCTGCATCCTGTTCATGGTATTCGTATCCTTCTCAATAAGATCCCACTTATTGACAACGATGATCATACCCTTGCCTCTTTCATGAGCGATACCTGCGATCTTGGTATCCTGATCGGTAACGCCCTCTTCGGCATCTATTACAAGAACGGCTATGTCGCATCTCTCCACCGCAGCTACGGTACGGATGATGCTGAAGCGCTCTATCTCATCCTTGATCTTGCTCTTACGTCTGAGACCTGCAGTATCAATGAAAATGTATTCGCGCCCGTTACGCTTTATACGGGTATCAATGGCATCTCTCGTGGTGCCGGCTATATCGGAAACAATGAGTCTGTCCGAACCGATGAGACGGTTTATTATGGAAGACTTACCCGTATTGGGCTTTCCGATAACAGCGATCCTCGGGATATCCTCATCGATTTCCTCATCCGCTGTATCACCGAACTCTTCGACAACTCTTTCAAGCATATCTCCGAGACCCAGCTTGCTGGCTGCGGAGATGGGATACGGGTCGCCGATCCCCAGATTATAGAATTCATATACGAAGTTCTCGTACTTTTCGTAGTTATCTACCTTATTAACTACCAGGACAACAGGCTTACCGCTCTTACGGAGCATGTCCGCAACCTGAATATCCGAGGCTGTAACTCCCGACTTCACATCTGTCAGGAAGAGGATCACATCAGCTGTCTCTATAGCGATCTCTGCCTGCTCTCTCATGGAGCGCATGATGATATCCTCGGCCTCGGTATCGATTCCGCCTGTATCTATTATAGTAAATTTATGATTCAGCCACTCTACGTCCGCATATATTCGGTCTCTCGTTACACCGGGTACGTCCTTGACTATCGCAAGTCTCTCACCGGCGAGAGTATTAAAGAGTGTTGATTTTCCTACATTTGGTCTGCCGACTATGGCAACCATCTTCTTAGCCATCAGAAAGCTCCTTTAATATGCTCGATATTCCTGCCTGTGATCCCGATCACGTCAAAGCGGATATTTGTCCTCTCCACGTCATAGCCCTTACTCGTAAGATAGCTGAGGGCGGCGGCATGGATCCTCCGCTGCTTCTTATAATCCACAGCCTCAAGAGGGTTTCCGGTCTTCGGGGATCTTCTGTATTTTACCTCGATAAATACAAGGTAAATGGCATCCTGCGCGACTATATCGATCTCGGAATATCTCGTTCTGTAATTCACACAAAGAATGCTGTAGCCCTTATCTCTCAAAAAGCTGACCGCAGCATTCTCCCATGCTTTTCCAATTTTTCTTTTATTTAAGGACTCATCCATACAGTTTTTTGCTCTATACAAAGTTCTTGATAAAGCTCCTTCTGTGAATTGGACAGGGTCCGAGGGTTTTTATAGCTTCGATATGTTTTGCCGAGCCGTAGCCCTTATTGGAATCAAATCCGTATTCGGGATAAAGCTTGGCGAATTCATCCATCATCCGGTCCCTTGTGACCTTGGCGACTATGCTTGCCGCCGCGATGGATACGGAGAGAGTATCTCCCTTTATTATCGGGACCTGCGGAAGGTCAAGTCCGGGGATCTTAAATGCATCCACCAGAACCATATCGGCCTTCGGGTCAAGCTCCAGCACCGCATCCTTCATGGCTGCGGAGTCCATGACTCCGATCCCGTAATCATCTATATCTCTTTCGCTTCTGATACCTACAGCAACCGAAACGGCCACTTCATGTATTATATCATAAAGCTCTTCTCTTCTCTTTTCATTTACCTGCTTCGAGTCATTCAGATAAGGAATGATCTTATCCTTAGGCAGAATTACCGCAGCGGTAACGATGGGGCCTGCAAGAGGGCCTCTTCCCACTTCATCGACTCCGCAGATAAAGTCATATTCACCGGAGTATTTCTTCTCATAGGCTGTCATCTTCTGAACTCTGGCCAACTCATTTTCAAGAGCGGCAAGACGTTTTGAAGCAGACTTAGTGGTTGACATAACTCCAGAACGTTCATCATCCGAGAATTCTTCGATAAAGTCCTTCAGGGCCTTCATCTCCTCCTCATACTGCATGATACCGAAGGAAGTGATGTCTTTATACTTATTCTTAATGTCGCCTATGCTGAGTGTACTCATGGGTTTATCTTTCTATCTGTTCTTTAAACTGATAACGAATTAGTCTATCTTTCCAAACTTGCTGAGCGGTGAAAGCCTGAATGCAGCCTTACCGATTATATCTTCACGGTTGATATCGCCCACATCTGCCCAGCGGCTGTCACGGCTGTCATTACGGTTATCACCGAGCACGAAGTATTCATCCTCGCCGAGAACTCTCTCCTCTGCGGCTGTACCGCTTTCAAGGATGATCTCCTTACCGTAGCTCTCTATAAGCTTCTTGCCGTTGATAAGGATTGTTCCGTCATTCATGATCTGAACAGATTCACCGGGAAGACCGATGATCCTCTTAATATAATAAACATCGTCCTCATAAGGGAATACGATAACATCGAATCTCTTCGGATCCGAGAAATGATAAGAAAGCTTATCTATCCAGAGATTATCGCCGTCATGAAGAGTGCTCTCCATTGAACGTCCGTTAACTGTTGTACGCTGTCCTACATAAGTGATAATGCAGTAGCAGAGAATTATAACAACGCCTATATAGATGATAAGACTGAGAAGCTCCTTAACGATATTGATCTCTTCAGCGGGCTTCTTTTCCTTTTCCTTTATATAGTCGGGATTAGCTTTTTCTTTCTTTTCTTTTTTCTTCTTTTTCTTGGAAGTCTCTTCTTCAGTCTCAGCTTCGCCTTCAGCCTCTTCTGATTCGCCCTCAGTATCCTCTTTTGCCTTGGGCTCTTCTACAAGATTCTCGGTCTCGGCGTCAGGACTCTCAGGTCTTTCAGCAGGCTTATATCCTTCAGACTCTTCAGCAGCTTCAGCTTCTGCTTCTTCAGGCTTAGTACCCTTCTTCTTAGCAGCCTTCTCGGCCTTTTTCTGCTCTTTAAGCCTCTTCTTCTCCTGCTTTTTTAATTCTTTTTCTTCTTCGTAACTAAGTGATTCAGCCCATGCATCAAAATCGGACTTCTTCTCTTCTGATTCGAACGCCATGTTATTACTCCTCTATATTTACGTCTGTATCATTTACGGGTTTTTCAAGCGATATCCTTCCGAGTCTTCCGGATCTCAGGTCATCTAATAGAAGTGATGCTGCCCTTTCAATATCCGGCTCGCCGCCCTTAAGGACCAGCTTCTTGTTGACTGCGATATCATTTAATATCTCACCGGCATTATGCGCCTCATCTATCATATACCTACCTTGCAGTTTATTGCAATAATTATCTTTAAGATATGTGATAAGATTTTCCGAAAGTTCGGTAAGCTGAAGGATGTTATCATTGATGGAGCCGATATAAGCAAGCCTCATTCCTACATTTTTATCCTCGAACTTAGGCCAGAGTATACCGGGTGTATCCAGAAGATTAATGTCTTTTGAAAGCCTTATCCACTGGTTTCCCTTGGTAACACCGGGCTTATTGCCGGTCTTTGCGGTAGCCTTGCCCACAAATGAGTTGATAAAGGTTGACTTTCCGACATTCGGGATACCCACGATCATGGCTTTTATCGGCCTGTTATGGATGCCTCTTGCCCTGTCACGTTCTATCTTCTCTTTGCAGACTTCCCTTACGACGTCATTTACCTTTAAAGCCTGCTTTCTGACGCGGGAATCCATGGTGATCACCCTGATTCCTGCCTTCTCATAGTACCGAGTCCAGGCATCAGTAATACATCCATCCGCAAGGTCTGCTTTATTAAGGATTATAAGTCTTTTCCGGTTGCCGATAAGGTTATCGATATCGGGATTTTTGCTGCTCATGGGTATCCTGGCATCGAGTAATTCGATTATGACATCGCAGAGCTTTATATCCTGCTCGATCTTCCTTCTGGCACTGGTCATATGACCGGGATACCAGTTAATATCCATTCTTAAGACTACCTCTTCTTTCCTTGGGTAAGATAGTGAAGATCACTTTACCCTTGATCTCAGATTTCTGTACATTTCCATAGTTAATAAAGCGGGAATCCTCGCTGTTACTTGTGTTATCACCGATGCAGAAATATTCTTCATCGGTAAGCTTAATCGTGTCGCTTAAAACACCGGGGGAATTGATGGTCGAGAAAGAGTAATTCGAGCTTACCTGCTTGCCGTTTATGACAAGACGGCCGGCAACCACAGATATGGTATCTCCGGGAATACCAACCACTCTCTTGATATCATAATACTCGGTGCTTCCGATACGCTTAATCGCAACGATATCGAATCTCTTGATCTTGCCGAACTTATATGCAGCCTTATTAAGGAGCAGCTCGTCACCATCAAAGATGGTCTCCTGCATCAAAGGACCCGTCATGTAGACAGACTGCATGACAAACTGAGTCAGACCGAAGCCGAGAACGACCGCAGCAAAAACAATCAGAAGAGTATTAAGGATTCCTCTGATGTAATGAGTTTCCTCTTTTACTTTTTTATCTTTCTTCTGCAATGTATACATTGCAGAGCCTTTCCTCTTTTTCATCCCGGTCCTCTAAAGTAAATCGACCGGAGCAAAAGCTCCGGTCAATAGATTCATGATGCTTATTTAACGATTTCTTTAACCTTAGCTCTCTTACCAACTCTGTCGCGTAAGTAATAAAGCTTAGCACGTCTAGCCTTACCTCTTCTAACAACATCCACCTTCTCAACGAGCGGTGAATTAACGGGCCATGTCTTCTCAACGCCTACGCCGTTAGAATTCTTTCTGACTGTGAATGACTCTCTTGCTCCGTGTCCCTGGATCTTGATAACTGTTCCCTCAAAAACCTGGATTCTTGTCTTCTCACCTTCCTTGATCTGTGCTGATACTCTTACAGTATCACCAACGTTGAAATGAAGGGGTGTCTCACGAAGCTGAGCATCTTCGATGTTCTTGATAATGCTTTCGTAACTCATAATAAACCTCCAAAATAAGATAAAAATATTTCAGACGTTCTTTCTATCTTTAATGTACACTCACTCTCTTCCGTGTGTACGATACAGCGGACCGTCTTACAAAACTCATATATAATATCATAGTATAACTTTTAACGCAAGTATTTTTATTAAGATATATATTTCATATTTATTCAGGTAAATTCATTCTTTAATACTATAATTCAAATTCGTTGTAATTTATTCTATACCAATGATATAATAATATAGAAAATTGTCAATCAAAATAATTCATATGTAAATATTCACGAGGTACTTATATGGAAAATTTAAATATGGATGATCTAAATCTTGATGACTTAATTGAAAATTCTTCCGAAATAGAAAATCTATCCGTTCCTAACATTAAACCCACCAGAAATACTCCAGTCAGTAATGAACCCGAATGGCAAGCCAGCAGTTTACAAAAAAGCTTTTGGAATTACAATTATGAAAACAGTACAGCAGCTGATTCATTTAAAAAGAATTCTCTAAAAAGAAAGCTTATTATTGCAATACCATGCATCATTGCAGCTATTTGCATCATAGCAGCTGCAATACACTTTATATCGGTGCCAAAAACAATAATCGATGTAACAAATATGGCATGCGATAACGAAAGCCAGCTTTCCGGAAAACTTGGTCTTTCATTTCGTAATAGTGATGTTTATACCGCTAAAGTAAGAGTATTATCCGATGAATTAGTACAAGCAAAAGCAGCCGAAGGTTTTTCTGTATATTACATTAATGGAACTCAGGAAGGCATATTTTTCGATTCAAAAAAATATTCTTTATATGGGCTCAAGGTAGATGATATATGTGATGAAAACTTCAGCAATACAACTTTTAAATATAACGAAACATATGGGGAAATCGTCGATTACCACGCTGGAAAAAAATATAATTATTATCTGTATAATACGGCAACAAATGAATGTATGATAGTAACATATGATACTGTTAAGAAAACAATCATAGAACTAGGGTATTTTTATGATTATAAAGAGATAATCAAACGTTTTATATAATCCATACATTAAGTATTCTTCTTTTTACAAAGAAACAAAAAACCGGAGGCGTTGCCTCCGGTATATTATTATGATTACTCAGCAGCAGGTGCTTCCTCTGCGGGAGCTTCCTCCTCAGCAGGAGCCTCTTCTTCTGCCGGTGCTGCTTCTTCAGCAGCTTCCTCTGCAGGAGCTTCCTCTTCAGCGGGAGCTTCTTCTACAGGAGCAGCCTCTTCAGCAGGTGCTTCCTCAACGGGAGCTTCCTCAGCTGCAGGTGCTTCTTCAACAGCAGGAGCCTCTTCCTTAACTGCCTCAGCGAGTGCCTCATCAACAGGGATTGACTCAGCGATGTCTTCGCTTACTACTGCAGGAGCTTCCTCCTCAGCAGGCTTCTCTTCCTCAGCCTTCTCTTCAGGAGCTCTGTCCTTAAGGAGAGCCTTGATTGAAAGACTGATCTTCTTATCTGCTAATCTTATATCAACAACCTTAGCTTCAACTGTCTGTCCGCTCTTCAGAACATCTGAAGGCTTCTCGATATGATCAAGTGATATCTGTGAAACATGAAGAAGTGCATCGATACCCGGCTCAAGAACTACAAATGCTCCGAAGTCAGTCATTCTTGCAACCTTACCGGTTACAACTGTACCAACAGCATACTTCTCTTCTGCCTTAAGCCAAGGATTCTGATCATCAAACTTAAGTGAAAGAGCGATCTTGCTTCCGTTGATCTCTTTGATATAGCACTTAACTGTCTCGCCAACCTTGAAGAGCTTCTTGGGATTATCAACTCTTCCCCATGACATCTCAGAGATGTGAAGAAGTCCGTCTGCTCCGCCAAGATCTACGAATGCACCGAAATCGGTGATGTTCTTTATAGTACCTTCAACTGTATCGCCAACATTGATGCGAGCGAAGAGCTCTGCAGCTGCAGCTTCCTTAGCCTCGGCAACGATCTTCTTTCTGTTACCGATAACTCTTCTCTTGCGTGGCTCATACTCTGTAAGTACAAACTCGATCTCCTGATCAAGATATTTTGTAAGGTCTCTTTCAAATGTATCGGATACGAGACTTGCAGGAATGAATACTCTGCACTCTCCAACCTGTACACTGAGTCCGCCGGAAAGAACCTGAGTAACTGTTCCCTTAAGGATGGTTCCGTTATCGAATGCATCCTGAAGCTCAGCGTATGCCTTCTCAGCTGCTACTCTCTTGTGAGACAGAAGAACCTGTCCGTCACCATCATTAGACTTGAGAACCTTTACTGTGATAGCATCTCCGGGATTAACTACTGTAGTAAGATCAACAGGAGTATTTGAATACTCAGCTGCTGTAACTATTCCGTCAGCCTTTGCTCCTATATTTACTACTAACTCATCAGGCTTAACTGAGATGACCTCGCCATCGATTACCTGTCCCTGCTTAATGTTTACAGGCTTCTCCTCCTGTAATAATTCCTCAAAGCTTAATTCTGACATACTGTCTTGAACCTCCTTAATAACATGATTCGGGGTAGATGCCCCAGCAGTAATACCTACCCTACGAACGGATTCAAAAACAGTCAAATCCAAATCAGCGAGTGTCTGAATATAGTAAGTATTGTTACATTTCTGCTTGCTTATCTCATATAATTTTTGAGTGTTTGAACTACTTCTGCCACCTATGACTATCATCGCATCCACTTCTTCGGCCAGCCGCTGGGCTTCAGTCTGACGTTCTTCGGTAGCGTTACAGATAGTTTTACAAACATTAATATTATAATATCTATCTTGCAATTCTGCAACAAGTTCTTGAAATTTTTTTAAACTAAATGTCGTCTGTGAAACTACTGTAATTTTTTTATCTTTTATATCGGGCAGCTCATCAATATCCTGAACTGTATTGATAACATAAGGTGTACTTTCGGACCATCCGATAGTGCCCTCAACCTCGGCATGACCGGGGTTTCCGATTATAAGTATGATGTCCCCTTCTTGGGACCGCTCCTGCACTATTTTATGTATGTTCGAGACAAAGGGACACGTTGCATCAACAACGATCATTCCGGCATCTTCGATAGCCTTGGAAATGTCTCTCCCAACGCCATGCGATCTGATTATTACTCTTGAGCCTTTTTCTATCTTCGAAAGCTCTTCCAGGGATTCAATGATATCGACTCCCGACTTTTTAAGATCACCTGTGACTTCTTCATTATGTATGATCGGACCGAAGGTATAAACCTTTGTGTCTCCCGCTTTTGATTTTTCTGCCTCCTCATAGGCTGTGTCCACTGCTCTTTTAACACCGAAGCAGAAACCGGCCTTGGACGCGAGGATTACTTCCATATCATTTATCCTTTTTACTGTGCTGACTTTGCAAGTGATACGATCTTGTCAACTACCTCGGCGATAGTCATATCTGAGCTGTCTATAAGAACTGCATCATCTGCCTGTTTAAGCGGAGCTATATCACGGTTCATATCCTGATAATCTCTCTGCTCGATACCTTCCTTGATGCTCTCAAGATCAGGGCTCTCTCCGCGGAGTACAAGCTCGTCATATCTTCTCTTTGCCCTTACATCAACAGAAGCTGTAAGATAAACCTTAACCTCTGCGTTAGGGAGGATATTGGTTCCTATATCACGTCCATCCATTATGACGTCATTTTTCGCTGCAATATCTCTCTGCAGGTCGAGAAGCTTTTCTCTTACAGGCTTAAGTGCTGATGACTTGGAAGCCATGTTGCCGACCTTCTCGCTTCTTATCTCTGTGGAAACATCCTGAAGATCGAGGAATACATGCTGAACTCCAGACTCATAAACTATATTGATATGTATCTGCTCAAGAGCTGCCTTAAGAGCCTCTTCATCATCTATATCAGTCTTATTATCCAGAAGATAAAGAGCGATTGCTCTGTACATAGCTCCTGTATCTACATATACAAAGTTAAGTTCCTTTGCGGCAAGTCTTGCTATTGTGCTTTTGCCCGCTCCAGCAGGGCCGTCAATTGCTATATTCATTGTACATCCTCCGTAAGAATATTTTATAGTTCAAGCCTCACTTAATATACCATTTATCAACTTCTTTCTCAACCTTTAATAGACTTATCACTTAACCGTCACCTTAATTGTTATCTTCTTATAAGATGACTCTTTATGGTTTGAATCTCCGGCAGCCTTTACTTTGATCTTAACCGTA
The DNA here is from genome assembly GCA_017619835.1 of Eubacterium sp. Lineage (GTDB taxonomy): Bacteria > Bacillota > Clostridia > Lachnospirales > Lachnospiraceae > Eubacterium_Q. Next base: position 133,818 of record JAFZRN010000007.1, read on the forward strand.
TATTTTCCCTTAGGCAGACCCTTCTTAACGGTTATCTTTCCGTTCTTTGAATTGATCTTAAAGTATTTCTTGTAGTTCTTCTTTGATACACTAGACAGCTTATAAGTGTATTTGCCTTCACCTTTATTGGTAAGCTTTATTTTTTTCTTTACCTTGATCGTCTTTTTGGATTTATCCAGATTCTTTAAAGTAACTTTATAAGATTTTGTCTTTAGTTTAAAGGAATTAGCCGCTTTTTCGATTGTCCAGGTAACAGTCTTATCCTCTGTTGTTCCGTCATTCCAGGTATAAAGCGTCTTATCCTTAAGTGTAAGAACTGCAGAATATGTGCCCACATCTGTACCAGTATTACCTGTAACTGTATATTCATCGGCCGCGTCAACACCGGTCTGCTCTTTTCCGTTATAAACCAGCTTCTTTCCTTCAGGAACACTGACCTTTATTGTCTCTACCTGAGGCTTGATATCAGGTGTAGGTGTTGCTTCCGGAGAAGATGTTGCTGCAGGTGTTGCAGTAGGCTCAACGGATGCCGTTGGTGTCGGTGTTGGTTCTACAGTTTTTTCTTTAATCTCAAATGTCTTAGTGAGTATACCATAATATACTTCTGAATCAGCATATAAAACCTCAACCGTAGCTGTTCCCACTTCAATATTATCTTTATAAGTTACGTTATAATTACTTGATGATAATTTTTTATCTTTATAATACACCGTTACTTCAGGACATATCTCTTCTCCGGTATAATCGAACTCGGTGTCAGATAATTCTATTCTACCTCCGTCAGTCAGATCGATCGGATAATTGCCGGTTATCACAGGTTCAGCCGGTTCGTCTTCTTCTGATGTATCTGTAAATGTCACGGCAGCATCACCAAGATAATCTTTTGCATACAGATAATTACCAGTTACTGTGGAGCTGCTCTTCCTTACATCAACAGCATAGTCAAATGATGTTTCTATCGTATTTCCGGTAACAGTATTATCAGTTTCGGTAACTACTCCCAGACCTGACGTTGTTATCACATTATCAGAAATAATAGTATCTCCGCTTCCCTTGCTATATATACCATATGTTATTGGAGTATCATTGTATTTATATATTTCACCACTTAAGCCAGGGTTTTGGAAATTCTCATCATATGAATCCACTACATCAATTACATTTTCCGAGCAAACCCCGTCATCTCTAAAGCTTAAGAACATTCCCATAAGGCATTTTCCAGTTCCCGTTATAGTATTCTTAATGATTTGAGAATTGCAAACTACTGCTTCAATACCAATGCATGCAGGAGCTTCAAGATTAAACTCATTCGATTCAATCACTGTATCCTCTATAGCTCCCATATACTGATAATAGTATATTCCATATACAAAAGATTCACCCGAGATATTAAATGTATTATTATTAATTGTACTTTCATATATACATCCAGATGATTCAATACCATATGCATAAGACGAATCTACTTTAATAACATTATTTGTAATAGATGTCCCAACCACATCAAATTCATAAGCCACTATATCATATGCTATACTTACAGCATAAGCTTGATTAATCCCCTCCACATCTATAGTATTATTATTCATAGTAAAATAAGAATCTGCACCTGCTGCACCGGCATATTTTATTCCATATACACTGTCATAACCATAAGATGTATATTGTTCGTCTGCAGATATTTTGGCATCGTTATCTTCAAAGAGAACATCTACACAATTATTAAATTCAATTCCCACAGATCTTGTAATAGGTGACCACGTATCAAAATCATAATCTACATCTACCGAAGGAATAGTGATATCAAAAGTATTACCTGTCACTTTAATACCGGTAACACCTTCCTCTTCAGTCCCCTTTACCAATAATGCTTTACGATCACATTCAAGTGTAAGATCTCCAACATATGTAATATCATTACCGCTTATTGTAAGATCTTCGCAATCACAGGCATAAATCGCATAACTATCAAATCCCTCCAAACTTGTATACGATATGATGTTATTATTTAAAGTAACCTTGTTACATCCATACACCATAATTGCATAAACATCATTTGTGACAGTAATATCAAGCCCATCTATTGTTACATTATCACTGCCTATAATGAAAAATATATTTTTAAATACAGCTTTATCTCCTTCATCAACTGTTATCTTATATGGCTCATTAATGGTGATAAAGCTTATCCCAAGCTCTTCCGAATCAAACTCACCGGAAAATTGTATTTCGCTTGTGTCTAAGCATTTAACTGTTCCTGATTCATCAAAATAATCTTCAAAATTATCCGGTGTTACATGAACAAATGTAGATACTTCTTCCCCTTCATCATCCGCAAATACATCATTTCCAAAAACAGAAACAATAACTAATACAAGCACAAACGTTATCAGTGGTAAAACAAACCTTAATCTCTTTTTCATAGTAAGCTCCTCCAAATCATTTTAGTAATCATAATTCTGCTTTATTTTCGTGAACTTCGGATTATCATCAATCCATTTTACAAAATCCTTGAAAATGTTTTCAGAGTATGTCTTCTTCAGAAGCTTGGATGTGTTCTCGCCGCTGAGATCAGACCACCCCGTCTCTTCCAGCTGCTTTTCAACCATAGTCTGGCCTTCCTTAAAGAGATTTGAAAATGCCTTCTCTCCGTAGGTGCTGAAGAGATACTCCATAAAGATACATCCGTAATTGTAAATCTTAGTATGCTCCGGTCCGTCGGGATAGCTGTCAATGAATCTCTGCTCTGCGCCATCCTCTGTCAGCTCGCCCTCCTCGATCAGATATTGATAATAATATTCATTAAAGAAATCTTCCTCGCTCATATCGGAAAGGATTTCTCTTGCTACCTTCATTTCAATATATGCGGCGAAGCCCTCATTTGTGATGGGATTGAAGCTGGGGCCGTTTGTCAGATGATTGTAATGGGTATATTCATGGATAAAATCCGAGTTGAATCTTTCGGAATTAACCTGTAATGAATCCGGATCCATTTCTATATAAGAATAATAATCCTGATGAGCATTGCAGCAGGGGTGAATGTTTTCTCTGATATAGACATGCACCTTGTTAAAATCACTGTCTACGCCGTCAAAAACTTCATTTCCATAGATATAATTCATCTCACTCTGGAACCCATAGTAAGCAAGATCGTTTTTAATCACTCTATTGAAGCCTGTATTCTTCTCGACCCTCTTCATGTAATTCTCAAATTTAACCAAGACATTTCCATCAAAGCTGACGCCCTTATCCATGAAAATGATCAGGTTGTCGGACTCGATATATTCATAATCTGTGGTCGTGTAACGGTCACTCGCCTTGCCGCTTATTGCCATCGGCTTCTTGATCTCGCCGTTTCTCTCGGTGATGCGGACATAATACTTGCCGCCCTCGACCTTGGTAAACTCAAGCTTGTAATCCTTTATATACTTATTGAACGAAGCATAATACCCATTTTCTTCAACCAACAGCATGACTTCGGATTCCACACCATTAATTGAAAATATGGTACTGGCGTTCTTCGTAGGCCAGATGGTTGTGAGCGTGAGTTTCACCTTCTCGTCGCCGATGACCTTGGTCTCGCCCTCTTTGAAGCCGACCTCGTCACCGAAAAATGCGTCGAGCTTGCCCACATGCTTCTTTACTGCCCTGCCTTCCTCGATAAGGTAGGTGTAGCCATTGACATAGGCCATGCCGCTGTAATCCAGCTGAGCCTTGCCCTTCTTAACGTACCAATCGGCTTCCCTGCCATCTAATACACCGGTGATGACAGCGGTTTTCTTCGTATCAACCTTGCCCTTTTTATTTATATAGAACCAGCTGATGCCATCCGTGGCAAAACCGGCCCTCTTAACTACCTTGCCCTTTTTGATATGCCACAGGGCTTTCTTGCCCTTGATCTTGCGGTTAACGACCATGTCATCCTTTTTGCCAAATACCTTGATAGTGATCTTGGCCTTCTCGCCGTTCTTGGCTGTTACCGTGATAGTAGCCGTACCTTTTTTGACCGCAGTGATCTTGCCCTTTTTATTAACCTTAAGGACCTTCTTGTTGCTGGACTTATAAGACTTGATCTTGGTCTTCGGGCTTACGGTTATCTTCTTCGTATTGCCTTTAACCATTGCGCCGTCAGCTACGGAAACCTTAAAAGATGGCTCCTTTGCAGCTGCCGCATCAGTCTTCATAGCCGGAACCGCAGTGATTATCATAGCTGCTACGAGCAGGTAGGATAATGCTTTCTTGATAATGGATCTTGTTTTCATTTTGTTACCCCCGATTTGTGAACTTTTTGTGTCTGGGGTCAGACCCCGGACACATTTTTGTAACACTTTTGTAATGGGGCCTGACCCCATTACAATTGTGTTACAAATTGGACGCCATATAGGCGGTGCTCCATGCGATCTGAAGATTGAAGCCTCCGGTCAGGGCATCGCAGTCGATGATCTCCCCTGCCACGCGAAGATTCTTCACCTTCTTTAATTCCATATTCTGAGGATTGATCTCTTTTACGGAGATCCCTCCCCCTGATATTATGGCTTCGTCGAAGCCTCTCATTCCGGTCACTGTGAGTTTAAATGACTTCAGCGTCCGGATAAGTCTCTTTCTTTCTTCAGCCGTGATCTCATTTACCTTTTTATCCGGCTTTATATAGCTTCTTTCGACTACGACCGGGATCATAAGTCTCGGAAGCAGCTTGCCGAGAGCGTTCTGGAAGTCTCTGTTTCTGAACTCCTCAAAATCCCTCAATACTCTTCTATCCAGCTCTTCCTCGGTAAGAGCAGGTTTTAAATCTATCTCCATATCCAGATTTATTTCGGGAACCGATCCGTCTCCAAGCCTGTTCTTCTTGCTATATATAAATGAGCTTATATATGACGAGGCCGAAAGGCATAGTGGGCCGCTCACTCCGAAATGGGTAAACAGCATCTCCCCGAAATCTTCATACAGCACCTTGTCTTTTTTCAGCGCCGGGTATTTCTCCCTTCTGGCGATGACCTTGACGGTGACATTTTTAAGGGAAAGCCCCATCATATCTGCCACGCTCTTTTCTCTTGTCTCAAGCGGGACAAGTGCCGGACGTGGATCATTCACATCTATTCCGAATCTTTTTATCAGCCTGAGGCCGTCTCCGGTGGAACCGGTCAGCGGATAGGAAAGTCCTCCGGTGGCGATCACGATGGTGTCTGCACCCATGACCTTGTCACCGGGAAGCTCAACGCCCATAACCTTATAAGCATACTTCTCTTTTTCGTCATCTGACTCGTATCTGTCATAGAGAAGCTTATTAACCGGAGTGTTGTAAAGGATCTTGACCTTACGCTTTCTAAGCTGATTCTCCAGCGCCTTTATCACATCCGAGGATCTGTCGCTTGCGGGAAAAACGCGGTTTCCTCTCTCAAGCTTAAGAGGAACGCCCCACTTCTTAAAGTCCCTCATCACAGCCTCCTGGTTATAGCTGTAGATGGCGCTGTAGAGAAACCTGGGGTTCGAGATGACATTTTTGAGAAATGTCTCCTCATCGGAAGCATTTGTCACATTGCATCTGCCCTTGCCGGTTATATATAGCTTCTTTCCGGGTTTCTCGTTCTTTTCAATTATCGTAACATCATAATTCTCGGACGCGTGGATGGCGGTCATCATGCCCGCCGCGCCCGCGCCGATAATTATCATCTTCTTTTTCATTTGTTTTCCTTGTTTTTGCGGTAATATATTGCCTCAGTCGGGCACCCCTTGATGCAGCTGCCGCAGTGGATGCATTCGTGGTCGCCCACCTTATTTATATCCATCAGGCACCCTTCGACACAGGCATTGCAATTAATGCACTTTTCATTATCGACCTTTATCCCGACAACCGATACCGGCGCGAAGAATGAGTAAAGGGCTCCCAGCGGGCAAATGAATCGGCAAAACGACCTGTAGCAGAACATGCATACGAGCAGCACTGCCGCAAGGACAAATACCTTCCATGAAAAAAGTATGCCCACCATCCCTCTTAAGCTGCTGTCTGATGCAGTAAGCGGTATTCCGGCTTCGATGGTTCCTGCCGGACAGATATATTTGCAGAATCCCGGTGCCAGTTTTACAAGCGGGATCAGGATCACGAACAGTATCAGGATAATATATTTCAGGTACGAAAGCACCCGGGTCGCTTTACTTTTCTTTATCTTCGGGACCGGAAGCTTATAGATAAGCTCCTGCAGAAGTCCGAAGGGGCAGAGAAAGCCGCAGATAAAACGTCCCAGCAGTATCCCAAACAGAAGTATGGTACCCAGCACATAATATGGGATCTTATACTTTGATGATAACAGACCTGTCTGAAGACTTCCGAGGGGACAGGAAGCTACCGCACCCGGGCAGGAATAACAATTAAGGCTGGGGGCGCAGATGCCCTTAAGACCGCCCTTATAAATGCCGCCGGTCATATAGCCCTTTAAATTACAGTTATAAAGCACAGCCGAAATAAGCTGCGTATATCTTCTCTTACTCAGCTTCATCCAATCCCCATGCATTCGTAGCAGATCCTGATTGCCTTATTCAGCACGTCATTATAGTCATTATGGAAAAGCCCTGTGACAATAAGCCCAAGAGCCGCAAGTATCAGGACTGCCCTGATAGTAATTTTCATTTTCATTTAACGGCACTCTTCTATTGCTTTCTTATATTCCTTATACTGGGTGCCGGCGTCGTATGCACCGACATAGATCATGTTGATCTTTCCCTTGTTGATGACAACGGTGTACGGGATTCCGTTGGTCGGATAATAGGCTCCGATCTTCCCGCTGGTGTCATAACCGATATTAAATGTAAAACCTTCCTGCCTTACAAATTTATCGACTGTATCCTTATCTTCAGAGCAGTTTATGCAAATGATTTCAACGTCGTCCATGTTATCCTTCTTCAGATTCTCGAAGGCAGGCATTTCGCCTACACAGGGTCCGCACCAGGTTGCCCAGAAGTTGAGAAGGACTATCTTATTATCATAATCGGAGAGTCTGAATGTCCCGCCGTTTACAAGTGTTGCCGTAAAGTCGGGAGCTGTGTCACCTATTGCAAGCTCCTTAGGTGTACCGTTTCCGGTATCGGCATTGGGCCGGTCAGTATCGATGACGGTGACATTTTCACTTTTACTTTCTATATATTTGTTTTCGAGTTCCTGGATATATTCGAAGCAGAGATAATCGTCCGAATGATAGAAAAACGGGTCCATGCGGACGGTATCCGATGAATTGAGGATCAGCGAATAAACCTCCTGATAATTATCTCCGATGAATTTAATGTCATACATATATCCCATATTACCGAGGGAAATGCCGGACTTTTTGACCGTGGCACCCTTCAGATTGCTGACTATATACTCGATTTCTTCGGGATCCGTAATCTTGATCCTCCTGCCTGAATTACCACTGAAAACTTCAATATAATTGATGTCTTCGGCATTAACGTTATTCAGGAGTTTTGTGTCCGTGAAATAAACAGCCGCCCCCAGCGTGATGATAACAGCAAGAATGATCAGTAGTACGATTAGTAATTTTTTCATTTTTTAAACCTTCACATATATTTTCTTGGAATTAACCTATTCTAATATATCAAAAATTATTTTATTTCACAACAACCTTGATACTCTTTGATAAACCATTCTGGGTATATGCATAGATCACGCACTCACCGGGAGCGACAGCCTTGATTTTGCCGGTTTTACTAACGGTCGCCACAGATGTATTATCAGATTCAAATAATATCTTACGATGCACATTCAGCTTCTTTTTCTTTTCAGCCTTTGTAGTCATAATTTTAAGCTTAAAAGATTTTCCCTTCTTTAACGTAAGCTTACCTTTCTTGATCTTCTTATCCTTTTTGATCATAATGCTCTTATAGTTTGTATATTTTCCGCCCTTGGTGGAAGCATGAACCACCTTAGATGTAGCAATAACATTATTCTCGTCATCTGCAGCTACGATAAGGAACTTATAATATGTACCCTTCTGCAGCTTCTTACCATCAATCTTATCTAGAGTGAACTTCGTGTCAGTCACTTCTGCTATCTTGAAGCACTGATTCTTCTTGCTGCATTTATTTGCATAGATAACATATTTAGTCGCACCACTTACCTTTTGCCAGGAATAACTGATAGAATTCTTTTTTATCTTTGTGGATTTAAGTCTCATGGAAATGAATTCGGCACCGTCAAGATCCGCTTCTGACTTCATCTCTTTTATAGATTTTTCCAAATCCTCAACCTTAGTCGAAGTCGGAGTTGCTTCCGGTGTGGGTGTAGCTACCGGAGCAGGTGTAGCCTCGGGAGTTGGTGTCGGAGTCGGGGTTGGAGTTGGCGTAGGTTTTGGTACTGCAGGAATACTATCTTCCTTTGTCTGGGTTTCAAAATCTTCGTTTTCAAATACCGCCGTTAATATCTTTTTACCTTCAGCTTCATAAGTAGGCTCCTGAGTCACTTCTTCAGTGGCAATTACAGTTTCCGTTTCTACGTGAGACTCATCTTTAGTACAAGTACGTTCAGCGATGCATTTCCAGATAACCGAGCCATCATCCTTAGTTTCCGAATCCCATGAATAAGTTGGCGAGTTCCAGTCGTGAGTATATATGAATGAACCGGTTTTTCTTAAGCTTTCATTAAAATCATCAACAATAAACTCATCACCATTTACAATTAAGCTAGTATCACCATTTCCCTCCAATATGCTTTTATCAAAATCACATGGAATGATAATATTATCTAATCCATGACAATATGAAAAAGCAGATTTACCTATTTCGATAACACTGGACGGTATGATAATCGATGACAATTTATCACATCCCCAAAACATTTGATATCCTATAGATTTAACGCCATCACATAATATAACTCTAGTTAAATCAGTACAGCCATCGAAAATAGTTGATCCAAATTCACTTACACTACCAGGAATTGAGACTTCTGTAATATATTTACAATAACGGAAAGCACTCCCCCCTATCACACTAACACCCTCCGGAATTACTACAGATGTTATTTGGGAATTATCAAACGCATGATCCCCAATTTCAGTCACACTATACCCCTCAATAACCCCAGGTATAACGATATCCGTTCCCGTTCCCGAATAACCATTAATACTCGCTGTTTTCAGCTCTTCGTTTAAAATACTATACTTCCACGTAAGCCCGGTATCCGGATCAGTGTATTGCAGCTCTTCTGCTGAAACCGGTACTGAATAGATAAGCAAAGCCCACACAAAAACCGCAAAAACGCCAGTTATAAAAACTGATTTTTGATGAATCATTTTCCTAAACATATTTGATCCCCCTTGTACTTCATTATTACAGTTGCTATTATATAATCTTTTTCTCCTCCCCGCATCACCCAAAAGGGTAGTTTTACAGAATTCCTATTGACATCAAAATTGCATTTTGTTATCTTTTGTCAAAGAAATGGGTTTTGTGTCTAGTAAGCTTCTATGAGCTGAAGGAGTTGCTCGTTTCTTTTTTTATGCAACCTGGGGACGGGGGATCAGTTGCATTTTAGCAAAAAATGTGACAAACAAATCAGATCTGTTTGTCACATTCCAAGTTTCGTCTGCCGTCCCTGGGCATCAACTGTATGATAGCTTACTGTATCTCCAGAATCTGATACACTGTCTCATACCAGCCATCTCCGCCTTCACAGCCAATAACAAATGAATCACCGGCCTTTAGACCTATAGCCTTATTAACATTCTCCATTATCTGCTCTTCTTCTACTTCATAATCATAGGGACTAAAGACATCAGTTGTCTCCTTTGAAACAACAATACTCTTATCACCTTCTTCAAGTGTCACGAATTCATCACTATCCGCGTACTTACTTTGAAATACATAATGAACTTTTATGGTACTTCCATATTCAACCTGCTTCCCGTCATCAGCAGGCTGTTCACTATCTGCAGTATTATTATCTTCGGATGCAGCTTCCGTAACCTCCTCTGTGTCTGCTTCGGTTACTGCATCAGTATCTATCTCTGTCTTTTCTTCCTTCTTTGCTTCTGTTTCTGCCTCAGTTACTTCCTCTGTAACTTCCTCTGTAACTGTTTCGGTTTCTGCTTCTGTTTTTTCACTCTCTTCAACTACAGCAGAAACATCTGAATTCTGATCCGTTCCGGCTGAATCCTTGTCTTTTCCGCATCCGGCCAAAACAGATAAAACCATGGCCATCATCAATATCCCTGTTAGAAATCTCTTAAACATAAATACGTCTCCTTAACTAATATTTGAATTTATCTTAATTAATCACCTAAAAATGTGACAAACAGATCTGATCTGTTTGTCACATTTAAATTAGCAATTATTATGCATAGCAATTATTACGCCGGATAGGTTTTGTTTACGGTGTCGGCCTTGGAGAGGTCTACGCCGGTCTGCTGTGCTTCTCTATACTTAAAGAAGTCGATGGCAACCTGAGGGAACAGTGCGTATGAAAGCACGTCCTCATCCTGCTGGATATACTGTGCGATCTCGCCGCGGAGTCTGTCAAGCTCTGGCTCGATGTCATCTGCGGGTCTATGTGTGATGGGAACTGTATCACCGATAGCCTTCTTCTGAACTTCAGGATCAAAAGGCTTGATGGTCTGTCCGTACTTACCTGAAAGCAGGTCCTTGGACTCCTTGGTTACCATCTTATATCTCTCACCCATGAGAACGTTGAGAACTGCCTGAGTACCAACGATCTGTGATGAAGGTGTTACGAGAGGCGGCTCACCGAAGTCCTTACGAACACGGGGAACTTCCTCAAGAACCTCCTGGAGCTTGTCATCCTGCTTAGCTTCCTTAAGCTGTGAAACAAGATTTGAAAGCATTCCGCCGGGTACCTGATAAAGAAGTGTCTTGATGTTAACACCAAGGATCTTTGTGCTCATAAGACCACTGTCGAGGCATTCCTCTCTGTAAGGTCTGAAGTACTCAGCTATCTCAGCAAGGAGCTTCTGATCAAGTCCTGTATCTCTGTCTGTACCCTTGAAGGTCTCAACCATAACTTCTGTAGCAGGCTGTGATGTACCAAGTGCGAACGGAGAAATAGCTGTATCGATAACATCTACTCCTGCCTCTGCAGCCTTGAGATATGTCATAGCTGCAACACCTGATGTGTAATGTGTATGAAGCTGGATAGGAAGCTTTGAACCTTCCTTAAGAGCCTTAACGAGTTTCTCTGCCTCGTAAGGAACAAGAAGTCCGGCCATATCCTTGATACAGATTGAATCAGCACCCATCTCCTCGATCTTGCGTGCTGTCTCTTTCCAGTAATCAAGTGTGTAAGCATCACCGAGTGTGTAAGAAAGAGCGATCTGAGCATGTCCGCCTTCCTTGTTGGTAGCCTTTACAGCTGCCTCAAGGTTACGAAGGTCATTCAGGCAGTCGAAGATACGGATTATATCGATACCGTTTGCGATCGACTTCTGAACGAAGTACTCAACAACATCATCTGCATAAGGTCTGTAACCTAAAATGTTTTGGCCCCTGAAAAGCATCTGGAGCTTTGTGTTCTTAAAGCCATCCTTAAGCTTACGGAGTCTGTCCCACGGATCCTCTTTAAGGAATCTGAGACATGAATCAAATGTCGCACCACCCCAGCACTCTACTGAATGGTATCCAACCTGATCCATCTTATCTATAATCGGAAGCATTTCCTCAGTCGGCATACGTGTTGCGATCAGGGACTGATGAGCGTCACGAAGGACTGTCTCTGTAATGCCGAGCTTTTTAATTTCACCCATTTCATTTATCCTTTCTGAAATCATTTAATTAGTGGACGTTGAAAATCGCCATAAAGGTACCCGCGGCAACCGCCGTACCGATAACTCCGGCAACATTAGGTCCCATCGCATTCATAAGAAGGAAGTTGGTCGGATCATATTCGGCCGCAACCTTCTGAGATACTCTGGCAGCCATAGGAACTGCGGAAACTCCGGCAGAACCGATGAGCGGGTTAACTTTACCCTTCGAGACTATGCACATCAGTTTACCGAACAGTACACCCATCGTCGTTCCAAGGATGAATGCAGCAAGTCCGAGAAATACTATCTTAAGAGTTGTAAACTGAAGGAAGTTCTCAGCACTTGTTGTAGCACCAACAGATGTTCCGAGCATGATAACAACGATGTACATCAGTGCATTGGAAGCTGTCTCTGTAAGCTGCTTAACAACACCTGACTCTCTGAAGAGATTTCCGAGCATGAGCATACCTACGAGAGGTGCTGTTGTCGGAAGGATCATAACAACAACGAGAGTAACTATTATAGGGAATACTATCTTTTCAAGCTTTGTAACCTTACGAAGCTGAGGCATTCTTATGAGCCTCTCCTTCTTGGTCGTGAAAAGCTTCATAAAAGGCGGCTGGATAACCGGCACGAGCGACATGTATGAATAAGCCGCAACCGCGATAGGTCCGAGAAGTGTATCACCCATTCCGAGCTTTCCTGCAAGGAAGATAGATGTAGGACCATCAGCACCACCGATGATTGAGATAGCTGCTGCTTCTTTTCCTGTAAAGCCAAGTGCTATAGCAAGGAAATAAGCTCCGTATATACCAAACTGCGCCGCCGCACCCAATATAAAGCTCGGCGGGTACGCTATCAGCGGACCGAAGTCCGTCATAGCTCCAACACCCATGAAAATGAGTGAAGGAAGAATACTCCATTCATCCAGCATATAGAAGTAATGAAGAAGTCCACCCTCTTCTATTATGCCGGGAAACATATTAACCAGAAACATACCGAAGGAGATCGGTACCAGAAGGAGCGGCTCAAATCCCTTGGCGATTGCAAGATACATGAAGACAAATGCAACAAGTATCATGATGTAATTCTTCCAATCGAGAGTCGCAAAACCTGTCTGACTGGCCAGATTTAAAACAATGTCTTTCATTTTAATCCTCCCAGTTTAAGGTTAATTAGTTAAGTGTAACGAGTGTATCACCCGGTTCAACTGATGCACCAACTGTAGCATCAACGCTTGCAACTGTACCATCTTCAGGAGCAACGATCTCATTTTCCATCTTCATAGCTTCGAGAACCATGAGTACGTCACCCTTCTTAACTTCCTTGCCAACCTCTGTCTTAACGCCGAGGATCTTACCGGGCATCGGAGCAGATACTACGATACTTCCCTTAGAACCTGAAGCTGCCGGAGCTGCTGCTGCCGGAGCTGCTGCAGGTGCTGCTGCGGGAGCAGCGGGTGTCATAACAGGTGCTGCTGCAGGAGCGGAAGCTGTTCCGCCAAGCTCCTCAACTGCTACATCATATGTATTACCATTAACTGTGATTCTGTAATTCTTCATTTCTTTCCTCCTACTATCTAACTCTTCTAATAGATCTTACAACTAATTTATCGTTACTTGCCGTATAAGCAGGTCCGCGAACTCCGGATCCTGATGCGGCATAGATTGCTGCGGTTATTACTGCAACCAGCTCGCTGTCATTTATCAGATTCTCGTCAGCCTTTGCAGGTGCGGCCTGGGCCTGATCACCTTTATCATCAGCTGCTGCACCGATGATCATATCCTCTGCAGCCTTCTTTGCTGCTGCTTCGGCAGCCTTCTTCTCGGCTCTCTTCTTTCTTATCTCTGCATCAAACAGAAGAGGCAGATACTTAAGCAGGCTTATGATAAATGATATGAATATAAGTACGGCAAATACAACGCCCATACCGATAGCCGTGTTCTTACCTGCCATTGCCACAAGTTCCTTCTTGGAATATACGGCACTGACTTCGCAGTCCATGGCTTCAAATGGTCTCTCGTTGTAAGCCTTGGCAAGATAGGAATCAAGGAACTTATCCATTGATGTCATATCAAGCTCTTCGTAAGACCCATACATCTGTGTTACATATGAAGTAACATCAAGACCATACTGAGCTGCCTGATTAACTAACGTATTATATGCTCTTTCTTTATCTAATTCGAATGCCTTATTCTCTTTAAATGAGATGGAAACCTTTACGTCTCTGTTCTCATAATTACAGATCTGTGAGCAGACAACCTTTCCGTCTACTCCGTTCTTGAATTCAACAGAGCCTTCGCCTGAACCAAATCCTTCGAACTCACCGACATGGTCGGTAGTCTGAAGTGCAAGGAATCCGGAAACCGCTGACTTCTGAAGATCACTGCCATCATTCAGATAGTAGTTCTGCTCGATGTCATTTGTAAATCCGTATTCATTGATAAGCTCCATTGTATAGAGCTGCATGGCGTCCTTATCAAACTCATAATAGAGAGCCTCTTCTTCGCCGCAGCCCGTAAGGGACACAAGTAAAGCAGACATCAGAGAAAGAACAAGCAGTTTTAAAAACTTTTTCTTCATTCTTATTCCTCCCTAAAATGCCATATGCTTCTTATATGGACTGTCCTCTCTTTTTGTAGCAAGCATATCAAATGCAGCTATAAGTCTCTTTCTTGTAGCATCAGGCTCGATGATATCGTCAATGTAGCCTCTTCTTGCAGCTGCAAGTGCACTTGACTGAGCCTCTGTTATCTTATCGGAAGCAGCCTTGATAGCTTCCTTCTTGTCATCTGCCTCAGCGATGTCATCTGCATACATGATCTCTGCAGCTGTCTTGGGATCTGTAACACCGATCTTAGCTGTAGGCCATGCATAAACGATATCAGCGCCGATTGACTTTGAGTTCATTACGATATAAGCAGAACCGAAAGCATCGCCGATAACCACATTAACCTTAGGTACGTCTGCGTCTGCAAATGCCGCCGTAAGGCGCGCACTTTCTACAGCAACTCTCTTCTCACTTTCGAAGCTTGCCTCGAAGCCCTTGGCAGCTGTAAGTGAAAGTACAGGAATGTTAAATGAATCGGCAAAGCGCACGAAATCAGCAGCCTTTGATGCTCCCTCAGCTGAGATAAGTCCCTGTGACTCATTTCCCTGATTAGCAACAGCGGCTACAGTTGCACCGTTAAGCTTTATGAATCCTGTGATCATATCCTTACCGTAGTCAGCCTTTGTCTCGGTAAAGATGTTATCATCTGCGATGTCGATGAGGATCTTTCTTGCATCATCCTTTGAAGCATCGATTCCGGGGATGGTTCTGTTGAGGTCATCCTCGCATACGCTTACTGCTTCATCGAGATTGTTTGAAGGAAGAATGGATACGAGACCGCGTACTGCACTGAGTGCCTCGATGTCACTTGCGAATACTCCGTCTACAAGTGATGTGTTGCTGCTTACATATGATGCAGCGGCAGTGTCACATTTTTCCTCATAATTACCTTTTATAGCATTAGGACTGTTCACAAAGAGCTTTGAACCTTCAACCATATAAGTAAAGTCTGAAAGTGCTGCAAGCACTCCTGCTCCCCCGCCGCAGTTACCGAATATTGCAGTAATCTGCGGAACTATGCCGGACGCTTTTACGCTCTTCTTGAAAAGAGCACCGAAGCTGTGTAAAGAATCTGTAGCTTCCTGAAGTCTGAGTCCTGCACAGTCTATAAGACCTACTACAGGTGCTCCCACCTTCATGGCCATATTGTAGATAGCGGATATTTTCTTTGCGTGCATCTCGCCGATAGCGCCGCCAAGAACTGAAGCATCCTGACTATAAACAAATGTAAGTTTTCCGTCGATCTGACCATAGCCGGTTATAACACCGTCTTTGGGAGTAACAGCGGAATTTTCATTGAAATCAGTAGCTCTGGCAGTAACCTCTGAACCGATCTCAACGAAGCTTGCTTCATCAAGCAGACTGTTAATTCTGTCGCTTGCTGACAAGGTAAGCTTATCGCTCATTGTGTCTTCCTCCATTATATCTTAAATTTTATAAAGCAAATTTTCGCCTTATACATACTATACTATTTAACTATTTTTTTCAACTTTATTTTTGCTTTATTTTTTCTTTATTTTCATTGGCTTTTTAAAGCCCGTTTTTTTGTTGAAAAGCTTCTTATATGCTTTATATTTTTTCTTCGGTACTTTTATGACTGCCTTCTTATGGATTTTCTTTATCGCATTCTTTCCGACAGTCTTAAGCTTTGAGGATTTAATTATGATCGACTTAAGGCTCTTGCAGCCATAGAAGGCATATGCACCTATCTTGGTAACGCTCTTTCCGATAGTCACCTTCTTAAGCTTCTTGCAGCCGCGGAAGGCATTTTTGCCTATCGTCTTAACGTTATCGCCGATAACTACCGAAGTGATCTTCTTGTTATTCTTAAATGCGTTGTCAGCGATCGATGTGATCTTCCATACCACGCCGTTATACTTATAGGTTGCGGGGATCGTAACCTTACCCTTAAGCGATGAGTTGCCTGTATATTCCAGCGTTCCGTCGCCGGTCACTGTGTAAAGCACCTTGCCCTTAACCTTTATCTTGGTACCCTTCTTAAGCTTGGTATCACCGGGGATAACGACATCCTTTTCAAACTGGCCGCCGTCCTTTGCATAATCATCTACAGTCTTATCGACCGAAACAGCACCGGTTACAGCCGAAAGATTATAAGGATTAATGGAAATGATCTGGAGCTTGTTATAGTCAGTAACAAACCATCTTACAAGTCCGTCGGAGGTAACAACAGGCTCACAGTCCGAAAGACGAAGGTTTGTCGAAACAGTATCCACAAGGTCGCCCTGCGCACCGACTGTAGCAATCTTCGTTATTGTCTTATCGGTCTTTGAATTATATTCCTCCCACATAAGCAGGAACTGCTCATCATTCAGCTTAACGAGATGAGGTGTCCTTGCTGTCGTGTCTCCGTTTATCTTAAACTTCGTGAACCACTTGATATCGTAGGTCGTGAAATCCTTATTTGAGATTGTCATGAAGATATTTCGGCTGCCGGAAACGCTCTCCTGTGTCTGGTCGACGGAGTTACCGGTAACGAGGACATTTGAACTTGAAAGCTGAAGTCCGCCGAGGGATGCACCCGTGGCATTATAGCCATAGCTTCCGACCTGGATTGAAAGCGGAACGACATAGATGACCTTGGTTATCTTATCTCCTACCTTAGCCCTGGTGAGCGTGATCCCTCTCGGATTTGCATCGCCGTGATCTGATCTATATATGTATGTTCCGTCTGTTCTTATAAACTGGTTAAATGAGTGACTTACATAGCCTGCCTGAGCTATGTTCATTACGTCGCTATACTTATCAAGCACGGTCATGGCCGATTCATCGATAACAAATGTCATGTTTGCCTGATGATGATATCCGTCTTCGCTCTCATACATCTCATGACAGGTATGGATATAGAGTTTTCCGCCGGCCTCATCCATTCTGAGACTTCCCGCATCAAATGGAATATAAGTATTGATTGCCTTTATCGGAAGCTCTTTCTTTGTCTTATAATCCTTTGAATATCTGACGATTCTTATTACTTCCACATCATCGGAATCCTTATCATTCTTCTGGCCGAATACTGCGAAGTTGTAGGATTTACCTGAAAAGAAGCCGCCGAATATCGGAAGCGGCGCATCCAGTACTGTCGCATCCTGCTCATTTAAGTTCTTGTCGAAGTTTCTGACATAGAGTTTCTCCTGGGAAGCTACCCACTCTACCGTGGAGATAGTCTTATCGGAATTCTCATACATGTAGCTTTTAACAGTCTTGCCATAGACTGTGTAATCGTTCTGCGAGACATTTGCGGAATAAGATTTATCAATTGCGGTTATGCTGTTCTTCGGGGTTTTAATGTCGCTTGCGGTCACGGTTATGTTGCAGGTCGCGGAGATACCGCCGGCCGATGCGGTGATGACTGCGCTTCCGGCCTTCCATGCGGATACCACACCGTTGGAGTTGACCGTTGCAATCTTGGTGTCGCTGGACTTCCAGGTCGGAATGATGGAGTAATAAAGCCCGGACTTAAGCGTGAGCTTCTCGTTAGTGCCGACCTTCATGGTTTTGGCAGCGGGATTAACTGCGATCGAAGAAGTCTTAGCATAGTTTATCGTCTCGAGGTAGAACTTGCCGTTATCGTCATATTCTATTATGACCGCGTTGTTGCCGCAGCGGAGCATATATTCTACTCTGTATGCGGTCTTGGCGGATGAGATCTTCTCACCGGTAGTTCTCGAATACTCATAGAGCTCCTTATTATTTTCATAGAATGCGAAGCTGTCATTATTCTTATTATATATAGCCTGGACGCCGAAGCCATAGCTTCCGTCCTCACCGTCGACACTGTCTCTTCCGATGATGAGGTTCGCATTGATCTCAGTATCGGTGGCCTCGTAAGAGTCAAATACGCAGGCTCTGCCCATCAGCACGCTGGAGGTAACGAGGTATCTGTTTTCCAGAACCTGGGCTGCGAGTGTATGATATCTGTAATAATCCTGACAGAGATACTCTATTCCGGCGATGCTTCTTGAGATCATTCCGCTCTCCAGGAAGCCGGACATAACATCTATCTGATAAAGCTTATTATCCTTGACCTTGCCCATGGAAGCCACCTTGCCGGGATGGTCGTAGCCCCATGAATAATAATTATAGAAGGACTCCATGTAGAAGTAGCCGTTCTTATCATCAAAGCCAGCGAAATCATAGACTGCGGTTCCGGATACTATCTCATCCAGGAATTCGCCGGTTGAGGAATAAAGGGTGATAAAATTCCTTGAAGTTTTATTAAAATTATATCCGCAGGCATAGATCCTGCCGCTTGCATCCGCACCGACTCCACGGATGCTCTTATTATTTACTTCTATTGAAACTATATATTCGCGTTTTATAAGATCGTAAACTTTGATGTAGCCATTTCCCGCGATATACATCTTGTCATTTGCAAAATACAGTATCGATGAACCAAAGCTGTCAATCAGACTGTATTTGCCGGTCTTAAAGCTGTAGAAGCCGAGCTTTCCGCTCTCGTAAATGTATAGGCCATTCAGCTTATCACATCCATAAAATCTTGAGCCTGTATTGATGTTATAGTTTTGCATAAAATCATCGAAAGCTCTTAAGGAGTGGGCGCCCGTCGAATATGAGCCGCCGGATACCGTAATGCTTATGGTAGCTGACCTGGTACCGTCCTTAGTCTTTGCGGTAACTATGGCAGTTCCCTCTGAAAGACCCGTAACGCCGCCTTTAGAGTTAACCTCGAGAACAGACGGGTTGCTGCTGGTCCAGTTGAACTCGGTCGCGATAGTCGGGCTGAGCTCTGCCGTGATCTGTATCATTTCCCCTATTCCTACCGTACCTTTCTTGGAGGTAAGCTTGAGGGTGGTACTGTTGGCATAGTTTTTATAGTCGATCCATCTGCCGTTTCCTTCAGCGTAGCCCGAGATAGCCGTATACCATCTTGAATCCGAAGAATTATAATAGCATATGCTGTTTCCGAAAGATTCACTCTTCATATCACCGGGATAACCAAGGAATATGAAGGTGAGGCCTCTGTTACTTAACGAATTAAACATATTATCGGTGTGTGTTTCAACAGAGGCAGGGATCACTATAGCAGAACCATTATAGCCTTGTGGTATACAGATAAGGTTTTTCATATCTGCCGAATAAAGGATGCCATTTTCATCTTTAAAATCAGCATTCCCCGATGCAACATTTATCCTTCTGAGCGTGGTGTCTCCATCTAAAAAATTAGTTGAAATGAAACTAACAGATGCAGGTAGATTAAGCTCTTTCAGATTATTACAATGTGCAAGAGAATATCCATTAATGGTTGTGAGTGAAGAAGGAAGTACAATACTTTCAAGTGAGGAACCGTAAAACGCACTATATCCTAATGTGGTAACAGTAGATGAAAGGCTTACCTTCTTTAATCTTTGAAAATATTCAAACGAACCACTGCCAACAATGGTTATTCCCTCACCTATCACTACGTTTTCAATGATATTCTTATAATCATAGTATGGGGTGCTGGCGTAAGAATAATCAGTCATTGCTCCCGTTCCGGTGATCTTGATAGTCTTGGTAAGGACATTTACTTCCCACTTTGCATTATCACCGCATTCTCCGGAAGCTGTAAGAGTTGTGATGACATTTATCTCTTCTTCCTTTGCATATACTGCGGCCGGTGAGCCTTCAGCCGCGATTATCGTCATGCCGGACTTTACAAATGAACCGGTATTACCATTGTCGCATTTATAGCCGATAGAATACGCGCCGATACCAACTACGTTGTTCGGAATGTAGAGATCGGTAAGTGAAAGCGCACCTACAAAGGCCTCTGCACCGATTGTGATCTCGTTGGACGGAAATACGATCTCTTCCAGATCATAATAGAAAAGAAAAGCACTTTTTCCTATATGGGTAACGCCCTCTCCGATAACGATCTTCTTAACCTTGTTTGAAAATGATGAGAAAGGCGCAGTGCTGCCTCCATTATTATCATACGCATAGTCAGTCATTTCGCCTGTTCCTGATATGCTTAGTGTTCCGGTGGCAGTGTCGAAGGTATAGTTTACATTCTCACCGCATGAACCGGTTGTTGAGGCATCATCGCCGACAAGCAGCGATGCAGACTCGAAGAATCCGTCCGTGTTTCGATAAGGCTTACCAAGGCTTCTCTCCTCATCCGTATAGTCCGTGATGATGAGATTCTTCTTCTCGGCCTCGGTCATTGAGTCCGATATTTCTTCTTCGGATGCGGTTATGCCCGTATCCTTTGTATCCGCCTCTTTGGCAAATACAAAACCGGCCCCATTTATGCCCGCACTAAGCGTAAGCATAACGGCACCGGCCAAAAAGGTACTACTAAAAAATCCGGTAATAAGTTTCTTCATAGAACTCTCCTCCTGATATTTTAGAAATTTACTTGTAGGTTGAGATAACGTCTTTGTTTTTAACGAGATAATCAATGAGTGATGCGATGGTAAGGATTGCCGATGCGTAGATGAGTACGAGCTCGAATACGCGGACGGGTGTCGCGATCGACGGGAAGTCTGCTCCCAGGTCTGCGATCAGTACTACTATCATCACCATTGTAACTGCGGTCTTAACCTTACCCCACCAGCCTGCCGCGATAACTTTGCCGTTATCTGCTGCAACAAGTCTGAAGCCGCTGATGGTAAATTCTCTCGCTATTATTATGATAACGACCCATGCCATGATCCTCTTGTTCGGGATCATCGCTATCATGGCCGAGCAGACAAGAAGCTTATCGGCCAGCGGGTCCATGAATTTTCCGAAGTCCGTAACGAGATTATGCTTCCTTGCGATCTTTCCATCCACCATGTCCGAAAGTGATGCCACGATAAAGATAACGAAAGCAAACCATTTGCCTGCGGGAATTCCGGGCACCATGTAAAAAATGAGAAAGAACGGGATAAGTATTACTCTGAAAAGTGTTATTTTGTTGGGTAGATTCATGTCTTTTTCCTCTTTATATAATTTTTCCTTCCAGGTCATAAACGTCAGAGTCGGTGATCACGGCTCTTACGATCTCACCGGAAATGAGTTCTTTATCGGTATCTATAAAGACCATACCATCTATGTCGGGGGCATCCATATAACTTCTGCCCACATAGACATCCTCATCCGGAAGATAACCATCTATTATTATATCATATTCTTTATCAATGCACGAGCTAAGATATTCGGCTGAAATCTGCTGCTGAAGGAGCATGATGTCTTCAAGTCTTTTATGCTTAGTGTCATCATCAAGCTGGTCGGGGAAGTCCGCTGCGGGAGTTCCCTGCTCCTGCGAATATGCAAATACGCCCACATGCTCAAGCTTCAGTTCTTCGAGGGTATTGAGAAGTGCTTCATGCTCTTCCTTAGTTTCACCCGGGAAGCCTGTTATTATCGTGGAACGGATAACTATATCGGGCATGGCCTTTCTAAGATCTGCCACAACCTTTCTGATACCCTTGTTATCTATACGGCGGGCCATTCTTCTTAATATCCCGTCTTCGGTATGCTGGATCGGCATATCTATGTAATGAAGGACCTTCCGGTTCGAAGACATTTCCATGATAAGCTCAGGGTAGATCTCTTCGGGGTAGGCATAAAGAAGTCTGACCCACTCTATCCCTTCGATTTTGGAGAGCTTGTTTATCAGAATGTGGAGGCGCTTTTCGTCGTAGAGGTCGATACCGTAGCAGGTGGTCTCCTGCGCAACGAGGATCAGCTCCTTTACGCCGGATTCTGCCAGGACTTCGGCTTCGCGGATGACATTCTCCATCGGGATACTCTTGTAGCTTCCCTTAAAATACGGGATCGCACAATAGGTGCAGCGTTTGTCGCAGCCGTCGGCGATCTTCAGATATTCCATGTAAGGGCGCTCGGTGACAAGGCGCTCTATCTCGCCCCTGTCGGGGTAAGGCTTGTCCAGCTCGTCGTAGTGGTAGACGATCTTCCTGGATTCAGATTGTTTGTCCTGAGCTGTCTGTCCGTTTTTTTCAAGCTCTTCGATAACTTCACATATGCTGTCAAGGCTCATCGTGCCTACGAACGCATCAACCTCGGGGAGCTCATTTGAGATCTCATCCTTATAACGCTGCGCCATGCAGCCCGTGCAGATGAGATACTTCATACGGCCCTTCTTGTATTCGGAAAGCTCGAGAAGCGTGTCGATACTCTCCTGAGTCGCCGATTCGATAAAGCAGCAGGTATTGACAACCGCACAATCGGCTTCTTCCGGGTCGAGAGTTATCGAGTAGCCCTTCTTATTCAGGATTCCAAGCATCCTCTCGCTGTCTGCGGTATTCTTGTCGCAGCCGAGAGAGACGAAATATATATTCATGCTATAACCTCATAAGAAATTTTGTGAAAATTTTGTGTCCGGGGTCTGACCCCGGACACAAAATCTTCACAAACATATATTATAAACCATGCTGCATTAATGCGGCTTCGTAGCAGTTGTTCATGAGGCCGGCGATGGTCATGGGGCCGACTCCACCGGGAACCGGTGTGATCTTGCCTGCAACCTTCTCGGCACTTTCAAAATCAACGTCACCGCAAAGTTTCTTTGTTCCTTCTATTCTGTGGATTCCGACATCGATGACTGTAGCGCCTTCTTTGATATAGGAGCCGTCGATAAACTTAGGCTGGCCTATAGCTACAACAAGAATGTCGGCGTTCTTACATATCTCTTTAAGATTCTTAGTATGTGAATGACAGATAGTAACCGTAGCATTCTCCCTGAGAAGAAGTACGCTCATCGGCTTTCCTACTATGTTGCTTCTTCCGACAACGACGGCATTTGCACCATCGAGATTAACATTGCTTCTCTTTAAAAGCTCGATAACACCTGCCGGAGTGCAGGATACGAATCCTCTCACGCCGATGCTGAGGCGGCCGACGCTTTCGGGATGGAATCCGTCAACATCTTTATCGGGGCTGATGCGGCGGATGACCTTATCCTCATTGATGTGCTTCGGAAGTGGCAGCTGAACAAGGATGCCGTTTACTCCGTCATCAGCATTCAGCTCATCGATGAGTCTGAGAAGCTCTGCCTGAGTAGTCTCCTCGGGAAGCTCGAAAGACTTGGATATGATCCCTGTGTATTCACATGCTTTCTTCTTATTTCCTACATAAACTGTCGAAGCCGGGTCATTTCCCACAAGGATAACGGCAAGAGTAACATCTATGCCCTGCTCCTTTAAGGAAGCGACCTTATCTTTTACTTCATCCTTTAATTCTGTGGAAATCTTCTTTCCGTCAATTAACTGTGCCATTTTTTTCCTCTTCTTTTGTAATAATTCTGTAATGGGGTCAGGCCCCATTACAAAAGTGTTACATTTTTAGAATAGTCCAACGATCTCGCCGCTGTCGAGGACGTCGATACGTTCTGCTGCGGGGCTCTTTGGAAGACCGGGCATTGTCATGATCGCACCTGCTATTGCAACTACGAAGCCTGCGCCGGCTGATACATATACTTCACGAACGCTGATCCTGTAGTTAGTGGGTCTTCCGAGAAGCTTTTCGTTATCTGAAAGTGAATATTGTGTCTTAGCCATACATACGGGCATATTTCCGAAGCCGAGGCTTTCGATACGCTTGAGAGCATTTGCGGCTTCAGGTGTATAATCAACGCCGTCAGCGCCGTAGATTTCTCTTGAAACTGTCTCGATCTTCTCTGTAAGACTGAGGTCATCGCTGTAAAGTGTCTTAAAGTTCGGAGAACCTACTTCGATAGCTTCAAGGACTTCCTTAGCGAGGTCCTGTCCGCCTGCACCGCCCTGTCCCCATACATCGGAAACAGCGAAACGGCAGCCCTTATCACTTACATATTCCTTGATAGCCTCAACCTCAGCGTCTGTATCGGATACGAACTTGTTGATCGTAACAACTACGGGAACGTTATACTTCTGAAGGTTCTCGATATGCTTTCCGAGATTTACGATACCCTTCTTAAGAGCCTCGACATTTTCATTTGAAAGCTCTGTCTTGGGAACGCCGCCGTTATACTTCATAGCTCTTGCTGTAGCTACGAGAACAACTGCATCCGGCTTAAGGCCTGCCATACGGCACTTGATATCAAGGAACTTCTCAGCTCCGAGATCGGCACCGAAGCCTGCCTCTGTGATTACATAGTCAGCAGCCTTGAGAGCAACCTTTGTAGCTCTTACTGAGTTACATCCGTGTGCGATGTTGGCAAAAGGTCCGCCGTGAACGAATACGGGGTTATTCTCGAGTGACTGTATAAGGTTAGGTCTGATGGCATCCTTCAGAAGAACTGTCATGGCGCCAACACATTTGAGGTCGCCTGCTGTGATCGGCTCGTTGTCATAGTTATATGCAACGATGATCCTGCTGAGTCTTGCCTTAAGATCATCAAGGTCTTCGGCAAGACAAAGGATTGCCATAACTTCTGTAGCAACTGTGATACAGAAATGGTCCTCTCTTACTACTCCGTCGGTTCTCTTACCAAGACCTACGGTAATATTTCTGAGAGCTCTATCATTCATGTCCAGACATCTTTTAGCAACTATTCTTTTAGGGTCGATACGGAGCTCATTTCCCTGCATTAAGTGATTATCAAGCATTGCACACATTAAGTTATTAGCGGAAGTTATCGCATGGAAATCACCTGTAAAATGAAGGTTGAGCTTATCCATCGGTACAGCCTGTGCATATCCGCCGCCGGCAGCACCGCCCTTGATACCGAAGCAGGGGCCCAGTGAAGGCTCACGCATTGCTACGACTGAATTCTTGCCCATCTTTCTAAGGGCATCGTTAAGACCGAGTGTGATAGTGGTCTTACCCTCTCCTGCGGGAGTCGGGTTGATAGCTGTAACGAGTACCAGCTTTCCGTCCTTTTCATTCTGAAGGCGTGCGATGTATTCGTCACTTACCTTGGCCATGTTGCGGCCATACATTTCGATATCGTCCTCGGATGCGCCGATCTTGGCTGCAACCTCGCGGATATCAAGCATTGTTGCTTCCTGTGCAATCTGGATGTCTGTTTTCATTTTTTTCCTCCTTAAAATTGTGAAAATTTTGTGTCCGGGGTCTGACCCCCTTCACAAAATTTTCATATTTAGTTACCAATACTTTCTTCAAACTCAGTAATCGTCATTAAGACTTTTCTGGGTTTTGTACCTTCTTCGGGGCCGACTACTCCGAATTCTTCAAGCTGATCCATGATGCGCGCGGCTCTGTTAAAGCCTATACGGAGCATTCTCTGAAGATAACCGATCGAGGCCTTATCCTTCTCGATCACGAATCTTGCAGCATCCTCGAAGTATTCATCATATCTGCCTTCTTCTTCACTGCCGCCCGGCATTGTGGACGGACTATCTGATCCGGCATTTTCAATGGATTTGGAAATGTCGTCGTCATACGTACTTTCACCATAATTTTTCTTGATGAATTCAACGACCGAGAATATCTCTTCATCGGAAAGATATGCACCCTGTACTCTGACAGGCTTTGTATATCCCGTAGGATAGAAAAGCATATCTCCGTTACCCAGGAGCTTTTCTGCTCCTGCCATATCTATGATTGTCCTCGAATCAACCTGTGATGAAACAGAAAGTGCGATCCGGGACGGAACATTTGCCTTGATAAGTCCGGTGATGACATCAACCGAAGGTCTCTGTGTGGCGATGACAAGGTGGATACCTGCCGCACGTGCAAGCTGTGACAGACGTACGATAGAATCCTCAACCTCTTTATGAGCTACCATCATGAGATCGGCAAGCTCGTCTACTACTACAACAAGCTGAGGCATATGTCTGAACTGAGGATCCTCATTCGGTCCCTCGGATTCAACCTTGGCATTGAAGCCCTCGATATTTCTAACGTTATAGTTCGCAAAGAGCTGATAACGCTTCGTCATCTCGTCAACTGCCCAGTTAAGCGCACCGGCTGCCTTCTTCGGATCCGTAACAACCGGAATGAGAAGGTGCGGGATTCCGTTATAAACAGCAAGCTCGACCATCTTCGGATCGATCATGATAAGCTTAACATCTTCAGGCGCCGACTTATACAGGATACTCATTATTATCGTGTTGATACATACCGATTTACCGGAGCCTGTGGCACCTGCGATAAGAAGGTGCGGCATCTTCGCGATATCGGAAATGATTATCTGCCCGCTGATGTCCTTACCAACCGCAAATGCGACATTTGACTTGAATCTCGCGAACACATCATTATCGATAAGGTCCCTGAAGCATACTGCCTGCTTCTCGCGGTTCGGTATCTCGATACCAATTGAAGCCTTGCCAGGGATCGGAGCCTCGATACGGATGTCCGTTGCTGCAAGTGCAAGCTTGATGTCATTTTCAAGCTGAAGTACTTTATTAACTCTTACTCCCTGCTCAGGCTGAAGCTCGTAACGCGTAATGGACGGGCCCACCGAACAGTTAGTGATGGTCACATTTACACCGAAGCTTTCAAGTGTGGACTTAAGAGTGATCGCGGTCTCTCTTACAGTCACGTCTCCGGTCCTGTTATATGCGCTTCTTCCTCCGGATTTGAGAAGCCTCATAGGAGGGAATACATATTTCTTCTTAACTTCCTTGGATTCCTCAACCTGCTTTTTGATCTCTTCTGTGGCGGCAAGCTTATCCTGAGCGGTTACCTTCTCGGCCTCATCATACTGAGCGGCAGCCTTTTTGTCGGGAACGATCTCCTTAAGCGAAGAATCATTCATCCTGCCATCCTCAGCTACAGGCTTCTTATCTCTTACCCTCGGGCCGCTGTAAGCTTCGGTCACGCTGCCGGCATTATCATCATAAGCCATGTTGCTTCCCAGCGGATCCTCGTAAGTAACCGAATCCGGCTCAAGCTCATAAAAATCCTTAGGCTTATAAGCGGGAGCAATGCTTCCCGTGTCACGGTTTCTGTTATAAAGTGCGCTGGCGCTGTTGATCTCGTCCAGAAGATCATTTCCGGCGCCCGTAGACTGCTGACGCGGTCTCATCTCACCCGGCATCGCAATCCTCGGAGCTGCCTCCTGGCCACGTCTGGCCGAAGAAGCCGTCCTGGTCTTTCTCGTATCAACATCGGGAAGGATCTCGTGAACCTCCTCCTCATGCACGATCTTATTGGTGCGCTTCCTCTCCTTCTGTCTTGAAGAAGCAAGGGACTTTCCTGACTTATCCAAAACCCTGATATTGCCTAAAATGTCTCGGCCACGCAAGGTTCCTTCATCCCCCGTCTCCTCATATTCTTCATATTCCTCATACTCATCAAAGTCCTCGTCATAGGTCTGGACATCGGTGAAATTGAAAGAAAACATTTTCTTGAAAAGCTTTACTATCCTGACGTTCGTGATCTCAATAATGGAAATGATGAACATAAGCACAGTTATGATGACAGCTCCTGCCCTGCTTATCAGCTTTGCGATAAGAGCTACAAGACCACCGAAGACGATACCGCCGCCTCTATGATCCGTATAGCCGTCAAAATAAAGCTCCTTGATGCCGACACCCTTTGTACCGATTATCAGCTGGCAGATAAATCCGACAGCCATGATAAATACAAAGCCCCATATGAATTTCTTTATCAGCTTGGGTTTGGGGCCATTAGCCAGAAGGAAACAATATGCTATGAAAATAACAAAAGGCAGAAAGTA
Source organism: Eubacterium sp. (assembly GCA_017619835.1). Classification (GTDB taxonomy): domain Bacteria; phylum Bacillota; class Clostridia; order Lachnospirales; family Lachnospiraceae; genus Eubacterium_Q. The sequence continues at coordinate 161,761 of JAFZRN010000007.1, forward strand.
AAATGTTGAGCCAAAAAGGCCAAAGAAGAATCCGCTGACAGCCTTACCCACCTTACCGCAGACACCATAGGTTCCGAGGACAAGGATGAGGTTGATTGCAAGACATATGAGTGCATATATCTCTACCAGATTTTCGGGCGGAGTCTTAGCCTCTTCGAGCTCAAGCTCGCGTTGTTTCTGATATGCCTTAGTGTTCTTATTCGGCTTTCTGGCAGTTGTTTTTCTGCCGGAATTACTATTTGATTTTGAAGATGATGTGCTTCTCGAAGCCATGCTTATTCTTCCTTTCGAAAATGTTCTTAAAAACGCAAGTTTCCCTCCACACAAAAAGCATGGAGGGGGATTACCTGTTCAAGCTACATTTCTACTATGATTTCATTTTCTGCCTGAAGCTTTTCAGCTGCCACATAACAGCCTTCGATAGCCTCGCCGTTAAGAGTTATGCTCTTTACGCCCGACTGCTTTCCATCGGGATTATTAACCTTGATCGAAAGATGCTTTCCTCTGAAATCCTTTGATATCTCAAAGCTCTTCCACTCTGAAGGGATCGAAGGATTGATCGAGAGACCATAGAAGTCCGGTCTCATACCGAGGATACCCTCTACACAGCCTACCATGACGGTTGAAGCCGTACCTGTAAGCCAGTGTACATGAGCTCTTCCGTGCTCCGGGCTGTCCTTACCTTCTACGAACTGACCGTAGCAGTAAGGTTCAAGCTTTCTTATCTCGGCCTTGTCATTCATTGCCGCAGGAGAATTCTCCATGAAGTATCTGAATGCTCTGTCACCGTGTCCTCTGAGTGACTCGGCAAGGATTATCCAGCCCTGAGGCTGTGAGAATATACCGCCGTTCTCTTTTGTAGATGCGTTGAAGAGAAGCATGAGTGCTCCCTCAAATGCATGATCCTTATAAGCAGGAGCCATGAGCATTACACCATAATCGGTATTCAGCTCTCTCTCGACTGAGTCAAGTGCCTTATCAGCCTGCTCGTCAGATGCAAGTCCGCTTATTACAGACCAGCTCTGAGGATTCAGCCACATTGAAGCTTCAAGGTCGGTTCTCTGTCCGATGATCTGTCCTGCCTCTGAATAGCCGCGGATGAATCTGTCTTCATTCCAGCAGCCCTCGGCAAGGATCTTACCCAGCTCGCTCTGCTTTTCATCGATATATGCGATATATTCGGAATCATTTTTATATTCTGCAAATTTCTTGATAATGGTAAATGCGTAGTAAAGCTGGAATGCAACGAAGGTTGACTCTCCCTGCTTACCAAGTCTCAGACAATCGTTCCAGTCTGCATGAAGTCCTGCAGGCATGCCGTGAGGTCCGAGACGGTTCATCGAAAAGTCGATAGCTCTCTTCAGATGGTCATATACACTACCCTCATCTCTGTTTGCATAAACGATAACCTCGTCGATAAAGTCAAGATTACCTGATTCGGAAATATATTTATATATGGTCGGGAAGAGCCAGAGTGCATCATCTGCTCTGTAAGCAGGATGACCGGTCTCCTTCGCATATACGGAGTTCTCGTCATTTTCATCGGGAACAGTCTCGTGTCCCGCATTATGATTGAACTTAACAAGCGGAAGTCCTCCGCCGTTATCAACCTGAGCCGAAAGCATGAAGCGGATCTTATCAGCCGCAGCTTCGGGATCAAGATGGATGACACCCTGGATATCCTGAACCGTATCTCTGTATCCATATCCGTTTCTGAGACCGCAATATGTAAAGGATGCTGCTCTGGACCAGATAAATGTCATGAAGCAGTTAAATGCATTCCAGGTATTGATCATCTCGTTGAACTCCATGCTCGGAGTCTTTACCTGGAAATGATTCAGCTTGCCATGCCAGTATTCTTTAAGCTCATTTACCTCAGCCTCTACTGTCTCGGCCGGGCTGCTGTATGAATTAAGGATAGCCTCAGCCTCTTCATCACTCTTCATACCTACAATGAATACAAGATTCTTTGACTCACCGGGTGCAAGAGTTATCTTTGATGAAAGTGCGCCGCAGCTGTTAAGGTTATAGTTAAGCTTATTTCCGAGGTCACCATTCTCCACTCCTATCGGATTGGAGTAATTACGGTAGCCTCCGAGAAATGCCTCCTTGTCGCCTGCATAGGATGAAACCTCAGCGCCGGCAAGTCCGAAGAAACGCTGCTTTGCAGTGCTTCCGTTCACTTCGGAATTGATGACATTTTCATTTATGATCTGCTTGATACGGTTCTTATCAAAATACGTTCTTGTGATAAACAGCGTATACTGAAGATTAACCTGATCCTGCTCATAGTTACCCTCGTTAGTAAACTCGGCATAACCTGTAACAGTCAGATCTCTCGGCTTATCCGAATCATTTGTCACCTTAACGCCCCATACTTCATAGGTCTTGTTAAGGGGAACATAGTAGGAAGCCTCTGTGGTGATACCTGTATACTTTGATCTTATCACAGTATATGCGGTACCGTGCCTAACTTCACTTAAGAAGCTGTCAAGCGGCTTACCTACGGGCATCCATGAATTCGACCAGAAGTCACCGGTCTCATTATCACGGATATAGACATATCTTCCGGGCTGATCAAAGCTGTTGAAGACATATCTTAAGATCCTGCCGTTAGCTCCGGACTTTTCAAAGCTGTAGCCTCCGGCATTATTGGAAATGATAGCGCCATACTCCGGTGAGCCAAGGTAATTGGCCCACGGAGCCGGTGTATCAGGCTTTGTTATGATATATTCCTTATTTTTGCTGTCGAAGTAACCGTATTTCATATGCATATACTCCTTTTGTGACAAATCATCCCAGGGATGTTTTGTCACATTTTGTCACATTATGCTTTTTCAACAACCTCCATGAGTGCAAGACTTACCTTGCCCTCTCTTGTATCGAGAACCTTAACCTTGACAACGTCGCCGATATCAACAACGTCCTCAACCTTCTCAACTCTTTCCTTTGAAAGCTTTGAGATGTGGATCATTCCGTCCTTGATAGGTGTGATCTGTACAAATGCGCCGAAAGGCATGATCCTTACAACTTCACCTACATAGGTCTTTCCGCTCTCAACAGGCTCAACGATAAGGTTGATAGTCTTAACTGCATTGTCGATACCTTCCTGGTTGATACCGCAAACTGATACCATACCGTCATCATCGATATCGATCTTAACATCATTCTCTTCAATGATCGTATTGATCATCTTACCCTTCTGACCGATTACATCACCGATCTTCTCAGGATCGATCTGCATTGATACGATCTTAGGAGCATATTCATTAACTGTCTCACGAGGAGCAGGGATAGCCTTGAGCATGCACTCATCAAGAATGAAGAAACGAGCTTCTCTTGTACGAGCGATGGCACCCTTGATGATCTCATCTGTAAGACCATGGATCTTGATATCCATCTGGATAGCTGTGATACCTTCCTTAGTACCTGCAACCTTGAAATCCATATCTCCGAAGAAATCCTCAAGCCCCTGGATATCTGTAAGAAGTACGAAGTCATCGTCTGTCTCACCTGTTACAAGTCCGCAGCTGATACCTGCTACTGGAGCCTTGATAGGAACACCTGCTGCCATAAGTGACATACATGAAGCACAGGTTGAACCCATTGATGTAGATCCGTTTGATTCAAATGTCTCGGATACGGCACGGATTGCATAAGGGAAATCCTCCTTTGAAGGAAGAACAGGTGTAAGAGCTCTCTCAGCAAGAGCACCGTGACCTATCTCACGACGTCCCGGACCACGGCTTACCTTCGTCTCACCAACTGAGTATGAAGGGAAGTTATAGTGGTGCATATATCTCTTCTCTGTAATGTAGTCATCAAGACCATCGATCCTCTGTGACTCTGAAAGAGGTGCAAGAGTAACGATATCGCAGATCTGTGTCTGTCCTCTTGTGAACATTGCAGAACCATGAACTCTAGGTATTATGTCAACCTCAGCTGCAAGAGGTCTGATCTGGTCAAGTGCACGACCATCAGGACGCTTGTGATCCTTGAGGATCATCTTACGAACTGTCTTCTTCTGATACTGATAAAGCGCATCGCCAAGGAAGCTGAGCCACTCTTCGTTATCAGCATATCTTTCCTTAAGCTGCTCCTTGAATGCATCGATATTCTTCTCTCTTGTCTGCTTATCATCTGTGAAGACTGCCTCTTCCATTGTTTCAGGAGGGATAACAGACTTGATATCCTCGAAGAGCTCTTCGGGAACTGCGTAGCTCTTATACTCGAACTTAGGCTTTCCGCACTCTTCTACGATCTTGTCGATGAACTCGATAACCTTCTGATTAACCTTGTGTGCCTCGAAGATAGCTTCAAGCATCTTCTCTTCAGGAACCTGGTTAGCACCAGCCTCGATCATGATAACCTTATACTTTGTTGAAGCAACAGTAAGGTTCATGTCTGAAACTGAAAGCTGTGCTGCACTGGGGTTGAATACAAGGTGGTCATTTATAAGACCAACCTGTGTTGTAGCACAAGGGCCATCGAAAGGAATATCCGATATGGATGTTGCGATAGCTGAACCAAGCATAGCTGTAAGCTCAGGTCTGCAGTCGGGATCTACTGAAAGAACCAGACTTTCAAGTGTAACATCATTTCTGAAATCCTTAGGGAAAAGAGGTCTCATAGGACGGTCGATAACACGACATGTAAGAACGGCATTTTCAGATGCCTTACCCTCTCTCTTGTTGAAGCCTCCGGGTATCTTGCCTACTGCATACATCTTCTCGTTATACTCAACTGAAAGCGGGAAGAAGTCGATACCGTCTCTGGGCTCTTTGGCAGCTGTTGCCGTAGAAAGAACAACAGTGTCTCCATAGTGAATAAGAACTGCTCCGTTTGCCTGCTTGCCGACTCTGTCAACATCAACTCGAAGAGTCTTGCCCGCAAGCTCCATCTCATACTTTTTGTACATTTCGTATCTCCTTTACATTTTCCGGGTGTCCCCGATTTTATTAACAATGCGAAGGCTTTCCGAAACGACTGAAAAGATGTGAAAAGAACCTCGCATTCGGTTCACCGCTTTTCAGTAGTCTCGGTTCAAAGACGTAAATAATTATCATTTACGTCCAGCCTCGCACAGTCCACTAAAGTTTACCATAACACAAGGTTCTATTCAAGGGATTTTTATATTGTTTTACAGATTTATGTAAACCTCTTCTGCTATCTCTTTCAAGGTTTTTCCTTTTGTATCAATTATATGTTCTGCCGACAGCTTATAGTAGCCTTCGCGTTTTGAAAGCATCGTATCGATCCGGTCCTTAAGCTCGTCTCCGGCATCCTTAAGAAGAGGTCTTGTGTCGTCATTCTTCACTCTCTCATAAAGAGTATCACTGTCAGCCTCAAGATAGAACACCCGGCCTATCCTTCTGAGCAGCTCACAGTTTTCCTTTCTCTTTACAATTCCGCCTCCGGTGGAAATGACTGACTTAGATATACTTTTCCTGAGAAGCTCTTTTAGAAGCTCCGTCTCCATATCCCTGAAGGCTTCCTCACCCGACTCCTCGAATATTTTCGAGATAGCTTTTCCGGCCTTCTCTTCTATCAGCTGGTCGGTATCGATAAATGTCATACCGTACTTTTCGGCAAGAGCCTTTCCAACTGTTGTCTTTCCCGAACCCATGTAGCCTGTAAGGATTATATTGCTGCCGTAAAGCGTGCGGCATAACTCAGAAAGTACGATATCAGCTTCGTCCTGAGTGACATTTACATCGAACCAGTATTCAAAGGCAATGATGCCCTGATAGAGAAGCATTGTAAGTCCGTTATCATTCGGGATACCGAGGGAATTAAGCTTTTTGATAAAAGGAGTCTCGGCAGGATTATAGATAAGGTCATAGCCATACTCTGCCTTCTCATAAAATGAATCGTCATCTATCGCAAGGCTGTCACTCTCTTTAAGTCCGAGGGATGTGCACTGGAACATGACATATTTTCCTTCAGGTATCTTTGCATGATCAGTAAGCGAAAGCGCCTTAACCTTCGTTAGCTCGGAAGCAATGGCCTCGGCTTTATCAACCGACCTGTTAAGTAGATATATCTCTTCCACTCCGCTCTCTTCGAGCATGACACATACCGCTCTGGCAGCTCCGCCTGCTCCGATAACTACCGCCTTCTTTCCGGCAAGCTCTACGCCCTTACTGTTAAGTGCTCTGGCAAGGCCGGGCATATCAGTGTTATAGCCTTTATAGCCGCCCTCTGCGGGAACAAGTGTATTGACTGCGCCGATCCTTTTTGCAAGATCATCTATATCAACAACACTCTCCATAACCGACTGCTTATATGGGACGGTGACATTTAACCCTGCAGCACCTGCTGCATAGAATCCTTTAACAGCCGCTGCTATATCTGACTCAACATGGATCGGAACATAAACTGCTTTGATCCCCTTCAGGTCACAAAGCGTATTATGTATCACGGGCGAAAGCGTATGCTCTATCGGATTCCCGATAACACCCAGCAATTTAGTTTTTCCATCAATACTTCTCATATCAAAATCCTTTTAAAAAGATGACAAAAATTGTCTGACAATTTTTGCCATCTTTCTTAATTACTTGTTATTTAGCTTTTACTTTTTTAACAGATGAATACTGGCTGTAATACTTTTTGCCGTTAACTGTTACAAAAGCACGTACCTTGTAATAATACTTTTTCTTTGACTTAAGCTTCTTGCTTACAAATGATTTCTTACTTGCCTTAACAGTCTTGATCTTCTTGAAGCCCTTATTGGACTTTGTCGAACGCCAGATCTCATAACCAGAAGCATAGCTTATCTTATCCCACTTGAGAGTAGCCTTCTTCTTGCCGGCCTTAACCTTCTTAAGATTTACTTTTTCCTTTGTAATAGCTGTTGAATAGCCTTCGAAGTCGATAGAGAAGTTATATATCTGACCTTCAGGAGCAAAATATCCGGTACTATTAGGGAATATCTTAACTAAGTAAGAACCTTTTTTAAGTAAAACCTTCTTTTCCAAATTACTAGGCTTAGTAATCTCTTCCAGCTTACAAACCTCGGTCTTAAGGTCTGAAGTGTAAATGATCATGTTCCATCCCCACTTAATCTTCTCCATATCAGCTAAATTAAGGTCGGGGCCCAAGGAAATTGATGTAAGTCCGTTCTCAGAAACCGAAAACTTATACCAGTCAACATCATCATCTACATTTGTTATACCGGTATATGTTGTATTTACGTTAATAGCATTGGGATTAACACTTTTATTATTATCTTCCTGCTCCCATACATCAGTCTTATTAAACTCAATCATAAGATCAAAAGGAGCTGTTGGTACCATATTAGAAATGTAGTTAGCATTCGGCTCAATCTTTATATAGTATGTATCCGGATAATATGCCATCCACATAGCAGCTTCTTTCGAAGTTACATGATTCAGCTCAGCAATATGAGCTGTAAGATCATCTTTTTTATAAAGAAAAGCATTCCATCCCCAGCTAATATCATCAGAATTTGCACCGGAATTCGGACCTAATGTCAATCTGAAATAGCCGCGTTCGGTAACCTTTACCTTATACCACTTAATATCATCCGGTCCATTAAGCTTATCTGTTTTAACTTCATTTACTTTAATCTCTGGAGAAGCTTCAGCTTGAGCCTGGGTTATAGCAAAGACTTCTTTTGATCCCCCAAAAACCATGGCAAGTGCAAAAAACAGCACGAGCACATAAGCAATTGATATTTTCTTTTTCATACTTTACCACCTTTCAAATATCAAAAAATGTATACAACATCTGTAATTTTATCATTTAGACGCAAATATAACAAGTAAGTATTTTAACATTTATGTTAGTTATTTTATTAAAAAAATGACAGTGGATATTTACTACCCACTGTCATCTGTGTAAACATATTATTTCCTAAGACCAAGCTTCTGAACGATTGCTCTGTAACGCTCAATGTCCTTACTCTTAAGATAAGCAAGAAGGTTTCTTCTCTGACCTACCATCTTAAGAAGTCCTCTTCTTGAATGATAGTCATTCGGATGAACCTTGAAATGCTCATTCAGATCATTGATCCTGGCTGTAAGAATTGCGATCTGTACCTCAGGTGAACCTGTATCGCCTTCCTTGATACCATACTTTGCTGAAATCTCAGCCTTCTGTTCTTTAGTAATCATTGTTACTACCTCCTATTATTTATATTAGCCGGTCACCGCGTAAAGGTCGGAGTGCTCCCGAAACTCAGTGACGGTCATTAACATGGGTATTTTAGACTAAGAGTCTTATTCTGTCAAGTAATATCATGATTATTTAGCTTTTACCTTCTTAACAGCTGAATCCTGGCTGTAATACTTCTTGCCATTAACTGTTACAAAAGCACGTACCTTGTAATAATACTTCTTCTTTGACTTAAGCTTCTTGCTTACATACTTAGCCTTGCTGCCCTTAACAGTTGCTATCTTCTTGAAGCCCTTGTTGGATTTTGTAGAGCGATAAATCTCATATCCTGAAGCATAGCTTATCTTATCCCACTTAAGAGTAGCCTTTTTCTTGCCGGCCTTAACCTTCTTAAGGTTTACTTTTTCCTTTGTGATAGCTGTCGAATATCCTTCGAAGTCTATAGAAAAGCTATATATCTGACGATCCGGAGAAAAGTATCCGTTGCTATTAGGGCATATCTTAATTAAATAAGATCCCTTGCCAAGTTTAATCTTCTGTTCCAAAGAACTAGGATTGGTTACCTTCTCAAGCTTGCAAACTTCTGTCTTAAGATCAGTAGTATATACAAACAAATTCCATCCCCATTTAAGCTTTTCCATATCAGCTAAGTTAAGGTCAGGACCGAAAGAGATATTGGTAACTCCACCTTCGGTAACAGTAAACTTATACCAGTCAATATCGTCAGCTACATTAGTAATTCCGTTATATGTCGTATTTACGTTAATAACATTGGGATTAACACTCTTATTATTATCTTCCTGCTCCCATACATCAGTCTTATTAAACTCAATCTTAAGATCAAAAGGAGCCTTTGCTGCTAATGCACTAACGTAATTAACATTGTTTTCAACTTTGATATAGTAAGTATCAGGATAATAAGCCATCCACATAGATGCTTCTTTAGTTGTAACATGTGTTAACTTGACAAGTTCTGCGGTAAGATCACCTTTTTTATAAAGAAAAACATTCCAACCAAAGCTTATATCATCAGAATTAGCATCGGCATTCGGTCCCAGAGTCAATCTGAAATAACCTCGATCAGTCACATTAACCTTATACCACTTAATATCGTTCTGACCGGAAAGCGTATCTGTCTTAACCTCATTTACTTTAATCTCCGGGGAAGCTTCTGCTTCTGCCTGAGTAATGGCAAATACATCTTTAGAGCCCCCAAAGACCATGGCAAGTGCGAAGAAAAGCACAAGCACATAAGCAATTGATAATTTCTTTTTCATACTTTACCACCTTTCAAAAATAAAAAAATCTTTATAAACTTTTAATATTTTAGCATTATAGAATATATGCGTCAAATTAAATTACAAACAGTTAAACCGGCCAGACCATTTCTGATCTGACCGGCCACTCCTAAAATTATAGATTTTTCATCGGTCTGTATTACTTAACTGTTACCTTAACAGCCTTTCTTACACCGTTTACACCATATACATAAATTGTACATTTACCCTTTGATACTGCAGTGATCTTACCCTTCTTGCTAACCTTAGCAATGCTCGGATCAGTACTTACGTATCTGAGACTAGGCGCATGTCCTGCAGGCATGAGCTTCTTACCCTTCTTAACCTTGTTAACCTTAGCCTTAATCTTAAATGTCTTGCCGACCTTAATCTTAACCTTAGACTTGTTAACAGAGATGCTCTTCGGGTTAGTATATCCCTTTGTATAATTTCCTGTATAAGCATGTACTAATTCACAATCTGTAACGTAGATCTTCTTCTCGTTTCCATAGATGAATGCCTGTACATAAGCCTTATACTCTTTACCCTTCTTAAGACCCTTAGCTGTATACTTAAGCTTCTGGCCCGGCTCAACTGTACCTACAAGCTCAGCACTTGAGGACTTTCCGTTATGGTTACATCTTCCGAAGAATACATCGTAACCGTCAGCGCCCTTGATCTCTGACCATGTAAGCTCTAATGATGTCTTACCCTTAGCCTTAAGCATGCAGAGCATTGTTCCGCTGGTCTGCTTAAGCTTAGGAACAGCTTCGATTCTTGTTTCTTTACATGTCTGACATGTAAATGTCTTCTCGCCTTCTTCGTCTACAGTAGCTTCTTTTGTGATCACACCTTCATCCCATACATGGCCGGGTGCCTTAAGAACTGTATCCTCAAGCTTGATCTCTTCAGTTGCTTTCTCATCCTTGAAGAGCTTCTTGCATGTATCGCAGATCCAGTACTCAATATTTCCGTCTTCTTCACATGTAGCTTCCTTACGCTCGATCTTTCTGAGCTTATGATTCTCAACTACAAGCTTGATATCAGACTTAGGTGCAAATTCATCAGATCCTTCAGGATCACCGCATACTGTATAAGTAATTGTGTACTCAGCAGGATCGGTAAGTGAATTGTTATCAGCAAGTGTAAATTCTACAGTCTGAGCTTTCTCAGTACCGGTTGATGTAGCCGTCTGGACTTCTTTTCCATCCTTGTCAAGAAGCTTAACTTCGATTCCATTTTCAAGTGCAAGTCCGTTAAATGTTATCGTTACCTTTCCACCCTTTACATGGAACAGTGTTTCAGATGCCTTGATCTCCTTGATCATAGGACCAACCCAAACCTTATCACTTGTCTGAATGATGTTACCATCAGCATCGGTCAATTCCTTATCTGTAGTACCATTAACAGCAAATGCAGATACTGTAATATATGCACGTTTGTTATCACCTGCAGTTACGATATTCTTAGCAGTATCTATATCAGAGTTTGTCTCACCCTTATCGAATGAATAAGTGATGTATGAAGGATAATCTTCAATCTCCTTCTCTGTAAATGCCTTATGCTTCTCATCGAAACATTTTGCACCCAGTGAAAGTAAATCTAAATTCTCACCAAATTTAAGTGCTTCAGGAACATAAGTAAATTCAAGTGTTTTCATTCTTCTTACTTCCGGAGTGGAAATAGTAACCTTATTACTTACGATATCTTTATTAATGTAATTAATATTAGATACTGTAATATCTGTGCTTGAACCTGAAGGACCTGTAAGTATTGTACAATTATCTTTATCATCAGCCTCATCTACTACATAATCAGCATTACTGCTCTTGAATGTAAGCACCTCATTTGTAAGATCATAAGGATCTGAATACTGATCGATACCTTCATAATCGAAGAGATCTGATGCATAGTAAGTTACTTCTGTAGGAAGAACTGCATTATCCTGATCCTTAAGAGCAAGTTTAAGTTCATGGAGGATCGGCTTCTGCATAATATTGATAGTGGTATTACCTTCTACCTTGATTCCATTAGGATTAACAAATGATGCAGCCAGTGTTATTGATCCTGTCTTGCCGTATGAGATCTCACCTTCTGTTATTGTAAGAGTCTTAGCCTGCTGATCAAAATCAATATGAGTACTCTTTGAAGCTTTGATACTACCCTTATCTGTTAAAGTCCATTCAATAGAAGCTTTTTCTTCATCAGATAGATTGTATACTTCACCTTCCTGATCCTTAGCACTAACGTTAATCGTTGAAAGATCGATCACATCATCCTCACGGTATGTTCCACCCTTATCAGCATATATCTCTTTTACATAAGGCTTTAACCATACATTAAAGTCAATAGTATTAGACTGAATCGAATCATCATCTGTTGATACATAAAGTGTACCAGTACCCTTTACTTTACCAAAGAGTGTTGTGTCATTCTTGATCTGAGCATAATGCTCATCAGCTGTCCACTTAAGTGCTGTGTTGCTGAGATCATACTCATGATCATACTGATCGATACCTTTAACAACTACATCTGTTGAATTCTGTAATCCAGCCCATGAAAGATCGATAGTATAACCATCGCCTATTCCAAGGCCTACTTCATCATCTTCAATATCACCTGATAATTCAAGTTTATCAAGTTTTCTTTCTTCTTTTACTTCAAGTTCGAGTTCATTACTCTCCACATCGCCTGACTTAGCCTTGATTGCAAATGTTCCATCTGAAGTAGCTTCAAACTCACTATCGGCAAGATCTACATCATCTACTACCCAGGTAATATCAGAATCATTTTCTACATCCCACTCATTTCCCTTAAGGTCCTTTCCTGTAACGGTAAGACCGGAGAAATCAACCTTATTAACATCCGCTTTTTCTGAATAAGGATCATTAAAGATAAATGTTTCAAGTACTGCAGGATCTGCATCATCAGATATTGCAAGCTCACCAAGAGCATTTACAAATACTGTGATAACCTTATCTTCAAGACCCTGTGCAGAAACAGTCACTTCATAAGTTCCACCCTTATAAACTGTGAGCTTTCCGTCTGCATCTATTTCTGCCTCTTCATCAGTTACTTCATCAGGAAGTTTGAATGAAAGTGCGGGTTTAGTATTTTCATCAGTCCACTCATCACCATAGTTATCCACATATTTAACATATGAATTTAAATCATAGGCGCAGCTTAGATTAGTATTAGTAATCTTAGGTCCATTTTCAGGATTTGTAACCTCAAGATGATCAAGAGCTCTCTTTGGTCTTACAACTATTGTAGCCTTATCTGATCTAAGCTCATTTCCATTATCTCTATAGAAAGCGTAAACTAGATAAGTACCGGGTTCTGAAGCTTTAAAAATCTCACCCTCAAATTCACCATTTGAATCAATATTAAGACGAGAATCTTCGTGATCGTTTGCAGCAAACTTTACTATATGAGTAACAATAACATCATCGCCATCTATAACTGCCGGTTTAAGTGCATTCTGAAGATTTAACTCTTCATCAACTGGTATTTCAAAAGGTCCTACTTCAACTGGTAATTTATACGTAGTGAGATCAGCAGGTGGCCTATTAACCTTAATCTGAACTATCGGATATTCAGGAGTATTCTGTGTAGCAGATACAATTACAGGATTCTCTGCATTTCCTCCGGTTGTTCCGTTAACAGATTTATATTCAATAGTATCATCAAGAACCCATTTCATATAAACCGTGCCAAAAGCTTTAGCCTTTATATCGGATCTTCCAGTAGCCGGATCATTGATGATTTCAGCTACATTTGATGAGGTAATCTCATCACCATTTTCATCACACAGAATCCAGTAGCCTCTATCCGGTCTAAATCCATAATAAGGTACATCATCGTAATCATATCCACCAACCACAATATTATCGAGATTTAATACATCACCAATAATCATATTGTATTGGTTTTCGCCTTCATCTACTTTTATGGTTTTAAGATCATACAGAGGACGAATACTTTTAATTGTGGTAGTTTTTGTCTGGGTTTTAACTTTCATGGAAGCCCCCTCAGACATAAACGGAATTGTAGTAGAAAGTTCCTCTGCGTTATCTATATCTTCATCATGTAAGTCAAATATTTCATTCCAATCTATGAATGTAACATCAGCAGTAGATGTAGTATCATTATGATCATAAAATCCATATACCTGACCATAAGCCAATTCATAATCGTTTGTATAATCTCCATCTTCATCCTGAGCTATACGTACTCTAAGATTCTCTGGAGCACCATATCCTCCTTCAGAATCTCCTGAACCAAACATAACAGAAAAGTTACATGTTGTTGCCGCATCAGGAATTTCATCATCATATACATATCCACTCATACTGAAGAAAGCTATCTTATAACGTATCGCAACCGGAGTTGTATACTTAATTGTGCCAACACGATTACTGGTGTACTGCTCCATCTCTAATGCAGAATGAGCCGGCAGAACCGAAGATGCTGTGACTTCGTTTTCTATAGTTTCTTCACATCCAGTAGTAGTATCCCAAGAAGTTTGAATTGCCTGCTCAGCTGACACTTCAATTTTAATCATTTCATTAACATCTGTAAGACCAAAAATTTGCTTTATGGTTGTTTCAGAACCAATTGTTTCGGTAAAGGAGTATGATTCGGTCTTAGAAATACTGTTAGTAATTGTTTGTGTTGTACTATCAGAGAGTGTCATATCAATACTACTCTCTTCTTTAGTATTATTTTCCGAATAAGAATTGGCTGTATAATCTTTGTTTACAGTATCATCCTCTTGAACCTCTTCGGCATCTTTATACGGAACCTGACTATCAATAATTGCTGATAATTCAAAATCATACATAGCAATTCCATATGAATTATACCAATCCTGAAGACCTCTATGATTAACAGTTGTTACCATATTGTAAACTATTTTAGAGTCTTTGGTACTTGCAAGCGCTGGTAAGGCAGCATCTTTACCTTCTACAACGCCTCCACCTCCCCACTTAAGGAAGTATTCGGGATTTTGATCAGACCCCAAGGCAGCATCAATTTCTCTTGCCATTGCATAACGAACATCGTTCAGTGATTTAGCGCCACTCCTAACGCCTGTTACTTTCATATAATCAGAAGAAGAATCTCCTTTTACTTCTTGATCCGTTTGCATCAATCTCTCGTAAAGATAAATCTGCGAATCATATTTCGGAGATTTATTATGAAATGCTTCGTCCCAGTTACTAAGTGCTCCATCACCAGCCACATTCATTGTTACGCCTGAATGTTCATTTCCTTTGTCATCATCTGATTTTCTTCCGCTTCCCCAATGGAAGATATCATAAGCCAAACATGCCCATTTAGGAATCTCCATCTGACCGATTTTTACAAGTGCACGGTCATTTAATTCATTTGTTCCCAGCTGTTTATTGATTGAAACATAATTATACGGGGGCATATGAATTTTACTGGGAACTTTAGGATTATCCTCATCCCATTCTACAGTGGTCAATGCATACGAAGTAACCGGTGCTGCTAATGCATTTGAAAATGCAAGCGCTCCGGCCAGACATAATGCCAGACCTAGTTTCCATTTACATTTTTTCATTTTTTTACACTCCTCTCACTAAAATGAAAACACATGATACACTGGCATTATAGCGAACGAGTGGGTAGTGCACATCACCCGAAAGGGTAGTTTTTTTAAAAAAATGGGTAGTTTTTTATAAATTTGGGTTCGATTTTTGTAAAAAATGTATGATATTTATAAAAAATAGACCCTGCATAAGCAGGGCCGGGTAGTATGATGTCATTTTCGGTCGTATCATCTGATTATATAATCTGCAATTGTAAGTGCTGCCATGGCTTCTACTACCACTACAGCTCTCGGAGCGACTATCGGGTCATGTCTACCTTTGATCTCTATATCGATCTCGTCACCCGATTCATTTACGGTACTCTGCTTCCTATATATGGAAGGAGTAGGCTTAACTGCTGCTCTTATCACTATATCATCCCCATCGGATATACCACCCAGTATTCCGCCGGAGTGATTGGTCTTTTTCTTTACGGTTCCGTCTGACATGAAGAACTCGTCATTATTTTCGGAACCTCTCTTTGAGACTACGTCGAAGCCGTCTCCGATTTCTACCCCTTTAACGGCTCCTATGGACATAATGGCATAGGCAAGGCGGGCATCCAGCTTATCGAATACCGGCTCTCCTATTCCCGCAGGAACACCGGTTATAACACATTCAACAAGCGCTCCGCTGGAATCCTTCTCTTCCATCAGTCCTTTCAGATAGTCAGAAGCTTTTTCGAAAGCATTTCTATCGGGCATACAGAGAGGATTTCTTCTTATCTCATCCTTATCAAAGGCTGCTCTGTCTATCTCGATATCACCTATCTTTGTAACATAGGCACATATATCTATACCCTTCTCCTTAAGTATCTTTAAAGCTATAGCTCCGGCAGCCACACGGCCGATGGTCTCTCTTCCCGAGCTTCGTCCGCCGCCGCGGTAGTCTCTGATACCGTATTTGGCATAGAAGCCATAGTCTGCATGGCCGGGTCTGAAGACATCCTTTATATCGGAGTAATCCTTTGATATCTGTGAGGTGTTCTCGACCATCAGGGATATCGGGGTTCCAGTTGTCTTTCCATCAAATACTCCGGAAAGGATCTTAACCGTGTCGGACTCATTTCTCTTTGTGGCAAAATCAGACTGGCCGGGCTTCCTTCGGTCGAGGTATACCTGGATATCCTCTTCGGAAAGCTCTATACCCGCAGGGCAGCCGTCAACAACTGCTCCTAATGCCGCGCCGTGGGATTCGCCCCAGGTCGTTACGGTGAAATTTTTACCAAATGTAGAACCTGACATATTGTTCCTTTCATGAAAACGACCCGGCATAACCGGGTCGATATCTTCTTAATTTATGCTCTTGGATGAGCTTTATCATATACTTCCTTAAGTCTGCTTGACTTTCCTCTCAGGTAAACCTGAGTCGTGGATATATCGGAATGTCCGAGCATCTCCTGCAGACTTGCCAGATCAGCACCGTTAGAAACCATATGAGTCGCAAATGAATGTCTGATCATATGAGGAGTGATATCCTTGTCGATACCTGCTCTCTTTGCATAGGCCTTAAGCAGTTTCCAGAATCCCTGGCGTGACATTTCCTCACCCTTAATATTGGTAAAGAGATATTCCGAATCGGCACACATGCTCGGTCTTACTTCGGTGAGATACCTTGTAAGTGCATATTTAGCCGCATTCTCTATAGGAATGATCCTGCTCTTTGTCCTGTCATGACACTCGATATAGCTGAGTGCTAAGTTAAGGTCTGATATCTTAAGAGATATAAGCTCGCTTACCCTGAGCCCGGTGGCATACAGAAGTTCAAGCATGGCCTTATCTCTGATCTCCTTCGGTGTGTCTCCTGACGGCTGATCCAGAAGAAGGCTTACCTCTTCAATGGTCAGAGTTTCGGGGATCTTCTTTTCTACCTTCGGAGGCTTGATGCCTTCAGTCGGATTACCGGAAATGATTCCCTTCTCGAGGAGATAGATGAAGAATGATCTGATACTTGCAACGCTTCTTGAAACCGTTGCGGAACTCATCTTCTCTCCCTCCATATAAAGGACGTATGAACGAAGATTTGTCTGAGAAACTTCCTTAGGATCCGTAACCCCATTATCCTTAAGATACTTGCTCATCTTGTTCAGATCACGTCTGTAGGACTGAACAGTATTGGTACTGCTCTTCTTCACATCCGTAAGATATTCTATGTATTTGTCAATCTCGCGTTCCACTTATACCTTACCACCCACAATACTTTTGTCACAATTTCTCTCTAATGTTACAAAGCGATAGTGTTAATAGTATAGTAAGAAATTTACATAAAATCAACCATAATTTTTTTGTAAAATCGTCCCGAAACCCACTAAAATAGGGCATTTCCGCAAGATAAGGTGGTGAAAATGGTTCACAATAACTAAATATTGTGGAAAAAAATTTTTAAATTTTTTTAAAAAATTGGTTACTGTTTTAACATAATGTTAGTTAATAATATCGTAACAGTAATGTAACGATTAATTCTGACCCCTGATCCGGGCATATTCGAGGATGGCTAAAACGGTTTTGCTGTCATTTATCCTGCCGTCATGGACCATCTGAAGGGCTTCTTCAAGGGTAAATCTTAAGACATCAATGAACTCATCTGAGTCTCTATTGGTCTCTCCCTTTTTAAGTCCGGTTCCGATATAGACCGCAGTCCTCTCGCTGAAAAGACCCACCGATGCGATGATATAATTGATAAAATGCATCTTCGTCGGAACCAGTCCTGTCTCCTCTTCGGCTTCTCTTAATGCGCATCTGTAAAAAGGTGAATCCGCGTCTTCAAAGTAGGTTCTGTCCTTCTTTATCTCCGACTGCTTATCGCCATAATCAGACTCCTCTGCGCAGCCAGCCGGAATCTCGATATCGAAGTCATCGATACAGTTCCTGTACTGACGCACGAAGATCAACTTCTCATCCTCATCGATAAGAAGAACTCCGGAGCCGTTGCGGTTCTCGACGAAGTCGTAGTGAAGGGTCTCTCCTTCCGGGGAGATAAGGGTGTCTTCGTATACCTTGACTCTGTGGCCTTTATATTTTAATTGTCTCTTCTCCAGCTTCATATTTACCTCTGATAGAATTAAAAAACCACCTGATTCTCAGAGAATCAGGTGGTTGGGTTAGTTACTTAGCATAGTCTGTAACTCTTGATTCGCGGATTAGGCTAACTTTGATCTGACCGGGATATTCAAGCTCATCTTCAATCTGCTTGGATATATTTCTGGCCAGAAGTACCATATCTGCGTCACTGATCTTCTCAGGAACAACTGCAACCCTGATTTCTCTACCTGCCTGAATAGCAAAGGACTTGTCAACACCCTCGAAATCATTAGCTATATCCTCAAGCTTTGTAAGTCTTGTGGTATAGGTATCAAGGGTTTCTCTTCTAGCACCCGGACGGGCAGCCGATATAGCATCAGCAGCCTGTACAATACATGCTATAAGTGATTCTGCTTCACAGTCACCGTGATGTGAAGCAACCGTATTGATAACAACATTATTCTCTTTGTACTTCTTACAAAGATCAACACCTATAGATACGTGTGATCCCTCCATCTCATGATCGATAGATTTACCGATATCATGAAGAAGTCCTGCTCTCTTGGCGAGCTTAACGTCCTCGCCCAGCTCTCCTGCCATGAGTCCGCTCAGGTGAGCAACCTCAAGTGAATGCTTAAGTGCATTCTGGCCGTAGCTTGATCTGAACTTCATACGTCCGAGAAGCTTAATAAGTTCAGGATGAAGTCCGTGAACTCCTGCTTCAAGTGCAGCAGCCTCTCCTTCTTCACGCATTTTGGCTTCAACTTCCTTCTTAGCCTTCTCTACCATCTCTTCGATTCTGGCAGGATGGATACGTCCATCAACGATAAGCTTTTCAAGTGCTATACGAGCAACTTCTCTTCTTACCGCATCAAAGCTCGAAAGAACGACTGCCTCCGGTGTATCGTCTATGATAAGATCGACACCGGTAAGGGTTTCGAGAGTACGTATGTTACGGCCTTCACGACCGATGATACGTCCTTTCATTTCATCACTCGGCAGCTGTACGAGAGATACTGTGGATTCGGATACAACGTCAGCGGCGCATTTCTGGATGGCACCTACAACGATCTCCTTAGCTTTTTTATCTGCCTCTTCCTTGGCTCTCGATTCCAGCTCCTTAATCAGAATAGCTGTTTCATGTTTTACATCATCTTCAACGGTTTTAAGTAAATAATCCTTAGCTTGTTCAGAGGTAAGACCGGATATTCTCTCCAGTTCCTGTTGCCTTTTCAGTGACAGTTCTTCTACTTCAGCGGTTTTCCTTGCCAGATTAGCTTCCTTGGCTGTAAGAGACTGTTCTCTACGCTCAAGGGTATCGCTCTTCTTATCAAGGTTTTCCTCTCTCTGAAGAACTCTCTTCTCCATGTGCTGAATCTCTGCTCTGCGGTCCTTAACTTCCTTTTCGATTTCGTTCTTAGTCTTAAGAGCGTCCTCTTTCGCAGTCAGAAGTATGTCCCTTTTCTTTGACTCAGCAGCCTTAAGTGCATCATCTATAATATCCTTAGCCTTATCCTCAGCCTTGCCTATCTTTGCTTCTGCGATATTCTTACGGTATGCATTTCCGATCGCGAAGCCTACTATAGCAGCAATGACAAAGGCGGCTACTACGATGATTACCCATATAACTGTTGGTAACACAGGAGTACCTCCTTACATATTAAATTGTATTTATAATCATACCAATCTATAATATACTTTCAGAGATATTATGTCAAGTGATTGTTAATCCGGTCAAATGAAAAACCATGCCTGACAAGTAAAGCGGCTGCACGCCGCCTTACTCTTTCATCAGACATGTCCTGTCCTTCAAATCTTTTCAGGAGTTTCTCGATTGCCTTATCCTCATCCACATCCTCTTCCTCGCTGATACGGTCATAGACCTCATCAAAATCCTGAAGACTGATGTGCCTCATACTGAGTTCTCTCATGATAAGACTTCTGCTCTTCTGATTCATATAGCTTCTGATAAAGCTTTCCATGAACCTTTCGTCATTGAGATAATTGAATTCATAGAGCTTATCTATCGCTTCGCTTATGGCATATTCCGGATACCGTTTCTGAAGAAGCTTAAGCCTTAGGTCCTCGCCGCACCTTTCGGTCTCGGCAAGATAGCTTACGCCCTTTTCAAATGTGCCGTCAATGATCTTATCCTTCAGAGCCTCAACTTCCTCATCGGAAACCTTAAGACCCGTCTCAGGCGAAAAATCCTTTTCCGAAACTATATCCTTTATCTGGGAAGGGAACAGAAAACCGAGATACACGCCATCCTCATATAAGAGAAATGACTTCCCGCGTATTTTTATATCGAGATATCTCATTCCTACTCTTCAGCATCTCCCGTAGCCGAATCATTTTCATCCTTATCGGAGAAATAGAGTGCTCTTACCTTATCTTCGATCTCCTTCATGACATCGGGATTCTCTTTAAGATAAGCCTTTGCATTCTCACGACCCTGTCCGATCTTCTCTCCGAGATAGGCATACCAGGCACCTGATTTTACAACCACATCATTCTTTGCTGCGAGATCAAGGATATCGCCTTCCTTGGATATACCCTGACCGAACATGATGTCGAACTCAGCCTCTCTGAAGGGCGGTGACACCTTGTTCTTAACTATCTTTACCTTTGTCCTGTTACCTACGCCTTCACCGCCGGCCTTGATGGTCTCGATACGTCTTACTTCCATTCTTACGGATGAATAGAATTTAAGGGCACGTCCGCCGGTCGTGGTCTCGGGATTACCGAACATGACACCAACCTTCTCACGAAGCTGGTTTATGAAGATAACAACACAATTAGTCTTGCTGATTACAGCCGTAAGCTTTCTTAATGCCTGAGACATGAGTCTTGCATGAAGACCTACGTGGCTGTCTCCCATCTCACCGTCGATCTCAGCCTTGGGAACAAGTGCTGCAACGGAGTCGATGATGAGAACATCTATAGCACCGGAACGGACCATGGTCTCTGTGATCTCGAGAGCCTGCTCTCCGCTGTCCGGCTGTGATATATAGAGATTATCTATATCAACACCTATATTCTTTGCATATACGGGATCCAGTGCATGCTCTGCGTCGATGAAGCCTGCGATTCCGCCGGCTTTTTGAACCTCTGCAACCACATGAAGTGCAACGGTTGTCTTACCACTGGATTCGGGTCCGTAGATCTCGATGATACGTCCTCTCGGCATACCTCCGATACCAAGGGCAATATCCAGACTGAGCGAACCTGTGGGTACTGCTTCTATATTCATGTTCTTGGCGCTGTCACCCAGCTTCATGACCGAACCTTTTCCGAACTGTTTCTCGATCTGAGCGAGTGCAGCATCAAGCGCTTTTAATCTTTCCTCGTTTGCCATTTTTACTCCTTTCGACTGCCGCAGAATGCCCCTCACACCGCGGCTGAAAAATATAAATTTCTTTGATGTAAAATTTTTAAAAAATTTAGTTCAGACGAATGAAAACAGTATAGCATATTTTATGAAAAAATGCTATTATAAAAGTGGCGTGCAGTTAGGTTTGAAAGGACTATGCCTATGTCTAATATTGCAATCATTGCGGAGTACAATCCATTTCATAACGGACACAAATATCTGGTAGATTACGCAAAGGAAGTTCTGTGTGCTGACACCGTTACGGCTCTTATGAGCGGTAACTTCATGCAGCGCGGTACTCCTGCCCTAGCCGACAAATATACCCGTGCCGAAGCAGCCCTCCGGGGCGGCGTCAGCATAGTATTTGAACTGCCTGTTTTATATGCAACGGGAAGTGCCAGGGACTTTGCGGCAGGTGCCGTTAGTATACTCGATAAACTGAATTCGGTGGACGGCCTCATCTTCGGTGTCGAGGATGAAAGGATGGATATCTTTGACAAGGTATCCGAGATCCTTGCGTATGAGCCTTCGGAATATAAGATACTTCTGAATAATTATCTTGAGAAGGGCTACAGCTATCCTCTCGCCAGCGAGAAGGCCATAGTAAAGATGCTGGGAAATGAGGTCGACGGAATCATTTCCAAGCCCAATAATATCCTGGCGATATCATATATCACCGCGCTTAAGAAAAATAACTCCAAGATAATGCCGGTCATGCTGAAACGTATGGATGAGGGTTATCATTCAAGCTCGCTTTCGGGGAATTATTCCAGCGCTACTGCTATCAGGAAAGCTTTGAGCGATTCAGAGGATGTACGGAACTTTATCCCCAAGGCATGTATGGAGGTTTATGCGGATTATCTTAAGAAACCGCTTCCGGATGCCGACTGGCTGACACCATTTATCATGTCACGTATCATCTATGACAGGAACCTCGGTTCGGAGATCTCGTTCCTGCATACCACGCTGGATATGACACCGGAGCTTCTCAATCGACTGAGAAAGCTTCCTCTTCCGGTCAAATATGTGGAGATAACGGATTATCTTAAGACGAAGAACCTTACGATGACCAGAGTGAGCCGCGTGCTCCTGCATATGGTTCTGGGAATTACGGATGCCGACAGGACAAGGGCATATGAAGAAGGCTTCAGTGAATATGTCAATCTTCTCGCTCTTGATAAGAAGTATTCCACGCAGCTTAAGGCCATCACAGATGCTTCGGACCTTACCGTTATCAATAAGAAGTCGGAATTCAAACCCGAGACCGATCTCGGAAAGAGGATGTGGCAGATAGACAGACTCGCAAGCGACCTCTATAATCAGATCATCTATGATAATACGGATGTGAGACTGAGGAGTGAGAAGTCGAGCCAGGTGAGAACAATCTAATATGTTAAGAAAAGCCTTCCCGGCTGACGCCGGAAAGGCTTTTTAAATCCTGATAAAATCCTATTTAGTCATCGAGGAAATCGTCATCATCGTCGAAATCATCGTCATCATCGAAGTCGTCATCGTCTTCGTACTCATCTTCTGCTTCCTCTTCAGCTTCTTCTTCAGCTTCCGGCTCGTCATATTCATCGCCGTAATCCTTATAAGAATCTGCACGTCCGCTTACAACGCTCTGAGGATCGGAATTGATAAGTGCAAGACTTGCCTCAACTTCATTAAGGTTTGTATCCATTGTATAAACACCGTTCTCGAGGCTGTCGATAAGATTTCTGAAGTTATCATTTTCAGCATCAAGTGTAGCCTTAAGGAAATCTCTGATATCCTTAACTTTCTCTTTAGTATAGAGCATAGCACCAAGACGAACCTCTGTTGCCTCGGCATTTGCATCTGCAACGATACCTGCTGCTTCTTCTCTTGCAGATTCAAGGATCTCGTTAGCTCTCGCATTTGCAAGCTCTGTGATATGATGAGCATCCACAAGTCTGTTAGCTTCATTAACAGATTCGGATATAATGGCATCGGAACGTGTTCTTGCTGAAGCAAGGATAGCTTCCTTGTTTCTCATTATCTTCTTGCATCTCTCGATCTCACTAGGCAGCTTAAGCTTAAGCTCATTAAGCATACGATCAAGTTCATCCTTGGGAACGATGATCTTATTAGATGAAAGAGGCTGGTACTTGCAATTCTCTACAAAAACCTCGATCTCATCGATCATTTCTTCAACGCCCTTTTTACCCATTTTAATAATCCTCCTACTGATTAATCTCTACCTTCGCTTCTATCAACGGAAGTATCTCTTCCGGAACAAATCCCTTAACTGACTTTCCGTAGCTTGCAAATTCTCTTACCATGCTTGAGCTGATAAAGGAAAACCTCGGGTCTGTCGCGAGAAATATTGTTTCTATATCCGGAGATACCATATGATTGCCCTGAGCCATCTGAAGCTCGCTGTCAAAATCGGTTATCTCCCTTAAGCCTCTGACGATTATGCTGATGTTATTCTCCTTAGCAAAATCGACCAGAAGACCGTCATACTGCATTACTTCGACGTTGCCGAATTTCTTCACAACATCATTTAACATATTAACACGTTCACTACGAGAAAACAACGGAGTTTTTTTCGTTGAATTGTTGAGGATACATACCACAACCCTGTCGAAAATCTTAGATGAACGGCTGATGATATCCATATGACCTAGGGTCACAGGATCAAAGCTCCCGGGATAAATTGCTGTACTCACTTAATGTCTCCTGTAAATGTCTTCTTACGCTTTACGCCTTAGAAAGACATGCTTGTTTGTTTTATAATTCTTGAGCTTATATATAACGAAGTTCATATCATCCAGATAGCTCATATCCTCGTCAAGCTTTGCCTCGACTACGACGATTGCTTCGTCATTAATAAACTCCTTTGAGTCAAGTATCTCGAGTGCTTCTCTTTCAAGTCCTTTTCCGTAAGGCGGATCGATATAGATGATATCCGCATCGATCTTCGTAAGCCTTCTCAGATAGCTTATCACATCGGACTTGATTATCTCGGCCTCATTTTCAAACTTAGTAAAATGAATGTTCGCCTTTATGACTGCCAGTGCATCCCTGCTGTTTTCAACAAGTACTGCGTGGCTTGCTCCTCTTGAAAGAGCCTCTATCGCAATGGAACCGCTCCCGGAAAAAAGATCCATGAACCTGGATCCCGGAACATCCATCTGAAGACAGTTGAAAAGTGTCTCCTTATACTTATCAGCCGTAGGTCTTGTAGCGTCCCCTTCAAGCGTCTTTAGGGGGAGGCTTCTTCTTGAACCCGCTATTACTCTCATATTTAACCAACCTTTACTATAACATAAAATATCTTATGTTTTCAACAATTATTTAGCCAGCACGTCTCCGTACTCAATGGACACATCCTGTGCCAGTCTCAGCATATCGGCGTGCTTATAGATATCCGCGATCCTAAAGTCCATATCGCCGCTCTGCCTTATACCGAAGAAGTCTCCGGGGCCCCTCAGCCTTAAATCTTCCGAAGCTATAAAGAAGCCGTCATTGGAGTCTTCAAGGACCTTGAGACGTTCAATGGATTCATTGGATTTCTTTACATTTATGAAAATGGCATAGCTCTGGTAGCTGCCTCTGCCCACGCGGCCTCTTAACTGATGAAGCTGTGCAAGGCCGAAGCGTTCCGCATTCTCTATCATCATGACCGTGGCATTCGGATTATTGATACCGACCTCTATAACCGTGGTTGAAACCAGGATATCCGTTTCGCCGGATGTGAACTTATGAAGGATCTCACTCTTCTCACTTTCCTTCATACGGCCGTGAAGATAATCTATCCTGACCTTTTCACCCAGTACCGCGCTTAAGTCCTCGGCGTAGCTCATGACATTTTCAAGCTCACTGCCTTCGCCCTCTTCCACCATTGGGCATATGACATAGGCCTGACGGCCCTCTGATATCTGCTGCTTTATAAATTTATAAGCCGACGGACGGTAATCCGTGCCGACTACGCAGTTCTTGATTCGTTTTCTCTCTGCGGGAAGCTCCTTTATAACGGAGATATCCATATCCGCGTAGATGATAATGGCAAGAGTTCTCGGGATCGGTGTCGCACTCATTACAAGTACATGGGGCATATCGCCCTTTTCCTCGAGGCGGTCTCTCTGCTTAACTCCGAAACGGTGCTGCTCATCGGTTATGACAAGCCCGAGATTCTTGAATTCGGTCTTATCCTGGATGATCGCATGAGTTCCTATAACTATACTGCATTCACCACTCTTAAGCTCCTCATATACGGTCCTCTTCTCCTTAACCGACATGGAACCGGTGAGAAGCCTTACCTTAAGCTTATATGGCTTCATAAGCTTTGAAATATCTTCAAAATGCTGCATTGCAAGCACTTCTGTCGGAACCATCAGCGCTCCCTGATAGCCTGAGATTGAATTCATTAAAAGCGCTTCAGCGGCAACAATGGTCTTTCCCGAACCTACATCACCCTGGATAAGCCTGTTCATGACAAAATCGGACTGCATATCCTTGGTGATATCCGCTATAGCATCCTTCTGTCCCTGAGTCAAAGTAAATGGAAGGCCTGCCTCAAATGCTTCTCTTTTCAGAACGCTCTCGCCGGTTATGGGATGCCGGTTGGGAAGGCTTACCGAATCCTCTCTCAGCTTTCTTATCTTTATAAGGAACTGAAGGAATTCATCAAAAGCAATCCTCTTCAGTGCCCTTTTGAGAGCCGGCTCATTTTCGGGAAAATGAATCTCTTTTATAGCTTCACTGAAGCTCATCAGATCTTTTTCACTTAAGACCTTCTCGGGAAGGTAATCCGGAAGCGCTTCTATCACGGGAAGCACACCGCGTATCGCTCTTGTTATCGCGCCGTTCGTAACCCCTGCCTTCAGGTGGTAGACCGGCTGCATCGAAGACATGGTCTTCTCATAATTGAACTGGGTGAAGAACTCGGGCATCTCCATTACGCGCATGTTGCCCTTATATTTTATCGTACCGAAGAATACGAAAACTTCCCCTTTATGAAATGCGCTCCTTAAAAATGGCATATTGAACCATACCATCCTTATGGAGCCCGTGTCATCGGCGGCTGAAAGGCTGGTTATCGTATAACGTCTGCCCTTACGTGTTTCAACATAGGATACAATTCTGCATAAAACAGCAACCCTGTCCCCTTCAGCGGTGCTGCTGACTGAGACAGGCTCTGTATATGTTTTATATGCTCTGGGGTAATAATGGATGAGATCATCTATGGTCTCTATCCCGAGAGAATTGAAGCTCTTCGCAGTCTTCTCCCCGATCCCCTTTATGTTGATAATGCCGTCGGTTAAATTCATTTATAAACCTCTAGATGTCACTCTACCGAAAGAATGTAATAATAGATAGGCTGTCCGCCGTACTTTACATCCACATCCAGATCCGGATACTTTTCTTCCAGGGCTTCGCCGAGCTTTTCGGCGTCTTCCTCTGTTACATCCTCACCGAAATATATGCTGATAAGTCCCGAATCCTCGTCAACCAGAGTCTCAATAAGCTTCTCTGTGACCTCGCCGACCTCGGTACCTACTGCGTCTATTCCGTTATCGGATATGCCCATTATATTATTTTTATGTATCTCTTTGCCATCCACCGAAGTATCTCTTACCGCAAATGTCACCTCGCCGGATCTTATATCTTCCATAGCCACGCTCATAGCCGAGTAGTTATCCTCAGCCTCAGCCTCGGGATTAAAGCCGAGAACAGCTCCGATTCCCTGGGGAATGGTCTTGGACTGGACCACATAAACCTTCTTATCCTTTATAAGCTGTGCAGCCTGATTGGAAGCCAGGATTATATTCTTATTATTCGGAAGCAGATAGATAGTCTCGGCATTTACGGAGCTTATTGCGCTGATTATATCATCCGTGCTGGGGTTCATTGTCTGTCCGCCCTCGATAACATAGCTTGCACCGATCTCCTTAAATATTTCGGAAATCCCGTCGCCTGCCGCTACTGCGATGATGCCGTACTTCTGCTTCTCACTTTCCGTATCCTGAGTACTTTCAGTACTTCCGGTGCTTTCTGCACCTTCCATATGAAGAAGCTCTCTATGCTCCTCACGCATGTTATCTACCTTGCATCTCGTAAGCTGTCCATACTCAAGTCCCTTTTCAAATGCTTTGCCGGGATGATTGGTATGTACATGTATCTTTACGATCTCTTCATCGGCAACGCATACCAGCGAGTCACCGATCGAAAGAAGGTAGTTCTTTATATCTTCAACCTGTTTATCAGTAAGCTCCTTATCAAGGAGAATGATAAACTCGGTACAATAACCATATTTGATATCGGCTGTGGATATATCATCCCTGCTGCTTCCCGATGGCTTGGTGCCGGGAAGTTCGGAAAGGATGCCCGCACCCTTCTGGAGAGTCTGCGGCTGATCACCGCCCTCAAGTGCTACGGGAGTTCCCTTGATTCCGAGAAGGAAACCTTCCATAACCTCGATAAGTCCCTGTCCGCCGGAATCCACAACCCCTGCTTCCTTAAGAACCGGAAGCATCTCGGGAGTCTTTGCCAGAACCTTTTTACCATGCTCAACGATCTGCTCGAGGAAGCTTATGATATCATCCTCTGTTCCTACCAGCTCATCCGCTCTGTCAGACATTCCTCTTGCAACCGTGAGGATTGTTCCTTCCTTGGGTTTCATAACTGCTTTATAAGCAGTCTCCACTGCATGAGTAAAGCCTGCATCCAGATCATCTATATCAAGATAATCCCTGCCCTTCATCTCACGGCAGAAGCCTCTGAAGAGCTGTGAAAGGATAACACCGGAGTTTCCGCGCGCTCCCCTTAAGGAGCCATTTGAAATAGCCTTTGCAAGAAGATCCACTGTCGGATTCTCAAGTTCCTTTACCTCTGCAGCCGCAGCCATTATGGTTAGAGTCATATTGGTTCCGGTATCTCCGTCGGGAACCGGAAATACATTGAGCTCATTTATATATTCTTTATTATTACTCAGCCTATTAGCGCCTGAAATAAATGCCTGCTTAATAATCTTAGCATCAAGTTTACTTACAGCCATGTCATTACCTTCCATTCGTCTTTCTTTTAATGAACATATTTAGTCAATAACTCTGACACCCTCAACGTATACCTTAATACCCTTAACCTTCATATTGGTATAATCCTCGATCTGATACTTTACCGTACTAACGAGATTATTAACAACAGTCTTTATATTGACGCCGTACGCAACAATGATATGGAAATCAATATTCAGAGTGTTATCCTCATCGATCCTTACGCTTACGCCTCTTCCCACATTATCCCCCTTGAGAAGCTTGGCAAGTCCGTCCTTCATGCTGATGGTAGCCATTCCGACTATTCCGAAGCAGTCAAGAGCAGCATATCCAGCATACTGAGCGATAACATCTTTTTCTATCACAATCCTGCCATTTTCGTTTTCGGTACTCTTAAGTATATCTGACATATCGATTACCTCCACATTTACTAACGGGAATATCCCGCCGTTTATAAAACCACCCTTTATTGTATTATATATGGGCATTTATGTAAAGAATTCATTTGTATGAAAATAAATAAAAACAGCATGCTGTACATGCTGTTTTCAAACATTATAAAGTCATATGTCGTCAGACTATGCTCTCTCTACCTTGCCTGATCTGAGACACTTTGTACATACATAGATTGTCTTAGGTGAACCATCCACCTTAGCCTTAACTCTCTTTATGTTGGATTTCATAATTCTATTGGATCTTCTGTGTGAGTGGCTCACATTGTTTCCAAAGTGTACTGACTTATCACAATAAAAACATTTTGCCATTTTTCTTCCCTCCTTGCTCTCGAAACTCGGGACTAAACTATTTTTGCCCGCAACATTTGGTATACTATCATATTTCAAAAGCTAATGCAAGTACTTAATCAATTTTTTTTGCTACCACGACGAATCTTCCGTCGCTTACATGATATGCACAGGTTGAGAGGGTCAGGAGCTTTTCGCCGTAGACCGCTGTCTCATCTATGGTATAAGGAGTAAGCTTCTTCGCTCTTTCAACATATTCATCGAACTCTTCCGGAGTCGAGGCATTTGCAAATTCATAGTATTTAAATGAGTTCGCATCGTCTTCTCTTATCTCGGTCCTGAATGCGGCTATGACCTCATACTTTCCGTTATTGTCAATGGTATCAAAGTATATGGTCTTATGC
Organism: Eubacterium sp.; assembly: GCA_017619835.1. GTDB lineage: Bacteria > Bacillota > Clostridia > Lachnospirales > Lachnospiraceae > Eubacterium_Q. Next base: position 191,345 of record JAFZRN010000007.1, read on the forward strand.
TCCTTATAGAAATCCTCCGACTCATATGAGATGATCCCGTGGAACATTGTGCCCGCCTTCATGTTGTGGCCATAGATTATAACGTTATCGGAAGGCTTTATGCAGTCGGACCTCTTTCCGAGGAAAAGTGTTCCCGACGAACTATTTTCTTTATTGTAATCCCTGTGAAGGTAATATTCTTCATCATTGGGAGTATACATTACAGGATAATCTATCTTTGTATCCGGGATCATCAGCCAGCCTATGAAATCATTATTCATCTCATAAAGCTCGGCAAACTTGGACTGAACGGACACACCGTTAAAGTCTACATATTTAAGATAATCCTCATTACTATCTGTCTTTTCTTCCGACTTCTTCTCTCCGTCAGGGGAAACCGAATGAGCATCGGTATCTATCTTACGTTTAAGATCAACGAACTGGCTCTCGGCCTTGCCGGTATTAAAGAAGTAGATTCCGAGATATGCTCCGGAGCCGATAAATACGGCGATCAGCAGGACGAGAAGTATATCGAGGAAGACATTTGCAGCCTTCTTTTTCTTCTGTCTCTTTTCTCTTTCTTCCCTGTAGGCCTTGTTGGCTTCCTTCATCAGGGCTTCATTCTTTATGAGTTCTGCCCTGGAATGACGCTGCTGCATTGCATCCGGATGAAGTCTTTCCTTGGATTTAAACTCGAAACGCTTCTCCGGTGCCTTCTCGGGCTTCTTGGGTTTCTGCTTTATCTCAAAGCGGGGTTCGGGATCGGGGTCTGCCCCCATTGCCGGACTGGGTTCCGGTTTAGGTTCCGGCTTGGGTTCGGGCTTCATGTCAGCCCTTAGGACAGATTCAGGTTTGTGACTGAGCCTTAGATCCGATTTCGGCTCGGGCTCGGGCTTGGGCTCGGGTTTAGGTTCCGGCTTGGGTTCCGGCGCAGAATAAGAAGCCGGCTCAACGGCCGGCGTAGGTTCAACTGCGAAAGCAGCACCAGGATTACTGTACTTCTTCAGCAGTTCCTCAATTTCATCCATGTTGAAATCAGAATCACTCATATGGTCCCACTGCCCCAAAGATGTTTTTTCTTTAATTCAATATATTCGCTATAGGCTTCTTCAAGGATCTGCTTCTCATTCGGGAACTTCAGCAGATGATAAGCCTCATGGAACTTATAATAGCCCGAATCACAGAAGTACTCTTCCTTCTGCGGCTTGCTGTAAAAGCTGTTAGCCATCATAAGATACCAGTGTACGTTCTTACTTACGACATCCGAGTAGGTACTGAATGTGTAGCTCGTCTTACCAACATACTTGATAAGAGTTGCATCAACTCCGGACTCTTCCTTTACCTCTCTGAGTGCGGTCTCGGTATGCTGTTCGCCTTCCTCAACTGTTCCCTTCGGAAGAACCCAGCCTTCATATCTGTTTTTATAGTTCTTATACAGAAGAAGTATCTTACCTCTGAATATAACCACACCACCACAACTAATTGCCTCAATCATTGCAATCCCTCCCATCTATACGGTGTGTGTAACTCTCCCGCCGGCAATTACCCGATGCCCGCGGCTCACCTATTAAGATAACAACTTTTTTCAGTAAAATCAACCCATACTTTTATGACAAAAATGTGACAAACAGATCAGATCTGTTTGTCACATAAACCATTTGTTTCATTTTGAAACTGATCCCCCGTCCCAGAGTTTCATTTATTCATATCATAGTATCTGTCGAAGATCTGGGAGGCAACGGATGTGCCGGATATATGATTGTTAGTATAGTCTTCCACGATAACGCTGACTACGATATCGGGGCTGTCGCCGCCGGAGAAACCGACGAACCAGGAATTGCAGTTTCCGTTATTGTCATATTCCGCGGTTCCAGTCTTACCGGCAACGGGATATGGTTTGGTTGACATAACTTCGGAGGCGGTTCCTGTCTTACATACCTCTTCAAGGAGAGGGATTATCTGTTTTGTAAGATCCGCATCAAGCACACTGCCATAGGTTTTTGTTCCGAAACTCTTGATCACGGTATCGTTATCGCTTCTTATCTCGGTCACGTATCTCGGCTTCATCATGACTCCGCCATTTGCGATAGCCTGCATGATGAGAGCATTATGGATCGGGGTTATAAGCGTATCGCCCTGCCCTATCACCGTCTGAGGTATCTCGGAATAATTGCTCTCCGAGCTCAGCTTAAAGCTGGACTTTGAATAATCGGTATCAAGGGGAAGCTTTCCGTTAAAGAGAAGCTGCTCGGTAAGGCTCCGGAGCTTATCGACTTTGATCTCATTTACGCCTATATTTGCAAAGCTCGTATTACAGGATCTTGCAAGGGAGCCCTTAAGGTCAAGGGTTCCGTGCGCATTCGAGTTGCTGCATCTTATCTTTACGCTGTTAAAGATATCAGAGCCGTTACATGTATGAGTATAGTTCTCATAATCGGGATGCTCCCTGATATATTCCATCGCAGTGATAACCTTAAAGGTCGAGCCCGGCGCATAGAGTCCCTGAGTCGCCCTGTTAAGGAATATCGTGCTCGAGCTTCCTTCCTCGGAATGAACATCTGCCCAGACCTTTTCCATATCGTTAGGGTCAAATGTCGGACTTGAATATACCGTTAATAGATCACCCGTATCCACATCCATAACGACTACTGCTCCCTTGGCGTCGCCGAGAGCCTGTGCGGCAGCCTGGGTCAGTTCACAGCTGTAGGTCGTCACAACCTTGTCGCCCGGGTTCTTGTCATCCGAGATATCATTTGAAACCTTTTCCATGACATTTACATGAGAACGCATAAGCTCAAAGTTATACTCAAGCTCCAGTCCCGCGCGGCCATAGTTGTTGTAGCCCACGGTATGGGCAAAGAGTCCCTTATATGGATAAACTCTCGTCTCATGCCCCTCGTCATCGATGTCGGTATATGCAAGCTGGTCTCCGTCGCGGCTTAAGATCTCGCCTCGAACGATGAACTCATCGAAGCTGTCCTGACGTTTATTCTGCGAGTCGGCCACAACCTTATCGGCATCATTGAACATGAAGTAGATGATATATCCGAAAAGCGCCATAAAGGTAAGCACCATCACATAGGTCATGAAGACGATGGGCTGATTCTTTATTTTATTTTTCCGGGTTCTTTCTTTTTCCCTTTCCAGAAACTGCTGCATCTCCGGGGAAAGGGATCTTACCCTTTCTTTCGATTCTTTCTCTTTCTTTTTCAAGCTCGTCTGCCTCTTCACTGACTAAGATATATGTATACTGGACAATTGAAAACATTATAAGTGTACTGAACACGCTGCTCACGCCGTAGCTGATAAGCGGCAGCGTGACTCCCGTCGACGGGATGAACTTCGTAACGCCTCCGATATTCAGGAAGACCTGGAAGATATAAACTATCGCGATACCGAAGGTCACGTATTTGTAAAATGGGTTCTTGCATTTCATTGCTATATTCTGCATTGCGATAAAGCTGCTGAGATAGATAAGTATAAGAGCAAGTCCGAAAATGACTCCCAGCTCCTCGGATATCGCAGAGAATATAAAGTCGCTCTCGGCAACCGGGATGATATATGGCATTCCTCTTCCCAGGCCGGTCCCCACAAAGCCTCCGGTTCCTATCGCAAAAAGTGATTCCGAAAGCTGGTAACCTAAAGTATCTCTATACTTAAACGGATCCTGCCAAGCCGTTATCCTGACCATGATATGCGCAAACAGGCTGTCCTTAAAGAGGACATATCCCGCAAAGCAGGCAAGGATCAGAAGGCCGATACCCAGCAGCATGAAGGTCGGCCTGGAGGTTGCAAGATAAACCATCATAAAGTAACAGATATAGAAAAGCAGCACCGCACCGAAGTCCTTCTGAGCCACAAGCACCAGCATAAAGAGTGCGGCGATGATGGCATTTATCACAAGCTGCTTATAGGTATTCACCTTAACCAGCGAGCTTGCCACAAAGAAGATGAATATGATCTTCACGAATTCCATCGGCTGCATGGAAAAGCTCGCTATCTCGATCCAGTTTCTCGAGCCATTTACAACCTTACCGACACCCGGTATAAAGACCGAGGCGAGGAAGATTATTCCGAATATCCCGTAAAATGTGCTCCAGTTCTTTATGCCCTTTATCTTGGATAAAAGGAAGGGAACAAAAAGCGTCAGCACGAGACCCGCGGATGCAAGCAGAAACTGCCTTACCGCAAGCTTCGGATTCAGCCTTAAGAGGATCGTATAACCGATCAGCATAAGGAAGGCTACGTTATTCGTAAGAAGCCTGGATGACCTCTTATAGATCAGTCTGAAACTCGCTATATAAAGTACCGCTATCAGTATCTCCACCGGATAATAAAGCGCGATCTTCACTTCCTGCAGATTAATGAGCAGCATTACATGGCAGAGAAAATGGATCATAAAGATGTAGAAAACCTGCTTATTCAGGTTCGACGTCCTCTTCTCCCTGTCCTTCGCCGTAAAGTATGTATAGCACTTTATGGTATATAGCGCCATAAATAGCAGGACCAGATATTTAGATATCATGCATATAACATTCTGCATAATAGATCAGATACCTTTCTCATAGTGTCCGGTAGTATAACTTACGTCCCTAAGTTCTGTAGTAAGGTCGTATTTTCTGATGCGGATCCTTTCATCCTTTATCTTTAATGTGTCCGCACTGTAGATCACATTATATTTCGAGAGGCCGCTGTAGACTACCGGATATACAGCTCCTCTGTCATCTCTTAAGTTTCCTTCGCTGTCGGAAAGCGCATCAGTCACCATCAGCGGCATCCTTCCGTAGACCGGCCTAACGAGTTTAACACCCTTTGGATACATAATGGCATCAACCTGTGAGCGCGATAATTCATATGGCGCTTCAAGATAAAGCTCCACATCATAATCATCAAACATTTCCTTGTAAAATGACGTCGCAAACGTATTATAAGCATAGACGGAACCGGCCAGTATTACGGTTATCACTCTTCCGGCACTGCCCTCATTTCTGAAAAATCTTAAAATCCCGGCAAGATCATCCAGACATCTTATGTAAACCCCGTCAGCCGTTCCCTCTTCGATATCATTTACCATGATATCATAAGCGGAGTAGTCTCCCCTGTTCACATAGGGAAGAGATATGATCAGCCTGCTTTCCGGGAAAGTTTCCCTTAATACCGCTCCATCCTTATCAAAGCCGCTGTAATCAAAATATATAAAGTCGATATTCCGGCCTTCTTCACCGGCGATCTTACGTGCTTCATCTATCTGGGACGGACTTGTGAGGGAAACATGCAGCTCGGAGTCATAGCTATAAACGTTGCCACCGGATGTATTGGAAGTATTATCCGGCATATCGAGTGTCTTCACACTATCCGGCTCTTTCCTGCCAACCGGATCTCTCCTGTAGCTTCCGGTTATCTTACTCTTAAGCTTATCAAGGGCTTCTCTTCTGATAGCCTTAAGTGCCGATACCGGAACAAAGATATCATCATCCATCTCGCACTCAAAGCCTGCCACATTAAAGTCACCATCTGTACCTATCCTGGTAAGCTTGGATTCTATCACATCCTTTGTAAGGGGCCTGGAAAGCGCACCCTCGACCACATCCCCCAAAAATGTGACAAAAGTTCCCTGGGATGATTTGTCACATTTTGATGGGCTTAGCTTTATGGAAAGCTCCTCGCCCTTCCGGAGCCTGCAGCTCATATCTATATCAAGCTTCCTGCCGGAGCTGATCATGCTTTCAAGCTCCCCGGTCAGGCTTTTGCTTCTTGTCCTGTAGATGCCCGCTCCCTTACTTATCCTCTTGGTATCGGGCGAAGGGATATCTGCAAGAGCACCCTTTTTGATATCACTTCCGCAGGTAAGGCTTATGGGCTCTTTGATATCGATAAGAAGCTCATCCCCCTTACCTATATCGGTCTCGGCCTTAAAGGAGATACGACCCTTATTAATCCCGAGCACCTTTCCCACGGGAACCCCTCTTCTTCCGGGCATAGAGGAATCGATCAGCTTCTCTCTTCTCGCCTCATCTCTTACGGCATCTCTTTCATTCATAAGGTAACCCGAGGTAAAGCCGCCCCTGTTGAATACATCCAAAAGCCTTTTTTCCTCTGCAAATGCTTTCTCCACGGTAAAGCATCCCGAAGCATAGTCCTCGATCATCCTCTTATAGGAATCAACCGCGGATGCCACATAATATTCATTCTTCATCCTTCCTTCTATCTTGAAGGAATCAACTCCCGCCTCTATAAGATCCGGCACATATCTTAAGGTGCACATATCTCTCATGGAGAGTCTGTAGGAGCCGTTATAAAGCTTCCTGCAGGGCTGGGCACAGCAGCCTCTGTTACCGCTCCTTCCACCCAGCATGGAACTCATTAAGCATCTTCCGCTGTAGCATACGCACATAGCTCCGTGAACGAAAGCCTCGAGCTCAACGTCCGAAGTATCCTTGATAGCTTTAAGCTCCTTCAAAGTCATTTCCCTTGCTGCCACTATCCTTTTAACTCCGAGGCTTTTTACAAAAGAAGCCCCCTCAGGTGTCAGGATATTCATCTGCGTGGAGCTGTGGATCGGAAGCTCCGGGAAGTTTTCTCTTATGAATTTAAGCACGCCAAGATCCTGCACCAGTACACTGTCAAGGCCTGCCTCGTAAAGAGGGCATAAAAAATCATACAGTCTTTTAAACTCATTATCCTTAATGAGCGTATTGACTGTAAGATACAGCCTGACACCAAAGAGGTGCGCATATTCCAGAGCTTCGAGAAGCTCCGTATCTGTGAAGTTGCCTGCAAAGGCTCTCGCCCCAAAAGAATTCCCCGCAAGGTAACATGCGTCGGCTCCGGCAGCTATAGCTGCCTTAAGAGCTTTCATATTTCCTGACGGGGCTAAAACTTCCGGCTTATCTCCTGGCATTATTCTTATCCCTTTCAGCTTCGAGCTGAACTACTTTTCTCTGGAGCTGGCTTACCTGCTCCTTATATTCCTCTACGAGCTTAAGTGCTGCTTCATGCTTGATCTGGGCCTCTATCACCTCATGTCTTAATTCATAAAGCTGCTGCTCTTTATCACTGTTATCACCGAATATCTCGTCCGCTTTTGATTTAGCCTTAAAGTAGTCATCCGCTATATTGAGTGCAAGCAGGACTCCCTGATATTCTGTATTCATCCTGCGGTATTCCTCGGAAGCTTTGCATTCTGCAATCTTACCGTTTATATATGTGGCAACATTCTGCAGATAATCTTCTCCCTCATAACCACTCAATGTATAAACCTTATTGTTTATTACTACAGGTATATCAACCTTTGACTGTCCCATATTACACCTCACTCATTTCAATATTCAGATGCTTGTAGGTCTTCTCTGTTGCGACTCTTCCTCTCGGAGTCCTGCTGATAAGACCATTCTTTATAAGATACGGCTCGTATACATCCTCAATGGTTCCGGCATCCTCTCCGATGGCGGCTGCAAGTACATCCAGTCCGACGGGGCCTCCTCCGAAATTGGTAATTATCGTAGTGAGGATATTTCTGTCGGTATCATCGAGTCCGAAAGAATCCACATCAAGTCTGTCGAGAGCCTCATTAGCCACATTATAATCTATTATCCCTGCGTGTTCAACCTCTGCAAAATCCCTGACTCTCTTAAGGAGCCTGTTTGCAAGTCTCGGAGTACCTCGTGAACGCTTTGCTATCTCCAGGGCGCCTTCATCACTGAGCTCGATACCGAGTACTCCGGATGATCTGGTAATGATGGTCATAAGATCTGCCACGTTATAAAACTCAAGCCTGTTCACTACTCCGAATCTGTCACGAAGCGGAGCCGAAAGCATTCCCGCTCTCGTCGTTGCACCAATAAGAGTAAACTTTGGAAGATCAAGTCTGAGTGACTTTGACTGTTCGCCCTTACCGATAACTATATCTATCGCAAAGTCCTCCATCGCGGGATACAGCACCTCCTCAACCTGACGGTTAAGTCTGTGAATCTCATCAATGAAAAGGACATCTCCTTCGGAGAGCTGGCTGAGTATCGCCGCAAGCTCGCCCGGCTTTTCGATCGCCGGTCCCGAGGTAACCTTGATATTTACGCCCATCTCCTCTGCCACTATGCAGGCAAGAGTCGTCTTGCCGAGGCCGGGAGGTCCGTAGAGAAGAACGTGATCAAGTGTCTCATGTCTTCTCTTCGCAGCTTCTATAAATACCTCAAGGTTTTTCTTAACCTTGTTCTGACCTATATATTCACTGAGACTTCTGGGACGGAGAGTTTTTTCTACCTTCTCATCCTCGAGAGTTATATCAGTTGTTATGATCCTGTTTTTCATAATCTTCTAAGTGCCGCCTTAATTATATCTTCGGCTTTCATGCCGTCATTAGCTTCTATCGATCTTACAGCCTTTGTCGCATCCGAAGCGGAATAACCGAGGGCGGTAAGTGCTTCCACTGCTTCCTTTGCTGCCGAGCTTTCTGCTGCGGACTGTCCGCCGCCGCCCATGCCGTCAAGATCGAATATGCTGCCTTCCGTGCTGACCTTATCTCTCAGCTCCAGCACAACCTTCTGCGCTGTCTTGGCACCGATGCCGTTAGCCTTTGAGATTGCCTTAGCGTCGGCAGCTATCACTGCTGCTATAAGCCTATCGGGGCCGAGCTCATTTAAAATGGAAAGGGCACCCTTGGGGCCGACTCCGCTGACTGAAAGGAGCTGCTTAAAGAGTGTCTTCTCCTGGGAAGTAAGAAATCCGAAGAGCCTCATGGAATCCTCACGTACATCCATATAGGTTATTATCTTTACTTCCTCTCCGATACCGGGGAGCTTGCCTATCACATAGCTGTAGGTCAGTATCTCGTAGCCGACTCCGTCAGCTTCCACTATAATCGAGTCTATACCCTTTTCCTCAAGGGTTCCTCTGATATAAGCTATCATCAGTTTAAAACCTCATTTACTAATAAAGAGGGTGCTACAAATCTTTGCAGCACCCTTATCTCTTTCCTTATATCGAACCGTTAGTCCGAAGAGCTTCACTTTACAGGAATTCGAAGTCGTCTGCTCCTTCTTCCTCTCCATCACCGATCATTACCTTGCTGGACTTTCTGTTATCCTCGATCTCTCCGACGAATACATCATCATCGTCTCCACCAATCACGTCATCCTTAGCGTTCTGGAAGAACTTGGATGCAGCAGAATCTTCCTGCTTATCATCGGCCTTAGGTTCTTCAGCCTTTGGCTCTTCAAGAATGATATCTTCGAAAGGATTGTCATCAGCTTCTGCCACCTTACTTGCTTCCTGATCAAAAGCACTAAAGCTGTCTGCAGCTGCTTCAACGACCTTTTCCTTCTCGGCTTCAACAGCCGTAGTATCCACAACGCTTTCTGCGCTGTTCTCAAGCTTGAACATCTTAACGCGTTGCTCTTCAATAACCTTATTCAGTTTATCTTTTTCTTCACGAAGTTTCTTATTCTCTGTGAATAACTCGTCATACGCTCTATAGACTGTATCCACATACTGGTCGACATCGCTCTTCTTATATCCAAAGAGTCCGGTACCGAAGCTCTGTGACCTTATATCCATTGGTTGCATCATAATATATATCGCCCTCCGCAAACATTTCTCATACACCTACAGTGTACATCATACACAAATTATAACACATATTTCAGCAGTTTCAACACCTAAAATCAATATTTTCGTTTAAAATGCATTATCTCACTTATAATTCTTCTTGAAAATTCTTTGACAAATGACTTCTCTCCGAGGAAGTTATCCGAAAGCATTATGTAACCCTGTCGGGATTTCGGTTTGTCTTTATAAAGAGGTAATTTTTCCATCACATCTATGGGACCTCTCGTAAAGTAACCTTCGGCTCCGATGCATCCGTCCTTTGAAGAACTGCCGTAATAATAGTTCATATAACCATAATAGACCGGAAGCTTTAAAATGAACTCATCCCTTTCAGCGTCCAGCTGCATACCGTCCATAAGATTACATATCGGATGGATGACCGGATAGTTAAGCTTTCCCTTTATGACAAGCTCGATGCCCTCTCCGCCCCTAACGGGCCTTGTAGAAAGATCAGCTATCCCGAACTCTCCTTTCATCATAAGCTCTATACCGAGCATTGATGTAAGATATATCATTCCTTCCATATCATCTCTGTTATGTCTCAGAACCAGTTCTCTTGAATGTGCATCTCCCGAAGCAAGATATCCGAGATAAACATCTATCAGCTGTCCGCCGTTAAACATATCAACTCTGTCAAGCCCGATATATCTTTCTATAGTCTTCTGCTTTAGATTCGGAAGACCCAGAGCAAACTTATATGGTCTTACATATTTAAGAAGATCGAAGCTTCTTAAAGTATCAAAGTTATCGGTAAGGCTTATCGAGAATCTATGCTCGATAAACTGCATCCTCTTCTGGATATATGGGATATCAAAGGTATCACCGTTAAAATGCATAAGCACGTCATAATCCTTAAGCATTTCCTGAAAGGTCCTTATCATCTCCGGCTCCGAGGTTCCGTCATCATTGAAAAGCTGGATGATCTGCCACTCATTTCCGGTAAAGATATTGATACCTATGAGATAGGTAAATGATTTCAAAGGAGAAAGCCCCGTGGTCTCGATATCGAACATGATGATCTTTTGGTCACCGAAGAAAGGACGTACCATATCAATATCCTTTACCCTGTCATATGGAATTGTCTCAACTATTTTTTCCATGCTGTCTTTCTGTAATACTATTTAACTGTTATATTGATCGTTGCTGTCCTGCTTAATGAATTATAGTTCGAATTGCCTGCTGCTTTTACTTTGACCTTAACCTTGTAGGCGCCCTTTTTGAGCCCCTTCTTTACAGTAAGCTTTCCGGTCTTTTTGTCTATCATAAATTTATTCTTGTAGTTCTTTTTGCCCTTCTTTGCAGAAGAAAGCGAGTACGTAATATTGCCCTCTCCTTTTTTCTTGAACTTGATCGTCTTGGAAACTTTATACTTCTTAGTCTTCTTCTTAATAGTTAAGAGCTTTAATGTTACTTTCTTTCCCTTAACCTTAAGAGGATTAGCTGCCTTATTAATTGTAAATTCAGCTTTGGCACTTCCCGTATAGTTACCCTTAAGTGTAACCGTAATGGTGTAGGTACCGGCGTTAATGCAATCACCTGAGTATGCTACTGTATAATCGGTTTCAGCCTTAAGGACTGTATCGCCATCCTTGACGGTAACTGTCGGCTTCTGCTCTTTTCCGTTATATGTAAATGTCATCGCCGAAAGCTCAATTTTCGGAGCAACTGCCTTTGGCCCCATCGGTTCTTTGGGTTCTTCAGTTCCGGGCTCCTTGGGCTCTTCCTTAGCCTTTATAGTAAAGGTCAGTTCCTTAGTTCCTTCATAGTAATCTCCCTTTAGTGTAACAACCGCTGTAGCAGTTCCCGGTTCTATGTTGTTTATATATTCTACCGAGTAGCATTCTTCCGAAAGATTCTCTTCAGAATTAGCCACTGTTACCTCAGGCTTGATCTCCTGACCTGTATAAGTAAACTCATCTGCTTCTAACTTGATATTGCTGACTTTAAGCAATGGAATGCCTGCTTCTTCCTCCATGCCGCATACTGAACAAACACCATAGATCATTCCATCTTCATCCGGAGTAGCCTTCTTAATACGTTCTCCCCACTTATGCTCTTCACATTCGAATACTGCACATAAAGCTCTGGCATAAGCTTCACAGGTATATTCCGGCTCATCTGAAAGAAGTTCCTCTGAAGGGGATTCAACAAATGAGCTTTCACCTATTTCTCCTTCAAACCATCCGACAAACCTATAACCTTCAGCAGCCTTTGCCGTCAGCTTAACCTCTCCTTCCGGAGCGGTGAAATTCATGGTCGTTGCATCTTCATAAATATAATCATCTTTTGATGTTTGAATATTAACAGTACCGCACTGATAATTCTCAGGATTAGAAGCGTTATAAACACCTAAAGCCATATATGCAAACCAGTCAGCATACAGAACCATATCATCCTCTACAACAGATGAGAAATAGTATCTGTTAACCATATCATCGGATGTATACCAGCCATTAAAGACCATACCTTCCTGTGTCGGTTTTTCAGGTTCAACCGCTTTCTCTCCGGGGATTACATACTGCGTAGCAATGCTGCTTCCACCACGGGAGTTAAATTCTACCATATAGGTTTTAGTTACATTTATAAAGAACTCCTTTGTCACTCCGGTAAATCCACTGTCCTCTTTTGCAACAGCACTTATCTTATATGTAGACGTTCTTGTATCTTCATCATATGTGAGAGGAAACTCTGCATCTTCATAAGACACTTCACCTTCTGATATAATCTTTCGCTGAATCTTCAGATCATACTTATCAGACTTAAGAAGCTCACGCGCACCATCTTCGTCCTGGTAGTAAACCTTAACAGAAGGTGAAACACTATTCTCTTCTTCTAAATAATAGCTTCGATTACCAAAAATATCATCAAATAATAATATATATCCCGAATTATTTTCACCACTGATTCCTAAGTCTGAAGGAAGTGATGGTGGGGTCATAACATTAATAACATATTCAGATAAATCACTATTCGGCTCATTTGAAGAATAATTACTATTATTGAAATATGCTATGTTATCATATAAATCACGAGATACAATATTGACTATAGACCAGTCTCCGGATGCAGTTTGGTCTTCTACTTTAAATTCGCCTTCCCAA
>JAFZRN010000008.1 GCA_017619835.1 Eubacterium sp.
CAGAGGACTGAAAATCCTCGTGTCGCTGGTTCGATTCCGGCTCTGGGCACTTTTTTATTGTAAGGAGATTTGTGATGAAGAAATCATTTACCTATATAATACTTTCTGTATCTATTCTGCTTTCATTATGTTCCTGCTCGGTTTCAAAGAAGGAAGACAAGAAATCCGAAGAAGTAAGTACGGAACAAAACGGAAATGAAGATAATGAGAAAGGAAACGACAGTATGATCAATCCATGGGTTGATATAAATGAAGAAGAGGCAAAAAAGGGTATGACACATCCTTTCAAGGTCCCGGATGGTGCGACTGATGTGATCTGGCAGACGTATAATGGTAATGATCCATCAGAGAGTGAGGTCATATATAATCAGCTTCTGTTTACTATGAATGGTACTGATTACTGTGCGAGGGCGTACGAGGGTATTAATGAAGATGCAGATATATCCGGAATGTATTATGAATGGACTGCAACCGAGGATGACAAGCTTTCCAAGTGGGGAAAAGATGGCTGTGACTGCAAAGTATCAAGCTATGTAAAGGATGATAATGATTCGAATGACCGCGATGCAATGCTGGTAGAGTGGTATGATTCTGAGAACTCTATCAAGTACAGTCTGTCAGCAACGGGAAATGATCTGAACGGATTAGACATAGCTGTCGTAGCGGATATGTTATACGAAGAATAATGAATATCTTTGGTATATTGATTAAGTTAAATAAATACTGTTTCGGATGTTTCGGTTTGGTCTGGGGGGATTGAATTGATATCATGCGGGATTAGAAAAAAGTAAAAGTAAAGGAAGGTTAAAAGATGAAAAGAAAAAAATATTTTGGTCAGATGATGGCATGTATGCTGTCAGTATTGTTTTTGTTGTCTGTATTTTATGGTGGTAAGTCACCGGTACGCGTGAATGCAAAATCTATGTTTATACCCAGAACGGCCTCTACAAAACCCTAAGTGTTAGTGTGAAGTAAGATCCTTCGACTCCCTTCGGTCGCTCAGGATGACAGAATGAAACATAAAAAAATATGTTGACAGAAGTGGTCGAACGTGTTAGACTACAAACATAGTCGAATACATTCGACCGTTTTGTCGTTTGTATCTGATGAAAAAAAGACGTCTTTGAGGTAGATAATAATATGGAAACACCAAAGGTATTTGAAAGTGAATACAGATTCTGCCTGATCCTGTGGGATCATGAACCCATCAAGAGTACCGAGCTTGCTAAGATCTGCGAGGCCGAACTCGGATGGAAGAAGGCAACAACTTATACTGTTATCAAGAGACTTACCGAAAGAGGAGTGATCAAAAGCGAGAATGCGATAATCACCTCCCTCGTCTCCAAGTCTGAGATCCAGACGGCAGAGATTGATGATATGGTAGATAAGACCTTTGCAGGCAGCATCCCTGATTTTCTTGCGGCATTTTCCAAGAGCAGGAAGCTGTCAAAAAAGGAGATAAGTGAGATTCAGAAGCTTATAGACGAATATAAGGATTAAAGAAATGATAAATGTCTTTCTAAAACTTCTTAATATCAGCTTTTCGGCAAGTCTTCTTATTGCGGCCTGTATAGTGATAAGATATGTCATTAAAGGCATGCCAAAATACATGAGATGTATACTCTGGCTTCTTGTTCTGGTAAGACTTGCATGTCCGATCCGTCTGGAAAGCCCGTTCAGCGTTCTTCCCCAGAAGGATATCATTAGTATGTCCACTGCTGAAATGAGTGAGTATGCCTCATCGGATTCTGCGGCTCCGGAAATGAACGAGGCCGGGTACTATGTAAGTACGGAAATGGCTGACAACGATCCACATACTATAAAAGCAGTACCATCCCGGGAAGGAAGAGGATTTACAGACATAAGCAAGACCGACATCTTAACGATTCTTTCCGTGATATGGATACTGGGTATTGTAGTAACTATCGTTTGCGGAATCATTTCCTATATTAGGCTTTTAGGATGCGTTAAGGATGCAGTTCTTCTTAAGGGTAATATCTATCAGTCCGAACGCGTTACGACGCCATTTGTCCTCGGTTTCTTAAGGACAAGGATATATGTTCCTTATAATCTGACGGCGACGGAGCTTTACTTCGTTCTGAGTCATGAAAGAGCTCATATATCGAGAAAGGATCATATGCTTAAACCTGTGGCATATGTCATCTCATGTATTTACTGGTTTAACCCGCTTGTATGGATCAGCTATTCCATGCTCTGCAGGGATATTGAGCTTGCCTGTGACGAAAAGGCGATCAACAAGATAGGATATAACAGAAAAAAAGAGTATTCACAGTCAATCCTGGACCTCAGCATACCCCGGAAGTATATTTCGGCTTGTCCTGTGGCATTTGGTGAAACAGGTGTTAAGGAAAGGGTAAAAAGCGTACTGAATATGAAGAAAAGCACTAAGATTGTGACCGCTGTCGGTGCAGCGATAATTGTGATAACGGGAATCGGATTTTTGACTTATCCGAAGAATAATGATCAGGATAAGAAGGAGGTGGCTGAAACTATTGTCGCATCAACTGAGGCTACTGTTGAAAAAATCGAAGCGGCAGATGAATCAGAAGATGTTGCTGACGATACGGTTGAAGCGATTGAAGTTGATAATGCCCCTGATGATATCTCTGAAGAAGATAAAGTTATAGTATCATATAGAGATATAACGGACGGCCAAAAGGTGGTTTATTATACATATAATTCAACGGATGGATCTGAACCCCCTGTGTCAATAAGCACGGAAGAAGGAAGGCTGATAGTTGTTAAATCAACTCCTGTCAAAGAAGGCGATAAAGAAGAAACAGCGGAAGATATGGTTCGATTATATCTGGATTCCAGTTCTGACATCGTATATGTTTATGAAGATGATTCAATTGGAACGTTGAGTAATGTTATAAATTCTGATTCTGTTTATATCGCTCACCCCTATTCCGAAGATCATAAAGGTACGGATTTAGTGGCAAAAGAGGGGTCAGAAGTTTTATCTGTTACTGATGGAACAGTTGATGATGTCGGATATGATGATGAAAGAGGTAATTATATCGATATCAGATCCGAGTCCGGTGAAGTATACGGTTATGAACACCTCCAGGAACTTCCGGATTTTAAGACGGGAGATAAGGTGAATGAAAAGCAGGTTATCGGAAAAGTTGGAAATACAGGAAACAGTACAGGGCCACATCTTCATCTTTCCCTAAAAGATAAAGACGGAAATGATAAAAATATAGAGATTTATTTTGCAGATTATCCTAAAAAAGATGACGAGCCCTGATAAGCTTACAGGTGCCCGGTTTCAAAAGAAACCGGGTCCTTTTTATTTGCATATTTTTAATATCGGTGTATAATAGACTAGTTAATTATTTTTGTTTGTTTAGGGAAGAAATTAATGAATTATATTAATGAGCTTTTATCTAACAGAATACTTATCTCGGGACTTGTAGCGTGGGCTACGGCTCAGATTCTGAAGACTATTACATATCTCGTGATCAATAAGCAGCTAAGTTTCGAACGACTGTTCGGAGACGGAGGAATGCCCAGCGGACATTCTGCTACCGTTACGGCAGTCATGCTTTGCACGGGATTCGAGTGTGGTTTTAATTCGCCTGTTTTTGCGGTGGCTGCAATACTTGCCATAATCGTAATGCATGATGCAATGGGTGTGAGACTTGAAACCGGAAAACAGGCTAAGGCGATCAATGACATGATGGAATTCATGCAGAAGATCGGAGGAAAAGAGCTTACCAATGAAGAGAAGCTGAAGGAATTCGTAGGACATACTCCGCTGCAGGTCATCATGGGCTGTATACTCGGTATCATTGTTGCGGCAGTTTTTAATCTGGTATAAGAGGTAAAGCCAATGTATGTAATGGGAATTCTTAATGTCACACCCGATTCATTTTCGGACGGAGGCAGATATAACAGTATAGAGCAGGCATTAAAACATACCAGTCAGCTGATCGAAGATGGTGCTGACATCATCGATATAGGTGGTGAAAGCACGAGACCCGGATTTGAAAGGGTGTCAGCGGAGGAAGAGACTCATCGTGTATGCCGGGTTATAGAGGCGATAAAGGAAAGCTTCGATATTCCCATATCCATTGACAGCTATAAGGCATCCGTTGTCGATGAAGCCATAAAGTGTGGTGCGGATATTGCAAATGATGTCTGGGGCCTGAGGCTTGATAAGGAAACTGATAAAGGCTATGAAGGAGATGAGGATAAGACCTACGGAGAAGTTGTAAGAGCTGCAGGTGTTCCGATCATCCTTATGCATAATTCAAGACCGCTTCCTTCGGGGGTGGACGAGCTTGGAACCGATCTTCTCGGAGAAGAATATATCGAAAGGTTCATATCGGAAATGAATGATATGGTAAAGAGAGCTCTTGATGCAGGGATAGAGAAAGATAAGATAATCGTAGATCCCGGAATCGGATTCGGAAAAACCCAGGAGCAGAATCTTCTCATCATGAAGTATCTTCCGAGGATAGTTGAGAAGATGGATTATCCTGTCCTCCTTGGTACATCAAGAAAGACCATGATAGGAACGGCACTGGATCTTCCGGTCGAAGAAAGAGAAGAGGGTACACTCGTTACTACGATACTTGCTGCCGAGGCTGGCTGCAGCTATGTAAGAGTACATGATGTAAAGAAGAATGTACGTGCGATAAAAATGTATGAAGCAATTAGGGGTTGACAGATACATTTTCATCTGTTAACATCACAACATACAAAAAAGGGAGTAGCTGGCAGGAAGAGATTCCTGTACATACGATCGTCAGGACAACTGCTCAGGCAGTTCGGTATATGAATAATCAGCGAGACTTATTTGTAGCATAACGCTACAAGTGGGTCTCGTTTTTTTATGTTTTTATGGGATTTATGATAAAAGTTAGTCATGTTTAACATACTGGGTTGACAACATGTATGTTTTGGTATATAGTTGCATACATGAATATATGAATATATGTGCATATGTTATGTAAAAGGAGGAAGCTATGTCAGAAGAAGAAAGAAAGTTTTTGGAGATTGTAAACATTAAAAAAGGCTTCGGAAACGGAGATACGAGACAGGAAGTATTGAAAGGCATGGACTTTACGGTAGCCAAAGGTGAGTTCTGTGTTCTGCTTGGTCCATCCGGTTCCGGAAAATCCACCCTCCTCAATATAATCGGAGGAATCGATAATCCTGACTCCGGTTATATATCCATAAATGGTGACAGATTAGAGGATATGGGAGAGAAAGGGCTTACCCAGTACAGGCGTAAGCATCTGGGATATGTGTTCCAGATGTATAATCTTATCCCGAATCTGAATGTTAAGGAGAATATTGAGGTAGGTGCTTATCTTTCCGATAACCCTCTGGAGATAGATGAGCTTCTTGAAACACTCGGTCTTTACAAGCATCGTCATAAGCTTCCGAACCAGCTTTCCGGAGGACAGCAGCAGAGAGTATCCATAGGTCGCGCAATCGTTAAGAATCCGGACATCCTTCTCTGTGATGAGCCTACCGGAGCACTTGACTATAACACTTCAAAAGAGATTTTAAAGCTCATTGAGGAGGTTAATCAGAAATACGGAAATACAGTTATCATGGTAACACATAATGAAGCCATAAAGAATATGGCCGATCATGTAATAAAGCTTCGTGACGGAGTGGTACGTCACAACAATATAATCGAAAATAAAGTATCAGCAGTTGACCTTGACTGGTAGGAATAAAAGTTACCTGAAAATACTTATTAGAAGGACGAACCCATGAAAACAAAGAAAATCAAAAATCCGCTCATAAAAAGAATTCCGAAAGAACTTATAGGAGACTGGCGTAAATATCTCGTGATAGCGCTCTTCCTTATCCTTACGATAGGATTTATATCGGGCATGTATGTAGCTAATAACAGCATGCTTACATCGGCTGAAAAGAAGAAGACGGATTATATTCTGGAAGACGGAAACTTCGAAATAAGCGAGAAACTTGACGAAGACACGATTAAAGCTCTGGAGGCCGGAGAGAAAGCTGATATGAAGCAGTATTTCCTAGATAAAGGTCATGAGGAAGCAGACAAGGAAGTAAAGAAGGCGGTTGATGATGCTGTTCCGGAGAAGATAGAAGAAGCAGTTAAAAAAGGAATAGAGGAAAATGTAAGAACCATGGCTTCCGAAGGAGTTGAGGCTCAGATTGTCCAGTATGAAGCTGCCGGAATGACAGTTTCGGATGAAGAGAAGGAGTCCATGATCCAGAATATAGTAGATGAGAATCTTCAGCCGGCTATAGATGAGTATTATGAAGATGCTTATAAAGAAGCATATGATGAATTTATGAGCAGTAAGGATTACGAGAAAGCTCTCGACGAAGCTAAAAAAGAAGCATATAAGGAAGTAGATAAGGAGGTAGAAAAGGAATACAAGAAGGCGGCTGAAAAATACGATCTGGATAATCCGGATTACAAGGCCGTTCCCATTAAGATATACGAAAACTTTTATAAGGATACAACCGAGGAAAGCAGCAAGAACTCGGGGAAGATCCGGGTATTCATGGACAGGACAAATATTGATCTTTACAGTATACATCAGGGAAGGATGCCCGAGAATGATCACGAGATCGCAATCGACAGGATACATGCGGATAACGTAGGCGTGAAGGTGGGCGACACCATAAAGGTAAATGATAAGGATTTCAAGGTGACTGCACTGGTTGCCCTTGTAAACTACAGTACTCTTTATGAAAAACCAACTGATTCAATGTTCGATGCGACCTATTTTGATGTGGCTATCGTAAGTGCTGAAGGATTTAAGAGAGTCGACAGTAATATCCATTATAACTATGCATGGCTCTATAAAGATAAGCCGGCGGATGATATTGAAGAAAAGACTCTTTCCGAAAATGTCTTGGCTGCTCTTATATCCCAGACAGCTGTAAATGAGCAGGATATTGAAGGCTTCCTTCCGAACTATATAAACCAGGCAATTCATTTTGCTACAAATGATATGGGAAGAGATAAGGTCCTGGCATCGATATTGCTCTATATTCTTATAGCTGTTCTTGCTTTTGTCTTTGCCATAACCATAAGCACGACTATCACTAAGGAAGCATCGGTCATCGGGACACTCAGGGCATCGGGTTATAGCAGGACAGAGCTGCTTATTCACTATATGACAATGCCCGTATTTGTAACGTTCATCTCTGCCATCATAGGAAATGTGCTTGGTTATACGTTTTTTAAGAAGACTGTCATTAACATGTATTATAACAGCTACAGCCTTCCTACTTATGAAACCTACTGGACATCGGAAGCTTTTTACAAGACCACGGTCATTCCCGTGATACTTATGTTTCTGGTCAATCTCTTTCAGCTTGTAAGGATGCTTAAGTTCTCACCTCTTAAATTCTTAAGACATGACCTGAAGAAATCAAGGAAGAAGAAAGCATTAAGACTGCCGAAGTGGAACTTTATTAACCGCTTCAGGACAAGGATACTTATCCAAAACATACCTAATTATATAGTTCTTCTTCTGGGGATCGGATTTGTTATGCTGATGCTCGCTATGGCTGTAGGCTTCCCGGATTCACTTAAGATATATCAGCAGAATGTGGCTGATATGATGTTTGCAAAGTATCAGGTGGTCCTTACCGGAACTGAGGACGAAGATGAAAAACCGATAGAGACAACAACAAAGTCGGCAGAAAAGTTCGCTATGAGATCGCTGGAATATGCTAAGAGTGATCATAAGGAATCCATAGCGGTATACGGAATTGAACCCGACAGCCGATACATTAAAGGCCTTCAGAAAATGACTGGGAATGAGGTATATATATCGAACACATTTGCGGAAAAATACGGACTTAATGAGGGAGATACCTTCAGGCTTGATGAGAAATATGACAATCTGAGCTATGACTTTAAGGTTAAGGGAATTTATGATTATTCGGGATCTCTTACGGTATTTCTTCCTATAGATAATTACAGGGAAACCTTTGATGAGGACGATGATTATTTCACGGGCTTCATGGCCGATGAAGAGATAAAGGGAATAGACGATGAATATATAGCAACCACGATCACGGAGGATGACGTGCTCAAGATATCAAGGCAGCTGGATCATTCCATGGGTTCTTATATGAGGTACTTCCAGTATGTATGCGTGATCCTTTCGGCGGTCCTTATCTATCTTCTTACCAAGATAATAATCGAGAAGAACGAGAATCCCATCTCAATGGTCAAGATACTGGGTTATGAGAATAAGGAGATAAGCTCGCTTTATATGACTTCGACTACTCTGGTAGTCATATTATCCTGTATTGTCGGGATTGTGGCAGGTTATTATGCCATGAACGTCTTCTTCAAGCTGTATCTCATGCAGATGGAGGGATGGTTCAAATTTGTCATAACACCCATGGGTTTTGTCAAGATGTTTGTATTTGGCTTTGTGTCTTACCTTATCGTAATGTTTTTCGATTATAACAGGATAAAAAAGATCCCTATGGATGAAGCATTAAAGAGGGTTGAGTAAGTTTAAAAACGCGGTTCTGTCTTGTAAAATCCCGCATTTTTTGATAGTATAATTATGTGTGGGCATTGCCACTTGGAAATACTGATTGACAGATACTGATGTTTTGGAGACTTATGTATGGAGACACGTAAAAGCTACAAAATAATCATATTCACAGTATTAATGATCTTGATCAATTGCTTTGGAAGGGCTATTGCAAAAGCCTTTTCACTTCCCGTATGGCTGGATTCCATTGGTACGGTCGTCACCGCTTATGTCTGCGACCCGTTCTGCGGCGCTGTGGTGGGCCTTGCCGGGAATCTTATATACGGGTTTAAGGATCCCCATGCCATCATATACGGACTTACAAGTATAGCAATCGGCATCTTGGTCGGCCATGCTGCAAGAAAGGGCCTCTTTAATTCCATTTTCGGAACTCTTTCGGCCAGCGTTGCTGTCACACTTATTTCAGTTATAATTTCCACTCCTTTAAATATTTTCCTATACGATGGTATGGTAGGAAATATCTGGGGCGACGGAGTAGTAAGCTATCTCAGAGAGACAGATATACACCCTGTCGTCTGTTCTGCCGTGGGTCAGTTCTATGTAGACTTTCTTGATAAAGTCATTACTCTTCTTATACTTTATATTCTTATCAGAGCCGAGCGCTTCAGAAGAAAGAAGCTGGCTGCTATGGCCATTATCCCCATTATCATTTTGTCGGGTTTTGTTATGCTTACCGGTACAACGGTCAGAGCAGATGACGAAATAGATATCAATATAAATAACATCCAGACTATCTACAGCAGCGATAACGGTCTTCCGTGCGGTGAGGCAAATGACATCGTCCAGACTACCGACGGTATCCTCTGGGTTGGCACCTATGCCGGTCTCTACCGTTATAACGGCAGTGAATTCAAATGGATGAACGAATTCGATTCGATCAGAAATGTTAACTGCATCTATTATGATGAAGAGGGCAGACTCTGGGTCGGAACCAACGATAATGGTTTTTCCATTGTAATAAATGAGAAGATCACAAATGTGGTCGATGAAAAAAGAGGTCTTTCCTCCAATTCGGTCAGATGTATCACCAGATGTTCTGATGGAAATTATTATATCGGAACATCTTCGAGTCTCATGGTAATGACACTTGACGGAGGCCTTGATTTTGTTGCCGAGATCCCGGAGGTCGAAGCAGCACATGATATTGCTTCGGATGATAAGGGAAATGTCGCCGTTGTCACCAATGAAGGAAAGCTCTTTATAATTAATAAAGGTACGATCACTTCATCTATCGAGACGGGTGTTGATCAGGAGGTTTTCCAAAGCGTATCATTTGATGACAGAGGCGTACTGTATGCGGGAACCTCATCAAATAATATATATTATTACAACATAGTTGATGGTGAACCGGTAAAGGAGAACTTCATCATCTGCGGAACTCTTAAAACAATTAATGATCTCTATTTCACTTCCGATGGCCTGATGTATATCTGTTCGGACAGCGGAGTCGGATATCTGGATAAATTTAAGAGATTCCATTACATAAATACAGGCACTTTCGATAATTCCATCGACAGCATGACAATAGATTATCAGGGTAACCTCTGGTTTGCTTCGTCAAGACTGGGGCTTCTCAAGGTCACCCGATCGCCGTTCTCGGATATCTACCGTGCGGCAGGACTCGAGAAGACGGTTGTCAATTCGGTAACTCTCTGGCAGGACAGCATCTACGTTGGGACTGACGGAGGTCTTGATATAATCGATATCAAGACAGAAAAACCTTTTGAGGATAATCTTACAAGAAAACTTCAGGGCGTGAGGGTAAGATGCGTTCTTACTGATTCAAAGGATAATCTCTGGATATGTACCTACGGAAAAGGACTTCTTAAGGTTGATCAGAGAAGAAGGATTACTGCTTTTGACAGCAGGGAAACTCATTTTGGAGACAGGGTCAGGGCAGCTATCGAGCTTTCCGATGGGACCATTCTCGCAACCTGTGATAAGGGACTGGGATTCTTCAAAAATGATGAGATGGTAGATAGTATCGCCTATGAAGACGGAATAGGTAAAGCCATGATCCTCAATCTTACGGAAATGTCTGACGGACGGATATTCTGTGGCTCGGACGGAGAGGGAATCTATGTTATCAAAGATGGTCTGGTAATGGATCATTATACGGTTGCAAACGGCCTTAGCGCCGAAGTAATCCTGAGAATAGTTGAAGATCCTGAGGAAAAGGGCGCTTTTATCGTTACGAGTAACGGCCTCTGCTACATGGATAAGAATGATAATATAAGGCTCCTTGAGGACTTCCCTTATTTCAATAATTATGATGTATGGCCATGTGGAAACGGTGAGCTTTTCGTACTTGGAAGCTCCGGAATCTTTGTGGTTGACAGGGATGAGATATTAAGTTCAGATGAAAAGCCGGATTATGAGCTTCTGGATTCCAGAAGAGGCTTAAATACCGCTCTTACCGCAAATTCCTGGGATTATATGGATGATGAAGGAAACCTTTATCTCTCCTGTGATACGGGAGTATTCCGTGTGAATGTGAATAATTACGGTGTGACGAGAAGGTCTTACCGTATGATGATATCATCCGTTAATCTGGATAATGAGCCGCATGAAATAGAAAGAGGCGAACCTTTTTATATCAGCCGAGACATTTCCAAGGTAGAGATCGTACCCGAGGTCGTTAATTATACGGTTGATGATCCGAATGTAGAGTATTATCTCGAGGGCTTTGAGTCGACGCCGACCTATCTTCCTCAGAGTGAGCTCTCAAGTATCGTATATACCAATCTTCCTGCGGGAGATTACAAGCTGCATCTCTGTATCCTGGACAGTAAGAATGAGAAGGTTATCGAGGAAAGCGTATTTGAGCTTGTAAAGGAAAGCGAGCTCCATGACACGAAGGGCTTCCATATCTATATGCTTCTTATCGCCATGTTTGCAGTGGCCTGGTTCACATGGTTCATCGCAAGGACTCAGATACAGAGAACTCTTAATTTCCAGAGGAAGCAGCTGGAATTCACCCAGAACCAGGTAAGAATGGGTAATGAGACGATCCTTGCCATCGCAAAGACCGTGGAATCCAAGGATGAGTATACCAGCCAGCATTCGCAGCGTGTTTCCGAGTACAGTGTTCTTATAGGAAGAGAACTCGGATTTACCGAGGAAGAGTGTGAGAATATAAAGAAGGTTGCGCTCCTTCATGATATAGGTAAGATCGGTATCCCCGACAGCGTGCTTAATAAGCCGGGCAAGCTGACCGACGAGGAGTATGCTATCATGAAGTCCCATCCTTCAAGAGGTGCAAAGATATTAAAAGACTTTACGGTCGTAGACCATGCTATAGAGGGCGCGCTTTATCACCATGAAAAATACGACGGAACCGGTTATCCTCAGGGACTTAAGGGAGAGGAGATACCTCTTTACGGAAGGATAATAGGCGTGGCCGATGCATTTGACGCAATGACGGAAAACCGTGTATATCGTAAGAAGCTTGATTTTGATTATGTTATGAACGAGCTGAAGCGATGCAGCGGAACGCAGTTCGATCCACATTTGGTTGACATAATGTTCAAACTTGTGGAAGAAAAGAAGATAGATTTTGATAAGCTGTATGCTACAAAGAAGGATGCGGCTGAACAAAAGAAGAAGGAAGAAGCTGAAGCGGCAGATAAAACAGCCGAAGAAAAGCAGGATAAAGCGGCCGAAGAAAAACAGAATAAGAAAGACGGGGAGGGGGATGACAAATGACAAGAATGAGAATAGTGACAGCCATCACCGCCCTGGTTCTGATAGGCTTATGTTATGTACTGAGTGTTACCGTATTTGCCGATAGAAAGAAGGATAATGCCATAAAGGTAGGCTTCGTTTACGATGGTGATGAGAGTGCTCCTTATACTTATAACTTCATAAAAGCAATGAATAAGATAGATGAGTACTATCCTGACGGAAGGGTACAGATCGTATCAAGATCTAATATCCATGAGGATACGGGTGAGATGGTCATGAACGAGATGATCGAAGATGGCTGCGACATGATCATAACGACAAGCTACGGATATCAGACTTCGGCGAAGAAGCTGGCAAAGGAGCATCCCGAGGTTCAGTTCTGCGAAGCGACGGGTGATAATGCGAATGATGATCCGCTTCCGAATTACCATACATTTATGGGCGAGATCCATGAAGGACGCTATGTGACCGGAATCGTAGCCGGGCTTAAGATCAAGGAAATGATAGACGGAGGAATTATCACGCCCGATCAGGCAAAGGTAGGTTATGTCGGAGCATTTCCCTATGCCGAAGTCATTTCCGGATATACGGCATTTATACTTGGCGTGAGAAGTGTTGTTCCCACTGCGACCATGGAAGTGAGATATACCAATACATGGACCAGCTACTCGCTTGAAAAGGCCTGCGCCGAACAGCTTATAGATGACGGCTGCATTATTATCTCGCAGCACTCCGATACCATAGGACCGGCTGTAGCCTGTGAGGAGGCTTTTGAAAATGGCATCAAGGTTTATCATGTGGGCTATAACCAGAGTATGATAGATGTGGCTCCTACCACGACACTTGTAAGCTCCAGGATAAACTGGTCGGTATATATTCTTTCGGCAGTGGATGCCGTGCTGAATGATAAGTCGATCGAAAAGGTTGTTCCCGGTAATGTGCATGGATATGATATGGGCGGCGGATTCGAGGACGGCTGGGTTCAGATCCTGGATATCAATAACCTGGTTGTTGCGGAAGGAACCCAGGAAAAGGTTGATGAAGCTATCGAACGGATCGAGAAAGATCAGGTTACTATTTTCAAGGGAGATTATATAGGAATCAATCCATCGGATCCGAATGATACCATAGATCTGAAGAACGGATATATCGAAAGCGAAAAGACCTCGGCACCGTCATTCCATTATATTCTTAAGGATGTTATAACTGTATATTGACAAATACATATGGCTGGAGTAAAATGAAAACCGTTTTCAAATATAAATTGAAAATGGTTTTCATTTTTTGTGAAAAGAATTCATTTTCGGAGAGACCATGAATAATAAATCACAGTATAAAACTAAACAGAGGGCGGAGCTTACAGCCTATCTTATGAGTGTCCCGGGAAAGCATGTCACGGCAGGTGATGTGTGTGATCATTTTGCAAAGCAGGGACGTCCGATAGGACTTACCACCGTTTACCGACAGCTTGATAAGATGGTGGCAGAAGGGCTTGTAAATAAGTATAATCTCGAGCCCGGAAGTCCCGCCTGCTATGAATATATAGACAGTGAGCATCATTCGGACGGGCATGTATCGTGTTACCATTGCAAATGTGAGAAATGCGGAAAGCTCATTCACCTTCACTGTGAAGAGATTGAGGAGCTGATAAAGCATCTCGCCAAGGAACACAGCTTTCAGATAGATTCAAAGAGGACGGTATTATATGGCATCTGTGAGGACTGCAGAGAAGATAACTGAATATAGGATGACCGGCAGATCCAGGATTACGGCTGCAGCTGTGTCTATGGTCCTGCTTCTTATGATCGTATTCTCGATGTATTTCGTGGCTCTGGAAGCAAACGGCCATGAGTGTGCGGGAGAGGACTGCCCGATATGTATAGCGTTGGAGCATTCTATAGAGAATCTCAGAAGCTGCAGTAATGCCTTAGTAATAGTGGCGGTGGCCGTGACATTTGCCATAATAAGTATAAAGACGGAGAGTTACTTTTATAACGATATTCAAAGATTCACTCCGGTTGCGGAAAAAGTAAGGATGAATAATTAGGGTCTTTCTTAGGTAGATGAAACAAAGCTTAAGAAAGAGGTAATGTTAATGAAAAAAGAATTTAAAACGATCAGAAAGATATTTGCATCGATGGTAGCAATCCTTCTCGTTGGAAGCCTGACGGCATGTTCAGTTCCCGAGGGTTCGGCCGGGATGGTAAACGGAAAGCCGGATCCGGACAAGCTTCAGATCGTTACGACAATCTTCCCGGGATATGACTGGGTAAGAGAAATCGTGGGAAGCGGTACAAACAGTGTGGATAAGTCAGCTGCGGATAAGGCCGATATCACGATGCTCCTTGATAACGGAGTAGACCTTCACAGCTATCAGCCCACTGCGGCCGATATCGCAAAGATCTCAAATTGTGATGTCTTCATATATGTAGGCGGGGAATCGGACTCCTGGGTTGATGATGCACTTAAGGAAGCAATCAATAAGGATATGATAGTAATAGACCTTCTTGAGGTTCTCGGTGATACAGTAAAGGAAGAAGAGGTCGTTGAGGGAATGGAGGCCGAGGAAGAGGAAGAAGAGGAGTCGGAAGAGGAAGAAGGACCTGAATATGATGAGCATGTATGGCTTTCTCTCAAGAGTTCCGAAAAACTCTGTTCGGCAATATCAGATGCTCTCGTAAAGGCTGACCCGGATAATGCGGATGCATATAAAGCTAACGTTGAGGCTTATCAGGCTAAGCTGGATGAACTTGATGCCGAATATCAGAAGGCTGTGGATGAAGCAAAATATGATACCATCCTTTTCGGTGACCGTTTTCCTTTCAGATATATGGTCGATGATTACGGACTGAATTATTATGCTGCATTTGTCGGCTGCTCGGCTGAGACCGAGGCAAGCTTTGAAACGATAATCTTTCTTTCGGAAAAGGTGGATGAGCTTGAACTTCCGGCCATATTTACTATCGAAGGAAGCGATGGGAAGATCGCAAATACAATAAAGAATAATACAAAGGCCAAGAATCAGGAAATCCTTACAATCAATTCACTTCAGTCTATAGTGTCCGGTGATGTTGAAAATGGCACGACATACTTAAATGTGATGAAGGATAACCTGGAAGTATTAAAGAAAGCAATTAACTAAAGGATAAGGTGTAAAAATGCCATACATTTCAGTCAAAGATGTTTCAACCGGATATGATTCGATCCCTGTTACCAAGCACATTAAGTTTGATGTGAATAAGGGTGATTATATATGTATAGTCGGCGAAAACGGCGCCGGCAAGAGTACGCTGATGAAAACTCTGCTGGGGCTTGTAAACCCGATCAAGGGAGAAATCATTTACGGTGATGATCTTAAGAAAAACGAAATAGGATATCTTCCCCAGCAGACACTGATCCAGCGGGATTTTCCTGCCAGTGTATGGGAGATAGTTCTTTCCGGCAATCTGTCGAAAACCGGTCTCAGACCTTTCTATAATAAGGAAGAAAAGAAGCTGGCGGAGGAAAGCCTTAAAAGGCTGGATGCCTGGGACTTAAGAAAGAAGACTTTCAGAAATCTTTCCGGTGGTCAGCAGCAGAGAGTTCTTCTTGCGAGAGCCCTTACGGCAACAACGAAGATAATCCTCCTGGATGAGCCTGTAAGCGGACTTGATGCAAAGGTAACCGAGGAAATGTATGGCATTGTGGAAAAGCTTAACAAGGAAGGCACCACGATAATCATGATCTCCCACGATATAAAGACGGCGGTAAAGTACGCAAGTCACATACTTCATCTCGGAAGCCGTCAGATGTTCTACGGTAAGACCGAGGACTATCTTGAAAGTGAATTTTACAGATACTGGACAAATGTTGAGGATGATGAGGAATAAATATGCTGGGATATTATTTTCAATATAATTTTGTAATATATGCTTTGATCGTAGGAGTTCTTGTTTCACTCTGCGCTTCGCTTCTCGGTGTTACGCTTGTTCTGAAAAGATATTCATTTATCGGTGACGGACTTTCACATGTGGCATTCGGGGCGATGGCGATAGCAACGGTACTTAAGCTCAGTAATATCAATATTCTGGTCATGCCCGTTACGATCGTGGTGGCAATCCTTCTTCTCAGGACCGGAAGTAAGACCATGCTTAAGGGTGACGCGGCTATAGCAATGCTTTCCGTCACATCGCTTGCATTCGGATATATGCTGATGAATGTCTTTTCGACTGCTTCAAATGTAACAGGAGATGTCTGTAGTACACTTTTCGGTTCCACGTCGATTCTTACGCTTGATATGGAGGAAGTGATCCTTTGCATTGTTCTTTCTGTTATCGTGATCGCGGTATATGTATTTTTCTATAATAAGATCTTTGCGGTGACATTTGACGAAACCTTCTGTAATGCTACTGGAGTTCCGGCTACAAGATATAATCTTCTGATAGCTATGATCATTGCTGTTATCATCGTGTTGGGAATGAATCTCGTGGGCAGCCTGCTTATCTCGGCGCTCATCGTATTCCCTGCTCTTGCAGCAATGAGATTAAGCGGAACATTTAAGGGGGTTACGATACTTTCGGTAGTGTTCTCTGTGGTTTGCGCACTTTCGGGAATGATCTTTTCAATCTTGTATTCTACGCCCGCTGGTGCTACTATAGTAACGATGGATTTAATATGTTTCCTGATAGCACTTCTGGTCGGGAAACTGATTAAAAAGTGACAAAAAGTGACAAACAGTTCAGATCTGTTTATCACATTATTGAGGAAACAGATGAAAAAGTATAATAAAAAAATAGTTTGTTTATCACTTGTATTTACGCTTGCTCTGAGCGGCTGCGGAGCTTCCTCCGGAGAATCGAAGCTGGGAGGAAATAATAATGTTCAGAGTGTGATCGAAGAACAGATAGCTAAGGAAGAGGCCGAAAAGACTGAGGAGCTTACTACTGAGGCTACTACCGAAGCTACTACTCAGAGTGATGCTGATGCTCTGAAGGCCATGCTTGAGGAACAGCTTGCCAAAAATGATGATGGCGCATCCTCCACAGATGCATCGGATGAAGATGAAACCTTGGGAGAGGCAGATCCGAATGTTGATATAGACCTTACCGTAATGAGTAGTAATATGGTTTATTCTACGGTATATCAGATGATGGCTGATGCACAGAGTTATGTTGGAAAAAAGATTAAAATGAAGGGTAATTACTATGCATCATGGTATGATGATACACAGATGTATTACCATTATGTTATAATACAGGATGCAACCGCATGCTGTCAGCAGGGACTGGAATTCGTGTGGGATGACGGTAGCCATGTTTATCCTGATGAATATCCTAAGGATATGGCAGAGGTAGAGGTAGTCGGAACATTTGAGACCTATAAGGATTTCCCTGAAGACGAGTATGAATACTGCAGACTCAAAGATGCTACGCTTGTAGTATGTGACGAAGGAAATAATGAATAACAATGGGGGGAGTTTCTATGGCTAATCCGGTACTTTGGATCGTTATCCCCTGCTATAATGAGCAGGAGGTTCTTCCGATCACAGCACCCATGTTTCTTGAAAAAATAAACAGCCTGATAGATTCCGGCAGGATATCTTCCGAAAGCCGGATTCTTTTTGTGAATGACGGCTCAAAAGATGAGACCTGGAGTATCATAAAGAAGCTGTCTGAAGAGGATGAGCACTTTATCGGTATCTGCCAGAGCAGAAACCGCGGACATCAGAATGCTGTTCTCGCCGGTCTTATGGAGGCGAAGGATAAATGTGACATCACGATATCCATTGACTGTGACGGCCAGGATGATATTAATGCTATGGATGAGATGGTGGATGCTTATCTCGATGGCTGTGAGATAGTTTACGGTGTCAGAAAGAGCCGTGATAAGGATACATTTTTTAAGAGAAGCACGGCACAGGGCTTTTATAAGCTAATGAACAGCATGGGCGCCGAGGTGGTTTATAATCATGCCGATTACAGGCTGGTAAGCTCAAAGGTGCTGGATCATTTTGCGGATTTTAAAGAGGTAAATATATTCTTGCGCGGAATGTTCCCGCTGGTTGGTTTCAAGAGCACCAGCGTTTATTATGACAGAGAAGAACGTATTGCCGGAGAAAGTCATTATCCTTTAAGAAAAATGCTGGGGCTTGCATTTGACGGTATTACAAGTCTTTCTATCCAGCCTATAAGGATCATTTCCGGACTTGGAATATTCTTCAGCCTTGTGGGATTCATCAGTATCATCTGGGCAATAGTGATAAGGCTTGTAGGATATTCTGTTGACGGATGGGCTTCGACGCTTTGTGTAGTTGCGCTGTTCGGAGGACTTCAGCTTTTAAGTCTCGGAGTCATCGGAGAATATGTCGGTAAAACATATATGGAGACAAAGCAGAGACCGAGATATATAATTTCGGAGAAGACCTATAATGATACAGAATCAAAAGATAGATAGTTACATGAAACATAAAGTCAGGTGATGAGGGAAGATATGGATAAGGAAAAAACGACTGTAAATGATAAGGAAAGATTTATAGACAGATTACTTTCTATGAAATTCAATATTAAGGGTATCAGTTTTGAAATGATAGATATCCTTTTTGTAGTTATATTATGGCTGGCTGCACTTATAATACGAATAAAGCTTCTTCCTGTTCAATCAGCAGATTATTATGGATTTCTCTATCCGTGGATGGAAAAGATTGAGGAACTTGGCGGCTTTAGTTCTATGGGGACTAAAATATCGGACTACGCTTCTTCATATATGTACCTGATGTGTTATGTTCAGAGTGTTACAGATGACTGGCTGACCGGTCTGAAAGTGGTTTCGTATATTTTTGATTTTGCGGCTTCGGTTGCTATATTTATGATAGTTTATCAGCTGACAAAGAGTACGAGAAAATCAATAGCAGCTATGACGATCCTTCTCCTGTCTCCGGCAGTGATAATTGACAGTGCTTACTATTGCCAGTGTGACAGCATTTATACTTTCTTTATTCTGCTTGCCATATACTTTATCCTGAAGAAAAACAGCAGATTATGTATGATAATGATCGGAGTTGCTTTCAGTTTTAAATTCCAGACTATTTTTATCCTTCCGTTTATAGTGATACTCTGGCTCAGAAAATATGTCATTAAACTGATCGATTTTATATGGATACCTGTCATATATGTGATAAGCATTATTCCCGCATGGATGTTCGGAAGGAGTCTTAAGGATCTGCTTCTGATATATTTCGCACAGGGAAATGAATATACCTGGGGAACTCTCAATTTTCCGAATTTTTATTCACTGATGGATGAAGCTATGCCGAACTATCACATGGGTGAAGTCTTGTCCGTGCCCGGTATTCTTATGACATTGATGCTCCTTGGATTACTGGCTTACTACATATATGCTAAAAAAGTAAGCTTTGAAAATAATCATGAGTTAATTATTATTACAGCTATATTCACTGTAGCACTTACGGTATATACACTGCCGCATATACATGAAAGATATGGATTTCTTATCGATATACTTGCAATAATCTATGCAATAAAAAGACCGCGAAGAATACCACTTATGTGTGCATTCTTCACGGTAACGGTCATAATTTATATGATCTATCTTACAGGTGTTTATGTATTCTCGATGCAGACTATGACAATAGTTGAAACTGTTCTGATAATGATACTCGGAATAGATCTGTATAAAGAAATCAATTCTATATCAAAGTCCAGCTCTTAAACCAGTTGAGCTTATGCGTCCATTCATATGAGAACGGAACTCCCGAGATGAGCGGGAAGAACAGCAGGAATATCACTATAACTGCAGCAAGATATACATTAACTACTTTCTTCAGTTTCGGCTTCCAGGTGATGAGAGCATTGATGGTATATCCAATCATCAGCACTGAGAAGATGAATGACGGGAAGTAGTGATAGATGAATACACATCTTGAAACTCCCATCCAGGGTATGTATTGAGCGAGATACGAGACAGTCAGTAAAATGGCTGTCTTTTCTTTACGTATTGCTTTATATAAAACGAAAAGTACGCATGGGATAGCAGCCCACCATACGGCGACATTTCCAATATAATTAACTGTCGAACGAATAGTTATTTCCTCGGTCTGACTTACAAGTGCGTTGGCTGCAAGGAGCGGCTTATATACAACGGGCCAGGTATAGAAGTCGGACATGTACGGATGCGTAGCCTCGAGGTGTGCATGATAATTGATCATGTAGTTTGTGTTTCTTAGAGTGCGGGCGATAAGACCGGTCCAGCCGTATCCAATGTAGAGACCGTTTTCATTCCAGGTAATGGTCTTATCGGTATAGCCCATCTGAGCATATGCCTCGACTGCGGGGATATATGCCAGTGTATATGTGATGAGCGGGATCACAATGAAAAAGGTAATGCAGAACAGAGCCAGCTTCTTTACTTTCTTAGCCGGATAGTGTGTAAATGTATGTACAAGGAAAATGATTGCGAGGCCGACAGCTGCATAAACGCCGGTCAGCTTGGTCGCGATCGCAAAGCCCATCGTAAGGCCGGAAAGAGCTAGAAGTCCTGTTATCCTGCGGGGCAGGAGTTCGCCTGTTATATGGTTCTTACCTTTATATTCGGCATTAAATGCTTTCATGTAATAGAACATGTAATAGTATGCCTGAATGATGAAGAACGCAACGAAGATATCGATGGTGGATATCCTCGAAAGAGTATAGTGCATACAGTCAAATGTAAACAATAGAGCGGTAGCGGTGGCTACATATGTCTCATTAAACAGAAGCTTTGCAAAGCAGTACATGAGCGGAACAAAGAGAAGTCCGAAGAGAGCTACAAAGAATCTGAAACCGAACGGGGTCATACCGAACATCTTGATTCCGAGAGCAATGAGACATTTTCCGAGTTGGGGATGAGTGGTCTCATAAGTGGGAAGACCGTGAACGAATTCATAACCTGTTCTTGCATGATAGATCTCATCGAACATCGTGCCTTCCATATATGTGGATTCGGAACTGTCATAGTACATTTCCTGCTCATCAAAAAGCCCGGGATATTCATCGGAATTGACGGGAAGAAGGATTTCACCGTCTTTTCCAAGGCAGACAATCTCATTAAAGACTCCGCCGTCCTCTGATGTGCAGACAATTCCGAGATAGCGGAGAGTATAGTAGACATTTACCCTGTTCCACTGGAAAACTGAGGTGACTGTTTCATCGGAGATGTTCTCCCATTCCTTGGTTACCTCATTATATGCGGAAAGAGACAGCTGTCTGTTCTCCAGATTTCCGAGATATATATCGAGCTGCTCGACAGTGATATAATCACCGAAATCAAGGATTATATCTCTTTCTTCGGAAGTTGTTTCATAATATGATTCGGGAGCATAAGTGTTTCCCAGACGGTAGAATACGAGGATTGTGAATATCAGAGTGAGGGTCAGCATGCATATCCAGTCTTTTTTGGTCAGAAGCTGAACGCTTGGAAGAGAGGAGAGATATCCCATCACTCCCTGTTTTTTAACAGGACGCTTTTGTGATTTTTTTTGCTGGGTTTTTGGGGATTTTTTCTGCGATGATTCCTGCTGATTATTCTGCTGATTATTCTTCTGATTGTTCAACTGGCTGTTCTGCTGGTTGCTCTGAGATTTTTTTTGTTTTTTCTTTTTCTTTGACATATTAATATAGACTCCAATCGTTATAGTCCAAAGCTGAACATGTAATAGTAATGATAAAACAGATCTTTTCTGTTTGAAATCAGATAATCTCCGGAATCCAGCATAAATACACATATTTGATAGATTATCATATAGATCATAAATACTAATAAGATATTGACTAAAATCTTGTATACTGTTGATTCAAAAGAATATTTTTTAATAAGTCCCCATAACGCACAGATTCCCGAAAGCATGACAATAAATGCAAAATCAAAGAAATACCTTGCAAGAATTCCCGAATTAACTGTATCAAAGATCATAATCACAATACCTGATAATAATGTTGATACAGATATATATTTGAGAACGCATTTATCTTCATATTTCTTTCTGAATAAAAATGGTAGAAAACAGAATAATGAAACCGGGCAGGCCCATATAAGCCCGCCATAGGTGGTTTCCTGGATGGTTTCGCCCATGTACATGGTGTTTTTTTCTATATTACTGAAAAAAGGATATACCGGAGAGAGCTCGGGTGGACGGAAAAGATACATTACACTTCCGTAAGGAACTCTGTCCCAAACCCATCCTCGATTTCGCATATCATTAAACGTAAGATTATAGAACGCACCAAAATCAAAAGGATTATCAAATCGTTTGTAATTATATATCATTAATGCCGTTGCTACAATGATCATCGGAATAATAACTGCCATGCATGATATTAATCCCTGCCTGCTTTTCAGATATTTAACAGAGAAAAAGTACTTTCTGAGTATCAATACATCTATGATAAAAACAATGAAAATCTGAGGCCTGCATCCGGCTATCAGTGCAGTTAACAAGGAACCGATGATCAGATACTTCATATCAAGAGATGGCTTATCGGGTTTAATTGCCTTCAAGAATGCCCACATACCAAGAAGTGCAAAGGCCACGGCAAAAGTAATTGGCACGGAATAAATATCCGGTCTTTTAGTGATATATATTATGTAGCTGCCCATTAACATGGTGGCTATACTCATAAACCATACTGCAATGGAACATTTCTTATAATATTTTTTTACCAGCTCATCAAACAGAAGGAATATTCCCAAAAGTATAAGGATAATCCCAATCATACATACAGTATGATTGCGTATGTGATTTCCGGTAATAAGGTAATAGGGCAGATATAGAAGGATTACCGGGACCACGCCGAAATAAACATAGTATTCACCATTATAATATGCATGATCAAACTTATAATCCCAGAAATCCATAAGTTCACCTCTTAAATACGGATCATAGGGATTCTCCATGCTGTTAAGAACTTCGACCGGTTTTTCCAATAAGGAGAGGCTCCCCTCTGAAAATGCTTCGGCAAGCTTTTGATATTGTTCTGTATTGGCGCCGGCTTCATATTGGTAAACAGGATTCAGCTTATTTACCCATATTAATGATAATGAGGATAATAACAGCAAAATCGCAAGAATAATACGTCTATGTGAGATTGTTAAATCCAGGTATCTAATCTTATGAAGAGGTGAGTTCGGCTTTAGGAAGTAAATGAGAACCAATATTGAAAAAACAATAATGATTCTTTCCCATTCAAAAAACAACGGTATTACGGGGTTTATCGAAAAATCAATCGAATATTCGGCATCCTGCTCCAGAGAAGGATACATTATTATTGAATTTGTATTGCCGTATGGATGAATAGTAATGTAAGAGCTTCTGGGTTCATTCTCGCATATCATTCTGTAATTTAGATCGTAATATGAACTATGCGATGTATCTTTGACTTGAATATGAAGCCTTACCGGTTCGTAATTTTCGTTTTCTATATCAAGACGATAAAAACAAATATACAGTGTTTTGATATTCTTGTTAAGATCTGATGTTTCAATTGTTAAGTCATTGCTGATTATTTTGTATGAATCATTATCTGTAGATTCAAATCCGCTGCTGAGGTTAAATGTTACCGGTTCTTCTTTATTCGTCAGAGATTCCCAATGTCGATAGTTGAATACAATAAGCTCCAGAAAAATTGATATTAGAAATAATATCAAAACCGTTAATATATATTTTTTATATCTAAATCTTTGAAGCATATTCATTAATTCCTATTCATTATCAGTTTCTGTTTTACTTTCTGTT
Organism: Eubacterium sp.; assembly: GCA_017619835.1. GTDB lineage: Bacteria > Bacillota > Clostridia > Lachnospirales > Lachnospiraceae > Eubacterium_Q. The sequence goes on from JAFZRN010000008.1 coordinate 24,001, forward strand.
GTTTTAGCTGCTTTGCCGAGAAAACGTCTACGCAGATATCTGCCGACAGGTAACTCAAAAGCAAAGGTTATGATAGAGGCAAATATAATTGAAAAAATAATAGATAGAAACGTGTACTTATATTGCCACTCTGTATTTCCGACAACATTTGGATACTCGGTTCCTTCCCAAAATGGTATATGGTGATCACGTAAAAATCTGAAAACCTGCTGATGCCATATAAAGAGATTATATGATATGAGATTAATAAACTTAAATACTCTGTTTCCCATGAACTTTTGTATCGGCCATGGAGAGAATATTAGGAAGAGTGTCATGAATCCTATAGTCAGCATCAACAGAAATCTGGTAGATAATTGCCCGTGAAATCTGTCTATATCATACATTGAATTGAGAATCCGGTTGTATATCATTAAAGTGAAGATAACGCCGATCAGTGCTCCCATTTTAATGGCTTTACTGTTAATATCATTCTTTTTTGCATAATAATATACAACAGTGATGAGAAGACCACATGCATAAAATCCTGCAAAGGTGGGGAAAAAGTTGTTATAAGGCATGGCATCCTCAAGAGAGTTAGCCAGGAATCTGCTGGTTAACAGAGTGATCAGAAGCATAACCGTAACTGTAATGTAAGGCTTTTTCTTAAATGCTTTTGCAATAAATGGCATCAATAAATAATATAAAACTTCCAGCTGTAAAGTCCATAATACACCGTTTAATTGTGTGGTGGTATAAACATCTTTAAAAAAGATGCCTGTAAATGTAAGATGCGTTAGCAGATCTTTTATCAAAAAGCCGGTACTGCTATAGCTGTGATTTACCAGCGCGATAATGAGCATGATTAAAAGACACAGATAATAAGAGGGCAGTATTCTGATGGCTCTTTTGATAAAGAATTCTTTTATATCAGGAAAATCCGTATCATAAACAATTGACTTTGCAAATGGAAGGAAATTAACCACGGCACTAAGCAGAATAAGAAAATCAACACCAGTAAAACCGAATCTTACCCATGTGTGAATATTCAGTTCATGAATTCCAATTGAATTCAGAAGCTTGTTATTAATATGTGTATAGGGGGACAGCCAGGATAATTCCCATAGATGAAACCAGCTGACAAGCAATATCCCAAATGTTCGGATGCCATCTAATGCGTCTATATGATTATTCGAGGTTTTTTTCGTCGTCTCCATCTGGCGTGTTCTCCTGTTTAATATTGGTTTTCTTTGATCTGATCTCATATATGATAAGGGCAAAAAATGTAAATAAAGAAATCATTTCCATTACGTGCCAAATCATAGGTTCAGAATATTTTACGGTTATTTCTCCATCAAAGTCCTCGGGAAGCATAACACGAATACGGTTATTACTTCCCCTATCTAAATTCAAACGGTTATTATCTGAATCTTTAGCTATGTCCCCCGGATAATAATATAGAGGCAGTTCGATAAATGAATCGGTTCCGGTCGAATTACAGGTGATGATATACGAGTTTGAAGAATTATCGACATTGATAATATTGGAATCATTACCGGTGACTTCATGTTCTCTTTCGGGAATACTATAATCAGTTCCTTCATATAAGTATTGATATCCCATCAGTTCGTTGGATCTTAAATTGACTGAATCATAATATGTTATAAAGGAACCGTGATATATTGAATTATATAACAATGATATGGATTGATGAAATCCGATTATAAATACAATGCAGATAAGCAGGTGGAAAGTATGTTTATTAATACTTAAAGCAAGGTTGTTTAGTATTAGCACTGATGCAACCGAGAGAAGAACAACAGTAGTGGAAATAAACCTGTATGGAAATTGTATTGTTGAAATAAATCCTGATAATTTCGGTAACAAATCATGGAGTTTATTATATGGAAAATAAATAGAGCATAGAAATGCTGATAAGCAGCCTAATAATGTACATATTTTAATTGTTCGGGTGTTTTTGGAATTCATTTTGTTTCTGAAGCATAAAAACAGGATAAGTATAGTAACCAAACCATTTCCGATAGAAAGAGGCATGCGTTCGGTTAATCCGGTATTATATGCAAAATTAAAGTTGGTTGAGGGACCGGCTATCTGAGCAAACAATTCTGATATAGAAGCACCATACCATTGTATTTCATAATTCCAGGAGGAGTCCGAATACACGATTAACGGCTCTCTTGAAAAACGTAAAAACGGAATTAAGAACCATACAGATAATAAAACAGAGGAAACTGCTATCTTGGCTATGTAGATTAATCTCTTCCTGCATATCAGTTTTTTGTAATTTACGATAAGGTAGATTATGATGAAAATTGAAGACATGATACAGGATAAGATATGGGTCTGAAGTAAGCCGGCAAAACCTAAAGAAGGTAAAAGAATTCTTTTACCATATTCGGGAGTATCATTTTCTTCAAACATATAATAAAATGCAAGAATGATAAGCGGGAAAAAGAGAAATGCCGAATATTCACCCATGGCAGAACGAATATATATACAGCACAGACGATATGGAGCGCATGTATATAAAAAGCTGACCAAAACCGAATTTAATCTGTTTTTTGATATTTTGTTAAATGCATAGTATGAACTGAATGCGGTTCCCAGATTGATAAGGATAATGTATAGCTTATAACATGTTATCAAAGGAAAGCCAAGCAGTCTTAAGATGGCTGAAGGCAGGAGAATCATATCTCCGTACATGGCAGATACAGCATATCCCCATCCATAGCACCAGTTTGTCTGTACTTTGTCGGGGAAAGATCCGTTTATCAGAGCTTCTTTTAACCCTTCTATCCTAAGCAAATGGTAGTTAAGGTCATGTCCGTTTATAAGATAACTGTTAAACAGCCCTATGGATGCCAGAAAAGCAATGAGGATGACTAATCCGTACGGGAAAGAACGTGGTGATACTTTATCACGTTTGAAATAGATTACTATAATGATAATAATGAAAATGAAAATAAAAGCGAGTTTTGAAATCTGATATGTTTTTGATATAGATGAGGTTGATAAAACGATAGAATCTATTTTATAATCAGACGTATCGGAATATGTGGATATATTTATCTGGTCACATTTATCACTGATCCAGATTGAAAACTCACCTGAGTTTTCGTTGCAGGATAATGTGGGATTGTCGGATAATAAGAATCTGCCCAGTCCCCAGTTTGTAGAAACACTAGTTCTTACATCACTTGAAGACTGGTATTTGATTGTAATATCATAAACGCCGTTTGGAACAGGTATCTGATTGATACTATAGCTTGAATCGTCCGGATTGAATGTTAAAGAATCACTTAAATAAGTGTTATTTACCGGCTCTGTTCTGCATATCTTAACAATAAAAAAAATAAAGATAGATAATAAACACAAAGCAGACAGAATTATTATTCGATTTGATTTATTGGAAGAGCCGCCGAATAACATAGTTTACTCCCATGTAACAACTATGATAGAGTGTTACAATATATACATATATGTAGGATCTTTAATCCAAATATCATAATATTACAAATAGTAATAGTAGTCAACTTAGCTGTGGGAAAGAGGTAGTATTGATAATGAGTATTCTGGTTGTTACGACCGGCGGTACGATATGCAGTCTTGCATCGGCCGAGACCGGCAACAAAAATGATATAAAGACGGGAGCGGTCCTCCCGCAGATCCTCGATGAAGTGAAACGTCGTCTTGCCGGAGATTACGGCATGACCGGGATTGCTTTTGAGGTGGAAAGCCCGATCAACACTCTGAGTGAAAATATGACCATAGAACTCTGGAATGAACTCATCGGATACTTCAGGGATAAGGATATTTCGGGATATGAAGGCCTCATCGTTATGCATGGTACCGATACGCTTCATATGACAGCGCCGCTTCTTTCGATTGCATTGGGTGGCATCGGAGTTCCGGTGATTCTGGTTTCGGGACACAGGATAATAACCGACCCCGAAAGCAACGCATTTGATAACTTTACGAATGCGGTGAGAATGATAGATAAGCTTTCCGGCGAGGATATGGCCGGTAAGGAAAATGTCTTCGTAGTATACAGAAATATGAATATGGTCTCTTATGTTCATACGGGAGAAGCTCTGGAGGAGTGCGGTGACTATTCCGAAGAGTTCTTCAGTAAGGGAATGTGTGAGCTTGAGAAGTGGATGAAAGAGTATTCACCTATAGAGTTATGTAAACCAATGAGCCTGGATGATCTTACTCTTAAAGACGATGTCCTTTTGATAAAGCCTTATGTCGGGATAAACTATTCGAGATATTCACTTGACGGTGTTAGAGCGGTTCTTCATCTCATGTATCACAGCAGTACTTTAAATGCTGTGGGGAAGTCACCGTCATCGGCACTCTATATGCTGGAATGCTGTAAAGAGGCGGGAATTCCGATGTATATATTTCCATGCGATGAGAATTCCTACAGATACGTGACCACGAAGACCCTTTTGGAAGCCGGAGCCCTTCCGCTTACCGGAGGCACCTGGAACTACACCTACACAAAACTTTTACTAATGAGGTAAAAATGATAAACATAGTACTGCATGAACCCGAGATTCCACAGAATACGGGTAATATAGGAAGGACCTGCGTGATAACAGGTTCGAAACTTCATCTGATAAGACCGCTTGGGTTCAGGATAAACGAAAAGACCGTAAAAAGAGCCGGACTTGATTACTGGCCGAAGCTGGATGTGACCGAGCATGACAATATTGAAGCTTTTTACAGATATGTAGATGAGGGGATGCCCCAGGAAGGTTCAAGAAAGCCGAAAATATTCTATGCCACAACAAAGGGTAAGAATCGATATACGGATGTTGAATTCCATGATGGAGATTACATCATGTTCGGACGAGAGAGTGCCGGTATTCCGGAAGAGATATTGGTGCAGCATCCGGATGAATTGATAAGGATTCCGATGATGCCGGAGGAAAGATCGCTTAATCTTGCGAACAGTGTTGCGATAGTTCTATATGAAGCGCTCCGTCAGTTAAATTTTCCGGGCCTTGAGAGCGAAGGAGAGATGCACCATCTGAAATAGGAGCTCCATCTCCGAGTTGTGTAAAATAAAAAAATTCCTCGATTGCTCGAGGAATTTTTTTTATATCTCTTACTGAGGTCCAACATACTGTGCACTGCCGAAGGCAAGTACAAGATATCCGACTATCGGAATCAGGATCAGAAGTGCGATCATTCCGCCGCCACATCCGAATGCAGCTGAAAGCTTGATAGCCAGAAGAATAAGATAAATGAGTGAACCTACACAAGGAATGAGGATAAGCAGGAAAAGCCATCCATTACCTGTAGCGATCTTTGTGATCCAGTAGATATTAAGGAAAGGAACCCATGCATACCATGAGGTAACGCCTGCCTTCTCAAATATCTTCATATATGCAATAGCTGATATCACATATGATACAAGGAAAGAACCGATGTACATAGGCATCATCTGTGCATACATATCCATGATTTGCTGTTGATCCATAATAGAACCCCCTTTGGAAAAATTTATGTTGGTGTAATCACACACCACTCAATAATGTTACTCTTAAGAAACGGTTAAAGGTATTGTCATTAAAATGACTACATTCGCTATAAAAGCTGATCGTTTTCATTGGGGGTATATTCAGCAATATCTGATATATTACATTTTAAAATGATACAGAGGTCATTTATGGTTGTGGTATTAAGCGGTTTGTTTTTTCGCAACTTATCGATAGTGGCACTAGATATATGGTGCTTGGTAATTAATGTGTAGGTTGTTTCTTTTGATTTCTGTAATGTATCCCAAAATGGATTGTAACTAATCATGATCTACCTCCATACGATATATATACCAATATAAAATATGAAAGGTTTTATTATTATAGTCACAAAAACGACTATACATTTTCATTTTATATATTTGGTTGTAAGTCAAATATATAGTTATAAAAGTTATACTTGCATATAGTCACGAAAATGACTATAATAAAATAAAATTATTGAGAGGAGGTATGGCAAGGGTCTGCTCATAATGTGGATCAGAATTAACTGATGGGGCTCAATTCTGTAATGTTTGCGGTCATAAAATTCTATCATTGGACAAACAACCAGTTTATGAGTCAAAACAAAATAGAATGGAGGTTTATTCTATGGAACAATATTCAAATCAGCCTTCTGGCACACCAGGGAAGGGATTAGCAGTAGCGAGTCTTGTACTTGGTATATTATCACTGGTCTTTGTATTTACAGGAGGTCTAGCTCTTGTAGGTACTATTGTTGGAATCATAGGAATCATCTTGGCTGCTGTTGGTAAAAGCAAAGGTTATTCCGGAGGAATGGCAACTGCCGGATTAGTAATGAGTATAATAGGTGTTGCATTTACACTTATTACATTCCTTGCTTGTGTTGCATGCGTTGGTTCATTAGGAGCACTTGGAGAAGCTGCCGGATTATTATGAAACCTTTTCTGAGTATTTGCGGAAGAACATTTCCATCATATGGAATAGTGGGAATGATAGGTTTTATTTTTTCTGTTGGAGTTGTAATTGTTCTTTCAAGAAAATATAGGATATCATTTTCAGATTCTTTTTATATTTTTATCCTTGGAATTTTAGGCCTGTTTTTAGGGGCAAAATTACTATATCTGATTACCGTTCTTCCGGGTTTTATACGCGAGTTTAAATATATATTTACATATAAAGATTTATTTGTATTAAAGTATTTCTCAAGTGGTATGGTCTTTTATGGCGGAATGTTCGGATGCATCTTGGCGTCATTTTGGGCATTTAGACTATTTATGAAAAATGAGAAAAAATATTATCCGATTCTCCTTCCTGCATATATATGCTTTGCGGGATTTGGGAGAATCGGATGTTTTCTAACCGGATGTTGCTATGGAAAGGAAACAAATAGTTTCTTAGGAGTGGTATTCAAAGAATCATTAGTAGCTCCATCTGGAATAAGGTTAATCCCCACTCAATTAATCGAAGCTTTGTTTGATTTTGGACTTGTAATAGTATTCATATTACTATCAAAGTATAAGACAATAAGAGAAAACATGTTGAGAATTTATCTCGTTATATATGCGGTTTTTAGATTTTTTTTAGAGTATTATAGAGGGGATGAACAGCGAGGTATCATATTGTTTTTTTCTACATCACAATGGATCAGTATAATTATCATTCTGTTAATTATTTTCATTTATATATTTGGAAATGGAAAGAGTGAAATTGAAGAGAATATTGATTAAATCAAAAAAAGACCCTCAAATGGCCTTTTTTTGATTTACAAGAAAAACTAAGCATTAGTTGAATTATATTTGGGTTGTCCAAAACCAATAATCATATATGCTATACAAGGACAGAAAATCATTAAGGCAAGCATCGCTTTTGTTAGTGAAAATGCCTTTGTGAAATAAATGGCAAGAAGAATTTTATAAATAATATATGCGTTATACATGGATACATCAAATAAAAATATTAAGAAGCTCCAAAATATTTGAGAATAGATGTCTATGTCATAATTATAAAAGTAAATATATAAATATATGATCAATATAATAGCGTTTGAACATTTATACAATAAATACAAAAAATATATACCAGTGGATGCAGTAGATGTCTTAACTGCCCAATATTCATTAAAACAAGGAATCCAAGCATACCAGGAAGGGACTCCTGCTTTTTGGAACATTTCCATATAACCAATGCAAGTAAAAATATAAAACAAAAAAGTAATAAAAATATACATATTCGGTACTTTTAAATTCAGATACAGTTAATGATATCTATTACATTATAGTCATTTATAAGACTATAGTCAAATAAATAACGGTTCATTGATTTTTTTTAGTTATAAATATTTCTTCTCGCGTATTACTGTATATGTTTATAATAGAATATGGCAAGATTAGTTCTATCCCTGATATCCAACTTACTGAGAACTGTACTGATATAATTACGGACAGTGCCCTCGGAAAGAAAAAGCTTTTCCGCTATTTCCTTATTTGACAGCCCATCAGCAACGCATTTGACTATTTCGGATTCTTGAGAAGTTAATCCCAAGTATGTGAAATCAGAAATAGAAGTAACAGTTTCGTTTTCTTTAAGCAAAAGCTCCGGCAGCTTCTCTGTTACTTCGTTTCCGAAAACGGTCTGGCCTCCGTAAACGGTCTTGAGCGCGGGAACGATGGATTCGAAGTCCTGCTTGATTATATAACCCTTTGCTCCCATGGAAAGAGCCTTTACGATATACTCATTATCATTAAAGGTTGTAAGATACAGGATCTTTGCATCCTTATATTTCGAAAGAATGATCTCTCCGGCCTCGAGTCCTGTCATGCCGCTCATCCTGATATCCATAAGAAGGATATCGGGCTTATGGGCCTCATAAAGCTCGGTTGCTTCTTCGCCCGAAAAACCGGTGGCAAGAACTTCGATATCCGGGTCGGCCTCGACTATTGTCCTAAGTGAAACCGCCACGAGCTTATCATCATCAACAATAACTACCTTCATCTATTTCTTCCTTTCATCGGGGATCGTTACAAAAACCCTGAAACCGTTCTTCCTTGAAATATTCAGCGAGCCATTTACCGATTCGACACGGCTTCTGATATTCTCAAGACCGATTCCGCTGTCCTCATTTTCAATATTGTCTTTATCTGTTTCCTCCGGGTTTATGTCCGTTTTTCCGGGGGTATAGTCATGGATTATAAGCTGGTACATGGAAGGATGCTTATCGAGCTTGATATCCACGGTCGAGCTTTTGGAGTGCTTGATTATATTGGAAATGCCTTCCTTAGCTATACCGATCACAGCATATTTGATCTGACGCGGCATGTCACTGTCTATATCGATATCCACCTTTATGTGGAAGTTGTCCTTGAGAGGCTCGGCCATCTGAAGTATCTCGGCCTTTATATCTATCGATTCATCATGCAGGTCATGAACACTGGAACGGATATTGTTCATTGCAAGATCGAGAGTTTTTCTTACCTCGGTCAGCTCCGAATTAAGGGGCTCATCCTTATGGATCGCAAGCAGCGCGCCCATCTGAAGGATGGCGCGGGAGAGCATATGTCCCACGTTATCATGGATCTCTCTTGCAATCCTGTTTCTTTCGGAAAGCTGTGCATTATAAACCACGGTATCCCTTGCATACATAAGCTCGTTATTCTGTCTTTTCAGCTTTTCACTCTGCTCGGCATCATCATCACGAAGCTTACGGTAATCCAGGGAAAGGATCTTCAGCCTTTCGGTCTTTATGCTTAGGACTATGGAAACAAGGGTGACGGCAAGAAGATAAAGTATTATGGTCACGTAGTTTTCATAGCCTGCTTTAAGGCCTTCCAAAGCATTTACAAAAGAAACAATCGATAAGACAAAAGCGATATAATTCCTGCTTGTGACAATATCATACATTACCATCGGTATGATGGGGATTGCCGGCGGATAGAAAAATGCAAGGGCCGCAGCCAGAATCTCGATTATAAAGGCGGTCCATTCTTTAAAAGATTTCGGCTTCATCCGGAAGTCGTCTTTCTTCTGCTCGATCAGATAGTAATTCAGGGCGCCGATTATTATCGAGGTATAAAAACACACAAGAAAGCTATTGCCATGCATCATAGAATACATGGCAAAAACTATCAGTGAAAGTATTATTATCTTGTCTATTATTCTGCCCATGACAGTAGTCTATCATTTCCAAAGAATTTTGTAAATGCAAGTCCTATGGACAGACATACGATTCCGAACAGAAGCTGGAAGCCGAAGGGGGCGAGGAGCTCATTTATCCCTGCACCTTCATACCAGATGCTGTGGCTTGCCGTTGAGTACCAGTAGTTCGGGATGAAACGGCCGACCTTTGCGACATTGTCTCCTAGTACCGTGAGATCCACAAATGTACCGCCGAGGAATGCAAATGAGAGACCGATTATGTTAGTCACGAATGCAGATGTATTTCCTCTTCCGGATTTGTCGATTCCAAGCGGAAGACTAGTTATCATTGAGAGCAGCATCGTGATGCTGATGGTATAGATATAAGCATTTGCTGCCGAGAGCCACCAGGCTTTTGTGAATATGAATTCGCTGCCCTGGATCAGGGAGTTAATGATTATCAGAAGTGTGGTCACGACAAATGCCACCGTCAGAGTTCCCATTACAAGACTGATATTTCTCGAAGTCATTTTAATTGAAGAAACCATGGTGCGGTTCTTTCTTTCCTTATCGTTGAAGCTTAAGATTACGGAGAGAACACTTGAGAAAATGATCGAAAGTATTCCGTAAGGAAGGAAGGTAAATGATGTATAGATCTTGTCGCAGTCATTTATCTCCTGAGCCTGCCTTGAAACGAAGCCGGATATATCAAGCGCTTCTTCGGATTTTGCGGAAGCCTCGGAAACTGACTTGCCCATGTTCATATAGTCGGCAAGTGAATTCAGATAATCATTTATCTGCATATTTACGAAGATTCCTCTCGGCATCGAATCATCATAGGTTGCCTGAAGAAGTGATGTAAGATCCTTGTCCTTTGCGTCGGCCGCCCCGTCCTTGATTGCCTTTTCAAATGATTCGCCGAAGCCTTCCGGGATCACGATATACTCTGCAATCCTCTGATAGTAGATCTGGCTTGTTATCTGTTCATCTGTATAGGTATTTTCCTTGAGGGTGTGCTTCTTATCAAGGAAAGAAACGAGTGCCTCGGAGATCTCGGAATGATCATTATCCACAACCAGAAGAGAGTATTTGGCAAGAGTAACCGTGCTTTCACTTTTTTTCTCGCCGCCGGTCATGGCGATGAGCATGAAAATGATTATGCAGGAATACATGATTATCGCTGCCTTATGCTGGGCTGCTACTTTGAAAAATGTTTTATATATATGCATGATTTGCTCCTTATAAGCTCTTATAGCTTCTCTTGTTTGAAAGTATGATTCCGATTGTCAGCATTACAACATCAAGTATCAGGATATACATCATGGATCTGTAATATACCTTTCCTACACCGAAGAGATTGAGTGAGAGCAGTGAATCGGTGATCACGGCGCAGGGGTTGATACGGTTAACAATGGGACACTTCTCTTCGAGGATACTCTTCATATCACCGTACATAAGACCTGAGAGGAAGCTTCCTCCGAGGATGACTACCATCATCAGGGCTTCCTTGATCTCTGCCTTGAAGCTTCCGATATGGGCCATGAAGTAACCGAGGCTTGTTCCTACGGTGCTGGCTGCCATGAGCGTAAGGTAGATCATAAGAGTGTTGCCTCCGAAATTGATCCCGAGCCCGAACATAAGATAGGTTATCGTGATCAAGATTATAAATATCTGGATAAGGGCAACAGCCAGCAGGTTTGCGATTTCCAGAAGGGCTTTACTGACTGCGGAACCATCTATCCTGATTCCTATATCCGACTGGTTGGCCTGGGCATCGATCGTGGAATAAAGTGCTGCGGTTGAGCCCATGACACATATCATCGAAAGCAGGTTATAGAAGTAAGTTACAAACGGGTCCTTGTTTTCCCCTCCAAGTGATCTTACCGATACATAGTCAAGATCAAATGAAGCCAGGTCCATTGACTTTTCCACGTCGGAATTCTCTTCGGGATTCTCATTCATTCTGTCTATCGTAAGATTAACCTGATAGAGATATTTGCTTATTATGTTTGACAGGATACTGTGATTAACACCTTCTCCGTTTACGAGAAGCTTTACGTCATTGATGCTGTTTACTGTTATGATCCCGGCGATATCGCCTTCGGTAAGAAGCTTCTCGGCTTTTTCATGGCTGTCGCAGGATATTTCTTCTACCATTTTTGTTCCGTTCTCATATTCAAGATCTTCAAGAACCTGGATTATCGGAAGGTCGCTTCTTTTTATCGTGTCCGGATCTCCGGTAAGATAATCCTTATTAAATGTGCTGAGAGGAACCTTTACTACATCGTCGAAGCTCTCGATATTTTCAAGAGTTTCGAGGTCGTCCTCATTTATGGGAGCGGCCTTGTCAAAATCCTCGCCCATAGCTTCGGCTGTGGCTTTCTCTGTATAGTAATCTTCGAGGTCTTTCTGCATCTTATCCTTATCGAGCATTGAGAAGGCCTGAAGTACTTTGTATTCTTCCAGGGCGCTGTCATTAACCTCCACGACAACCGGGATGGGCTCAGACTGGATTGAGCTATATATCGAGTTGAAAGCGAAGTAGAAGAGCGTTCCCAGTGCAAGCGGGAAGAACAGTGTCCAGAACATATATTTCTTTGAGCGGAGTGTAAGCTTTATTCTAGCTTTGAATAATCGTCCAAACATTATCTTTATCCTTTCGGGTTATTCTTTGTCGCGGAGTTCCTTGCCGGTGATCTCCAGGAATACATCATTGAGTGTCGGGAGCTCGGAGTAGATCCTGTCGTAGCTTAAGTCATTATCCGAGAAGTAGTCGATCACGTGGGTGATGTTATGCTTTCCGCCGCTGCACTTTATCGTCAGCTTATCACTCATATATTGAACATCGTAAACGTGATTCAGATTGCTTATCGCTTCGATATGGTTTTCCGGAAGCTTTTTAACGTCTACGATGACATTTTCGGTATTCTTGATACGGCTCTTAAGCTCTTCGCTGGTTCCCGAGGCAATCTCCTTACCCTTATCCATGATGAGGATCCTTGAACAGATCTGCTCAACCTCTTCCATGTAGTGGGAGGTGTAGATTATCGTGGCGCCGGCCTGATTCAGCTCGGTAACTCCCTCGAGGATCCTGTTTCTCGACTGGGGATCGACTGCGACCGTCGGCTCATCGAGGATGATGAGGTCGGGCTTGTGGGCGATTCCGCAGGCGATGTTAAGTCTTCTTAGGAGACCGCCGGAAAGCTTCTTTGGATAGAACTTTCTGAAGTCGCCGAGATCGACGAACTCGATTGCTTCCTCAACATACTGCTTTCTCTTTTTGCTGTTCTTTATATAGAGGCCGCAGAAGTAATCGATGTTTTCGTATACAGTCAGCTCATCGAATACCGCAACGTTCTGGCAGACAACTCCGATCCTTTTCTTCAGGTCTCTTCTGTTAGGTCCCATCTTCTCGCCGAAGAGTTCGACCTCGCCCTTATCATAAGTGAGAAGCGAGAGCAGGCAGTTTATCGTGGTCGTCTTTCCCGAACCGTTCGGCCCGAGGAGCCCGAAGACCTCACCCTTCTTTATTTCGAGACTGAAATTATCAAGAGCTATCAGCTCCTTATACCTTTTAACCAGATTTGTGATTTTTACTACAGTTTCGCTCATGTCGATTCCTTTCTTTAATGAGATATGGCTGCAATGGAAATGATTTGCAGCGCCGTTCTATGCTCATATAGTACCATCGCCCCGAAATCGTAACCAGTGAGATATGTAAGGAGATGGATATGACATTTGTCATAAAAAAGACAGCGGCCGTAAGCCGCTGCCCTTGAAATTCAGATATTTAATTCTTAATGATGATGGTCGTCATCGTCATAATCATCATAACCATCGTGGTCATGATCCACCATATATTCACGTCCCGTGATACGCTTTCTCTGGCGCTCTTCCTCAACCAGCTGTGAAAGCTGTTCTTTTGCCTCACGTGCCTTTTTGATATTCTTAAGCTCGAAGCATTTCATGGTCTTGTCGGAGCTGTCGACAACGATGGTTCCCATTCCGAATATCCTCTGGAGGAAGCTTGCCTTAAAGGAGAGGTCAAGGATACGGTAAAGTCTGATCTCATCCTCCTTGATGCTGAAAACTCCTCGCTTGATAAAGAGACGCTCTTCATCAAAGCTGTAAATTGTAAAACTCCACGGAAGACCGCACCAGTTTCTTTTTCTCTGTTTAAAAAGTATTTCGCCCATTTCCCCTGTCTCCTTATAATTCAGTGATAATGTAACTACATCTAATAAGATACAATACATTTGTTTCCTTTGCAATGATTTGTTTATTTTGAGGCTTTTTTGTGATAAAATTATAATATCTATGAGTTAGATAAATGATTTCGAAAACAGGGGAGTTTAAAGTATGAAGAAAAAAATAACATTGATATGTATCCTGCTGATATTCTGCGCTGCTACATTTACAGCCTGCGGCAGTGATCCGATGATCGTTCAGGAGACCAAAACCGGACTTAATCTTGAGGATAAAGCCAGGGAACTTACCGGCCAGCAGGGCGATGAAGCAGATGAAAACGAGAAGAATCTGGAGCATACTCCGGAGTAAAGTTTCAATTGATTTATTAATTGAAAAAAAGTAAACTTATTAACAACTTATTATATTAAAAGGAGGACTTTAACATGCCTGATTTAAACGATTTAAAGGATGTAGTAGAAAAAGCAACCGATGCTGCCAAGAAGGCAGGCATCTCGGAAAAAGACATTGACCAGGCTAAAGACAAGGTCATCGATGCTGCAAAGGACATCATAGAGAAGAAGACAGGTAAGTAGCATTTAAACAAAAAAGTTTCAGCAAAGGGGGATACTATGGCAAAGTGTCCGAGCTGCGGAGGAATGCTCAGGTTTGATATTCCTTCGCAGCAGATGAAATGTGATTCCTGCGAAAGCATGTTCGATCCGTATCAGATAAACGGCGGTGCTGCGGAGGAAACCACAGAATACAACGTTACTATATTTAAATGTCCTAACTGCGGAGGGGAGATCATATCAACAGATGAGACGGCAGCTTCCTTCTGCAGTTATTGTGGTGCTTCGGCAGTCCTCGAGAGCAGGATATCATCCGAGAAAAAGCCCGAGCTTATTATTCCTTTTAAACAGACAAAAGCTCAGTGCACGACAGCATTTGAAAGATTTATAAGAAAAGCAATCTTTGCGCCGAAATCCTACAGGGATGCGGGAAGAGCACAGTCCTTCAGAGGAATATATATGCCTTACTGGCTTTATGATATGACTCAGAGAGGTGACGTTAATATTCCCACTTCTTCCGCGCATAGAAGCGGTGACTATATAATCACAGACCATTATCAGTGCAGAGGAAAGCTCGACAGCTATTATAATGGTGTATCTTATGATGCATCCTCTTCATTCGCTGATGATATCAGTACCGATATAGCGCCCTTTAATGTAAAGGATATAACGACATTCAATCCGTCATTTCTGTCGGGTTACTATGCTGATATAGCCGATGTTGACAGCTCGGTTTATCAGGATACAGCTGTTGAGCTTGCAAAGGAAAGCACCTATAACTACCTTATAAGACAGAGCCCCATGAAGGGAAATCATTTTGATGAACCCAAGAGCACTACCAAGTCGAAGATAATAACAAATGTACAAGTGAAGCGTTCGGCCATGTTCCCGGTATGGTTCATGTCATACAGGAACCATAACAGAGTGGCTTATGCTACCGTAAACGGTCAGACCGGCAAAGTGTCGGCTGATATCCCCATGAGTGTTTCCAAATTTTTCATATGTGCGGCTCTTATAGCTATAGGAGTATTCTGTCTGCTTCAGGCATTCCTGACCATCACTCCCGATGTTCTGATAGTTATCGCAGCTATCCTCGGTATGATCGGCGTAAGTATATACTGCTCCGAATTAAAGAAGATAGTGGCAAAAGAAAACTATGATGACGATAAGGGTATGCTGACCCGTATGGAAGCCAAGAGAAAGGCAAGAATGGAAGCTCAGAGAGGAGCTGCTTTTGACGGTCAGGAGGGAGCTTATGAGCTTACCAAGAATGATATCCGTAGAATGAAAGCCGAAGAAAAGAAAAGGAAAAAAGAAAAGGCAAAGACAACGAGCTTCATAGCTTCTTTTGTTCTGATAGTAGTTCTGATGTTTATATTCGGACCTCTGGCCCTTTCCATAATCGCAGGTTTGGCTTCGGTCGCAAAAGTATCCATAGTCGGCGGAATTATCGGCCTGATACTTTTTGTAGTTACGATAATAAAGTCAATACAGGCTAAAAAAGATATAGACGAAATGAAATCGAAGAACGGACTTCCCGCATCTTATTTTACCGCGGCAAGTATGCTTATAATCGCTATCATAAGCTTCTGGGATCCGCCCAGTGACTTTATATACTACGGGGCCGCTGTTCTTGCAATGGTCGGGATCATAATCAATCTGATAGATCTGATGCGCTGCCACAATCTTCTGGCAATGCGTCCACTTCCTCAGTTTGATATGTATAAAGGAGGTGACGATCGTGCGTAATCTCCTTATAAAGAAAAAAGTGCTCCTGCCGGTTCTTTCGGCAGCCCTTATGATCTTATCGGTTCTTGTTTTTTCAACTACGGCAAGAGCTGATGAAGCCCAGCAATATTATAAAAATTCCGAAAATGGCTACGAGGCATTTATCTTTGATGATGCGGATTTCCTGACTCCCGAGGAGGAGGAGGTAGTCCTTGAAGCCATGAAGCCATATACAAAGTATGGATATGCGGTTTTTGTTACCGCAAAAGACAGCCAGTATGACAATTCCAGTGACTACGGAAAATCAAAATATCTGTCCGAGATAGCTGAGGATAAGGACGGGTCGGTCCTTACAATAGATATGGATCTCCCGGATATCAGCCTCCATCATTTTGGCCAGATAGGCTACTATATGAGTGCTGCAGATAAGAGTTCCACTGAAATACTGCAGGATAACGTTGCACCGATTGAAGAAAAAGGCGATTACAGAACCTTTGCCGTTAACGTCTTTAAAGATCTGACAAAAGAGATGGATAAGCACTTCGGTGAATATAATTACGAAGTGGTAGGCGAAGATGAAGAAACCGATGACATGGTTTCGGCAGCAGATCTCAAGTCGGAATATGAAGGAGACGATGTTAAAAAGAATACCGCGACAGGGTACGAGGCCCGCATAATCGATGAGGCCGGTCTTCTTTCGGAAGCAGAGAAAAAGACTCTCCTCGAAGAGGATATGTTCCCTGTAACCGAGTTTGGAAATGTCGTCTTTTATTCCATAGATGAATATACAGATAAGGGCAGCCAGTCTGATTCATCGAGAAAGAAATATCTCGAACTTTACGGAAGCAATGCCGTAAACGGAACCATGTTCCTCATAGATATGTATGACAGGCAGATCTATATCTGCTCGGCAGGTGATACAAGGCATGTCATATCAAATGCGAGAGCAAATTCCATAACCGATAATGTTTATACCTATGCGTCCAAGGCAAATTATTACAAATGTGCCGCTGAGGTTTATAAACAGGAGAGAACTCTTCTTGAAGGCGGTAAGATCGCAGAGCCGATGAGGCTTGCTTCCAATATATTCCTTGCGATCATAATAGGACTGCTCTTTGCATATATGCTTGTGAAAGCATTTTCATCTGTCCCGAAGCCTTCTGAAAAAGAGCTTCTGGCAGCTATACAGACCCAGCAGAATATTCTGGATTATCACAGGGTATTTACCCATCAGACCAGACAGTATTCACCTCAGAGTTCATCGTCATCCGGCGGCGGAGGCGGCGGTGGCGGAGGCGGTGGAGGCGGCGGCGGAGGCTTCTCCGGCGGCGGTCACGGCTTCTAAACTGTGACAAACCGTTCAGATCTGTTTGTCACAAAAACAAAGGAAAAAGAGAAAAATTATGAGAAAAACAAAAGTAATATGTACGATAGGGCCTTCATGTGACAATGAAGAGACCTTAAGAAAACTGATTGAAGAAGGTATGGCGGTAGCAAGACTCAACTTTTCCCACGGCACCCATGAGGAGCACAGGAGAAAGTTCGAGCTGATCAAGAAGGTCAGGGCGGATTTAAGACAGCCCATCCCCATCATGCTTGATACCAAAGGGCCGGAATACAGGATAGGAACCTTTGAGACAGGAAAGGTAAGGATTGAAGACGGAGCAACCTTCAGCTTCACCACCGATGATATCGTCGGCGATGAGACCAGGGTTTCCGTAAGCTATAAGAATCTTATCGATAACCTTGAGGTAGGAGACAGGATCCTGGTCAATAACGGTCTTGTCATCTTCGAGGTAAAGGAGCTGAAAGGCTCAGAAGCCGTATGTGAATGTCTCGCAGGCGGAGTCCTTTCGGACAGAAAGTCGATGAACTTCCCCAATAAGGTTCTTGACCAGCCGTTCTTAAGTGAGCAGGATAAGAAGGACCTTCTCTTTGGAATTCAGAACGGTGCCGATTATGTTGCTGCTTCCTTTGTTTCCACAAAGAAGGATGTCCAGGATATGCGTACCTTCCTCGATGAGAACGGTGGAAGAGATATCGAGATAATCGCCAAAATCGAGAATCGTTCGGGCGTTGAGAATATCGAAGAGATATGTGAGCTTTCCGACGGTATCATGATCGCTAGAGGCGATCTCGGAGTTGAGATCCCGGGTGTTGAGGTTCCTTCGGTCCAGAAGTACCTCATATCCAAGTGTCGTATGCTCGGCGTAAGAGTCATCACTGCGACCGAGATGCTGGAATCCATGATCAACAATCCGCGTCCCACAAGAGCCGAGATCTCCGATGTGGCAAATGCCGTCTATGACGGAACATCCGCAGTGATGCTTTCGGGTGAGACCGCATCCGGCAAGTATCCGGTAAAGGCGCTCATGACCATGGTAGAGACCATCGAGTTCACAGAGTCCAAGATCCATTATAAGAAACGTTTCAGGAATGCGGACTTTGAAGTACGTAACACCCTCGACGCCATTTCCCATACTGCATGCACAATGGCAATAGATGTAGATGCAAAATGTATCATAGTTAATTCACTCAGCGGCAGGACTGCGCGAATGGTCAGCCGTTTCAGATGTCCGGTGGATATAATCGGTATGACGACCTCCGCAAAGGTTTGGCGTAAGCTTAACTTAAGCTGGGGACTTACTCCGGTAATGTGCGGAATGTATGACACGATGGAAGAAATGTTCCGTAATTCGGTTCAGGAAGCAACTGAAGCTCTCGGGCTTAAGAGAGGCGACAACGTTGTTATAACCGGAGGCAGGATGAACGGCACCAGTGGAAATACTAATCTCATTCAGGTAGAAACCATAGAAAGGGAGTCCAATTAAATGGGCAGAAATGACACCAAGGAAATGCTTTTCGAGGCATATAAGGAGCTCGGAAAGAAAAAAACGCTGGATAAGATCACAGTCCGTGAAATATGTGTAAAATGCGGAGTGACAACCCAGACCTTTTATAATCATTTTTCCGATAAATACGATATGATCCTCTGGAATCACAGAAAGAGAGTGGATGAGCTGGCCGAAAAATATATTGACGGTTCGGAGACCTTTGAAGAGGTCCTCAGCAGATATGTGTTCGGTTTCATAAAATATGCCGACTTTGTGATCAATGCCTATAGAAGTACCGTTGGCCAGGATTCATATATGACAAAATCCACGGGCTATCTGGCTGATAAGATAAAAGAAATCATAAGAAAGCTTGCGGAGACCGAAAGCCTTCCGGAAGAAATAGATTTTTTTATAGAAATGTACAGCATTTCTCTATCTGCAATGATTGCAAAATGGATTGTAACCGGAAGAACAATGCCGCCGCAGAAGCTGGTGGATCTTTTGATAGAGGCTGCTCCTCCGCAGTTAAAAGAGTACGTCACAGATAATACATAATTTTATTAGCACTCACACTTGACGAGTGCTAATAAAAGTGATATAACATAGTTATCAAATAAATAAACGAACAGTTTATTACAAACTGCTACCGGAAAGGAGGAATGATTTATGTTATATCCGGGATTTTTAAATGAAGACTTTTACAGTGATTTCTTTGATGAGATGCTCAACCTTCCGTTTTCATACGGCAAGAGAATGAGAAATGAGATTCTCCCGAAGAAGCGCGGAACTACAGATATTAAGGAGTTTGAGGACAGATATGTTCTTGAGATGGAGCTTCCGGGATACCAGAAGGACGAGATCAAGGCCGAGCTTAAGAATGGTTATCTCACAGTAAGTGCTGAGCATACAGAGACCAAAGAGACCAAGGAACCTGAAAAAGAGGCAGAGGTTAAAGAGGCTGAAGCAGAGGTTGAGGGCGAAGCGGCTGATACAACAGAGGTTGCTACTACAGAAAAGAAAGAGGTTGCTGCACCTAAGTATATCTGCAGAGAACGTTTCTACGGCAAGACCGAGAGAAGCTTCTTCGTAGGTAAGGAAGTTCAGAAGCAGGATATCAAGGCTCAGTTTACAAATGGCGTCCTTACACTTACAATCCCTAAGCAGGTTAAAAAGCCTGATGCAGAGGGTGAAGTAATATCAATTCTTGATGAATAAAAGAAACCTAGAAAATTAAGTAATAAACGGGTGGAGATTTTCTCCACCCGCTTATTGTATTTTTCCCCGTTTAGAGTTATAATATCACTTTGTGAGGGAAAATAAAGTATGGAAAAAAAGAAGAAAATTAAAAAAATTGAGAAAGACATCGGGATAAAGAAGGTTAAGAGCACTGTAAGAAGTATCAACGCGGCTTTAGGCTTCTTTATTTTTCTTGCGGTTTATTCGATTTATCTGAATCATTCCGGCTGGCTTCTTTCTTATGGTATCATTGTAGCATCTGTTTCACTTATATTTCTTGCGCTGTTTCTTTCCTACAGGATCAAGCTTCAGCTCAAGCTTAACAACATGGTAGTGGACTACAGAGAATTCCTTGTTAAGCCTGCGGCAGAGCTTGCATTTGAAAACGGAAGCTTTTCAAGAACAGGCTCACTTACAGAAAGAGATATAGTAAGCAGCCTTATGTTCTCGGACCTGCCTGATTATAAGTACGTTTCATGTAATGAGCTTAAGGGAACCTACAAAGGAATTCCTTTTTCAAACTCGGATGTTGAAGTAAACTACAGTCAGAGTAATTTCTATATCAACGGAAGATTCTTCGAGTTTGAAAGACCTACAAAGAATATTAATCCGGTGGTATTTACCAATGCCACGGCTCCGATAATCGAGTATAACGAGCCCAGGGTCCATATGATAAATCCGTCGAATATCTATATCAGCAGGATGTTCAGGGTTTATGCCTATGATGAAAAAGAAGCGGAAGAGCTTCTCACGGACAGCATGATCCATAACCTAAGGGAACTGGTATCACTTCAGCTTGGCAAGATACTTAAGATCAGTTTTCTAAATGATAAGGTATATGTTTTCTATACGACAGACAGGCCTACATATAAGGAAGACTTCACAAAGAAAAACGACGTAAAGCAGGAGCTCCGCGTCGTTCAGGAAGAATTCAATTATGTTGGTAAGATAATAGATATCCTGTAAAAACAAATCTTCCCCTTTCGGGGAAGATTTTTAATTTAACTCAGCTTTTCTATCGCAGCATCGATCCTCTTAAGAGATTCCTCCTTGCCGAGGATTGACATCAGCTCTGTGGCACCGCCCGGTGTAGCGGGCTTTCCTGACATTGCTGTACGGATCGGCCACATGATATAACCTGTCTTATATTCTTTTTCGGTACCGAAGGCTTTAAGAAGCTCAAACAGGCTGTCGTTATCAAAGGCTTCGGCTGCTTCGAGAACCGGTCTTACTTCCTTAAGAAGCTCGAGAGAATTCTCGGGATTGGTCTTCATCTTCTTATGTGTATAGAGTTCATTATCATAATCCGGCACATTTTCGAAGAAATCTATCTGATCGGGTATATCGGTAAATACTTCTATACGGGACTGAACCATGTTGGATATAGTCTTAAGATCCAGCGGACGTGTGATGACACTTCTGATGATGGGCTCTGCCTTCTCAAAGAATGCATCCGGGTCCATTTTTTTGATATATTCACCGTTCATCCACTTAAGCTTAGTCATATCAAGTACAGCGGGTGACTTTGAGATCTTATGATAATCGAATTCCTTAACGAGCTCCTCGAGAGAGAAGATCTCGTTATTGCCTTCCGGGCTCCAGCCGAGAAGGGATACGAAGTTCACGATGGTCTCTGTTAAAAAGCCTGCATCGAGAAGATCCTCAAATGATGAATGACCGCTTCTCTTAGAAAGCTTTGCATGATTCTCGTCGGTGATGAGAGGACAGTGGATATATACCGGAACCTCCCAGCCGAAGGCTTCGTAAAGCCTGTTATACTTAGGTGCCGATGAGAGATATTCGTTACCTCTTACCACATGGGTTATGCCCATAAGGTGGTCATCGACAACATTTGCAAAGTTATATGTAGGATAGCCGTCAGACTTGATGAGTATCATATCGTCAAGCTCGATATTCGGAACTGTGATGGTTCCGTAGAGCTCATCCTCGAATCTGGTCTCGCCCTCAGTCGGATTGTTCTGTCTTATAACATAAGGAGCTCCTGAAGCAAGCTTTTCTTCAATCTCTTCCTTTGAAAGGTGGAGACAGTGCTTGTCATAATGGAAAACCTGCTTTTTCTCTCCGTCAACTTCAATCTCTTCATTAAGACTCTTTAAACGTTCTTCGTCACAGAAGCAGTAGTAGGCTTCTCCCTTTTCGATGAGCTTCTTTGCATATTCGAGATAGATTCCCTGAGCCATTCTTTCTGACTGAATATAAGGTCCTACGCCGCCGTCCTTATCGGGACCTTCGTCCCAGAGTAGCCCGGTCTCTTTAAGGGTTCTGTAGATTATATCCACCGCACCCTCAACCTCACGGTTCTGGTCGGTATCTTCGATCCTCAGGATAAAGTCTCCGCCTTCATGCTTTGTGATAAGGTAAGCATAGAGAGCTGTCCTGAGGTTGCCCACATGCATTCTTCCTGTAGGGCTGGGGGCAAATCTTGTTCTGATCTTCTGCATTTATTTTACCTCTTTTATATTATCGCTTTCGTCACTATTATCCTGACGTTCGCGGTTTTTACGTCTTTTGCTGAGAATACTCTCATAGTTTATTATCTTTTCATCTTTGTCCGATACGGCCTCGGAATCATCTTTGGCATCAATCTCATCCCTGGTCTCAACATCGATCTCGTCATCCTCCCAGACCTCGGCAGGTTCGTCCATATAAGTGTCGATGCCATGCTCCTCATTTCTCTTGCGGCACATATGCAGGTACTCGTTCAGCTGGGCGCCGACGAAGATAAAGTATATAACGAAATACATCCAGAACATAAGCATGATGACTGTTGTAAGTGATCCGTACATATAGCTCTTGGTAGCATAGTAATCGATATAGAGCGAGAAGAGCTTTGTAACGGAAACCCAGAGGAATGCGGCGAGCACAGCGCCCGGCATCTGTTTACCGAACCTCAGTTTCTTGCTCGGGACTATCGTATATAAAAGATCAAACATGATGAAGAGCAGGATAAATGTCGCCGAACTCCTTATACTGTAGACAAGCAGCGTTACATCCGTAAAGTGTGGGAACTGGTTCAGGATATAGATGGCGATCTGCGTACCGAACATGTTGAGCGGAACCAGAAGCAGGACCAGAAGCACGAAAATAACAGTATATATCGCACTTATACTTCGGATGATAATATAATTTCTCGCTTCGCGGGATCTGTAGACCTCATTAAGACCGTACCTTACAGCGGTGAGTCCCTTGGCGGCGGACCATACAGCGATTACAAGGGAAATGATTGTCAGAGAGTTAGAGGAGTTCTGGTACATTTCGCTTACAAGGCCAGCTACATAGTTCTCAAAACTGCTGGGAAGTACGTAATAGATCAACTCAAGCATCTGCTCCTCAGAGAAGGGAAGCAGCTTGGGAAGTGCTATGATTATATTGATAATTGGAAAAAATGACAAAAATATAAAGAAGGCTGACTGAGCTGCAAATGCGCCCATATGTTCATCAGCCGTCCCTTTCCAAAATCTGATTATATCTTTGATTCGATTCATTCGATATTAACCTGATATATTAAACATCCGGGGGTGCCGGCCCCTGCTTTCTGACTCCTAGCCCAAGGCCAGGTGGGTTCTCGCACCTGATTTTCTGATGTCCACTCGATGGAGGCATATCATCCGATCAGCTATATTGAGATCCCTTTCAGTATATGTAGGTTCAAAATACACAGGAGTTATCGGACATCCCAGATATTTAATTTATGTCTTATATAAGATAAGCTAATTATAGCCTTTTGGTTTACATATTGCAACAAAAACTTACAAATTATGTCGTTTAACACTTGTAATTAGTGGTGGTATCGTTTATCATTAACGGGTGAAAAAAACGTTTTATCAGATCATTTTCGAAAATCAATTTTTGCGAGGTTGATAATGAGTACATACGAATACGACGAAACAGATGCTATATATGAGAAAAAGGTAACCAAAAAGAAAAAGAAGAAGGGCCTCAGTTCTACGGGGAAATGGGGCATTGCGCTTCTTATCGAGCTTATAATCATAGTTCTGATGGGCTACGGCGTTTTCAGGATCTATCTACATAATAAATATCAGAAGTTTGACCACGTGGTTGACATCAAAGAAGAAGAGCTCGAGATCAATGAGGGCGTAAATGAGGATATGAAGGGCTATACCAACATAGCTCTCTTCGGAATAGATGCAAGAGATAATTCTCTCGGTAAGGGAAACCGAAGCGATGCCATCATGGTGGCCAGTATCAATAACGAGACAAGAGACGTAAAGATCGTATCTATCTATCGTGATACACTTGTTGAAGTAATGAAGACCGACGGTTCAACGGTTACTACCAAGATCAATGCCGCTTATGCTTATGGCGGTCCCGAGGCTGCTATCCAGACCATCAACAGAAACTTTGACCTTAACGTATCCGAATATGTGACACTCAACTGGGAGGGACTCACCAGAGCCATAGATTCTCTCGGCGGCGTAGTTGTGCATGTAGAGGAAAATGAGATCTCCACACTTAACGGTGTTCTGGCAGAACAGATCCAGGTGAACGGGATCAATTCCGACGGAGTTTATGAAACCGGTTATGTGACTCTTAATGGAGCTCAGGCAACTGCCTATGCACGTATCAGAAGCACTGATCAGGGTGATATAACAAGAACCGAGCGTCAGAGAGAGGTTATCGAAGCAATGCTCGTTAAGGCTAAGGCTTCGGATCTCAAGACACTTAATTCCATTATCGATGAAGTGTTCCCTTATGTAGGAACATCCATCACCGAGCAGCAGGTTCTTGAGCTTGTATCAGGTGTCATGTCCTATGAACTTAAAGATACTATGGGCTTCCCCGCAGAGTACAAATTCTACTCTACACCGCAGAAGGGCTCATGTATCGCTCCGGTAACTTTAAGCTCCAATGTTATCGAAATGCAGAAGTTCCTTTTCGATACCGAGAACTATGATCCGACATCAACGGTTCAGGGTATCAGCCAGAGGATTTCCGACGAAACAGGTTATTAATCAATCTTGTAAAACTACCTTTAATTGTGTTATACTCATATAGTTGAATAAAAGCGTGGGCTTATAACGAGGGGATGAATAGATGAAAGAATTCATGAGTGCATTGGGAGAATTACAGCCGGCTACACTGGTACTGCTTATCTTTGCCGCTGTACTGTTACTTCTTCTTATAATTCTTATAATAGTTACTATCAGAGTACTCAAGTCCGGTTCGGATTCCGACGATGACAGAGAGGAGTCCGAAGTAAAAGATAAATCCGAGAATAAGGATTCCGATGAGGATGAAGAGGAAGAAGAGGACGAGACTACCAAGAAGATAAATGAGGCCGTTAAGTCTGTTGAAGAGACAAAGGCCAGGATTGAAGCCGAGAAGATCGCCAAGGAAGCCGAGGCTGCAAGAAAAGCCAGGGACGAAGAAGAAAGAGCGGGAATCAAGGCCAGAGTTGAAGAGATCGCCGAGTCGGTTAAGAAAGATTCTTCAGGTGAAGAGGAGGTTAAGCCTGCTCCGGCTCCAAAGCCTGCTGAAGAGCCTGAAGACGATGAAGACGATGAAGAATATGATGAAGAATATGAAGACGGTGATGAGGAGTTCGATGACACCGAAATTACCGGAAAGCTTGATACAGTCAAGATAGAAGAAGAGCTCAGAAAAGCCGGATACATGGATAAGGTTGACGGTACTGAGGATGCTGAGAATCTTAAGGCCAAGTCCGAAGAGTATGAGCCTGAACTCGACAGCGCATTTGTAGATAAGCCGGAGGTTCCCGAAGGCAAGACACTTGATGCTACCGAAGAAGCTGTGGTTTCCGAGGCTGTTAAGGCTACTCGTCAGAAAGAGCCTAAGGAAAAGAAGAAAAAGAGGAGAGAGCCTGTTATCGAGAAGCCTGCATTTGTCGGTGTTAAGAGTTACTGGTACAACAAGCAGGATGTCGAAGGCCTTGCCCGTAAGGAAGATATCTACTTCAAGAGTCATTACTTCGAGGATCCGGATGATCCTATCCTTGATCTTATCACGGAAATGTATGACTGCGGATATGTTCGTACAGAGCAGCTCCAGAGGATAGCATACGGAATCACATTTAAGTCTCTCGGAATGAAGGAAATCCTTCAGTCAGAGGAGAAGATAGGATTCAGCAAGGAGGCTGCGACAAAAGAGCCTACCGAATCCGATAAGGAAGAGATTTACAAGAAGTGGTGCGAGTATGTGGACAGCTTCAAAGATATAATTGTCATAGAGTCAACAAATGAGATTGAGGATTATATCTATAAGAAGATGTATGCATATGGTCATAAGGATGTTGAGGACCTGATGAACAGCCCTTATTAATATTCTTCTTGACAAGGACCATATCAGTAACTATAATCGAATGAAATTTGAATAACCCAAGACTATGATGGTGCATAAAGCTGCCAAGGGTCACTAAAGAGAGACGAGGTCACTGGCTGGAAGCCTTGTCAGAAAGAGGTGGCAGTTATCTTCACACCGGAGTTGCCGGACTGAAAATATATAGTAGGTTTGGACGTTGGACGCGATAAGTCTCATAATTAAGTTATAAAAACGGGTGGTACCGCGAATGATTCGCCCCGGATGTCTATAATGACATCCGGGGCTTTAGTTTTGATAATACCACACATATCATATAGGAGGTTTTCACTATCATGAAAGAAATGCTTGAAAAGATTAAGCAGGAAGCAGAGCAGAGAATAGCCGAGTCCGGCACTCCAGAAATGCTGGACGATATCAAGGTCGCTGTTCTCGGTAAGAAGGGTGAGCTGACACAGATCCTTAAAGGTATGAAGGATCTTTCACCGGAGGAAAGACCTAAGGTAGGTCAGATGGTAAATGATGTCAGAGCCTACATTGAAGATAAGATGAATGAGAAGAAAGATGCTATCAGAAGAGAGCTTCTTACACAGAAGATGGCAAGAGAGACAATAGATGTTACTCTTCCCGGAACAAAGATGATAAGAGGTCATAAGCATCCCAATCAGATCGCTCTCGAAGATCTTGAGAGAGTATTTATCGGAATGGGCTACGAGGTTGTTGACGGTCCCGAAGTTGAGTATGACCGTATGAACTTCAAGCTTCTCAATATCCCCGAGAATCATCCCGCAAAGGATGAGCAGGATACCTTCTATATAGCAAGAGGAGAGACGACGGAGCAGGATATCCTTCTTCGTACACAGACATCCTCTGTTCAGGCACGTATAATGCTGGCTGCAGGTAAGCTTAAGGAAACTTCCAAGGGCTTTCCGGAAGGCCACCTTCCTATAAAGATAATATCTCCCGGACGTGTGTTCAGATCGGATGAGGTGGATGCAACACATTCTCCTTCCTTCCATCAGGTAGAGGGTCTTGTTATAGGAAAGGGAGTTACGATGGCAGACCTTAAGGGTACCCTTGATCAGTTTGCTACAAGTTTCTTCGGACCTAAGACAAAGACCAAGCTCCGTCCACATCATTTCCCGTTCACCGAGCCTTCTGCAGAGGTTGATGTAACCTGCTTCAAATGCGGTGGCAAGGGCTGCGGCGTATGTAAGGGTTCAGGCTGGATAGAGATCCTCGGCTGTGGTATGGTTCATCCTCACGTTCTTGAGATGTGCGGAATCGATCCCGAGCAGTACAGCGGCTTCGCATTCGGAATCGGACTTGAGAGAGTTGCACTTCTGAAGTACGAGATCGCAGATATGAGACTAATGTATGAGAACGATATACGTTTTCTGGAGCAGTTCTAGGACGGCGGCTGCGAAGCAGACGGATTCGCGATTGAGACGTCCTATAGATGAATATATTGATGATTAAAGGAGAATACAATGAATACACCTATATCATGGATAAAAGCATATGTTCCTGACCTGGATGTTACTCCTCAGGAATTTGTAGATAAGATAACCCTTTCGGGTTCACATGTGGAAAATTATAATCAGTACGATAAGAATCTCGAGAAGATCGTTGTAGGAAAGGTTCTTTCGATCGATAAGCACCCCGATGCAGATAAGCTTGTTATCTGTCAGGTGGATGTGGGAGCTGCAGAGCCCATCCAGATCGTGACCGGAGCTCCCAACGTAGTTGTAGGAGCACTTGTTCCGACGGTTCTCGACGGCGGCAAGGTTGCAGGCGGACATGATGGCGGAGAACTTCCTCCCGATGGTATCCGTATCAAGGCAGGAAAGCTTAGAGGCGTTCCTTCGGCAGGTATGATGTGCGCGATCGAGGAGCTCGGTTCATCCAGAGATCTCTATCCAGAAGCACCTGAAGACGGTATATACATTTTCCCTGCAGGTGCAGACGTTAAGCCCGGTGACGATGCTGTCAAGGCTCTCGGACTTGATGATACTAATGTCGAGTATGAGATCACATCAAACCGTGTAGACTGTTTTTCTATAATAGGTATGGCAAGAGAGGCAGCTGCAACATTTGATCTTGACTTCAAGCCTCCTGTTATCGAGGTTAAGGAAAAGTCAAAGGAAGAGACAAAAGATTATATCGATGTAGATATTCAGGATACAAAGCTCTGCAAGAGATATATCGCAAGAGTAGTTAAGAATGTCAAGATAGGCCCTTCACCCAAGTGGATGCAGGACAGACTCCGCAGCCAGGGAATCAGAGCCATCAACAATATCGTTGATATAACAAACTATGTAATGGAGGAAATGGGTCAGCCGATGCATGCTTTCGACCTTTCCACTATTGCCGGTAATAAGATTATAGTAAGACGTGCACAGGACGGAGATAAGTTCACTACACTCGATGGTATCGAAAGAGATCTGGATAAGGATGTTCTTATGATCTGTGACGGAGAGAAGGAAGTTGCCATCGCAGGTATCATGGGTGGTGAGAATTCCATGGTAACCGATTCAATGGATACGCTTCTTTTCGAGGCTGCATGCTTCGACGGAACAAGCATCCGTCTTTCCGAAAGACGTCTCGGACTCAGAACAGATTCCGCAGGTAAGTTCGAAAAGGGTCTTGATCCGAATCTTGCCGAGGAAGCTATCAACCGTGCATGCCAGCTCGTTGAAGAGATGGGATGCGGCGAGGTTCTTAAGGGAAGCGTGGATGTATATCCTGAGCCTGTAAAGCCATGGACGCTTCCGTTTGAGCCGGACAAGATGAATGCACTTCTGGGACTTAATATCCCTGTTGATACACAGCTTCATATATATGACAGACTTGGTCTTACATATAATGAAGAGGATCAGACACTTACGATACCTACCTTCAGACAGGACCTTCTCTCAAGAGCAGATCTTGCAGAAGAGATCGCGCGTATATACGGATATGATAAGATCCCTTCGACACTTCCGACAACCAATGCCGGAATCGGCGGAATATCATATAATGAGAGCATCAACAGGATCGCAAGAAGTGTTTCGGAGGATAACGGTTTCTCACAGGCTATGTTCTACAGCTTCGAGAGCCCCCGTGTATTCGATAAGCTTCTCATTCCTTCAGACAGTTCTATCAGACAGGCTATAAAGATCAGTAATCCTCTGGGTGAGGACTTTAGTATAATGAGAACGCTGCCGCTTAACGGACTTCTCACATCACTTTCCATCAACTTCAACAGAAGGAATAAGAACGTTCGCCTGTATGAACTTGGTAAGGTTTATATCCCGAAGGAGCTTCCTCTCAAGGAGCTTCCCGATGAGAAGGAGAGACTTGCTCTCGGTATGTACGGAGAGGGAGATTTCTTCACACTTAAGGGTGTTGTTGAAGAGCTTCTGAATAAGCTTAATTTCGGAAAGGACTGCGAGTTCGTTCCTACAAAGGAGCATCCGTTCCTTCATCCCGGAAGACAGGCTAATATCCAGAAGGGTAAGCTAAATGTCGGCTATATCGGACAGCTTCATCCCGAGGCAGCACTTAATTATGATATGAAATGCGAAGTTTACGTTGCAGTTATCAATATGGACGTAGCTGCAATGCTCGCCAAGTTCGATATCAAGTATACGGGTATCGCAAGATTCCCTGCATCCACAAGAGACCTTGCACTTGTATGTGATAAGGGTGTCTATGTTGGAGATATCGAAAAGATCATCCGTAAGAATGCGGGCCAGTATCTTGAATCTCTCGAGCTCTTCGATGTATATGAAGGTGAGCAGGTAGGAGAAGGCAAGAAGAGTGTTGCATTCTCGCTGGCATTCAGAAGTGTTGACCATACACTTAAGGATGACGAGGTTAACCCCGCCATCGATAAGATACTTTCGGCACTCAGTGCAGAAGGAATTGAGATAAGAGCATAATATGAACGTTAGTGATTTTAACTATGAGCTTCCCCCCGAGCTGATCGCCCAGGACCCGCTTGAAAAGCGTGACAATTCACGCCTCATGGTGATCCACCGCGACACCGGGGAGATAGAGCATAGAAGCTTTTATGACATAATCGAATATCTTAACGAAGGAGACTGTCTGGTAATAAACGATACAAAGGTTATTCCGGCCAGGCTTCTTGGCGTGAAGGAAGAAACCGGAGCCGCAGTCGAAGTCCTTCTTCTCAAGAATAAGGGTGATAATGTCTGGGAATGCCTTGTAAAGCCCGGCAAGAAATTAAAGCCCGGTGCAAGGGTATGCTTCGGCGGTTCTGATGACACTCCGATTCTTCGAGGTGAGATTATAGATACAGTCGAAGAGGGCAACCGTCTCGTTCGCTTTACTTATGAAGGAATATGGGAAGAGGTTCTTGACAGACTCGGAGAGATGCCGCTTCCGCCTTATATAACTCATAAGCTTAAGGATAGAGACCGTTACCAGACCGTATATGCGAAGAATTCGGGAAGTGCGGCTGCACCTACTGCAGGACTTCATTTTACTGAAGAGCTGCTTAAGGATATTGAGGCAAAGGGTATAAGCATCGCAAGACTGACTCTTCATGTCGGACTCGGAACCTTCAGGCCGGTAAAGGTCGATAAGATCGAAGACCATCATATGCATACAGAGTATTATGAGCTGTCCGAAGAGGCTGCCGATACGATAAATAAGGCAAGACGCCGCGGTGGCCGAATCATTTCCGTAGGCACCACAAGCACCAGAACTCTGGAAACGGTTGGTGTCGCACAAGGTTTACATAAAGTTGCTGCGGACAGCGGGGATTATAAAGACATTAAGGCATCAAGCGGGTGGACGGATATATTTATCTACCCGGGCTATGAATTCAGGGTGGTGGATTCGCTGATCACGAATTTCCATCTTCCCGAGTCCACACTAATCATGCTGGTGTCGGCATTTTACGACCGCCAGTCCGTGATGAAGGCATATGAATCGGCTGTTAAAGAAAGATACAGATTCTTCTCCTTCGGGGATGCCATGATTTTATTATGAAAAACATTCGTGACAGTATAAAACTTTTCAGATTTAACCTGCTTAACATACTGTTGTTTGAAATCTTTCTTACAACAGTTTCTTTTGCTGTCCTGATACCGCTTTATTATGCATTTATTAATCTGGCCATCAATCTTTCCGGCATAGGCTATATGACAAAGGAGAATGCCGCGCGCTTCTTCAAGGCGCCGTCTACCTATGCATTTTTAGTTCTGATGCTGCTTTTCGTGGCCATGTATATCATGATAAATGTTTCCGCGGTGAGCTATGCTTATCACCGCGCGAACTATCTTAAGAAGACCGGTCCGATCAAGATGTCGCTTTTTGCGATAAGGTCGGCCATAAGGCTTCTTCGTCCAAGAAACTATCCGATGATCTTATTCATCCTCTGTTATCTTCCCGTTATCGGAAATGTCGTCCTCACCTTCAGACTTCTCAATATCAAGGCACCTTATGCGATAGATATCATTTCCTTTAATATCTATGTTACGGTCATTTCTCTTGTGGTATATGTCCTGCTTGTGCTATATACTTACCGGCACATGTTTGTTATACATATATATAATGTAGAAAGAGTTGATTATTTTGAGGCGGTTAAAAGGTCTGAGGATATTCTTAAGGGTAAGAGGACGAGGAATTATCTCGGGCTTCTGGGCTGGCTTGTGATAACGATTGGTATTCCGGCTCTGCTTCTTTACTTTTACAGCGGCCCCATTCTGGATCAGGTATTAAGATCACCGGCTGCGATCAAGATATCGGGTATGGTTTATGAGACGGTCCGAATCGTATTCTCGGGAGTATATGTTATCTTCGGGCTGCCGCTCATTTATGCTTATATATGTAATTCCTACTATGATCTGATACCCGGAGATGAAAATGTTCCGGATCTTGATGATTATGATGATGATTCAAGGAAGACAAAGGGCGTTGCGAGAAGAGTATTTGCCATCGTGCTGATACTTGCCATTCTGATGGACGGGGGCTTCTATCTGCTTAAGCGTTACAATATCATTTCCATTAATGCCGACTATATGAATAAGGTAAAGGTGACAGCACACAGAGGCTACTCTGCGAGGGCTCCGGAGAATTCAATGGCGGCATTTGAAAAGGCTATCGAGAGTGATGCCGATGTGATCGAGCTGGATGTAAGAGAGACCAAGGATGGCGAGATAGTCGTCATGCATGATGAAAGCCTGAAAAGAACATGCGGCGTAGATAAGAAGGTCGGAAAACTTACCTATGAAGAGCTTCAGGAATATACAATCGGAAATGAGTATAAGGGTAAGAACAAGGCGGATTTTGAAAATGAAAGGATACCGACTTTAAGAGAAGTTATCGAGACTGTCGGTGACAGGGCAGAGCTTAATATCGAGCTTAAGCCTGCGAAGACGGATGAAGGGCTCGAGGAGAAGGTCGCCGATATAATCCGTGAATATGATTATTATGATAACTGCGTGGTAACGTCGCTTGTATATAGATGTATCAGAAAGACCAAGCAGTATGATCCCAAGATAAAGACGATATATGTCATGGCCATGGCCATGGGAGACTTCTACGGGCTTGAATATGCCGACGGATTCAGCATTAAGAGCCGCTTTATCAATAATGAGGTGATAAGCAATTCTCATAAGGCCGGAAAAGAGGTCTATGCCTGGACGATAGATGATAAGGAAACGCTGGAGAGGATGATGCTTCTCGATGTGGACTGTATCATAACCAACAATCCCGATTATATCCGTCGTGCAATGTATGAAAACTATTACGGAGATACGCTGATCAAGAGAATAAATATATATCTTGAGAATCAGTTATAGACTTATCTTCATATTTATAATATACTACATAAGGTTAAAAGAAAGGATTCCCTTATGTTACATTACGTTATTGTATTTTTAATATCCATGGTACCGCTTATCGAGCTTCGTATCGCAATCCCCTATGCAATAGGACTCGGACTTAATATACCGCTTTCCTATGCAGTGGCGATCATCGGTAACATGGTTCCGGTTCCCTTTATTTTCTTCTTTGCAAGAAAGGTTCTTGAGTGGGGAGCTGTATTCAACTGGCCCAAGGGCTTCGGATGGATCGGAAAGTTCTTCCGTTTCTGCCTTGAGAAGGGTGAGAAGGGCGGACAGAAGCTTACAGCAAAAGCCGGCCGCAGCACTTATGTTGCGCTTCTCCTTTTTGTGGGAATCCCCCTTCCCGGAACAGGTGCATGGACAGGTACACTTGCCGCAAGCATACTGGACCTGGATTTCAAAAAGAGTGTTATTGCGGTTCTCGGCGGGATCATCCTGGCCG
Organism: Eubacterium sp.; assembly: GCA_017619835.1. Classification (GTDB taxonomy): domain Bacteria; phylum Bacillota; class Clostridia; order Lachnospirales; family Lachnospiraceae; genus Eubacterium_Q. The sequence goes on from JAFZRN010000008.1 coordinate 57,814, forward strand.
GAGTTATAATGGGGCTCGGCAGCTTTAGTATCTTTAGTGCCATCCGAGCATTATTTTAATATAGAATGAGATTGGTATGATTAAACTTATATCCTCAAAACTGAATATACGAAAGATCTCGGCCGTCCTTATCCTCGCGATAATCTTCTCCCTTACATCCTGTACGGCAAAAAAGGAAGAGGACACCACGGAGACTACGGAATCAGATGAACTTGGTCTTACAGATTCCGACGGATTCGTTACAGTCAAGGATTATGTGGCAACGGTTCAGGATAATGTCCGTATAAGACGTGAACCCAATGATGATGCAGATGTATATATTACTCTTGATAAGGGTGTTGATCTGACAAGGACCGGAATCAAGGATGAGTGGACAAGAGTTCTTCTTAACGGCAGCAGCTTCTATGTTCAGTCCAAGTTTGTGGAAGAAACCTATATCAACTGGGCTACGGAAACAAATGTTGAAAGAGCAACTCATTCGGTATATATAGATCCTGCAAAGCAGATCAGCGAGGATCTGACATTTGAAGCTGTCAGTCCTGAAATAGAAGTTCCTCAGGGAGCGGCTAATGCAACATATACCGATGCTACGGGAATGAAGAAGAAGATGACTGCTTCCGCAGTAGGTGTAAGTTCGGGAATCTTCGAGTATGATGTTACGATGGGAATTGCCGAATATCTGAATGCAGAGCTGGTAAAGCGTGGATATACGGTATATATGTCCAGAACCACCAATAACGTTGACTTAAGTAATGCAAAGAGAGCCCAGATGGCGAATGCATGTAATGCCGAGGTATATATCAAGCTTGCAGCACCTTCAACCCGTGATCCACAGACTACCGGTATGCTCGGATTTATCACGACTTCTACGAATTCTCATAATGCTAATCTTTATCAGAAGAACTTTGAGCTCTGCTATGATCTTTTGAAAGAAGCGTGCGAGAATACAAACCAGAAGCGTCTCGGTATATATGAGACGGATGATCTGACTTCTCTCAATTACTGTGACATTCCTGCCACAGTCATCAACATGGGATTCCTTTCTAATGAGCTGGATGATAGAAATCTTAATGACGAGGAATTCAGAAAGAAGATGGCTCTCGGCATAGCCGACGGAATCGACCTTTATTTTGAAGAAATAGAGAAATAAAAGTGTTGCTTGACTACTAAAACAAATGGGAATACTATCTGATATATAGAGTAAAATAGTATATTGACAATCATAGTATTTCTGATAAAATCATAGTCAAAGGAGAGTCCTGCCTATAGAAGTGGACATTAAACAGAATAGCTTCACCTTTTAGGCGAACTATTACAAGGGCTGTGGTAACACGGCCCTTTTACATTTGGGGTAATAAATATGGTAATAGAATTGATAAATATAAATAAATAATCGCGAGGTTTCAAACCTCGCGATTTATTTTACATTGATCCTAAAGGAATAGCATATGTACTTACTTTATAGCAATGTGTAAGCAACATATAATTTCGTTGTTTCTCCACCAGTTTATTATAACCTGAAGAAACCTTTATCTTCTTATATTTTATAGTTATGGTCCCACTGTTGTAGTTGGATTTCATCTTTATCTTAGTAACGCGTCCGCCCTTCACGGTATTGTCAAATGTGATGGTTGAACTATATTCTTTGCTCTGAGCGATAAAACCGTTTCCATCATATTCATATACGGATTTGCCGTTTCTTATAAGTCTTCCCTGTTCGTCGTATACAATAGAAACATTATAACCATATGAAGAGTGGTATTCACTTATTCTGCCATTTTCATAATTATACATAAAATAGGAATGGTTGGCCTTATCATCAGCTTTGGTTATCTTGCCTTTCTTCCATGTATATTTGTAGTCTGTGGGTGCTCCGTCACCCTGCTGGATATAGGCTTTCTTTATTTTCTTTCCTTTATAAGTATATTTTGCATAATATACATTCTCAGGAGACTTATCACTGCTCTTCATATTGACCTTCTTAATGAGTCCGTTCTTATTATACTTGAAGGTATAAGTGTCTTTTACAGTCTTCTTGTTATAGCTGTTTGTGGTTTTTACCGTTATGCTGGATATAACATAGACTGTTTTCTTGGATGCTGCAAAGCTCGGGATTCCTGTCCCGAAAGTCATGGCCAGGACCATTAAAAATGCAACTGTCACGTTAAATGATTTCCTGATATTTGTCTTTATCTTCATAATGCTACACTCCCCTTTAAAGTATTTAACTACCGTCATTATACATTTATTGACTGATTTTGCAAAGAAAAGCATAAAAATCTATGGTATCCAATGGATACTTTTGCTCGAAATGGCTGTTTTCGGGCTTTTTTCTATTGAAATAAAAAAAGAGAATGGTAGAGTATAATATATGATTCTTTACTATAAATTGAAGGGAGAAAGATTGGGATGGAAAGAATTATAAAAAAGAAAACCATAGTTATGTTCCTGATGACATTTGCTATGGTATTTTTTATTGCTCCGAAAATCAGCGTGACAAAGGTTCAGGCTGCAGGAGATGAATTTACAGATGGAGATTTCACATTTGTTTTTGATAGTGAGAATCCTAATTATGTATGGGTTAAAAGCTGGACAAATCCGACAGGTGAGCCTGCAGAGGTAGAAGTTCCAATGATCAGTCATGATCCGGAAGATGAATATACATATCATGATGTGGTTGGAATATGTAAAGATGCTTTTAAGAATCAAAATGTAGTTTCTGTTATTATTGGTGGATATGTCTGGGAAATAGGAGAAGGAGCATTTTCCGGGAATCCGATCAAATCAGTAACTATTCCTTCAAACGTTCAATATATTAAAGAGAATGCATTTAAAGATTGTGAAGGAATGGAATGTGCATTTTTTGATAATGATTCTGTAAATATAGGCAAGGGTGCTTTTGACAGCACTGTTAAGATTTACGCAGAAGCCGGTTCTTCTGTAGAGACCTATGCAACTAGTAATGGTAATGAATTCAGCAACAGTTATAATAAGGTTATAAGAAAAATAAATGTAACGGTATCTGATTTTACATTTCCCAGGTATGGCGACAAGGTAGTTACACCATCATTCAGCATAAGTAGTACAGATCCGTATGAGGCAATAAACAAAATATCGTTAACATCAGAATGTGGATGGTATGATAGTTTTCCTTATGGATCTAAATTTGGAGATGGTGAAAAACTAAGTAATCATGGTAAAGGCTTTTCATTAAAAGTCACCATTCATCCAAATGAGTATCCGGTTGAATATACATTTGAAGGGACACTTGTATATTTTAATGGAAAGCTTGTAGATGGGCAGAATTATACTTCCTGGTGTGTTGCAGGCAGATTATTTGATGTTGATAAACCGGGTTATGTTTATCTTTCTCAAAGAAATAAAGATAGCAAAGGAAAAGGTAAAGTATGCTTTGATGGTACTGAATGGGATACATATAGGGATGAATACTTTGCTTCCGGAAAAACAATAAATATCCATGCTCAACCGGATGATGACAGTGTGTTTATTGGATGGAAAAGAAACGATGAGGATACATTTATATCGACAGATGCAGATATTACAATTACAACCCCTGATAGTGATGAGACGGATTCATACTATGCATATTTTGAAAAGAAAATCCCTGCAACGGGGAAGTTGAATTCTTCTGTTAATTATACATTTGATAGTGCAACGGGAACAATGACATTTATACCAACATTGGAGGATGAAGATGGACATAAAACAGGAAGCCTTACAGGGTTCAGTTATTCTTCATCCAGTTCTGACAGAAGCCCAATTTATCATACTACTATAGTTAAACATATAGTAATAGAGGAAGGAATAACGGAAATAGGTGCTTATTTCGTTTATGAATCCCAGAATGTGGAAGATATATCAATTCCTGCTACTGTTAAAGGAATATCATACGATGCTTTTTCTGATTCAAAAATAGGAAAGTTTATAGTAGCTTCGGGGAGCGAGTCGTTTACTGCCGATAACGGAAGTCTTTTCAGTAAAGATAAAAAAACCATGGTCAGATATGCGTCAGCTATTGATGGTCTGAATTATGTTGTTCCTGAAGGAGTAACAAGAATTCAAAGAAGCTGTTTTGAAGGAGCGGTTCTTGATACAGTCACTCTGAAGGGAGAAGGACTAGTTTTAGAGGCATATGCTTTAAGGTGTTCATATAAGCATCTTATCATCTCTGAAGGAGTTAAAGAACTTGGGGATTACAGTTCATGCCCTTCAGAAGATGCAATTATTTCACTTCCGGCATCGCTGAGCTATGTAGGAAATCAGGGGATTATCGATTCTGATAATATTGTTGAAATAAAAGTGGCAGAAGGGAATGAATATTATAAATGTATTGATGGTGTGTTGTATTCAATAATTCATGATGATACACTTTCACTTCATAAATATCCGGGTGGAAAGACAGATGCTTCCTATACAACACCTGAACAGGCTGAAAAAATCAACTGGTGTGCGATAAGAGGCAATGATTATCTGAAGGATGTTACTGTTTCTTCGGGAATAAAGGAAATAAATGGCGGTGGTATCTCATATCTTAAAGATGCCACTGTAACAATTCAAAACCCTGACTGCATAATTGCTTCAGGTGCATTTGAATACTGCACCAATCTTACCCTTAAGGGAGCGAAGGGTTCGGCTGCATTTACATATGCAAAGGAAAATGGAATTAATTTCATCTGTATCGGTGAAGATTTAGGAAAGATGAGTTCTCCGACTAACATACGTTGGGACGGAACTAAGGTAAAGTGGGATCCGATAGAAGGTGCGAGATATAATGTTAAATTCTACAGAAACGAAAGTGGTTCCTGGTATCATGTTTATTCAGAGGACAAAGTAATAACTGATGGAACATGTGAAATGGATTATAAGAGTCTTATGTGGTATAAGGATGCCGGGTATAAGATTACTATCAGTGCTTCAAAGGTTGGATATGATGATAGTGATGAGGCTGAATCTCCGGTTGCTTCAGGACTCTTTAACAGAGGAACCTTTGATTCTGAGATAGATGGCGATACTATCCTTGCTCAGTTTGATATAGGCGATAATACAGATTATAGCTGGTTTAGTTATTATGTGACATTCTACGATGATACAGATACTCTGAAATATGGTGTATGGTTTAATGTTTCCAGCAAAAATGAATATCCTAATCTGAGAGAACTTCTCGCGTCGAAAGATGCTCCATATGGTAAATACAAGGTAAATATCAGTAAGAATATCGAATATTATGGATGGACTGTAGGAATAGCAGGAGCAAATGCTAAAGTAGAATATGATTATCAGCCAATACCTAAAGTGATCAAGGTAGAAATGGATATTCCCGAACCGGTTCATGGAGCACCGGCAGCATGTATTGACAGTCTGAAGGTAAAAACATACTGCGGAGAAACGGTGCTTGATGCGCTTGGAAAGTCAACACAGTATTATGAGAACTGCTATCAGTATAAAGAGGATGATTCTTCTTCCTGGACCGGATGCGGATGGTATGATGATATTGTAAAAAAGGGAAAATATCAGTATGCTTATTATCTCATTTTAAATGCAAAGAAGGGATACGAGATATCTGAGGATATACAACTATTTATAAATGGAGAATACGCCAAAGATCGTATTATAGAAAAGACATCTTCATCTATTAAGCTCAGATACGAATTTCCTATCGGAACAAAAGCATATGAATATATTGATACTGTTACCGTGACCGGTGACTATACTTTGCCTAAGGCCGGAGAGGATATAAAAGATCCTGAAAATGTACAGGTTGCCGAAGAAGGCCTTTCAGTAAGAGAAGCTTACTGGATCACAAAAGACGGAAGTGACTGGAAGAACGAAAAGGTTACCGGAAAGTTTGAAGCCGGCAAAGAATATGCTATATATGTAGATATTAAGGCTGATGAAGAAAATGATTTCAGATTTGCGGATTCTCTTGGAACAATAGCTGTTTTCGGAGACTGTGAAGCAATATGCGATCAGTTTTCAATGTCAAGTACATCTCTTATCAAGGTGATCGGAAAGCCTGAAGCCGAGCCTACTCCTACACCAACTACCGAGACGACAACAACACCGACAGCCGGTCCGGATGCAACACCTGCTCCGGGAACAGAAGCAACACCTACACCGGGCGCTGAGATTACACCTACGGCAGCACCTGATACCGAAAATGTTAAGGCTCCGGGCAAGGTGACTTTAAAGACAGCTAAGAATAAGAAGGGTAAGAAGCTCTATGTCAAGTGGGATAAGAAAAAGGATGTTGCAGGCTATGAAGTTCAGTACTCATTAAAGAAGAACTTCTCAAAGGCGAAGAAGGCCAAGACAAAGATTAAGAGTACAGTCAAAAATTCTATTACAATAAAGAAGCTTACCAGAAAAAAGAACTACTATGTACGAGTCAGAGCTTATAAGCTTGATTCGGCAGGAAACAGAGTATACGGTAAGTGGAGCAAAGTTAAAAAAGTTAAGATAAAGAAATAGTTTTTCAGGATGCGGGGCCGAAAAGGCTCCGCATTTTGTTAAAAGAACTTGACATATTTGTTACAGGGTGGTAACATACCCTTGTAATAAATATGTAACATTTAGAACGAAATTGTAACATTTGTTTACATAATGTTGCTAATTTGTAATATTTTGTTAAACAAATCAAAAAAACCGGCATATTTTGTGGTTTTTGGGAGAGAGGCATAACTTTAATGAAACGCAGAACTGAAATCAAACTTGAGAATATGAAGCTATTTTCCAAAAAGTATGTTTTTTCAGGAAGATATATAGTAAGAAATACTCTTTGTGTACTTGCTCTTGCAGCTATTACCGGTGCAGCAGTATTTGCAGCTGATGTGATCGGAGATGTAAAGGTAAGCACAGCAAGTGTAGTAAAGGCAGTTGAGACTGAGGAAGTTACAACAGAGGCTACTGAGGAGAAAGCTCCGGAAGAGTATGTTGTTAAGCTCAGTGACAGCAGCGTAATAGAGATGGAGTCACTTGATGCTCTGTATACATGTTTTGAAGAGGACGGAGTTGTTCAGTCTTCAGCAAATGCAGCTGAATACCTCATGCAGTCTGAAACAGACATGACAGGAAGATATATAGTAACTACCGAAGCTCTTTATCTTCGTGCCGAGGCTTCACAGGAGGGTAACATCCTCGCTGTTCTTTATACAGGTGATACCGGCAAGGTTGTAGGTACTGATGGTGACTGGACAATGATCGTATCCGGAGATGAAGAAGGATATGTTAAGTCAGAATATATCATCGTTGATGAAGAAGCAACCGAGATAGCTAAGAAGGCAGCTGAAGATAAGAAGTCTTTAAGAGATACCATCGGTGTTGATGAATCTATATATGCTCAGGCAGCTACAGAGGCTCCTACTGAGAGTGCTACTACTTCAAGCACATCTTCAACAGATACTTCTACTCAGAGCGCTTCAACAGAACCTTCAACACAGGCTGCTACACAGGCAACTACCGAAGCAACAACACAGGCACCTTCATATGAAGCATCATCAAGCGATCTGTATCTTCTTGCAGCTATCGTATTCGGTGAGGCAGGTAACCAGTCCTACGAAGGACAGCTTGCAGTAGCAAGTGTAGTTATGAACAGACTTCATAACGGAGCCTGGGGAAATACAATCTCAAGTGTTATATATGCTCCTAACCAGTTTGCTGCAACAAGCACTGCTGCATTCCAGAATGCTCTTGTAACAGGTGGTTCTGATACTTGTCTTCAGGCAGCTCAGGCAGCTCTTAACGGAGAGAACAATGTCGGAAGCTATATGTCATTCAGACCTACATGGGCTATAAACACATCAACCTTATCAAGTTATATACAGATAGGAGATCACATCTTCTTCTAAAGTATGCATATATTTAAACAGCCACGGTGCTAAGCACCGTGGCTGATTTTTGTTTACCTTATTTTTATTCTTATTTATTTCTCTCCTGATCGAGCATAGCCCTGACCTTCATAGGAAGTCCGAAGAGATTGATGAATCCGCTTGCATCCTTATGATCATAGAGATCTCCGGTTGTGAAGCTTGCGAGTGATTCTGAATAAAGTGTATATGGTGAAGTTGTTCCGGCTTTGATGATGTTGCCCTTGTAAAGCTTGAACTTAACTGTTCCTGTAACTCTTTCATCTGTCTTCTCAACGAATGCCTGAAGTGATTCGCGGAGCGGGCAGAACCATTTTCCTTCATATACAAGGTCTGCAAACTTGATACCGATGTGACGCTTGAAATCAAGTGTGTCACGGTCGAGGATTAATTCTTCAAGCTGCTTATGAGCTTCCATGAGGATTGTTCCTCCCGGTGTCTCATATACGCCACGGCTCTTCATTCCGACAACACGGTTCTCAACTATATCGATGATTCCGATTCCGTGCTTTCCGCCGAGACGGTTAAGTTCGCGGATGATATCGGAAACCTTCATTTCCTTACCGTTTACAGATGTAGGTACACCTGCTTCAAATGTAAGCTCTACATATTCGCCCTCATCAGGAGCCTTGTCCGGTGAAACACCAAGTACGAGAAGATGTTCATAGTTGGGCTCATTTGCGGGATCCTCAAGCTCAAGTCCTTCGTGGCTGATATGCCAGATGTTTCTGTCGCGGCTGTAGCTGTGTGATGCGTCGAAGGGAAGATTGATTCCCTTTGATTCGCAGTAGGCAATCTCGGACTCACGTGAGTCAAACTGCCAGTTGGGGTCTCTCCAGCATGCTATGATCCTGATGTCAGGAGCGAGTGCCTTGATGGCAAGCTCGAAACGGAGCTGATCATTTCCTTTACCTGTAGCACCGTGGCAGATTGCGGTTGCGCCTTCCTTACGGGCTATATCAACAAGAACCTTTCCAATAAGTGGTCTTGCAAATGATGTTCCGAGGAGATACTTGTTCTCATACACGGCATCTGCCTTTACTGTAGGCATGATGTAGTTCTCGCAGAACTCATCAACTACGTCTACGATGTAGCACTTAGCCGCGCCGGAATATTTTGCTCTTTCTTCAAGACCATCAAGCTCTGATTCCTGACCGACATCGATACAGCAGCAGATTACTTCATAATCATAGGTTTCCTTCAGCCATGGAATGATAGCGGTTGTATCAAGTCCACCTGAATAAGCGAGTACGACTTTTTCCTTAGCCATAACCTTTTCCTCCTTAAAAATTGCTTTCCTTATGATAGAATAAAACTCATCCAGAATCAAGAGAAACTTAAGGGGTTGCCTTGAAAAAACTTGAATTATTTTGAGTGGTGGAGTATTGTATACAAGTATGAAAGATGTAGACGTCCCCAAATAAGATAGGAGAACACGTATGATCAAGAAAATTGAAGGCGGAATTCTGGCCGCAAAAGGGTATAGTGTTGCCAGCATGAGAGTAGGTATCAAGCCTACGGGCGACAACAGAGATCTTACATTAATAAAGAGTGATGTGTCAGCTGACGTAGTCGGCACATTTACCAGAAATAAGGTTAAGGCTGCTCCTGTCAGATGGGACATGGAGGTGGTCGGCCGCGGAAAGGCCGATGCCATCGTTATAAATACAGGTATCGCAAATGCCGCTACCGGAACTCAGGGCTATGAGAACTGCCGGCTTGAGGCGGAGGCTGTTGCTTCAGCTCTTAATGTAAACCCCGACCGGGTGCTTACAGCATCGACAGGTGTTATCGGTCCGCAGATTCCCGTGGAGAAGATCATTTCCGGAATAAATGAGCTCTCAGGCAAGATGATAGGTATTCCTTATAAGAAGGAAGACTTAGAGGGCGGCTGGAATGAAGCTATAAAGGCAAATGCCGTGGTCGAGGCATTTGAGGCCGCAAAGGCTATCATGACGACTGATACCGTTCCGAAGGAGATTGCTCTTGAGTTTGAGGCGGGCGGAAAGACCTGTCATATCGGTGCAATGTGCAAGGGCTCGGGTATGATCCATCCCAACATGGGCACGATGCTCGGATTTATCCTTTCGGACATTGCGATAGACCGCTCCCTGGCAGACAGAATGCTTAAGGATGTTGTCGAGAAGACCTTCAACATGGTTTCTGTCGACGGAGATACATCAACGAATGATACCGTGGTATGGCTTAGTAACGGTCTTGCCGAAAATGATATCGTTACGGAAGATAACGAAGAGGTTTATGAAGCTCTCTACACCGTATGCGAATATCTTGCCAAGAACATCGCGAGCGATGGAGAGGGTGCTACAAGACTCTTTACTGCTAAGGTTGTGGGGGCACCCGATTATGAGACGGCCAGGATCCTTGCAAAGTCCATAATCACATCCAATCTTTCCAAGGCTGCGATATACGGTAGAGATGCCAATTGTGGAAGGATATTCTGCGCAATGGGCTATTCCGGCGCTGATTTCGATCCGGATAAGACAGATATAACAATGATGAGCAGTGAAGGCTCAATCAAGCTTATCGATCAGGGAACTCTGCCCGAGTTTTCCGAGGAGAAGGCTCTGAGGATACTGTCTCCCGATGAGATAACTGCACTCTGTGATATTCACGCAGGTGAGTTTGAGGCTACCGCATGGGGTTGTGACCTTACGCATGAATATGTTACAATCAACGCGGACTACAGATCATAGGATATATTCTTGGCAAAGCGAAGAATCTAATAGATGAGGAGTAATTATGATGAAGAAAAATGATGATATAGAAGAGGTTATGAAGAAAGCCCAGACCCTTATCGAGGCGCTTCCTTATATAAAGAAGTTTAACGGTAAGAAGATCGTTGTAAAGTACGGCGGTTCCGCAATGCTGGACGAAAACCTTAAGTTCAATGTTATACAGGATGTTGCCCTGCTTAAGCTGGTTGGCTTTAAGCCGATCATCGTTCATGGCGGAGGCAAGGAGATCAGTAAGTGGATCGACAGGCTCGGAATGGAGACCCAGTTCCAGAACGGTCTCAGGGTAACAGATGAGAATACTCTTGAGGTTGCCGAGATGGTCCTTAATAACGTTAACAGGAGCCTGGTTGGACTCATGTCCAAGGTGGGTCTTAATGCTGTGGGAATCAGCGGTAAGGATGCAGGACTTCTCAAGGTTCAGAAGAAATATTCCGACGGAAAGGATATCGGATATGTAGGTGAGGTTGTGGCAACTGACTGCTCAGTTATAGATTCACTTCTTGATGCCGATTTTATTCCCGTTGTCGCACCTATAGGAATGGGTATCGATGATGACCATGACTACAATATCAATGCCGATGACTGTGCATGCGCGATCGCAACCGCAGTAAAAGCAGAGAAACTGGTTTTCCTTACGGATATCGAGGGTGTATTCACGGATCCTACAGATAAGAAGACTCTTATCTCAGAAATGTTCATAGACGAAGCACAGGCTCTTATTGATGAAGGCGTTGTCGGCGGCGGTATGCTTCCGAAACTTCAGAATTGTATTGATGCCATGAAGAATGGCGTATCCAGAGTCCATATCCTTGACGGACGTCTTGAGCATTGTCTGTTGCTTGAGTTCTATACCGATACAGGTATCGGAACTGCTATCAGGAAGGAAGATGAAACACTTTAAATCTTCCGGTTTATATGATAAAATAAATAAGTTATACGTACTCCTGCATATTGTCCCGAGAGGAGGATAAATGCAGAATAAAATATCATATATAAAAAGAGCTGTGAGAAGCCTGAAAACAGGATGTATTTTTTGTGTGCTTCTCACTTTAACCGCGTGTACGGGAGAGGATATAAATATCGAGACCGTGAAAGAGACCGAGGCTGTCCCGGAGGAAATGACTTCCGAAGAAACGACCCGGAATGATCCCGGAACCATATATGTATATGTGTGCGGCGCGGTGGAAAATGAAGGCGTGTACGAATTAAGCTCGGATTCAAGAGTAACAGATGCTCTCGATATGGCCGGCGGCTACAGAGAGGATGCCTTCAGGGGATATGTTAATCTTGCGGAAAAGCTGAGTGACGGACAGAGGATATATATCCCGACAGAGCAGGAAGTAGAAAAAAACGAGATAGTGATCAGTACCGGAACCGGTGATGATGCTTCAAAGGATGATAACGGACTGATCGATATCAATAAAGCCGATAAGGAAGCACTTACAACGCTTTCGGGAATAGGTGATTCGAGAGCCGAGGATATAATAGCCTACCGCGAGTCCTCGGGAGGATTTGGAACCATAGAAGATATAAAGAATGTAAGCGGTATCGGAGAGGCTACATTTGATCGGATTAAAGATAGGATAACAGTCAACTGATAGAGAGGAGACGGTATGAAGAAAGTTCTTGTTGTTGATGATGAGAAGCTTATAGTTAAGGGTCTTAAGTTTTCCCTTGAGCAGGATGATATGGAGGTAGATACAGCTTTTGACGGTGAGGAAGCCGTTGAGAAGGCAAGAGCCAATACCTATGATATCATGCTTCTCGATATCATGCTCCCGAAGCTTTCCGGACTTGAGGTATGCCAGATGGTCAGGGAATTTTCGGATGTTCCCATCATAATGCTTACAGCCAAGGGCGAGGACATGGATAAGATCATGGGCCTTGAATATGGTGCTGATGATTATGTTACGAAGCCATTTAACATTCTTGAGGTTAAGGCCCGTATCAAGGCAATCTTAAGAAGAAATAACAAGAATGACGATATTAAGCTCAGTAATTCCAATATCATAGAGAAGAAAGGGCTTAAGATAGAGATAGATTCAAGACGTGTATTCATTAAGGGTCATGAAGTAAGCCTTACAGCCAAGGAGTTCGACCTTGTAATGCTTCTCGTTTCTAATCCGAACAGGGTTTATTCGAGAGACGAGCTTCTTAATGAGATATGGGGTTCAACCTATCCCGGCGATGCGCGTACAGTTGATGTTCATGTAAGACGTCTGAGAGAAAAGATCGAAGCCAGACCTGCAGATCCCGAGTATATCCATACTAAGTGGGGCGTAGGCTACTTCTTCCAAGATTAATATACATTCAAAGGAGCTAATTCACAGTGGAAAAGAAAATCATGTTAGGAAATGAGGCCATAGCCCGTGGTGCCTGGGAGGCAGGGGTCAAGGTTTCATCAGCTTATCCCGGTACACCCAGTACTGAGATGAGTGAGAATCTCGTAAAATACGAAGGGGTTTATGCCGAGTGGGCACCGAATGAGAAGGTTGCAGCCGAGGTGGCAATGGGCGCTTCCATAGCAGGTGTAAGAGCTATGTGTGCAATGAAGTGTGTCGGACTTAATGTAGCTTCCGATCCTCTTTATACCGCATCCTATATCGGAGCCAAGGGCGGACTTGTATATCTCGTAGCAGATGATCCGGGGCTTTACAGCTCACAGAACGAGCAGGATACAAGAAGGATAGCTATATCCTCACACGTTCCCGTACTTGAGCCTTCGGATTCCGAAGAGGCAAGAGTGTTCACAAAGAAGGCATTTGAGATATCAGAAGAGTATGATACTCCAGTGATCTTAAGAACAACCACACGTATCGCTCATTCACAGGGTGTTGTAAACCTTGAGGACAGAGTTGAGGTTGAGGATAAGGAGTACGAGAGAAATCCGGCAAAGAACGTAATGGTTCCCGCAAATGCCATGCAGCGTCATAAGGTTGTTATCGCCCGTGATGCAAAGCTTGCAGCTGACGGTTCTACGGAGAAATTTGCCGATATCAATAAAGTTACTTACGGCGATACTAAGATTGGTTTCATCACCAGCGGTATCCCTTATCAGTATGTAAAGGAAGTTTTCCCTGACGCAAGCGTACTTAAGCTCGGTATGGTAACACCTCTTCCGAAGGCACTCATCACCGAGTTTGCTTCCAAGGTTGATAAGCTTTATATAATAGAAGAACTTGAGCCTGTTATCGAGGAGCAGGTTCGTTCATGGGGAATCGAATGCACAGGTAAGGATGTTTTCCCTCTTGACGGAGAGTACAGCGCAAATATGCTTCGTGAGAAGATTCTCGGTCAGGACCTTGATCTGGCTGATCCGGCTAAGGTTCCGGTTCGTCCGCCTATCCTTTGCCCCGGATGCCCTCACAGAGCTACATACAGCGTTCTTAAGAAGCTTAAGATCCATGCCAGCGGTGATATCGGATGTTATACATTAGGTGTTGCAGCTCCGCTTTCAGTAGTAGATACAACTCTTTGCATGGGCGGCTCGATATCCATGCTCCATGGTATGGAAAAGGGTAAGGGTAAGGAATGGATCAAGAACTGGGTAGCAGTTATCGGAGATTCAACTTTCCTTCATACAGGTGTTAATTCACTTATGAACATGGTTTATAACCAGGCAACAGGCACTGTTATAATCCTTGATAATTCCACAACGGGTATGACCGGTCATCAGAACCATCCCGCAACAGGCAAGATGCTTAACGGTGAGGAGACTCTCGCCATCGATCTTGTAAAGCTCTGCGAAGGTATGGGCATCAAGAACGTAAAAGTAGTCGATGCATTTGACCTTAAGAAGCTTGAAGAGACAATCAAGGAAGAGGTTGCAAGAGATGAGCTTTCAGTTATCATTTCTCAGTCACCTTGTGCTCTTCTTAAGTCTTATGTACCTAAGGGTAAATGCTTCGTTGATACTGAGAAATGTATGAGCTGCGGTATGTGCCTCACACCCGGATGTCCTGCCATCAAGAAGGATAAGGAAACCGGTTTCTCGGTAATAGATGAGACTATGTGCAACGGCTGCGGTCTCTGCCAGCAGCTTTGCCCGTTTGATGCGATTCAGCTTAGATAAAGGAGAGTATACAGATGTCAGTTACTAATATAATGATCGTCGGCGTGGGCGGACAGGGTACCCTTCTTACCAGCCGAATCTTAGGAGGCCTTGCTGAGTCAGCAGGCTACGATGTAAAACTTTCAGAGGTACACGGAATGGCACAGCGTGGCGGTTCTGTTGTTACCTACGTAAGATATGCCACAGAGGGCGAGGCAGTTACCGAACCCATCGTTGAAGAAGGCTGTGCAGATGTTCTTATAGCCTTTGAGAGACTCGAGGCTTTAAGATATGCACATTTCCTTAAGAAGGATGGTGCACTTATCGTAAATGATCAGAGGATAGATCCGATGCCCGTTATCACAGGTGCGGCAGAATATCCCGATAACATACTCGAAGGTCTTCGTGAGAAATATAAGGTTTATTCTATCGATGCTATGGCTAAGGCCGAAGAACTGGGTAATACAAGAGTATTCAATACCATAGTTCTCGGAATGGCTGCGCGTCATATGAATTATTCAAAGGAGCAGTGGATTGAGGTGATCAAATCCAAGGTTCCTCCCAAGACTATCGATATCAATCTTGCCGGTTTTGAGGCAGGATACGCTAATTAAGCAAGCTTTTCGGGACGATTCTTTGGAATCGTCCCTTTATAGTGAAGTTAAGATACTGTTAAGGTTCGACGATTCATCCGGTAAGGTTTCTCTGATAAGATGTACACATAACAAAGAGACATGAGCTGGATTACAGCTACTGATAGTTCACGAGAGGAGGACTTAGTTATGTGGACAAGGAAAGATATTAAATCAAGAGGAAAAGAAACATTTAAGAAAAACTATTGGAAATGTGTTCTGGTGGCACTCATCATAGCATTCATCTCCGGTGGGACCGGAGGCTTTTCGGGAGGTACAAGTTCCCTAAGCAATATGTATAAATATGATTCGAATTCCAAAGTAGAAGGAGTTGAAGAAGTTGATGAGGAATCACTTAATGAAGGTGATGAAGCTTCTTCCGATAATATGGAAGTCATAGTTGATTCCGATAAATCAGCAGAAGATAATTTTCAGACATTCACTTTTAAGATCAAAGATATGAGCCCTGAAGATCAGACTACAATGGTCGTAACAATGGCAATAGTATTCGTAGTAGTATTCGTTGTGATCATGGCAATCGTAATCTTATTCAGTGTATTTATCATGAATCCGATAATGGTAGGCTGCGACAGATTCTTCTTTAAGAACCTGGATGAGCCGGCTAACTTTTCTAACGTAGTATATGCATTTGATCATAATTACAAGAATATCATTAAGACAATGTTCTTTAAAGATCTGTATGTATTCCTTTGGTCACTGCTTTTCGTTATCCCCGGTATCGTAAAGAGCTACGAATATCGTATGATCCCGTTCCTTCTTGCAGATGATCCCGAGATGACAAGAGAAGAGGCATTCAGACTCAGTAAGGAAATGATGACAGGAAATAAGTGGAAAGCTTTCGTACTTGACCTTTCATTCATAGGTTGGGAGTTACTTTCAATCGTAACATGCGGAATCCTTTCAATCTTCTTCGTAAATCCTTACATCTTCTCAACAAATGCAGCACTTTATGAAAAACTCAGATATGGAAATGAGGGTTAAATATGAATTACAAGATTCTAATAGCTGATGATGAAGACGAGATCAGAAGTCTTCTCGGACTATATCTCGAAAATGAAGGCTATAATGTAATCGAAGCAAAGGATGGTGCAGAGGCCGTGCTTCTTCTCAAAGAGAAGAAGCCGGACCTTGCCATTTTGGATATAATGATGCCGAAGATGGACGGCTATCAGGTATTAAGAAAACTCAGGGAAGACAGCAATATTCCCGTCATCATCCTTTCCGCAAAGGATGCCGATTCGGAAAAGATACTGGGACTTAACCTCGGAGCAGATGATTATCTGGCCAAGCCATTTAACCCGCTGGAAGCGGTTGCCAGGGTTAATTCCAATATCAGAAGGTTCTATTCTCTGGGTGCAAGTGCCGTTAAGAAGGAGAATATCAAGGTGAGAAATCTTGAGCTCGACCAGGAGTCGTGCATGCTCCTTAAGGACGGAAATCCCATCGACCTTACTTCAGTAGAGTATAAGATCATGGAGCTTTTCATGACCTATCCCGGCAAGGTTTTCACCAAGCAGCAGATATATGAATATGGCTGGGGCGAGGACTTCATCATTGCGGATAACAATATAATGGTCTGCATCAGCAAGCTTCGTTCAAAGCTTTCCGATGATCCGTCCGAATATATCAAAACATTAAGAGGTCTGGGCTATCGTCTGGATAAATAAATATGAATGAATTTAAGAATCTCAGAGTATTTCTGATCAAAAAGTTTCTAATAACAATAGCGCTGGTCAGTGTTGCCGAGTATGCGATCCTATCCATACTCAACAAAACACTGATCCCTTTTGTTGTGCATATGCTCTTTAAGGATCAGGATCTTGAGATAATCGGAATAGCGGGAATGATCATAATCATCCTGCTCATTATCGGAAGACTTATCGTCCAGCTTCTTAAGTTCCTTACTCCCGATGCTCTGGAGCTTACCTTTGAAAAAATGACTGAGGTAATAGACAGTACTATGGGAGGAAGCGGTGACAAAGGGGCGCTTCCGATCTCGAATCTTACGACCAGTCAGGAAATATTCTTTGTAATGTTTCTTTTTACGATATTTGTGATCATCCTGATCCCTTATATCATAGGTGCCCTTTACTTTGCAAAGGCAGTTATAAGAGAAGTAAGAAGACTCGAGGAGGCTGATAAAAAGAAGCAGAAGGAATTCGAAAAAGGCAGAAACTTAATGCTTTCCGATATCGCACATGACTTAAGGACGCCTATCACAACGGTGGCAGGATACGCAAAAGCTCTTGAGGACGGAATGGTTGCCGAGGATAAGAAAGAAGAATACCTCAGTGCTATCCAGCGAAAGTCTTCGAGAATGAATGATCTTATCACGCTGCTTTTTGATTATGTCCGGCTGGACAGCGAAGGCTTCAAGCTGACTAAGGAAAAGGTCGATATCTGTGAGCTTTGTCGTGAGACGGCTGCATTCATGTATCAGGATATCGAGGATGCCGAAATGACGCTCGAAGTTGATATACCTGAAAAGCGAGTTGAGATAAATGCCGACAAGATTCAGATATCCAGAGTCATAACGAATCTTCTTACCAACGCGATCCGTCACAACAAGCCCGGCACATCTATCGGTTTCTTCCTCACGATAGATGATGATGAGACCATAAGGATAATGGTGGCTGATAACGGTGATAAGATAGATGAAGATTATGCCAAGACGATATTTGAACCCTTCGTTGTAGGCGATGAATCCAGAAGCACCAAAGGCGGAACGGGACTCGGTCTTTCCATTGCCAAAAAGATACTGGAAATGCATGGCTACCGGATCAGACTTGTCCAGCATCCGAACATTAAAAAATTCGCCATTGCGGCAGAATATGAAAAAATGTTTTTGATTACTATATAAAATGATTTCTTTATCGCATTAAAGCGTTGACGCGACACGTTTTTTGCGTTACACTTACCTTCTGATACAGATAAAATACCCGGAGGTATATTAAAATGCCAATCACAAAGATATTGGAAAGAAATGCCATGGAATATGCGAACGACGTGGCACTTGTGGAAGTAAATCCCGCTATAACAGAAAGAAGGAGAGTTACCTGGAGAGAATATGAGCTGATGGAACCCAATCCCAAGGCTCCCTATAGAAGAGAGATAACATGGTCGGTCTTCAATGAGAAGGCAAACCGTTTTGCAAATCTTCTTCTCAGCAGAGGTATCAAGAAGAACGACAAGGTCGGAATCCTTCTTATGAACTGCCTTGAGTGGCTTCCGATCTATTTTGGAATCCTTAAGACCGGAGCTTTAGCTGTTCCTCTTAATTTCAGATATGATGCTGACGAGATAGAGTATTGCGTGGATCTTGCAGATGTTGATATCCTCGTATTCGGCCCCGAGTTTATCGGAAGAGTTGAGGAGATTGCAGAGAAGATTTCAAAGAACAGACTTCTCTTTTATGTAGGAGAAAACTGTCCTTCATTCGCAGAAGACTATAATGAGATGGTTGCAAATTCAAGCTCTGTTACTCCTGATATCGAGATAACGGATGAAGATTATGGTGCAATCTATTTCTCATCGGGTACAACAGGCTTCCCGAAGGCTATCCTTCATAAGCATCAGTCTCTTATGCATAGTGCAAAGGTTGAGCAGGCTCATCACGGACAGCAGAAGGATGATGTGTTCCTCTGCATCCCGCCCCTTTATCATACAGGTGCCAAGATGCATTGGTTTGGCTCACTCATTTCCGGAAGTAAGGCAGTACTCCTTAAGGGTACCAAGCCTGAGTATATACTTGATACTGTAAGCAGGGAAAAATGTACCATTGTCTGGCTGCTTGTTCCCTGGGCTCAGGATCTTCTTATCGCTCTTGAGAGCGGAAAGCTTAATAAGGATGAATATGAGCTTGATCAGTGGAGACTCATGCATATCGGTGCTCAGCCCGTTCCTGCAAGTCTTATCACAAGATGGAAGCAGATGTTCCCTAACCATCAGTATGATACAAACTACGGCCTTTCAGAGTCCATCGGACCCGGCTGCGTACATCTCGGTGTTGAAAACATCGACCATGTCGGAGCTATCGGTGTACCGGGCTATGGCTGGGAGTGCAAGATTGTTGATGAAGACGGAAATATCGTCGATAAGAGTGACAGCGAATCAGTCGGTGAGCTCTGTGTAAAGGGTCCCGGTGTCATGACCTGTTATTATAAGAATGAAGAAGCAACCAATGAATGCCTCAAGGATGGCTGGCTCTATACAGGAGATATGGCCAAGTATGATGAGGACGGATTTATCTGGCTTGTAGACAGAAAGAAGGACGTTATCATCAGTGGAGGCGAGAATATATATCCCGTTCAGATCGAAAGCTTCATAATGAAGAATACCAAGGTTCAGGATGTTGCTGTTATCGGTACAGCCGATGCAAGACTCGGAGAGATATCAACGGCAATCATCCAGCTTAAAGAGGGTGAGACCTGTACGGAAGAGGAAATGAATAACTTCTGCCTCGAACTGCCTCGATACAAGAGACCCCGCCAGATAATTTTCGCTGAGGTTCCACGTAATGCGACAGGCAAGATCGAGAAACCCGCGCTGAGAGAAAAGTACGGAGCAAAGAACCTGGTAGACAGGGAAAACAGAAGATAAATTTTTATAATGGCTAAAAGAAGACTTACTACAACAGAAAAAAACCTGATACTTCTATGGTGTCTTTTCGGCGTAATGGCTATCGGCGCCATAGGAGCACTTATAAAAACAGTTAGCGACAGAACTAAGGGGACTCCCCTTAATTCTGCCGTTATTTTTGATGAGCATATTCCTTTTGATGCAGATCCCGGCATCGGAGAGGCTGTTCAGGATAATTATCTTAAGTACCTGAACATGGCTTATATCCTGATAGGAGATTATCCCGACTGCGAGATGATCAAGATAAGCGCAAATGTCACCAGAAATGATTACAACTGGGCCGAGGACTTCTATGTTGCAGAGGGAAAGCTCTATTATAATTACTATAAGAACGGAGAGGCTCTCGGGAAACCCGGGATTGATGTTTCCGAATTTCAGAAGGATATCGACTGGGACAGGGTAAAGGCCACCGGAATGCAGTTTGCGATGATAAGAGTCGGCTACCGCGGTTACGGAACCGGTGAGATCCATTCGGATAAGAATTACGAGACAAATATCGATAAAGCGATCGAAGTCGGAATGGATACGGGAATATATTTCTTTTCATCTGCGATAAACAGGGATGAGGGAATCGAAGAGGCTAAGTTCTGCCTGGATAAGGTGAGCGGCAAGAAGATAAAGATGCCGATCGTTATCGATACGGAGTATATCTTTGAAGACGAAGCCGCTAGGACAAATGATATATCCATGGAAGACAGAACAGCAGCCGTCGTCGGTTTCTGTGAAACCATCGAGGCTGCCGGTTATACGCCTATGATTTACGCGAGCCGTGATCAGTTTATTAAGTATCTTGATATCGACCAGATCGGAAAGTGGCAGTTCTGGCTTGCAGCCTATGATACGCCCGTTTTTCCATACCACACCGAGGGTTATCAGTATTCGCCCTACGGCCTTGTGGACGGTATCGAAACCCAGGTCGACCTGAACGTCTGGATGAACTAATAGCATTAACGCTCCATCTTCCAGATCTCTGCGGAGTAGGGGGCAAGTTCTGATCCGCCTCCGAAGTCATGAAGACTTCCGGTGAAAAGCTCATCTGCCTGTCCGCAGCCTGCATCGAAGTGAGCCGTAAATGGCTGGTCGGATGCATTTATAGCAACTAGAATGCGCTCATTATCTGTGCGGCGTTCGAATATACATTGATGATTAGTGAGGACAACACTGCGGAAGCTTCCGTAGTTAAGTGCCTCGCTATTTTTCTTTATCTCTGCTAACTTTGCGATGAAGTCGGTAAGCTCATTCCATTCGGGCTTATCAAAGCTTACGCGAAGAGCGGGATCGCCTTCTTCTTTACGGGCCTCTGTACCCCATTCGCTTCCGTAGTATACACACGGGAAGCCCGGCATTGTAAATGCGAGGGTATAGATGAGGGGAAGGTGATCCTTATTATTCAGATTGCTTGCGATCCTTGTCACATCATGATTATCCACGAAGGACATAAGATGCATATTCTTGTAGCGGCACCAGTCTTCGGGACCGAACTGCTGCATGAGTGAATGGATTATCTCAAACATGTTCATTGAGTTAAAGCTTGAGAAAAGACCCTTATAGCATGCATAGTTTGTGCAGCTGTCGAGCATTCCGGGGCCTACGAACATTGCATAGTCTCCGTGAAGAAGCTCGCCGAGCAAAAGGAATTCATCCTTAAGCCCAAGGGTAAATTCCTTGAGGTTATGAATGAAGCCTCTGTCAAGACAGTAAGCAACATCGAGTCTGAGACCATCTATATCAAAATACTCTGTCCAGTATTTAACCTTATCAAATATATGATCCACAACTGCAGGGTTCTGGAGATTAAGCTTTACAAGGTCGAAGTTGCCTTCCCAGCCCTCGTACCAGAAGCCGTCATTATAATTCGAATTCCCGTCAAAGGATATATGGAACCAGTCTTTATAGGGAGAGTCCCATTTCTTTTCAAGAACATCCTGAAATGCCCAGAAGCCGCGTCCGACGTGATTGAATACTCCGTCGAGTACGACCTTGATCCCTGCTTTGTGAAGTTCATCGACAATTTTCTTGAAATCTTCGTTTGTTCCGAGCCTCTTATCTATAAGGCCGTAGTCACGCGTGTTATATCCGTGAGTGTCAGATTCGAAAACCGGTGAGAAGTAGATTGCATTTGCACCGAGTCTCTGGATGTGGGGTATCCAGTCAATGACCTTAGGTATGCGGGATGTGAGTATTCCGTCATTCTCAAAGGGTGCTCCGCAGAATCCCAGCGGGTAGATCTGATAAAAAACCGATTCTTCGTACCACATAATTATTCCTCCTATTCCTAAAACGAGGATTAGTATACTCCAAATGGTATGAAGTGTCAAAAAAGGCAATGGATATTTGAAAGATTTTAATGTATTATTGATTACATGAAAAAGTGACAAACAAATCAGATCTGTTTGTCACATTTTCGAATGAATACCCGGGAGAAATGATCATGGCAGATATTCAACGATTGGAAAATGAATTGCAGGAGAGTAAGAGAATGCTCCTTACTCTTAATTCAAAGCTGCAGAGTATGGAAGCGGAGATCGCAGAGCTGAAGAAGCAGCCACAGGTTGCTACTGAGGAATCTCAGACCCAGCAGCTTGCACGGCAGCCGGTACAGCCACAGACTCAGCAGCCGGTACAGCCGGTACAGCCACAGCAGCCTGTACAACCACAGGGCTCCATATATCAGCAGGCTCCGGCATATGCACAGAAGCCTCAGCAGCCACAGCCCATCATGCAACCTCAACAGCCACAGCCCATCATGCAGCCTCAACAGCCGCAGATGCAGCCACAGCAGCCGCAGATGAAATGGAATCAGCAGCAGCCTAAGAAGCTTCAATATTCAGAGGAGATGCTCGGAAAGACCATCATGGGCATCGCTGCTTCAGTGCTTATCTTCATAAGCCTTATCCTGTTTGCGATGCTCGTTATACCGCATCTTACGGAAGGTATGAAGGTTTCGCTTATGCTCCTTATAAGCATCGGCATCACTGCAGTCGGTCTTGTTATGTGGTTCAGAAAAGAAAAGAAGAGCACATTCTTCCTTTCACTCGGAGCCTGCGGTGTCGGGTCGATATATATATCACTTTTTATGTGTAATGCTTATTTCCACATAATAAATGATATCGTTCTTTATGTGCTTATCCTGCTCTGGGCAGCGGGCGTTCTTGTGCTTTCGAGATATAAGCAGCGACTGTTTGAGATAATCGGAGAAGCCGGAATCCTCATATCAATCCTGTTCGGTTGCTATTCCTGTACGAAGAGCGATGACTCTACAATGCTCATGGTACTTACCATATATTCGGTCATCGGTGTGATCGCATTCTTAGGCTTCAGATATAAGGATGATATATCGCTTCTGATCCATGGTGTAGCCGGAACTGTCGGAATAGTCGCTCTTACAGCTTCCAATACTACTATCATAGGAAGTATGGGGATGACAGCTAATAATCTGGTGATATTCGGATTACTTGCCCTGTTCTCGATAGCGATAATCGCACTTTATCTTTATAGATCGAATAATGAAAATGTCTCCTATCTTGTACCGATATCCATAATCATCAGTATACTTCTGGATGTTATCGTATATAACATGTTCAGTGATGAGAAGATCGGATGCATTGCCGTGATCCTTTTATCCATAGCGATATATGTCCTTCTGGAATATCTGAAAAGTGCCTGGAAGGACCGGATCAGTGTCGGTTCCTTCAGTGTTATCATGGATGTCTGGCAGATTATAGAGCTGTTCATCATAATATTCTGTGTGATGGATGTAGAATACCTCAAGGATTATGTGGGACCTGCACTTATAGCAATCCCTCTCATCATTTACGGATTCATCAGAGAAGACAGATTTACTCAGATTAAAGGTCTCGGCGCCTATGGTATCTTAACATTCTGCGCCACAATGAACGTTACGGCGTATACGATCCTTACGATCTTATGCTTTGCCCTTATATCAATATTCATGTATGTGAAGAGAAATACATACAGCGAGGTTATCAAGGATATATCCTACGGGCTCTTCATATTGGGAATCGTTATATCATTCGTCCTGATAGTCGATAAAACGGGATGGGATATTGAAATCTCCGGCGTGGCTCTGCTCTGGATACTCGGGCTTATCAACCTTGTCACTCTGATAACCCCGTATTCGAAGAGCTGGCTGACTCTTGAAGAAGAGAAGCCATTTAAGATAATAAACTATGTGATAAACGGAATGCTTATGTTATATTCGCTGTACCTTGTAACAGAACTCAGCGATGAAGGAATGCATTTCGTTGCGGTACTCGGAGCGATCGGCCTGTTCTGTATCAATTCGGTCAACATTCTGAAAAAGAAGCAGAAGATATCCTCGATATATGTGGGACTTAAGTTCACGATCCTTGTCATGGTGATCCTGTCATCTTACGACGCGCCTAACTATGTCTTAAGTATATGCGCGTTTGTCCTGGCGATAATCTTTATCATCCTCGGCTTCATGATGGATATAAAGTCACTCAGGATTTACGGCCTTGTTTTATCACTTATCTGTGTGGTCAAACTGGTGATGATAGATATCACTTATGATAATACTCTCGGACATGCCTTAAGCTTCTTCATAAGCGGCGTTTTATGCTTTGTGATAAGTGCCGTTTACAGCGTTGCGGAGAAGCGTCTGAAAGCCAAATAAAAGTTGTAAAAAAGCGTGTAAAATGATAGAATTAAAGGGATTATGGGGTTAAAATATTACTTAAAAAACAGTAATGAATAAACTTATAAGGAGTGGATGAATATGTCACAGAAAATATCATTTAATTTTGATAACACAAAATTCATGGTAAGTGATGCTGAGATCGAGGCAATCAAGCCCAGGATCGAAGCAGCTAAGAAGACTCTTGTAGAGAAGACAGGAGAGGGAAATGATTTCCTTGGATGGATCGATCTTCCTGTTGATTATGACAAGGAAGAGTTTGCCCGCATCAAGAAGGCTGCAGAGAAGATTCAGTCTGATTCAGATGTACTTCTCGTAATCGGAATCGGCGGCTCATATCTCGGAGCAAGAGCAGCAATCGAAGCTCTCCGTCATGGATTCTATAATTCGGTATCAAAGGAGATCCGCAAGACTCCAGAGATCTATTATTGCGGTAATAACTTAAGCTCAACATATATCAGCGAGCTTGTTGAAGTTATTGGAGACAGAGATTTTTCAATTAACGTTATCTCAAAATCAGGTACAACAACAGAGTGCTCTGTTGCATTCCGTCTCTTCAAGGAAATGATCGAGAAGAAGTACGGTAAAGAGGAAGCTGCCAAGAGAATATATGCAACTACCGATAAGGCCAGAGGAGCTCTTAAGACTCTTTCAAATGAAGAGGGTTATGAGACCTTCGTAGTTCCCGATGATGTAGGCGGACGTTTCTCGGTACTTACAGCTGTTGGTCTTCTTCCGATCGCTGCTTCGGGTGCTGACATCGATAAGCTTATGCAGGGTGCTGACAATGCAAGAGAGTTCTGCCTTGAGAATGGATTTGATGACAGTGACGTAATGCAGTATGCGGCAGTAAGAAACGTGCTTCATGAAAAGGGACTCGGAATGGAGATCCTCGGCAACTTCGAGCCTGCACTTCACTTTGTTACAGAGTGGTGGAAGCAGCTCTACGGAGAGAGCGAAGGTAAGGACGGGAAGGGTATCTTCCCTGCAGGCGTTGATTTCACTACAGACCTTCACTCACTCGGACAGTTCATTCAGGAAGGTACAAAGAATCATTTTGAAACCTTCATAAATGTTATCAATCCTCGTAAGACTGTCATCATGCAGAAGGAAGACACAGATCTTGATGGTCTTAATTATCTGGCAGGCCAGACAGTTGATTTCATCAACAAATGTGCTATGAACGGAACGATCCTCGCACACGTTGACGGCGGAGTTCCGAACATCCGTATAGATATGGATACTATCGATGAGCTTGCGCTTGGCGAGCTGTTCTACAAGTTTGAGTTCGCATGTGGCGTAAGCGGATATACTCTCGGGGTTAATCCGTTTAACCAGCCGGGTGTAGAAAGCTATAAGAAGAATATGTTTGCTCTTCTCGGAAAGCCGGGCTTTGAAGAGATGACTGCCGAGCTTAAAGCAAGACTTGGAAAGTAAATCAAAAAATCTTCCCCCTCTTTATGAGGGGGGATGTATTTAATAAAAAATGAGAGAGAGAAAACCGGAGGGTAACATGAAAGTTTTTAAGAAAAGAAGCCTGAGTCTGTTAGTAGCTCTTGCAATGATCATTCAGTGTATTGCGGGAAATGCTATCTTTTTTAATTCTGAGGCTGGAAATGTCTATGCCGCAGAAAAGAATGCCGAGGAAGTTTACGTTCCCGGTTCTACCAATACATTCGGTGTCATTCCACATGACATGAAAGAGATCGTTTCATCTGAGATGGATCTTACAAATGAGGATGAATTTATTCCGGGGTCGGCGCTTAAGGGTAATACTACCGTAGCAGCTCATGACTGGTATAAATACAGCACCAAGTATTTTTATGAAAGTTTGTCAGCGAATCAGAAGAAACTGTATGTGGCTTTCTATGAGTACTGTATGTATTATCTGACAACTGCTGATACAAACAATGATCATCCGTCAAATTATAAGTCATCACTTATTAATACCGGATCTAAGATCGTAAACGAATGTATAACAAAAGAATTCACGTTCTCGAGCTATGGTGTTTCACAGAGTGAGGCAGATACTGTTTTCGCAGTTTTCCTTTATGAGAATCCGCAGTTTTATTTTGTAGATGCTAATTATTTCAGAACCTATACGGGTATCTATCTTACATTCTATGATCTCTTTATGAACAGTGTTTCAAGAGCAAGTATCACAGAGAAGATATTCTCACAGATAGATACATGGGCAGGCCAGGTTGCTGCTGAATCTACTCCATATAATAAGATAAAGAAAGCTCAGGACATAGTTACCGAGCATAATGTGTATGGATGGTCAATGTATTCTGTTTCAAAAGAAGTAGGACCTTTTGATCCTTCAAGAACACAGTACTGGAATGAATATTATGATCAGTCACTTTACAGTTCTGTAATCCTTAAGATGACGGTATGTGCAGGTTATTCAAAGCTTACCATGGCTCTGCTCAGGAAAGCCGGAGTAAATGCCATCGTAATAACAAGCTCCAGCCATGCATGGAATATGGTCAAGGCCGGAGCTAACTGGTATAACCTTGATACAACATGGGATGATGATGTTATCGATGCATCTGATCCGGTAGGCTGGTTCTTCCTTGTATCGGATACAAATCTTAAAGCACATGATGGAAACGGCGGCGCACATAATCCTACGGCTAACTGGACATCACATTATAAGCCGGTCTGCTATGATGATTATTCTGATGATACATATATGACTCCGGGACATTCAACGGATAAGACCGAGTCAGATGTAAGCGGACAGTTTAAAGGTAAATGGATTCCGGAAGTAACTCCTGTAGTAACTCTTTCAACGACGAAATTTACATATACAGGCGGAGCTATCAATCCTACTATCACTGTTAAGGCAGGAGGATATCCCGTAGCTGCGGGTAATTATGAGGTTATCTATCCTTCAGGCGGATTCAATGTAGGTGATCATCAGCTTACGGTTAAGCTTAAGCCTTCATCAGGATATGCCGGACAGGCACAGGCTTCATATACTATCAATCCGAAGTCAACAGCTATTAAGGGCAAACTTAAGGCTGGTTCGGGTTCCTTCAAGATCAAGGTTAAGAAGGTTTCCAAGATGGCTTCCGGATATCAGGTACAGTACAGCCTTAAGAAGAACTTCAAGGGTAAGAAGACAGTTAATCTTAAAGGTTTCAAGAAGACTTCTAAGACCATTAAAGGACTTAAGAAGAAAAAGAAGTATTATGTAAGAGTAAGAACCTATAAGACCGTTGACGGCGAGAAGTATTACTCAGCATGGTCAAAGACCAAGACAGTAAAGACTAAATAATATGGATCAGCAATTTGAATTTATCGCTCCATGCCATTTCGGACTGGAAAGCGTCCTCAAGAAAGAGGTGTTAAGTCTCGGATATGAGATTACCGAGGTTGAGGATGGCAGGGTCACCTTCAGGGGACCCATCAGTGCAATGGCAAGGGCAAACATTAACATCAGAACAAGTGAACGAATTCTCCTCAAATGTGGTAGCTTCTCGGCTACCACATTTGACGAATTATACGAAGGTATCAAGCATATACCGTGGGCCAGGATAATCCCGAGAGACGGACGTTTCTGGGTTACCAAGGCTACAACGAACCGTTCAAAGCTCTTCAGCCAGACAAGCATTCAGAGTATAGCAAAGAAGGCTATGGTTGAGAGCATGGCTTCGACCTATCATGTGAACCGCTTCACTGAGGACGGAGAGGAGTATCCGGTAAGGATATTCATCAAGAAGGACGAGGTTACGGTGGGACTTGATACTACCGGAGTATCACTTCATAAGAGAGGTTACCGTACACGTGTGGGAAAGGCGCCTATATCGGAAACGCTCGCTGCAGCACTTATTATGCTGACACCCTGGCGTGAGGACAGACTGCTTGTCGATCCCTTCTGCGGGAGTGGCACATTTCCGATCGAAGCGGCACTTATCGGCGCCAATATCGCTCCGGGTGTGAACAGGGATTTTACGGCATGTACCTGGGAGAAGCTGATTGATAAGAAGACCTGGTACGAGGCCTATGATGAGGCGCGTTCTCTTGAGAAGACAGATGTCGAGATGCATATCCAGGGCTATGACATTGATTCGGAGATCATTAAATGTGCCATTAAGAATGCCGAGGATGCGGGAGTATCCGGGTTTATACATTTTCAGGCAAAACCGGTGAAGGAGTTAAGTAGTCCGAAGCCCTACGGCTTCATTATCACGAACCCGCCTTATGGCGAGAGGCTGGAGGATAAGAAGGATCTTCCGGAGCTCTATACCGTGATAGGTGAAAGATACAGGGCACTTAAGGACTGGTCCATGTTTCTTATCAGTTCCTATGAGGACGTGGAAAGATATGTGGGCAGGAAGGCGGATAAGAACCGCAAGATATATAACGGAATGATCAAGTCGTATTATTACCAGTTTATGGGGGCAAAACCACCGAAGAGGTAAGAAATTGAAGAAAATTATTGCTATAATTTCTTTAATATTTGCAGTGTCTCTCGTGATGATCTTTACAGCGGACGTAAAGCCCGGAAGGATTGTTCGCGGGAAGGGCGTTGAAGAAGCGGCTGAAATCTTAAAGGCAAAGAAGGCCTCTTTCATTCAGGAGAACGGAATCGACATACTGATAGACGGAAAGAGTCTCAGCAACTTCGGTTACCGGCTGAAGATAGATGAAGGCCTCGGCGTATATGCTTCCGAAAGATTCATGGAGGACATAATGGGATGCTCCGTGATCTTCGATAAGAAAGGCGGCGTCACTGTAGACAGGAACAAGACGGAGCTTGAGTTTTCGAAAAATGAGCTCGAGACGGCGGGTAACGAAGCCTTCATTCCCATAAGCGAGCATATCGGTGAGCTGGGATATGAAATAGAGTATGATTTTACGGGCAACCGTATCAATTTCAAGAATCTTGACGGTGGTAATTATCTTCCCGATGCCTATGACTTAAGGGAGCATGACAGAGTGACACCTGTAAGAGATCAGGGCAAGCTCGGTACTTGCTGGGCATTCGCATCACTCGGTGCGCTGGAAAGCGTTTCGATGCCGGCTGAAGAGAATATCTATTCGATAGATCATATGTCCTTTAATAACGGCTACAGCCTCGACATAAGCGACGGTGGTGAGCATACCATGAGTATTGCCTACATGGCTGCATGGCGCGGACCGGTTTATGAAAAGGACGATGAATACGGTGACGGCGAGACCAATGAGAACCTTACGGCAGTGAAGCATCTTGAGGAAGCCATCATCATGAACTCCAGGGATGATAACAAGGTTAAGAGTGCCGTATATAAGTACGGCGGCGTAGAGACCTCGATATATATGGAAATGCCCTACGGCAGTACAACCTCGGAATATTATAACGATGCGAACTCCAGTTATTATTATAACGGGATACATTCCCCGAATCATGATATTGTGATCGTGGGATGGAATGATCATTATCCTAAGGAAAACTTTGAAAAAGAACCGCCGACGGACGGTGCATATATCTGCAAGAACAGCTGGGGCGAGGACTTCGGTGACGGAGGATATATCTATGTATCCTATGCCGATGTGAATATCGCTAACCAGGCCATCGTATATACGAGACTTGCCGAAAAAGATAATTATGACAATATATATCAGTCCGATGTACTGGGCTGGGTAGGCCAGATGGGCTTCAGTGAGGAATCTGCTTACTTTGCAAATGTATATACCGCAAAAAGTGATGAGATGCTGAAAGCCATATCGTTTTATGCCACGGGAGATAATACAAGCTTTAAGGTTTTCGTGGTAACCGATTTTAAGGATTCAAGCTCACTCAATTCCGGAAGGATAGAGATAGGAAAGGGTGAGACGAGATTCGCAGGTTATTATACCGTAGATCTGAATAAGGATATAGAGCTTAAAAAGGGTCAGCGGTATGCTGTGATCGTAAGCATCAAAACCCCGGGCAGTGAAAAACCCATCGCAATCGAGTGCGATGCGGGAAGCAGGACCGAGGGACTCGACCTTTCAGACGGCGAAGGCTACATGAGCCTATATGGTGAGGTATGGCACAGCGCAGAAGAATCTAATGCAAATTTATGCCTGAAGGCATTTACAGATAATAAGATGAGGAAAGATTAATGAAAAAACTGATATTCGCAACAGGAAACCCTAACAAATTAAGAGAGATAAAAGAGATCCTTGCCGGTATGGATTATGAGATCCTTACCATGAAGGAAGCAGGAGTTGATATAGATATAGTAGAGGATGGCAAAACATTTGAGGAAAATGCTCTCATAAAGGCAAGAGCCGTTTGTAAGGCAAGCGGACACCTTGCACTTGCAGATGATTCGGGTCTTGTGGTAGATGCCTTAGGCGGAGAGCCCGGAATCTATTCTGCAAGATATATGGGTGAAGATACATCCTATGATATAAAAAATCAGGCCATCATCGACAGGCTTGAGGGCGTTCCCGATGAGAAGAGAAGTGCAAGGTTCGTTTGTGCAATGGCAGCTGTTTTCCCCGACGGGACTGAGAAGACCTTCATAAAGGCTATGGAGGGCAGGATCGGTTATGAGATCGCAGGAGAAAATGGCTTCGGATACGATCCGATATTCTTCCTGCCTGAGTATGGGAAAACCTCAGCAGAGATATCACCCGAAGAAAAGAATGCAATAAGCCATCGTGGACAGGCACTTCGTGCAATGGCAGATTATTTAAGAGAAATGTAACTGACGGACGAGGTCATGGTAAGAAAAATACTTATTGTAAGTGACTCTCATTCAAAGAGTCAGAATATAAAAACAGCGATAGACCGCGAGCAGCCCGACATGCTGATCCACCTCGGTGATATCGAGGATGATCCGGAAACTGTAAGAGGCTGGCTGGATGCGGCGGCCCGAAAGTTTAATTCAAAGACAGAAGATCCTGCGAAGATGAAAGGGCTCCCGATCCCGGCTGTGTTTATTCAGGGAAACTGTGACCGCTACATGGGGATTGACAGCCTTAAGAGGATTGCGGTATTTGAGGTAAATGATCACCGCTTCTTCTGTGTTCACGGACATGTCCAGGGAGTAAGCTTCGGAATAGAGAATCTTATGTATTCGGCGATGGAGAATGACTGCGATATCGCGCTTTACGGGCATACGCATATTCCGTTTGACGAGACATTTGAAGGCTTCGGCGATACTGCCGGAAGCGGCGTAAGGATATTGAATCCGGGAAGCATCTCGCTTCCGAGAGCCAGAAACCCGAAAAGCTACATGGTTATGACCTTTGATGATGAATCTGATTATGAGGTCGAGTTAAAGAATCTTTAAGGAGAAAAACGTGAAGTACTTTAAGGATGAAAATGTAAGAAAGAATCTTTTCACCGGAGGATGTCTGATCCTTTTGTTTTTCCTGATATATAACATTAAATATATCTGGAATGCAGCCGGCAGACTCCTGGATGTTTTTGTGCCTTTTATCGTGGGCGCAGCCATAGCATTTGTGCTGAATGTTCCCATGAGATGGATTGAAAAGGGACTGTTTAAAAACAGGGAAAAGTATTCCGGTCCGAAATGGGATTCGGCCAGAAGAGTATTGGCTATAATCATTACCCTGCTGCTTACATTTCTTATCATGGCTCTGCTTTTATATGCAGTGATCCCTCAGCTGGCAGATACCATCGCACAGCTTGTAAAACAGATTCCCGAGGGAATCAGACAGATCACGGCCTGGGCAAATAAACAGTTCAGTGAAGAACCATTTATCCAGCAGACTATAAATGATCTGGCAAAGGATTGGCAGAATATCCTTCAGAAAGTTTTCGGTATTTTAAGAAATATGGTCAATTCCATGCTTGAAGGCGGGATAAATGTTATCACAGGCGTGGTTTCCGGAGTGCTGAATTTCTTTATAGGATTCATCTTTTCCATTTATGTTTTAATGAATAAGGAAAAGCTGGCAGATCAGGCTAAGAAGATCATATATGCAATGTTTAACAGAAAACGTGCTGATGAGATCATGGCTGTGGGAAGACTCACATCGAAGACATTTGCAAACTTCATATCAGGACAGTGTGTGGAAGCAGTCATACTTGCCAGCATGTTTATCGTGACTATGTCAATCCTTGGTTTTCCGTATGCAATGCTGATCGGAACATTGATCGGTGTTATGAACCTTATACCGATAGCGGGTGCATTTATAGGATGTTTTATCGGAGTATTGCTGATCATCCTTGTGGATCCGATCAAGGCACTTTTGTTCTTTGTTTTATTCATCGTTCTCCAGCAGATAGAGAATAATCTCATCTATCCGAAGGTGGTCGGAAATTCGGTCGGACTTCCGGGCCTCTGGGTACTTATGTCAGTAACGGTCGGCGGCAGTCTGTTCGGAGTGAAGGGCATGGTCTGCTTCATCCCGCTTATTTCGGTCTGCTACAGTCTGTTCAGACGTTATATCTATACAAGACTCAGAAATAAGAAACTTGTGGATCCCGAGGGCTATGAGCTAACGCCGGGAATCGGAGATGTTCAAGAAATTGAGACTCACCGTCCGGAGGAAGACGAGGAGCTTAAGAAGAGGGGCTTCAAGCTAAAACTGAGAAGAAAAGATCCGGACCAGAATAATGAGCAGAACATTTAATCCATTTATAAGAAGGAGAAGAGTGATTTGAAGAAGGGCGATATTATAGAAGGGGTAATTGAACATTTAAGCTTCCCAAATAAGGGAAGCTTTGTTCATATAGAAGAAAATCCGAGTGCGCCGGGCGGCCAGATCAAAAGGACGATAAACGTTAAGGGTGCGCTTCCGGGACAGACCGTAAAGGTCCGCATTAAGAAAAAGAAGGAAGGCAGTGCGGAAGCTATCTTAGTGGATACGGTGAGGAAGTCATCTGCCGAAACCAAGAAACCGATGTGCAACCATTTCTATGAGTGCGGTGGCTGCACCTATCAGACTCTGCCGTATACTGGCCAGCTTAAGCTGAAGGAGCAGATGGTTAAGGAGCTTCTTAAGGATGAGCTTCCGGAAAATGATTTCGTATGGGAAGGGATCCTGGCATCTCCATCCCAGTTCAGATATCGTAACAAGATGGAATTCACTTTCGGCGACGCCGAGAAGGACGGACCGCTTACATTGGGACTTCACAGGCAGTATTCGACGCATGATATCATCAGTATCGACTCCTGTGCTATAGTCAGTCCGACATGGAATGCCATTTTAAAATATACCCAGAAGTTCTATCGTGATCTTGGCGTTCCGCATTATAACAAATTCACTCACACGGGTGTTCTCAGAAATCTGGTCATAAGACAGTCGGCTACAGATGGAAGCATAATCGTAAATCTTGTCACGACCACTCATCACAGCATAGATGAATATACGAGAAATATCCCCTGGAATGAGAAGAGAAGTGAGACTGTGGATGAACTGCATCTTCCTGAATATGTGGCGGGACTTCTTTCTCTCGGAGAGCAGGAGCCGGTGGGACTGGATGCATATACTTCTCATGGTTATGACAGGATAAATACAAAAAAGAAGATCGTAAGAGATTATAAGGGAAAACTTCAGAGAGTAAACGGAAGCTTTGAGGATAATGTGGGAAACGGAGAGTTTGAATCGCTGTCATATTATAACAGGATAGTTGGAGTTCTTTATACTGAATGCGATACTCTGGCAGATGCCATTATCCCCGATTCGGTTACCCTTCTTTATGGAGAGGACTTCCTGATGGAAGAGGTGCTGGGTCTTAAGTTTAAGATATCTCCGTTCTCATTCTTCCAGACCAATACGAAGGGCAGTGAGGTGCTTTACGGTAAGGTAAGAGATTATGTACTGGAAGCGCTGGCTTCTAAAGATGGTGTCGGAGAAAGTGTTAAAACTGGCGTTATCTATGACCTTTACAGCGGAACAGGAACAATAGCCCAGCTTATGTCTCCGGTTGCCGAAAAGGTATATGGAATAGAGATAATTGAAGAGGCTGTAGAAGCTGCCCGTGAGAATGCAAAGCTTAACCGACTGACAAATTGTGAATTCATAGCCGGCGACGTTCTGAAGAAGCTGGACGAGCTTGAAGAAAAACCGGATATGATCATTCTCGATCCTCCGCGTGATGGGATAAATCCCAAAGCATTACAGAAGATATTATCATATGGTGTCGACCATATGGTTTACATAAGTTGCAAACCAACATCTCTTGCAAGAGACCTGGAAGTATTCAGAACTAACGGATACATCCCTGTAAAAGGCTGCTGCGTGGATATGTTCCCCAACACCCAGCATGTGGAAGTCTGTTGTCTTCTTGAACAACAAAAAAGAGCGAAAGATTTTATTGAGATTGGCATAGATGCCGAGGAGTATTATAGGATCAAGGATTCGGAGAAGAAAGCGGATGAATAATAGTACTTTGAAAGACTTTGATAAACAGATGGAGATGGTTCTCTATCATTCCGATGAGGGGGATGTTTCTGTAGATGCATACATAATGAATGATAGTTTGTGGATTACTCAAAAGGCTATGGCTGAATTGTTTGGGATTGATAAATCCGGCATCAGCAGGCATCTGAAGAAGATATTTGAAAGTGGAGAACTTGATGAAAAAGTGGTTGTTGCAAAAATTGCAACAACCAGTCCACACGGTGCAATCCCCGGGAAAACACAGGATAATGAGTCTATGTTTTATAATCTGGACGCAATCATTTCTGTTGGATATCGTGTAAATTCAATTAAAGCGACAAAATTCCGCATATGGGCAACTACGGTTCTAAAAGAATACATGACAAAAGGTTTTGTTCTTGATGATGATCGCCTAAAGCAAGGAAAAACAGCTTTCGGAAAAGACTATTTCCGCGAATTGTTGGAACGTGTTCGTTCAATCCGCGCAAGTGAGCGACGTATCTGGCAACAGATCACCGATATTTTTGCCGAGTGCAGTATTGACTACACAAAGGATTCTGAAGTTGCATACCATTTTTATGCAACAATCCAGAATAAATTTCATTATGCAATTACAAATCATACTGCAGCAGAGATAGTATATGAATCGGCTGACCATGAGAAGGAGCATATGGGACTTACAACATGGAAGAATGCTCCGGATGGACGAATCCTGAAATCTGATGTTTCTGTTGCGAAGAATTATCTGGATGAGAAACAAATCCGCCAATTGGAGCGTGCGGTTACCGGATATTTTGATTATATAGAAGATCTTATTGAGCGTGAAAATGTATTCACAATGGAGGAGTTTGAAAAGAGTGTGAATGCGTTTCTTGAATTCCGTCAGTACAAGATACTTAATGATAATGGAAAGATATCTCACAAGCAGGCGCTGGATAAGGCCAATGCTGAATATGATATATTTAATAGGACTCAGCCGATAGAATCTGATTTTGACAAGGCTGTAAAGAAAATGATTGAAGATCAGAAATAATAAGAATTTTGGATGGATTGCTATAAATGGACAGACCCGAATTTGATGATATAAAGGATTATGCGGAGTTCAGCAAGTATTACTGGTACAGAGATGAACTAAAAAATATGCAAGGCACATGGTCTTAAAGCACCAAGTGGAAAGATAGAACTTAACGAAGTAATCGAATAATATTTTTCCGGAGAGAAGATATTACCCGACAGGAAAGTGAAAACCGGGAAAAGAAAAATTGTTGTTACAGAGCTTACGTTGCAGACAGGTCTGATAGAGTGTGGCTTTACTTTCGGTAACAGATTTCGAGAGTTCTTTAGACAGCAGACTGGAGAAGAAAACTTCAAATTCAATGTCGATATGGTGGCGACAGCAAAGGCTGTAAAAGAAACCGAAGATGAGAGTTTCACGTTGGGTGATCTGCTGGACATTTATTATGGTAAAAAGACCTATGCTGTTTATGACAAGTCCGCACTTCAGTGGAATAGATTTGTGAAGGATTTCTGCGATGATGAGGCGACGAACGTTTTTAAAGAACGTTTGAAGGCGGAAAAATGGTCGGATTCCTTTGCAGTGTGGAACCATTTGAGAATGCTTTTCGTTCCACTGATGTGAGAGGCGTTTTTTCGCCCATGGGTGCGAACGGTGCTGTGATGGAAAATCACAGCAGGATCTATGCGGTATTGTATCAGGCGGCCGCAAAAAAGTGGGTAAAAGCCGGAGCGGTCTCCCATGCCATTTGTCTGTATGAACATGATGAAGAAGCCAAACAGCAGCTCTTTCGGTATGGATTTGGCATGAGGTGCGCAGACGCCATTCGTCCGATGGAAACAATCGAATGCGTTGCATGCGGCGGATATGAGTTTTTGGAATTGCCCAGGGAAGATTATGCATCCGTTTATCCGCTGCATCTGGCGCTCAATGAGCATTACTGCTCCAGCCCTTTCTTTATGAATCGAAAGCCGAATACACAGGAAGCGTTTTTGACTGTTTCTGAAAGGAATAAGGAACGTTTCTTTGCAGCGAAGAAAGGCGGAGAACTCTGCGCCTATCTAGAAGTGTCAGACACAGGCGAAACATTTGTCGCATCCGGAGACTTTTACCGTCATATCATGGGGGCATATTGTCTGCCGGAACACAGAGGCAGGGGTGTATACAGGGACCTGTTGAATTATGCTATCAACATCTTGAAAGCCGAGGGATATACCAGACTGGGCGTTGATTTTGAAAGCATCAATCCGTCAGGCTGCGGATTTTGGCATAAGTATTTTCACGCCTATACCAACAGCGTTGTGCGCAGGATAGATGAGCGGATTATGCAGAGAGTTTCTCTGATATAATCTCACAGGATTGTTATTTTCGGACATATTCCGGTTTCTCGGCCTGTTCCCGCAAATGGGCCACGTCGAGACCTGTTGTTTGCTTGAACAACTAAAATCTGCGAAGGAACATATTGAGATTACAATTGACGCAGAGGATTATTACAGGATAAAGGATTCCGAAAAGAAAACGGATAAATAAGTAATTAATTATGGAACTTTTGACGAAGAATCTGATACTTAGAATTCTAATCGCGGATGATCTGGACGAAATAGCAAGGATGTGGAATTATCCTGTGGGTGTAACTAATGAAGAGGCGGCAGAGATTCTGAAGGGAATGCAGGATAATCTTAAAAAAAATAAGTCCGGAGCAATATACCATCTGTGTTTGGGTGTATTTGAAAAGAATGATCCGAAGCATATCATCGGCTGGTGCGGGCTCGATGGTACTGCTGCACCCGGACAGACTGTTATGTTTTACATCATCGATGAAAAGTTTCGCAACAAAGGCTACGCGACGCAGTGTGCCGTTGAATTGTTAAGATATGCCTTTGAAGATATGGGCTATGAAAGCATTCATAGCGGTTGTGCCAGGGATAACATTGCTTCATATCGTGTCATGGAAAAAGCAGGGATGAGGCTTATATCAAGAACAAAGCACGGCGGATACAATTTTGAAATCAGCAAAGATGTTTTTTTGACAGACGTTGAGAGTTTATGAGGGGTGTGTATATGGATGTGAAAGCATTTCTTGCGGGATTTGATAAGGCAGAGAAGATAGCACGCGGAATGGCCGGCGATGAGAAGTATCACTGTGTTCGCGGCGACAAAGAGTTTCTTTTGCGAATAGCCGATGGCGAGGACTATGAGGAAAAGAAAAGGGAATTTGAGCATCTTAAAAAGCTTGGAGAGGTCGGACTTACGGTTCCAAAGTGCATAGAGCTGACTAAGAGCGATGATGGCAAGGTATTCACATTGATGTCCTGGATTCCCGGGGAAGAAGCGGAGAAACTCATTCCTGATATGAGCCGGGAAGAACAGTATGAACTGGGCGAGCAGGCAGGCCGCATCCTCAGAAGTATTCATGATGCTGCACCGGTAACGGACGATTCAAAGAGCTGGTATGAGAGATACTTTGAAGTGATCACACCGCGAATCGATTCTTATAAAACCGAGGGTATCTCTTTTGAAGGCTCCGACAGGATTTTGAACTATATTGAAGAAAACAAGCATTTGATGAGATCGCGTCCGCTGTGTCGGCATCACGGTGACTATCATACAGGCAATCTTATCGTAAATGATGGCAAACTTTGGGTGATCGACTGGCATACGATGGATTTCGACAGCATAGGCGATCCCTGGTATGAGTTTAACAGGCTCGACACCAAATATCCGGAGTTTGCAAAAGGACAGATTGACGCATATTTTGAAAGCCGTGTGCCGGATGAGTTCTGGCGACTGTTTGCATTGTACATTTCCGCAAGTGCCATAACATCAATTGTCTGGGCTAAATACTGGGCACCGGATAAACTCGATGAGATCTTGGGATTAAACCGAAGTGTATTAAAGTTGTTTAATAATATGGATAATCCTATCCCTAAGTGGTATCGATGAATCCGATTGTTTTATTGTTCACGTGACCGAACGTCGAGACCTGTTGTTTGCTTGAACAACTAAAATCTGCGAAGGAACATATCGAGATAGGCATCGATGCGAAGGATTACTATAGAATAAAGGATTCCGATAAGGAGGAATAATCCGTCATATTGGGTCAAATAAGAAAGGCGAATGGACTATCAATTGCCAGAGAATAAATAGGTGAGGTATGAAAACGCCGGATACAACAGCAGTGATAAGACGGCTTTCATACAGTGGATCGGGATGGATAAGAATCAGTAAAATAAAGGAGAAGACCGCCATATGATACGATATACAAATGATATCACGCCTGAAGAATACCTGGAACTTCGAAAGATGGTCGGGTGGATGCAGTTTCCGGTCGAAGAAGCAAAAAACTGTATCGAGAACGCATATCTGATCATCTGCGTCAGGGATGATGACCGGGCGATCGGCATCGTACGTCTTCTTTGGGACGGTGGCTATGTTGCATTCCTGTCGGATGTGATCATCGATCCCGCATACCAGCGTCAAGGTATCGGAAAGCACCTGGTTGAAGAGGTCATAAAGCGGATCAAAACCGACATGAAGCCGGGATGGAAGGTCACCCTCAATTTGAATTCGGCAAAAGGCAAGGAACCGTTTTATAAAAAGCTCGGATTCAGGGAACGTCCGAACGATGATGCAGGCGCTGGCATGAGTCAATGGCTGATGGCAGACGAATAAACGCCGGAAAGGCTTGGAACGGATCGGTAAACACGGGTAAGCAAGAAAAGAGAATCTGATTGAAGAGCAGAAATAAAAAGAAATTTGGAGGATTGTTGAGATGGAAAAAGTGGATAATCAACGAAAACAACGTTGAGACAGTTGTGTTGATGACAAGAGTGTAATATTGCAAATGAGGAATCGTGTATTATGAAAAAAATATCTGACTTTATAGGAAAATACATGGCAGTTATTGTTCTTGCTGTCAGTGTGCTTGCGTTGTTTATGCCAGTTACCTGTTTATGGATCCAGACCGGATGGATTAATTATCTGCTGATGATCGTGATGTTCGGTATGGGATTAACGATGAAGGCAGAGGATTTTGCTGTTGTTTTTACCAGACCGAGAGATGTGATCATTGGATGTATGGCACAGTATCTTATTATGCCTGCACTTGCCTTTGGACTGGGAAGAATATTTGGCTTGCCTGAGGAACTTCTTGTCGGTGTGATCCTGGTGGGCACATGCCCCGGCGGAACGTCAAGTAATGTAATAACATATCTGTCAAAAGGCGATACAGCACTGTCAGTCGGAATGACAAGTATCAGTACCCTGCTTGCACCGATTCTTACACCGGCACTGACATATCTGTACCTGAGGACATCTGTGGAAGTGGATATAAAATCAATGTTCATATCTATTATTCAGGTAGTTCTGGTCCCAATCGGACTTGGGATGCTCGCTAATAAGATTTTTGCAAAATATACGACAAAGCTGAAGGATGTACTTCCTGTAGTTTCGATTACTGCAATATGTTTCATAGTAGCTGCAGTTGTATCTCATAACAGTGAGAATATTAAGACAACAGGTGCAGTGATAATTATCATAGTTATTCTCCATAATCTTCTGGGATATCTCCTTGGATATCTGACAGGAACTGTATTTAAGATGGATATATCCAGAAAGAAAGCAATCTCGATTGAGATAGGGATGCAGAATTCGGGACTTGCCACTACGCTTGCAGCAAGTTCTTTTCCCAATCTGGCCATGGCAACAGTTCCGGGTGCGATGTTCTCTGTCTGGCATAATATTTCCGGAGCTATCCTTGCAGGTGTATTTCGGAGAATAGATCAGGAACGAGAGAAAACATCCACATAAGGATTTGGTAGGGATACTTAAAAGGTATCCCTTTTTTGTTGCTGGATAATATTATGTTAATCGTTAAACAACAAATTTTATTAAAAAGGCCTATATTATATAAAATTACATAAGCAGAAAGGCGCATTATGTTAATTTTATATGCAAAATATAAAAATTATTGACAAATCTGCATAATTGACGTATATTTTTTTGTAGGTTTATCGATTTACCATTTGAGACTAGTAAGGAGAAAAGATGGTAACTCTTAAAGAAATAGCACAGTTATGCGATGTTTCACCTACGACAGTATCTAATGTTATCAACGGAAAAGCAAAGACCAGCGAAGAAACCAGACAAAAGATACTGCAGGTAATAGATGAAACAGGATTTAAGCCGAATATTATGGCAAAAGGACTTAGGATCAAAAGTTCCAGGACGATTGCGATAATTGCTGAAGACCTGGCACAGTTCACCTCGCCTCCGATCATTGAAAGCATTATGGAGGCTTGTGAACAGAAGGATTACAGAGTCATTGTTCATAATCTTCGCCTTTATGACAGATGGCAGGATACATGGTACAACAAAAAAGGTGATTATAATTCTGTTATAAGTCCTGTTATCAATGATATTCTTTCGGCTCAGATAGATGGTGTTATATATGTTGCCGGTCATGCAAGAGTGATCAAAACATTTAATGATAACTTTGAATTGCCGGTAGTCATGTGCTATGCCTTCTCGGAATCAAGTGATATTCCGTCTGTCGTAATAGATGACGAAAAGGGTTCCTATGATATGGTCTCTTATCTGATAAGTAAAGGTCATAAGAGAATAGGATTCGTAGGAGGAAGAATGGATAATCTTCATACCGTACAGCGTCTGATGGGATACCAGAAGGCTATGTTTGAAAACGGTCTGTTGTTTGATCCGAATCTGGTATATTACGGTGACTGGTCAAGACAGTCGGGTTATGACGGTGCCAGCGTTCTGATAAAACAAAATGTTTCTGCTTTTTTTGGAATAGCAGATCGTATGACCGGTGGTATATATGATTATCTTTATGAGAATGAAATTGAGATAGGCAGAGGTATATCGGTTGCAAGCTTTGATAATGAAAATATCTCTGAATATTTCAAACCGAGACTGACAACAACAGAACTGCCTCTCAGAGAAATCGGTAAAAGATCTGCTGAACTGTTGTTAAATAAACTTGAAAAGAAAAATGCTGATGGAATCGAAGAATCTTCTGATGAATCTGAAGACAGTAACGGTATTGACGTTATAAAAGTTCCCTGCAGATTAGTTATCAGAGATTCGGTTACATCTTTGTGATTAGGTTTTCTTCAGTATCATAAAAAAAATTAAGGGGGAGAAAAAGGGTGTCTAAGAAGAAGAAAAAATCATTTCAACTATTCTTGATGATTTTACCATTTCTCATTCTGGTTATCATATTCAGCTACTATCCGCTGTATGGATGGCGTTATGCTTTTTATGATTACAAACCACCAAAATCTCTGGCAAATTGTAATTTTGTAGGTTTCAAATGGTTTGCTTCTCTTGTGAACAGCAAAACAAAGCTTGAACAGTTAGGTCAGGTTTTGAAGAATACTTTCGCAATGAGTGGTATTACCGTAGGAACAAGCTGGCTTCCAATGCTTTTTGCGGTATTCCTTAACGAGATTAGAAACAGCAAGTTCCGTAAGGTCATTCAGACAATGACCACATTACCGAACTTTGTAAGCTGGGTTATGGTTTACTCTATAGCATTTTCGATGTTCAACAGTACAGGTATGATGAATTCACTGCTCATGAAGATGAACCTTATTCAGGAGCCAATCTTATTCCTGCAGCAGTCAAATCATGTCTGGTTCACACAGTGGCTATGGCTTACATGGAAGAACCTCGGATGGGCTGCGATCATGTATGTTGCAGCTATATCTAATATTGATCATGAAATGATTGAGGCTGCCATGGTTGATGGGGCGTCAAGAATGCAGATCATCAGACATATTACTATTCCAAGTCTTCTGCCTACATACTTTGTACTTCTGATACTTAGTGTTGCAAACTTCCTGAACAATGGTATGGAGCAGTACTACGTGTTCCAGAATGCATTCAACAAACAGTATATTCAGGTGCTTGACCTTTATGTTTATAACATTGCCATGGGTAGTGGTGGATATCCTGTTTCCGTTGCGATAAGTATGCTGAAGAGTCTTGTCAGTGTCGTTTTGCTTCTTGGTGTTAATGGATTATCCAAGCTGATCAGAGGCGAGAGTATTTTGTAGTAGGGAGGAAGCGATGAGTAAGAGTAAAAAAGGCGGATCCAAAGTCAAAATTGGTATTGGAGACCGTACACTGGAAGTATTCTGCTACGTTTTCTTTATAATAGTTGCATTCATATGCATGTATCCGTTCTATTATGTAATCATAAACAGTATCAGTGCCAATGATGTCAGTGCTCGAGGTGATGTAATCTTTTGGCCGATAAAGATGCATTTCCATAATTATACTTCTGCATTTCAGATAGAAGGACTTTTGAGAGCATTTATCATATCTGTTCTCAGAACAGTTATAGGTACAACTTTTACGGTTTTGGCTTCAGCATATCTCGGATATATGTTTACACTTGAGAAGATGTGGCTTAGAAAAGTATGGTATAGAATGATCGTTGCAACAATGTACTTCAGTGCCGGAATCATACCATTATATGTTGTGATCATGAATATGCATCTGACTAATAATTTCTGGGTTTATATACTTCCGGTTATTGTTTCGCCATTCAATCTGGTTCTGACGAAAACCTTTGTTGAATCGGTACCGAAGGAAATAATGGAAGCGGCCGAGATAGACGGTGCGGGAACCATGAGAACCTTTGTATCTATAGTAATTCCCGTTATAAAGCCTATTATGGCAACAGTTGCCATATTTTCTGCGGTTGCACAGTGGAATGCTTTCCAGGATGTTCTTCTGTTTATTACAGATTCCAAGCTTTATCCGCTGCAGTTTGTGCTTTATCAGTATCTGAATCAGGCTAGTTCGCTTGCATCTCTGGCTCAGAGTACAACCAGTACACAGTCTCTTGCTGCAGCAGCAGCAACCTCACAGACTACAACAAGTGTACGTATGACTATAACCGTTATAGTGGTATTACCTATCATGCTTATATATCCTATTTTCCAGAAATACTTTGAAAAGGGTATCATGATCGGTGCTGTAAAAGGTTAATTTTTCATAGTAACCATGTAACCAATATAAGCGTTTCCTGGTGCGCCGGGAAGGGATTTAAAGGTATATAAAAAAGGAGGACAAAAAATGAAGTCTAAGAAACTCGTTTCACTTGCACTTTCTGCAGCTATTGCAGCAACACTTTTAAGTGGATGCGGCGGTGGATCATCAAATAATAGTTCAAGTGGAACAACAGAGACAGCAGTAAGCTCTTCTGATTCAAGTTCTGATACGAGCTCTGATTCAGGTAGCGAATCTGCAAGTAGTGGAGAAGTAAACCATGATGAAACGTACACGGTTGATTTCTACAATGTAGCAGCTAACTTCCAGGGCGTTCAGCCGGGATGGTATGGCAAGATAGTAAAAGATAAGTTCAATATGGAACTTAATATTATCGCGCCTCAGGTTGCAGGTGACAACGGAGCTCTCTATCAGACACGTTGTGCAGCAGGAAACCTTGGTGACCTTATTATTCTTGATAATGGCCCTGCATCAGAGTGTGTAGAGTCAGGACTCATTATGGATCTTACTGACATAATCAAGAATTATCCTAATCTTATGAAATTCCAGTCTCAGATTGAGCAGTTTAATTCACAGATTGGTGATGGTTCTAAGATTTATTGTATTCCTCTTGAGATGAATAACAATGGACCTACAGATTATAAGCAGCAGCATGTTTATACATATCCACGTATGGGATGGGATATGTACACAGAAGCCGGTGCACCTGATCTTAAGAATACTGACGATCTTCTTGATTGCCTTAAGAAGATTCAGGATGCACATCCTACAAATGAGAATGGTGATCCTGCATATGCGATCAGCCT
Organism: Eubacterium sp.; assembly: GCA_017619835.1. GTDB lineage: Bacteria > Bacillota > Clostridia > Lachnospirales > Lachnospiraceae > Eubacterium_Q. The sequence continues at coordinate 102,666 of JAFZRN010000008.1, forward strand.
TTGGAAAGACTGGGACAGCCAGTTCAGCGAGAATGTTGCTCAGGTTACAAAGTGGTATGGACAGGAAGTTAATGGTTCTGTTCTTATAGGAACAGATAATTCAATCAAGCCTCTTACCGATAAGGACAGTGCATATTATAAGATGCTCAAGTTCTTCTATAAGGCTAATCAGATGGGCCTTGTAGATCCTGACTCAGCTACACAGGATTGGAATGAAATCGTTGCTAAGATGCAGGATAAGAGAATCTACCTCTATTGGTACAGCTGGCAGTATGGTTTCTGGAACAGCCCTGCAAGAGGTGAAGAGGGTGTTAACTATGTAGAGATTCCGGTAGCTGACACAAATCTTTATCAGCCATCAGATACATATTATGGTGATGGACGTGTTCTCTGTGTTGGTTCTCAGGTAAGTGATGAGAATTTACTTAGACTTATGGAGTTCCTTGACTGGTATGCTTCACCGGAAGGTGTTCAGATTCAGCATGCAGGTACAGAAGGACTTACATATACAGTTGGTGATGATGGAAAATATGTTCCTACAGAAGATGGTCTTAACAGATTTTCAGCAGAAGTTGCAGTTCCTGAAGACATGGGTGGTGGAAACTGGAATGATGGTAACAATATGATCAACCAGTGGATCGTTGCTTCATGTGATATCAACCCTAATACAGGCGAAGCTTACAGTGATCAGCTTTGGTCATCAACAATAGCTATGAACCAGACAAAGACTACAAAAGAATGGTCAGAGAAGTTTGGTGCAGCTGATGATGTTGAATATCTTAAAAAGAACAATATGATGACAGTAGTTCCCAGTATCAATATGAGTCTTGCTGTTGATACTACAGATATCAGCCTTGCCCGTGAGCAGTGCGGTAATGCGATTAAGGATGCATCTTGGAGAATGTTCTTCGCTTCAAACGATGATGATTTCGAAGCTCAGTGGGATGCTATGGTTGAAGAGCTTAACGGACTTGGATGGGAAGATCTTGTAGCATTTGATACAGAAAAGTATCAGCCTGTTATCGAAGCAAGAAAAGATGCTCAGTAAACTTTGATTTAATGAGTCGAAATAGTTAAAAGATAAACCTATGTGTGACAAGGAGATTGATTCTTCTTGTCACACTTTTTTGTTTGGATAATATAAATAATAGTATATAATATAGTAAGATGACAGCTGGTAAGGGCAGATATCATAGTGTTGAAGCGATTCAAGGAGGAGCTTATTTTGTCAGACAGAACATTTCGTGGTGTCGATATTGATGACGGATTAAAAATCAAGGATATAAAAGGTTATGGAGTAAGTGCGGCTGTTTTCGGGAGCGGCACTTTGGAAACATATTGTTCGGGCAGCGGCCGCTATGGACAGGACTTTCCGGTGAACCCGGATATGCTTTTTCAGGCGGGCTCGGTCAGTAAACCTGTCTTTGCTTTAACTCTACTCAGATATGTGGATAAAGGGATAATAGATCTTGAAGCTGATCTTTCTGATGTGCTTTCGGATTTCATCAAGATTCCGATGACTTTTTCTGCACTGTTATCTCATACGGCAGGATTTAATGTGCATGGTTTCCCGGGATATCCGGCTGATACACCGCAAATGTCCCTTGAGGATGTACTCTTAGGAAAGGGTAATACACCTAAGCTTCGCAGGATCAAACCATACGGAGAACAGTTCTGGTATTCAGGTGGCGGCATCACACTTGCTGAACTCGCGTTTACGAGGATAACAGATATAACTTTGCCGGAAGCTTTTATGAAGGAAGTTGCAAAACCACTTAATCTGACACGAAGCGGATATTTTCAACCTTTAGATAAAGATAAGGTGGATAACGCAGCTTTTGGTGGAAGACTTGGGATTAAAGAGAATCCTGAACTCGGATTTCATTATTATCCTGAACATGGTGCGGCAGGTTTCTGGTCAACACCAACTGAGCTTGCACTGATCGGCAAGGAACTTAGCAGAAGTTACCGAAGGGGAGGGCTCATCAGTAAGAAGAGTGCCAGACGTATGATGACCCCGGTAAAAGGAAATTACGGACTTTGCATGTTCCTTGGTGATGAAAACCATCCCGAATTGGCCAGTCACGGAGGATGGAATGAGGGATTTCTGACGGACTTTAGATTCTCTCTTAAAAAAGATATTTGTACGGTAGTAATGATTAACAGAGCAAATTTTCCGACAGCAAAAGCTTCAGCGGATATCGGTATTATGCTCTATGACAGTTTGAAGTAAATTGGATGAGACAGAAATGATTACTGATAAAGCTATCGAATATATAACTGAACTATTCATGGGAAATTCCGGCGGACATGATAAAGAGCATACACTTCGGGTGTATCATAATGCCATGCAGATAGCAGATGGTGAGGCGGAGTGTGATAGAGAAATAGTAGCACTTGCTGCATTACTTCATGATGCAGATGATCATAAACTTTTTAATACAGAAAACGATCAGAATGCCAGAGCATTTCTTAAAGAAAATAATGTTCCTGATGATAGGATAGATAGAATCTGCGAAGCTATAAATTCTGTATCATTCAGCAAGAATCAGGGAAAGATTCCGGAGACGATTGAGGGGAAGATTGTACAGGATGCAGACAGGCTTGATGCGATGGGAGCTATCGGGATAGCAAGAACATTTGCATATGGTGGAGAACATGGACGTTCAATATCGGAATCTGTTCAGCACTTTCATGAAAAGTTACTTCTCTTAAAGGATTTGATGAATACTGAGACGGCAAAGAGACTTGCTTTAAGCAGACATGAATTTCTTGAGAGTTACATAAACGAATTGGATGCAGAAATAGGTGAAGAAGGATAGAAACGGTATGAGTATTGGTCTTCAGCGTGGAACTGTCGCTGTAGAAAAACATAATAGTGAATGGGAAGAAGCTGCAAAGCGGACTATTGAAAAATTGGATGCTCTGCTGCAGGGAGTAGCTGTAGATATACAGCATGTAGGCAGCACAGCTATAAGAGGTATCTGTGCTAAACCTATTATTGATATTGTTGTGGGTGTTTCTGATTTTGATGAGATCCTAAACCTAAGTGATATTCTTGAAGAAAATGGTTTTATATATCGTGGACAGGATCAGCCGGATCAACATCTTTATGTATGCGGTGATGAAGAGATAAGAACTCATCATATACATGTCGTGATATATGATTCCGAGGCATGGAATAATTATTTGAACATGAGAGATTATCTGAACAGTCATGAAGAGGATGCGAAAGCATATTCTGAGTTGAAAGAAAAGTTAGCTGAGCAATATGCAGAAGATAGAATAATTTACACTGAAAAGAAAAGTGATTTTATAAAAGATATACTCATAAAGGCGAACAGGGAGAAAGAGTAAAAGATGATAAAGAGGAGAAAAAATGCCGGTATATAAGATTAAAACTGAACGATTACTACTTCGACCACTAACGATTGAAGATGCGGATGCAGTCTGGAAGTGGGTCAGCGATGAACGTGTGGCAATGTATATGATCTATCCAACATATACAGATAAAGAAAAACTGATCGAATGGCTTCAGTCTATTCAGGAATTTGACGGTGAATATCTTTTTGGATATGAGAGACTATCTGATGGAGAACTGATCGGAAGCGGAAGTATAGGTCCAGATAAAAAAGAAGGATTCTGGGGTTTTGGATATAACCTTCGATACGATTGCTGGGGACTTGGTTATGCAACAGAGGCTGCAAAGGCCATGATCGATTTTGCTAAGAATGTATTTGGGATTACGCATTTTCGTTCTCGACATGCTGAACCAAATACTGCTTCAGGCCATGTGATGGAAAAGTGTGGACTGCATTTTGTTGGATATGGTGAGTTTAAGAAATTGGACGGAAGCTCTAAGATGCGTTCAAAGGAATATGAGGGAATAATAAATGTTTGAACTTAAGAAATTGACAGAGCATATATGGTATATGCCTCATGAAGAAGAAAGAGATCGCCCGAATCTTGGCTATGTTAAGGGTGATAAATGGAGTCTTGCAATTGATGCAGGGCATTCTGAAGCTCATGTAAAGGAATTCTATGCTCTTTTGGAAAAAGAAAACTTACCATTACCTAGTCTTACAGTTCTGACTCATTGGCACTGGGATCACACCTTTGGAATGCACGTGGTGAGTGGGCTTTGTATAGCTAATGAAAGAACGAATAAGTATTTAGCAGAGTGGAAAGAGAAAATAGAAACGAATGGACCGGATGAGTTCTTAGGTATAAATGAGAGTATCAGAAAAGAATATGCAGATAATCGTGAGGTTATTGTTAGTCTTGCTGATATTATTTATTCGGGTGAGATGACTCTTGATCTCGGCGGGTGCAAGGTTAAGATTTTGCAGGCAGAGGCACCCCATACCGATGATTCTACTCTGGTTTATGTAATGGATGATAAAACACTTTTCCTTGGAGATTCGACGTGTACAGATTATTACACTGGGATTAAGAGTAAGGAACTCTGCGAAAAGCTTGCAGATACGATTAAAGAGATCAATCCGGAAATTTGTGTGGAGGGACATTGGGTACCTGTAGAAACAGAAGATACACTTTCAGATTTGCAGAGCTGAGGATTCAGATATGAGTGACAACCCTTGCTCTTTTGATGGGAAAAGACGAAAAAGGTAATCCCTATTCTTATGATCAGATTATGGATGCTAAAGGTCTTCTTCCGGAAAAACAGAAGATAAGGGACGATGGAATTGAAAGTCTTGATATGATGTCATTTGAAAAGGAGATTGTAGTGACTAAGGAAGAACTTTATAAGAAGGTAATCCTAAGCACCGGAAATGAAAGCAATATTCGTCAGATATATGCAATGAAAGATGGTGTAAAGGTATATGAAGAAAACTGGCATGGATATAAGAGTGAGGATGCGGTACATGTCATGTCGGTTACAAAGGGAGTCATGGCACTCCTGACAGGAATTGCTATAGATCAGGGGTATATAAAAAGCGTGGATCAGAAGGTTCTAGAATTCTTTCCCGATTACGCGGTAAAGCGTGGAGAGAAGACAATCTATGATGTTTCTTTGAAACATCTTCTGACCATGACAGCTCCGTATAAGTACCGTTCGGAACCGTGGACCAAGGTCTGTACTTCTGACGACTGGACGAAGGCGGCGCTTGATCTTCTGGGCGGACGTGCCGGGATCACCGGCGAATTCAAATATGCAACTCTCGGAATTCAGATCCTTTCCGGAATAATAGAGAGTGCAACAGGAGAAAAATGCATAGACTTTGCTAATAGCTTTCTCTTTAAACCGCTCGGAATTCCGGAGCATGTGATCCATGGTGACAGCGATAAAGAAGATCAGCTGAACTATGTGATGGATAAGAAGCCGAGAAAGAATGAGTGGTACTCAGATCCTAAGGATACGGTTACTGCGGGCTGGGGACTCTGCTTTTCGGCCGAGGCACTTGCTAAGCTTGGAATGCTTGTTCTGGGTAAAGGAACAGTAGATGATAAGCAGATCGTATCCGAAGCCTGGATAAATGATATGATAACACCGAAACAGAAGCTTGGCGAACGTTTCGGGTATATGGAGTATGGCTATCTCTGGTATAAGCCTTTTGAAGAAAAGAATGTATATGCCGCTATAGGGGATGGCGGAAATGTAATATATGCCAACTTTGATAAAGATATAGCTGTTGGCGTGACCGCAGTATTTAAACCGCAGGTATATGACAGAGTTCAGTTTATAGAAAAAAATGTACTACCGATAATAGAAAGTTAGGGGGTATTATCATGGATGTTTCAAAGATTACAGTAAATGCACAGAACAGTATTCGTATAGATGCCGGAAAGGTGATCTATATCGATCCGTTTGAGATTAAAGAAAGTAATAATGATGCGGATTACATCTTTATCACGCATGATCACTATGATCATTTCTCGCCCGAATCGATAGAAAAGATTATAAAGGCTGACACGGTGATCGTGGTTCCGGAGCCCATGGCCAAGAAGCTTGATAAAAAGGTTAATGCGGCAGAAACTATTCTGGTTAAACCGGATCAGACCTATCAGACAAAGGATTTTTCTTTTGAGACCGTGAAGGCATATAATAACATGAAGCCGTTTCATGTAAAGGGTGCCGGATGGGTAGGATATATCCTCATTATTGATGGTCAGAGAGTATATATTGCGGGTGATACCGATGCTACAAAGGATGCCGAAGAAGTAAAATGTGATATCGCACTTATACCGATTGGCGGCTTCTATACAATGAATTATAAAGAAGCAGCAGAGCTTATCAACAAGATAAAGCCTCGATTTGTTATTCCGACTCATTATGGAAAAGTTGTCGGAAAGCCGACAGATGGTGAAGATTTCAAAGAGCTGGTGGACGATGATATAATTGTAGAGATAAAGCTTAACGCATAAAATAGTTGATTTTTCCAACTGATTGTTTTATTCTAAATTTTAGAAATGAAAGTAACGGCAATGGCGTCGATACCTTAGGGTATTGGCGCCTTTTTGTATTGTTTCGGGGAAAACAAGAGAAGGGAGAATTATTATGGCAGCTTTTGAAGAAACAAAATCAGGAATTCCTATGATGGACGAGGCTCTGCAGTATATACGTCTCGGTGATAATGTTGTGTGGCAGGTTCCGTCGCTTGAAGAGTTCAAGGTGGTGGCAGAACGTTTTGTGGATCAGGCGATAGCCGACCACAGAAATCTTATATATATCAGATTTGCGCAGCATGAACCTATTCTGACCCCGCGCGAGGGCCTCAAGATAGAGCATGTAAAACTTTCTCACCGCTTCGAGACCTTCACTGTGGATATTCACAATCTGATAGAGCGTGAGGGGAAGGATGCGTTCTATGTGTTCGACTGTCTGTCTGAACTGGAGGCGGCATGGGCAACGGATCTTATGATGGGTAACTTCTTCCATCTGACCTGTCCTTATCTTTTCATTCTGGATACGGTTGCCTTTTTCCCAATCATCAGAGGAAGGCATTCTTTCGATGCGATCGCCACGATAAGAGACACGACGCAGCTTTTCCTGGACGTATATTCCGAAAAAGCTTTATCCGAAAATGACTCCGCCCCGGAAAACATTTCAGATACAGGCAATATCTACGTTCGTCCGATGAAGGTCTGGAAGCGATATTCACCGACCATGTTCCAGCCCCACTGCCTTAATCCCGAAAACCTAAGCTTTAAGGTATTGTCAGATGGAACCGAGGTAAGTCACTTCTACAGCATAATGAATAAGTCGACCTTCAGCGATGTCGATCAGAACCAGGACAGCTGGGAAAGATTCTTCAAATCCACCCGCCGCAAGTATGAATCCGGTCAGGATGTCACGGAAGAATGCTCTCGCATGTGCAACATTATGTTAACCAGAGATGAGAGGATGAGAAAGCTTATAAAGAATAATTTCAGGCCCGAGGATTATTTCGAGGTTCATTCGAGAATGGTAGGTACCGGAATGATAGGCGGTAAAGCCTGTGGTATGCTCCTTTCGAGAAAGATCGTGGAGAACCACCGACCGGACATCTTTGCAAGGATCGAACCCCATGACTCCTATTACATCGGCTCCGATGTCTTCTATGCTTTCATAGTTGATAACGGCTTCTGGGATTTGAGGCTTCAGCAGCGAACCGAAGAAGGCTACTTTTCCCTTGCCGATGACTTTGCAGAGAAGATAATGTCCGGCAGGTTCTCGGGCCGCATTGAAAATGAGCTGAGAAGGATAGTAGACTACTACGGCAATGACCCGTTCATATGCCGCTCCAGCTCCATCCTTGAAGATGGTTTCGGAAATGCCTTCGCAGGCAAATATGAATCGGTATTCTGCGGCAACATGGGAACACCGGAAGAAAGACTTGAAGAGTTTGAAAATGCGATAAAAGAAGTATATGCAAGTACGATGAGTGAGTCGGCTCTTGACTACAGAAAGAGGCGAGGACTCGATAAGAGAGATGAGCAGATGTCGATCCTGGTTCAGAGAGTTTCGGGCTCGAGATATGACGGCTTCTTCATGCCATGCGCAGCAGGCGTAGGTTATTCGATGAGCCCATACAGAATTGGAAATGTAAAATCCGAATCCGGAATGCTGAGACTCGTAATGGGCCTCGGAACAGCTGCCGTAGACAGGAGGACCGGCTCGTATCCGAGGATGGTCTCTCTGGATGCGCCTTCCAAGATAATCCATTCCACTATGGCCGACAGACAGCAGTATTCTCAGAGAATAGTAGATGGCATCAGCCTTGAGACAGGAAAACTGGAAGGCTTTGATCCGCTTAAGATAAGCGACAAATTCCCATATTATCAGAAGAAGCTGGTATATTCCCATAACTCTGATACAGAGAGAATGTTCAGGGAGCGGGGCGAAAGACGTGAGATACTCTATGTGTCATGCGAAGGACTTACAAAAAATGAGTCTCTGATGAAGGATATGAAAGAGATACTTGAGCTTATTCAGGAGCACTACGAATATCCGGTTGATACGGAATATACGATAAATATCGCTCAGGACGGAAGCTATGTTATAGACCTTCTTCAGTGCCGTCCGCTTCAGCTAACGAAGGACGGAGAAAAGGTCGACTTCCCCGAGAATGTGGATAATGAGAAGACTCTGCTTGAAACTACCGGAGTTTCCATGGGCTTTTCGAGAAAGATAAAGCTGGATGCTGTAGTCTACATCGATCCTATCAAGTATTACAACATGCCATATAAGAAAAAGTATGATATCAAAAAGGCTCTGTCGGATGTTAACTGGTACTATAAAGGAAAGGGTAAAAAGCTGCTTCTCCTTACCCCGGGAAGGATATGTACTTCGTCTCCGGAGCTTGGCGTTCCGTCGGCATTTGCGGATATCAGTGAATTCACTGTGATAGCGGAGGTTTCCGAATCAAAGGCCGGATACATCCCCGAGCTGAGCTACGGAAGCCATATCTTCCAGGATCTGGTCGAAGCAGGCATCCTTTATACCGCAGTATTCGAGGGAAAGAATACCATAGCCTATCATCCGGAGCTTCTAGAGGCACGCGATGATATAACATCAGCCATAACTGAACTTTCCGAAGAAAATGAAGGGATATTGCGAGTATATGATGTATCGGAGTCAGACATTTATCTTTATTATGACCTGACGGCCGAAAGGCTCCTTATTCATTAAATCCGTTCTTTTAATACACCCGAATCTATGGTAAGATTAAACTCCAAGGTTTTATTGGGGAGGTGTTACATGAACGAGAATATTATTAAGAGAAATGAGCTTCTTGCCCAGAAGGTCATCAAGGGGCTTGAGTCTCGTAACATGAGCGGATACTATGCCGCAACGAAGGAGGAGGCTCTCAAAAAAGCGCTGGAGCTTATTCCGGAGGGTTCATCGGTTACTATGGGCGGGGCTATGAGTGCTCATGAGATCGGATTGGTCGATGTGATGAAGTCCGGTAATTATGATTTTATAGATCGTGATCAGTATGAGGATAAAAGAGCAGCCATGCTGGCTGCATATGATGCGGATGTTTTCCTCGTAAGTGCAAATGCCATGACGGATGACGGCGTTATCGTAAGTATAGACGGAAATGCCAACAGAGTATCGGCTATTGCGCAGGGTCCGAAGAAGGTAGTATTCATTGTCGGAATGAATAAGATCTGTAACGATGTGGATGCTGCAATGAAGAGAGCGAGAAATGTTGCCGCACCGATAAATGCCCAGCGTTTCGGACTTTCGACACCTTGCAGCAAGACCGGAGCATGCTTTAACTGCAAGTCCCCGGATACCATCTGCTGCCAGATTCTCATAACAAGATTTTCAAAGCATGAAGGACGAATTCATGTGATCCTTGTTAATGATAATCTCGGATTTTAAACTGAATATCACGACCATAGCAAAAAAAAGCGAAAAATATAAAAAACCTGTATGAATTTCCCGCAAAAAGTAGTATTATATACACATGCAGCATTTTGACACTAGAAGTAAGGACATGATGTATTAAGGGTTTACAAAGTAGTGGGAATAGTTAGTTTAATCAACAGGGATATTGCAGCAGAAAACGAAACTAAAAGAGTCATAGTAGCTCTGCGTATACTACTTATAGTTGTTTTCATTGCGTTTACCGTGGATACGCTGCTTGCCGGCCCCGGTGCGGTACAGATGTATCCATATAGGATATTTGGTCTTCTCGGAGCAAATATATTTATTTTTGTGCTTACATATCATTCAAAAACAAGAACAGCACTATGGTCTTTTGTGCTGTTCTTATTTCTTTGGACTATTCTTATGATCCCGGTTTACGGCTGGAGTGCAGGAATGCAGAACTACTACATCATCATCCTGATGCTCACGTTTTTCGCCAGCCACAGCAGCAGTCTGAAGAAGTTTATCTATGCGGGATTTGTGCTTGTGTTCAGGATCCTTACTATCCTGATCTATGGCGGAATGAATTCCGAGATCGTTACCAGTCCTTTTTTAAACAAATGTATTCAGATATCCAATATATCAGCTGTTTTTATTTCCATCATTCTCATATCCTACATTTTCAGTAAGAAAGAGTCTGACGAAGAAAACAAGCTGATGAAATATAATGACCGCCTCAAAAAAGAGGCGAATACAGACAGGCTCACAGGTCTTTTCAACAGAAGAAGAGCCGAAGAGTATCTTAAACAGGTTACCCAGGACAGTGAGTCTCATGCCGTCAGTGTTGCCATTGGTGATATCGACTTCTTTAAGAAGGTAAATGATACCTATGGCCATGATGTAGGAGACGAGGTCCTTAAGTTTGTCGCCAACAAAATGAGAGAAAGCTGCGGAAGCGAAACATTTCTGGCAAGATGGGGCGGAGAAGAGTTTCTGCTGGTATTTCCCAATAGTAACGGTGACGACGCATACATTGCTCTGGAAAAGCTCAGAAATGAGCTGGAAGAGAGCGAGATAAAGGTAAAGGACATAGTGATCAGGCTGACTATGACTTTCGGTCTCTCGGAATTCTCATTCAACAAGGGTGAGAAACATACCGTAAAGGAAGCTGATGAAAAGCTGTACATGGGTAAAGCAAACGGCAGGAATCAGGTCGTTTATTAATAAGACGGTGGTTACATTACTATATTACTTAAAGACGAGGAGGTATAAGCATGAATGTATTCACAACGGATAAGATCCGTAACGTAGTCCTTCTTGGACATGGAGGCGCAGGAAAAACTTCGCTTGTTGAGGCGATGGCTTATCTTGCAGGCATGACTAATCGTATGGGAACAGTTGAGAACGGAAATACGATCAGTGATTATGACAAGGAGGAGATCAAGAGAAAGATCTCTCTGAAGACCGCTGTGGTTCCGATAGTATGGGATGACTGCAAAGTCAACATCCTTGATACTCCCGGATTCCCCGACTTTATAGGAGAGGCTGAAGAAGCTGCTGCAGTAGCTGATGCGGCAATCATCGTTATCTCCGGCAAGACCGGAATCGAGGCCGGTACAAGACGTGCATGGGAGCTTTGCGAAAAGAGAAATCTCCCCAGAATGTTCTTCGTAACGGATATGGATATCGATAAAGCAAGCTTCCGTGACGTAGTTCAGTCACTTCAGGATATGTACGGCAAGAGAATTGCTCCGTTCCACCTTCCCATCAGAGAGAACGAGCAGTTTGTTGGCTATGTAAATGTTATCCAGCAGAAAGCTAAGCGCTGGAATGACAAGGGTACGGTAGATAAGTTTGATGTTCCCGAGTATTCTCAGGAAAATCTCAATATCTGCAGAGACGCTCTTGTTGAGGCAGTTGCCGAGACAAGTGAAGAGTTCATGGAGAGATTCTTCGACGGCGGCGAGTTCTCAGAGGATGAGATCCGTCAGGCACTTCGTGTAAGTGTTCACGATGGCTCCATAGTTCCCGTACTCATGGGATCAAATACTCTCGCAAGAGGTATGTTCACTCTGATGGTTGATATCATCAAGTACTTCCCGAGCCCTGATAAATGTAAATGTGCCGGCATCAATACTATCAACAACGAAGTATTTGAGGCTGATTATGATTTCTCAAAGCCGAAATCAGCTTACATTTTCAAGACTATAGCCGATCCGTATATTGGTAAATATTCTCTGATCAAGGTAAATTCAGGTGTGCTTAAACCTGACGATGTGCTTTATAACTATCATCGTGACGCAGAAGAAAGACTCGGCAAGCTGTATGTTATCTGCGGAAGCAAGGTAGAAGAAGTTAAGGAGCTTCATGCAGGTGATATCGGAGCTCTCGCTAAGCTTGCAGTGAGCCAGACCACCGATTCACTTTCAACAAAGAAGAACCCTATAACCTATATCCGTACACCGATCTCAAAGCCTTACGTTTACAGACGTTACAGAGCTGTTAAGAAGGGTGACGAGGATAAGATCTCACAGGCACTTTCAAAGCTGCTTATGGAAGACCTTACTCTTGAGACCGTAAATGACGGCGCAAACGGCCAGACACTTCTTTACGGAATCAGTGAGCAGCATCTTGATACAGTAAGATGCATCCTTGAATCCAGATATAAGGTTGAGATGGAACTCTTAAGACCTAGGATCGCATTTAAAGAGACCATAACCAAGAAGGTTGATACAGAATACAAGTATAAGAAGCAGTCCGGCGGACATGGTCAGTATGGTCACGTTAAGATCACTATGGAGCCTCTTGGCGATACAGATACACCTTATGTGTTCGAGCAGATAGTAGTCGGCGGTGCAGTTCCGAAGAATTACTTCCCTGCAGTTGAAAAGGGTATTGACGAAGCCGTAAAGGCAGGCCCTCTTGCCAAGTATCCGGTTACAGGCGTAAAGGTAGTTCTCTATGATGGTAGCTATCACCCTGTTGATTCTTCCGAGCTTGCATTCAAGGTTGCTACAAAGCAGGCCTTTGTAAATGGCTTCATGGACGCAAGACCCGTACTTCTCGAGCCTATCGCTTCCCTTAAGGTTGTTGTACCGAGTGAGTTCACCGGTGATGTAATGGGCGATCTTAATAAGAGAAGAGCAAGAGTTAACGGAATGAATCCTCTTGATAACGGATATCAGGAAGTTCTTGCAGACATTCCTTATCTTGAGCTTTATGAGTATGATACAAAACTCTTCTCGATGACGAGAGGAAGCGGTGTATTCTCATACGAGTTCGCAAGATATGAGCAGGCACCCGATGAGGTAGCTAAGAAAGAAATAGCAGAAGCAAACAAAGACAAAGAATAGTGATTTTATGTTTCATTAATCAGTCATTAGTGGTATAATTAAGTAGACTTGTAACATATGATTTTGCATTAAAGGAGTGACAATATGGTTAAGAAGGAAATGATCGCAATGCTTCTTGCTGGTGGCCAGGGCTCGCGTCTTGGTGTTCTTACCTCAAAGCTTGCAAAACCTGCAGTTGCTTTCGGTGGAAAGTACAAAATCATAGACTTCCCGCTCAGTAACTGTATCAATTCTGGTATTGATACCGTAGGTGTGCTTACACAGTACAGGCCTCTTCGTTTGAATCAGCATATCGGTATTGGTATGCCCTGGGATTTGGACAGGAATTTCGGAGGCGTTACGGTTCTTCCACCATATGAGAGTTCAGATAATGCATCCTGGTATACCGGCACGGCAAATGCCATATATCAGAATCTGGAATTCATGGAATACTATAATCCTGATTATGTGCTCATCCTTTCAGGAGATCATATATACAAAATGGATTATGAGGTAATGCTTGATTTTCATAAGAGCTCTCATGCAGATGTAACTATTGCAACCTATCAGGTTCCGATGGAAGAGGCTAGTAGATTCGGCGTTGTCATTACTGATGATAATAATGTAATCCAGGAGTTCGAGGAGAAACCCGAGCATCCGAGAAGCAATAAAGCTTCAATGGGTATCTACATATTCAACTGGAAGCTTCTGAAGGATAAGCTTATTGAGATGAAGGACACACCTTCATGCGACTTCGGTAAGCACGTTATCCCTTCATGTCATGCTGAAGGAAAGAAGATAGTAGCTTATGATTATAAGGGCTATTGGAAGGATGTAGGAACTCTCGGATCATATTGGGAGTCCAATATGGAGCTTGTGGATATCATTCCCGAATTTAACCTCTATGAGGAATTCTGGAGAATCTATACCAAGAGTGATAATCTTCCGCCTCAGTATATTGCACCCGGCAGCAACGTTATCAAAAGTATTATTGGAGAAGGTACTGAAATATATGGAAATGTCGAGAAATCCGTTATCGGATCGGCAGTCCGCATCGGTAAGGGTGCTGTTGTAAAGGATTCCATCATCATGAACAATGTTGAGATTGGTGACGGAGCCGTGATCGATAAAGCAATACTCGCTGAAGGTGTTAAGATCGGTAAGAATGCCGTTCTTGGTGTAGGTGAGCCTGCAGAGAATGACTATAAGCCTGCAGTCTACGCATTTGACCTTGTAACTATAGGAGAGAATTCTATTGTTCCGGAAAATGTAAAGATTGGAAAGAACACTGCTATTCTCGGAGAGACCACTTTGGAGGATTATCCCGGAGGAGAACTTCCAAGCGGCGGATCTATAATCAGAGAGGCAGGTGAGTAAGATGAGAGCTATAGGAATTATTCTGGCAGGTGGTAACAGCAGCAGAATGGGCGATCTCTCGGCAAAGCGTGCTACGGCAGCTATGCCTATGGCAGGATGCTACAGAGCGATTGATTTCTCACTTTCAAATATGTCTAATTCACATATTCAGAAGGTGGCTGTGTACACACAGTATAACTCAAGATCCCTTAATGAACATCTTAATTCATCCAAGTGGTGGGATTTTGGCAGAAAACAGGGTGGACTGTATATATTCACTCCTACTATAACGGCAACGAACAGCTATTGGTATAAGGGTACCGCCGATGCACTGTATCAGAACATCGGATTCCTGAAAGATGCTCACGAGCCATATGTGGTTATCGCATCCGGTGACGGAGTATACAAGATGGATTACAACAAGGTACTTGAGGACCACATATCCAAGAATGCCGATATAACCATTGTAACCAAAGAAATCAGAGCAGATGAGGACGACATCTCAAGATTCGGAGTAGTGAAGGTTGGAGAAAACGGCCGTGTACTCGATTTTGAAGAGAAGCCTCTGGTTGCTGAAACATCTACCGCATCCATAGGGGTGTATGTGGTAAGACGTCGTCAGCTGATTGAACTTCTTGAGACATGTGCTTCAGAAGGAAGAACAGACTTTGTTAAGGATATTCTTATCAGATATAAGAATGTAAAGAGGATCAATGCTTACAGTCTTGATTCATACTGGAGAAATATCGGATCCATCGATTCATATTTCAGGACCAATATGGATTTCCTTAAGTCTGAGGTTAGAGATCATTTCTTCCGTACAACACCGGGAGTTTATACAAAGGTTGAGGATCTTCCTCCTGCAAAGTTTAACGGAGAAGCTGTTACATCAAATTCGCTTATCGCAAGCGGATGTATCATAAACGGATCTGTTGAAAATTCAGTTTTGTTCAAGAAGGTCTATGTAGGTAATAACTGTGTAATAAAGAACTCGATCATCTTGAATGATGTACATATCGGTGATAACTGCTACATCGAGAATTGTATTGTAGAAAGCAGAGATACAATTAAGGCCAATACAGTTCATACCGGTGAAGCATCTAATCCAAAGATAGTAATCGAGAAGAGCTTTAGATATACACTGTAGATTTGTTTTTGGAGGGTCACATATATGGAAATCACAGATGTAAGAGTAAGAAGAGTTACCAAAGAAGGTAAAATGAAGGCAGTTGTTTCTATAACTATCGATAACGAGTTCGTTATCCATGATATCAAGGTTATAGAAGGTGAGAAGGGACTGTTCATTGCTATGCCGAGCCGCAAATCTTCGGACGGTGAGTATAGGGATATTGCACATCCTATCAATTCCGATACCAGGAAGAAGATTCAGGAGCTTATCCTTGAAAAGTACGCAGAGACACCTGAAGAGGAGCCATCATTCTAGAGAGGCTTGGTATGTTACAACTTAATAGATAAGAAAGAGGCAGGAAAGAATCCTGCCTTTTTCTTATTTTACGAGCTTTATAAACAGCTTGTAAATTATCCTTTCTTCTGTTATATTAGGTTAGCTGTATAAATCAGCGCATAAATGCATGTTTAGAAGGAGTACATCATGGATAAGTTTAAAGCGGTTATTCTTGCGGCCGGAAAGGGTACGCGTATGGAGTCAGACCTTCCCAAGGTTCTGCACAAGGTATGTGACCAGACCATGGTTCATTATACCATCGCAGCAGCTAAGGAGGCCGGAGCTACAGATGTAATCGTTATAGTAGGCTATCAGGGGCAGCTTGTTAAAAGAGAGATCATCGACTACGTGGAATATGCGGAGCAGCATGAACAGCTTGGAACAGGACACGCAGTAATGTGTGCAAAGGACAAGATCGGAACAGAGGGTGACACTGTGATCCTCTGCGGTGACACACCTCTTATTACGGCAGAAACAATAAAGAAGCTTCGTGAAAAGCATAAGCATGAATCTAACGGAGTTACCGTTCTTTCGGCAATAATAGATGATCCTACGGGATACGGACGTATCATAAGAGATGCTGACGGAAACTTCCTTAAGATAACAGAGCATAAGGACTGTACAGAGGAAGAGCTTAAGGTAAATGAGATCAATTCCGGAATGTATGTCTTTAATTCGGAGGCACTTTCCTTCAGCCTTGATAAGCTTACCAATGATAATGCTCAGGGAGAATATTACCTGACAGATACAGTTCAGATAATAAAGAGTACCGGTCTTAAGGTTAATGCCATGCCGGTAGATGATGTAACCGAGATCCTCGGAGTCAATACCAAGGCACAGCTTGCCGAGGCCGAGGCGATAATGAAACAGAGATTGGGAATAGAAGAATAAATGAAGATAATAGTCGGGCTTGGCAATCCGGGACTTAAGTATGCGGGAAGCCGTCACAATATGGGCTTTTCCGCGATCACTGCTCTCTCGGACAAGCATGGGATCAAACTGAATAAGAAGGAACTGAAATCCATCACCGGCCACGGCTTTATCGAAGGAGAGAAGGTTGTGCTGGCAGAACCTCAGACCTATATGAATCTGAGCGGTGAGGCAGTACGTGCTCTCATAGATTTTTACAAATGTACCGCAGAGGATCTCATTATCATTTATGATGATGCGGATATCGATGTGGGCAGGATACGTATCAGAAAGCAGGGCAGTGCAGGTGGCCATAATGGTATCAAGAATATAATCGAGCACCTGGGCACCGATACATTTGACCGTATCAAGATAGGTATCGGAAAGAGACCCGATGAATGGGAAATGATGGACTATGTTCTGTCTCGTCCTGCAAAAGAGGATCTTCCCACTATCAGGGATGCAGTAAACAGGGCGGCCGATGCCGTAAGTGAGATAATAAGGTCAGATGCCGATTCGGCAATGAACCTTTACAATTAGCAATATATAAACCTGAAGATTCTTATCAGAGGAGATATGGAAACACTTAAAAAAGCATTTTCGGAGGTGTCCGTTCTCGGTACACTGGATAAGGACCTTTGTCCCGCTAATCTGTGGGGCATTACGAGAAGTGCAAGGCCGCTTGCGGCAGAGTCGATAAGAGGTGACAGCAAGTTTGCCCTTATCATCACCTATGATGCGGCAAGAGCCGAAAAGATTTATGCGGATTACAAGTTTTATGATAAGGATGTATATCTTTATCCCGCTAAGGATGCACTTTTTTATTACGCAGATGTACATGGGAATCTGACATCAACGAAGCGGCTGGAGATTCTGAAAAGAATATATAAGGAAGAACCGACGGTGATCATAACCACCATTGACGGTGTCATGGATAAGCTTCCGGATATGATCTACTTTAAGCGTCATGCCTTTACCCTTGAGGTTGGGCAGGAGGCTGAGTTAAAGGATATCACGGCAAAGCTTACGATGCTGGGTTATGAGAATACTGCGATTGTTGAAAGAAGAGGGCAGTTTTCCGTAAGGGGAGGTATACTTGATATATACCCCCTGACGGAAGAGTGCCCTTGTCGTGTTGAGTTTTTCGGAGATGAGATCGATTCGATCCGCTTCTTTGATGAAGGCTCTCAGCGTTCCATAGAAAAGATCGATTCCTTCGAAGTCCTGCCCGCAACCGAATATGTCCTGAGTCAGGAAAGAACGAGCAGGGGAATAAAAAAGATTGAAGAAGAGACTGAAAAGGTGGCCGGCGCATTTAAAAAGAACTTTAAGACAGAATGCTATGCAAGGCTGACCTCATATATAAGACATATCAAGGAAGAGGTAACGGAGTATAACTCAACCTCGGGACTTGATAACTTTGTGGATTATTTCTTCGGGACCACAGTTTCCTTCACGGACTATCTTCCGGAAGGAACACCCGTTTTCGTTGATGAACCGGCGCATGTATTGGAGCGTGCCGTGGGCTATGCCAAGGAATTCGCCATATCCATGGAAGCAAGGATCGAGAGTGGATATATCCTTCCCGGTCAGGCAGGTGTTCTTTATACTGCCGAAGAGACAGTGGCAAGGCTTTCCATGATGAAGCTTTTCATGTTTTCCGAATTCTACCGTAAGGAGCCGGAGTGGAACGAGAAAAGCTCATATCATATAGAGGCAAAAAGAACAGAGGACTATCTCGGTAATACCGACAGGCTTATTAAGGATATTAAAAAATGGCGTTCTGACGATTATCGTATCGTCATAGTTTCTCCCTCCAGAACGAGAGCAAAAAGAATAGCCGATTCATTTATGGAAGAAGGGCTTCCTGCATTCTTCTCGGAAAACAGATCGAGAGAACTTAATGCAAGGGAGGTAATGGTCACCACCGGCAATCTTCCCGAGGGCTGGATCATTCCCGAAGCTAAAGAGGTTCTTATAAGCGAAGGCGAGATCTTCGGCAAGGATAAGGATGCAAAGAAGAAGAGACTTCCCAAGAAATACGAGGGTGAACGTTTCAACACTCTTGATGAGATCGGAGTCGGAGATTACGTGGTTCATGAGCGTCACGGAATCGGAATCTATAAAGGAATAGAAAAGGTAAAGACCTCTGACGGAAGAGTCAGGGATTATATCAATATCGATTATGCCGGCGGCGGAAGGCTCTTCATCCCCGTTGAGCAGCTCAGTCTTATCGGCAAATATTCGAGCAAGGATTCACGTCCCCCGAAGCTTAATAAGCTGGGCGGCGAAACCTGGAATAAGACCAGGAGCAGAGTTAAGACTCATATAGATGATCTGGCTGACGAGCTGATAAAACTCTACGCGATAAGATCAAGCAAAAAGGGCTACAGCTTTTCCGAGGATACCGTATGGCAGAGAGAGTTCGAGGAGCTTTTCCCCTATACGGAAACACCCGACCAGATACATGCCATCGAGGATACAAAGCGTGACATGGAAAGCGATAAGATAATGGACAGGCTTATCTGCGGAGATGTGGGCTTCGGCAAGACCGAGGTGGCGATAAGAGCGGCATTTAAGGCAGTCCAGGACGGAAAGCAGGTGGCTTATCTCGTGCCGACCACTATCCTTGCAGAACAGCATTTCCAGACCTTCGAAGACAGAATGAAGGGATATCCGATAAATGTGAGGATGCTTTCGAGATTCTGTTCCACGAAGGAAAAGAAGGAAATCCTTGAGGGACTTAAAAAGGGCTCTGTGGATATCGTCATCGGAACCCATAGACTGCTTTCGAAGGATGTAGGCTACAAGTCGCTCGGACTTCTCATAATCGATGAGGAACAGAGATTCGGTGTCAAACATAAGGAGACTATCAAACAGCTGAAGAATACTGTGGACGTTCTTACGCTTACCGCAACACCTATTCCGAGAACGCTTCATATGAGCCTTATCGGTATCAGGGACATGAGTCTTCTTGAGGAGCCTCCCGTGGACAGACGCCCTATCCAGACCTATGTCATGGAATACGACAGGGAGATCGTTAAAGAAGCCGTAAGCCGTGAGCTGGCAAGAGGCGGCCAGGTCTACTATGTTTATAACAGGGTTGATGATATATCAAGGATAACCTTAGAACTTCGCCAGCTCCTTCCCGATGCGACGATAGAATTCGCACACGGAAAGATGAACGGCCGTGAGCTCGAAGATATCATGCATTCCTTTATCGCAAAAGAGATAGATGTCCTGGTTTCGACCACGATAATCGAGACCGGTCTTGATATCCCGAACGTTAATACGATAATCATCCATAATGCGGATAATTTCGGACTCGCCCAGCTTTATCAGCTGAGAGGACGTGTCGGAAGAAGTGACAGATCCAGCTATGCCTTTCTTATGTACCGTAGGGATAAAGTAATAAGAGAGGTTGCCGAAAAGAGGCTTTCCGCGATCAGAGAGTTTACAGAACTGGGTTCCGGTTATAAAATATCCATGAAGGATCTGGAGATAAGAGGAGCGGGAAATCTTCTTGGCTCTAGTCAGTCGGGTCATATGGAGGAGATAGGATATGACCTCTATGTGAAGCTCCTTAATAAGTCGATCCGTTCAAAACTCGGAGAGACCGAGGAAGCTGATTTTGATACTTCGGTCGATATTCCGGTGGATGCATTCATCCCTGATGAATATGTAAGAAACGAGTATCTTAAGCTCGAGCTCTACAAGAGGATATCTCATGTGGAAAATGAAGAGGATACGGATGATATCCTTATGGAGATAGAGGACAGATTCGGAAATGTTCCGAAAGCGGTCCATGCGCTTCTTGAGGTTGCGCTTATCAGAGCCGATGCGCACAGGGCATATCTTTCCGCAATCAGGTATAGAGACGGCTGGGCTTACTATATAATCCAGGATACCTCGAAGTATCAGGTTGAGAAGATTGATGCCTTCATAAAGAAGTATAAGGGCGATATGCGCATTGTTGCCACAAAAGAATCCGGATTTTCCGTAAAAACTTCGAGCCTGATCCAGGAAAATATGTTAAAATCCATAAGGGACACTATAAAAGACATTTATGAAACTCTGGTAAAGTAAAATGATTAAGTTAAAGACATCAAAAAAATATATAGCGGCAGCAATGATCTTTGCTTTTCTGCTTCCTTTAATGGCATGTGGGAAGGAGGAAGAGATAGTTGCTTCTCCCAAGGATACCGTATTTACCTTTGCGGGTGAGAATATACCGCTTGGTGAGGTTTATCTCTATGCGATAACCGTTAAAGAGGACTATGAAGAGACCTACGGAAAGGATATCTGGAAGACAGATATATCCATAGCAAGAGATGCGAGTGCCAACATGGAGGATGTCACAAGACGTGATATCATCGATGACATAGTTCATGTCAAGCTTCTCGACTCAAGAGCCAATGAATATAAATGTGCTCTTACCGAGGAGGAGATGAACCAGGTCAGCAGCGAGACGGACGCTTTCTATGAAAAGCTTACCGATGATCAGATAGAATCCATGGACTTAAGCTATGAGCTTGTTCAGAGAGTCATGCAGGAAAATGCTTTGGCAAAAAAAGTGTATGACCTGATAATAGATGAGGCAGGGATAGAGGTTTCCGATGAGGATGCGAGAGAGACGACATTTTACGATCTCTATTTCGAGTGCTATGCGGTCGCATCAAGCGGAGATGTTACGAAGTTCTCCGAGGATGAGAGGGAGGCTCAGTATGAAAGAGCGCTCCAGGCCTACAATACTCTGATCAATCCTATAGAAAGTACCTTTAATGACGGAACCTCGGGTTCGAATTCCAACAGTACGAATATCGAGGGACTTGCGGAATATTACGGGCTTCACAATGCGGCCTACTATACCATGACTCCTTCGGAGATCGAGGGTATATATGGAAAAGATATTATGGAAAGCCTCTATAACCTGGATGATGAGTCCTACAGCCTCGTTACAGAATCAGAGTACGGATATCACATATTCTACATGAAGGCGCTTACCGACAGAGATGCAACGAACAAAAGGAAAAGCGAGCTCATCGTAAGTAAGCGAAGGAATTATATGCAGACCCACTATACAGAGTGGCAGAAAGAAACAGATCCCAAGTTCACCTATGAAGACAGTGTTGACTTCAAGGTTTTCGGGACCATAAAGTTTCTTGATGAATGATAGATGATCATTGACTTTCGGCCAGTTCGCCGAGATATTCGGCGAGCGGCTCGAGAGAAGCCATATCCGATGGGATATCGGTACAGATAGATATTAAGTATGGAGAGGAGTTCTTCGGATAGATTATACCTGCGTCCGTTGTACTCCTGTATCCGTCTTCACAGATCCACCCGGCCTTTGACTGGGTTTTTATTATTTTAGAGCCGTGAGGGCTGTCCGGTCCGAGAACAGAGTGGATGGCGGAGGCGTTGGGATTTTCCAGCCAGGTGCCGATAAGTGCTCCGGTCTCATCGGTGTTGTAATAAAAGTAGGCATGAACCCAGAACTTCGCCAGTTCTTCGGCAGTTATCCTGGGATAGTTATAGATACATACGTCGGTATTTACTCCGCATTCTTTACACCACGTTATGAATTCATTCCTTCCGTGACTTTGTCTTAAGTTGCTGTATTTTTCGTTATCGGATTCCACGATTATGATTTTTAGTGTATTAGACATGTAATCAAGGACTTCGGGTCTTCCAACAATAAGGGAAGTGATGTAAGGAGCCTTGATACAGCTTGCGGAATAGTATTCTTTATCCACGTTATAAGAGATCCCGTTTCCGGAATTAAGATCCATCAAAACGAAGCTTATATTATATGCTCCGTTTCGAGAAGTGTCTTCAATTATCTTATTCAGACGGCCACTTTGAGGACCGGTTAGATCAAAGGAACCGATCTTATTAAGAGTGTCCGGTGAGATATCAGAATCCGGACCATACTCCGATGAGATCGAGTTAACTCTCTCCATCAGATAATTCTCATCTCTGAGAGCTCCTTCGTTATCAAAGAGATAATAGGTATCTCCCATTTTGGTAAGACCGACTGAGGGCTCGCCGTTTTCCTTTATATAATATCTTTCCCCCTTATATTCCAGCCAGCCGGGGTCCGGACTTCCGTCTTTTCCGAGATAGAGACGGGTATTTTCATATTCTGCCCAGCCACTCATAAGATTACCTTCTTCATCAAAGTAACAGGTCTTTCCGTCTATCTCGTTTTTCCCTTTTACGTATGTTCCGTCTTCGTTAAAAAAGTAGGTCTTTCCATCCAGCTCCATCCATCCGGAGGCGGGGGTATGATCTTCGAGGATATATACTTCCTTTCCGTCCTCTATAAGCCAGCCGGTCGGAAGCTCCACAAGAAGAGTCTTTTTATATCCGGAAGACAATTTAAGCTGATTAAAAATGACAATAAAAACACCGGTACAAAGTACCAGCAGAATTATGATAACAAACCATTTTAAACGTCTTAAAAACATATCTTGGAACCTCACAATATAATTTATATTGCCATAGTCGAAAAATCAATACAAATCTTTAATCTCGCGGCAAATTGTGGTACAATAATGAAGTCTATGTGATGTGAATAAAATGAGAGGCTCAAAATGGCAGAAGAGTATATATTATTAGACGATATAATTAAAAATCATACCGAGAGAATGATGAGTCTCAGGAAGTATTATCCATTCTTTTCCATCATGGACGGTTCGCTGAATCAGTTCAGGGGCGGAGAGTTTAAGAATGTCGATATGGGTTACACGGTTCTTGCCATCTTAAGGTTCTTTATCAATGAAAACAGCTTCAATGATAAGCCTGTAACCTATAAGGAATATGAGACCTTCGTGAAGGGGATATTAAGGGACGGCTTCGGGCTTGTCGAGGATACCGAGGAGCTTATCCGTTTTATCTTCGATAAGATACGTAATAACGGCCGCGCATTTGAGATGCCCTTCTATGATCCCGTTAATAAAGAGATGAAGCTCGCCCGTGTCAGACTGATAGACAGCGTTGTAAAAGAAGAGGATGTAGTCTACTCCATAACCGAGGAAGGAATAGAGTTTTATCTTTCCACGAAGGAGGTTAAGGATAAGAGCAACATTACTACCGAGCAGCTGCTTCTTGAAAAGCTTATCCGTTCGGAAAACTTCCGCGGAAGTATCGATGTTATCGAGAGGATAAATATCGAGGTAAGCCAGCTTGAAAAGGAGAGACGCGAAGTTATGCAGCTTCTTCTGAGTGATGTTCATGCCGGGGCCAAAGCAGTCGATGAATATATGGATAAGACCTCTGTATGGTTCAGTGAAGAGAGGAAATCATTTGCCAAAAACAGAGAGCTTGTGGATAAGGCTGTAAAGAAGGCGTCCTACTCGGGAGGTTCTCAGACCATAAAGGATGTGAACAGGCTGCAGAACATGCTGAAGCTTACGATAGAGAATCACAGCATGCTGATTGTAAGAGCAGCTGAGCTTTCCAAATTCTCCGACGAGATGATAAGAAGGAGCAGGACCAGAAGCTTAAAGAACTCATTTGACTTTGAAGGACTGTTAAGAAGATCCATGGATTCGGACAGACCGGACATCATGTCGTGGATTGTTGAACCCTTCCTGCAGATCAGAAGAGACAAAAGTCTTCCGATCTCCATTATAGACAGCATAGCGGTATCAACGCTGGATGACGGACTTAAGGGTGAAAGGAAGGAAGAGCTTAAGGCTGATCTGAATTACAGATACGATGATGAGATCTTAAGTGAGAATATCGGACAGAACTTTGCCAAGCTTTTCCTTGAACTTCTTAAAAGGATCAGAAAGTGGAAAAAGGTTACGCTCGAGGAATATCTTGCGATCCTCGAGGTTAAGTTCGGAAAGGATATATATAAGAACAGGGACCTCTATTCGTTCCTTATCCATCTTGCCGAAAAGGAGCATTATGATATAGGCGTCATGATCGAAAGTCAGGAGACCTTCCTTGAGGAGATCGTGGTTCATTATCTTGAGCCGGAGCTTTCGGATTATAAGGAGCTAAGCTTCAGGGTTGAATATGGCGAGAAGGAAATAGAACTCACATTCGGTGAGGATGAGGTTGCGGCTCTCAGTGAGCTTACATTTGTTGAAGGAGACTGAAATGGAAAAAAGCCTTGAAAAAGCTTTGAATATATATACGGTACTTGCGACGGGAAAGAGTATATCTTCCGCCGACAAGGAGACCAGTGAACTTTATAATGCATTCTATGCCGATTCCGAGGTATATGACATCACAATGTCCATAATCGATAAGCTGGGTCTTAAGCTTTATGAGCACAGTGATTCGATATTCGTGACAGCCGGTCACGGAAACAAGGTATTCGGTTATACAAATGATGATCTTAAGAAGCGTCTCGGCTTAAGGCTTAACAGGGAGCTTTATCTCGTTTACTTCATCATTTACGAGGCACTGCTTCAGTTCTACAGATCTTCCGATACCTATCAGATCAAGGATTATATCAGGATAGATGAGCTTATCGAAGCCGTGACAAATGACTTGAAAAGCTTTACGACCAGTGTGACCACAGCAGGTGAGGATGAAGATGAAAAGGAGAAGGGCTCCTTCAGAGAGATAGCTATTCTCTGGGACAGTCTTCCTCCGATGATATCCGAGGATAAGGACAGGAACAAGGCATCCCGTGGTTCCAGGATGGGTTATACAAAGCTTGCCTCGAACTTTATGGGAAGCGAAGGCATATTCACCGCTGTTGATGACAGGCTTTATCCCACACAGCGTTTCCATGCAATAGCAGAGAATTATTTTGAAGATAACGGAAGTCTTATCTATGAACAGTTAAGCGGAGGTAAAGAGGATGCCGAGCATTAATCGTATAAGAGTGAATAATGTTAAGTATAATTTCGGCACTCAGGGCTATGACGATTTTTCAATGAGAATGTACGGCCGTAACACACTCTACGACCTTGCCAACGGAGGTGGTAAGAGTGTTCTTATGCTGCTTCTGATGCAGAATCTGATTCCCAACTGTACTCTGGATGATAAGCAACCTATCGAGAAGCTGTTCAGGGATAACAGCAATACAGTCATTCACTCACTGATCGAGTGGAAGCTGGATGATACCGATATCAAGGACGGTCTCAGATACATGACCACCGGCTTTGCCGCTAAGAAGGCCTCCGGCTCTGATGAGGAAAGAGAAGACGGCACTGCCCAGATCGAATACTTTAACTATGTTCTCTTCTACAGGGATTATAACAAAAACGATATAGTGAACCTTCCGCTTGAGAAGGATAAGGAGCATATATCCTATAAAGCACTCAAAAATTATCTGCATGACCTTTCGAGAAATGATAAGAACATGCTTGTATATATCTTTGACAGAAAGGGTGAGTATCAGAAGTTCATTGCCGAGTACGGACTTTTCGAAAGTCACTGGGAGATAATACGAGGCATCAATAAGACCGAGGGTCATGTAAGAACATATTTTGAATCCAATTACAGGACCACGCGCCGCGTGATCGAGGATCTTCTCATAGAGGAGATAATCGAGAAGGCTTATATAACAAAGACCAGCCGCGAGACGGGAAAGACCGAAAGCACGGCAAAGCTTCTGCTTACCATTCAGGAAGAGCTTAAGACTCTCTCCGAAAAGAAGAAGGATATCAGGGTCTACGATTATGAGAAGGAGCTGCTTTCACTTCTTACCGAGCGTATCGACTCCTTCATGGATCTTTATCAGAAAAAGGATGAGCTTTCGAAGGAGTTCGGCAGGATATATGTAACGCTTGAAAGCGAGAAAAAGGGCAGGGAAGATAAGCTTACCCTTATGAGAGAAAAGCTTGATGAAGCCGAGACCGGAGTCAGCGAGGGCGAGATCAGACTCGAACTGATGAAGCTTCTTAAGGATATATATGAGAGCGAGGAGCTTGAGGAAAAACTTACTCTTAAAAAGGCCGAAGAGGCTGAGCTTAAGTCAAATATATCCATGCAGGATGCGCATCTTAGAGAAAAGATGGCGATAAGGGAATATCTGATCCTTAAGGATGCCGAAAATGAGCTTAAACGGCTTGATGCATCGAGAGAGGCTGACAGAAAGGATGCCGATATCTATTCGGTTGTCGCAGGACTAAAGAGTCTGATATTCGGTGAGATCGAGAAGAATAATGCCGAGATAGAGAAGACTTCGAAAACTCTTGAAGAGCTTACAACAGAGCATGATCTTAAGGATAAGGAGCGGTCCGAGGCATTTACCGAGATGGCCATCCTTGATAACAGACGTGAATATATCGATGCCGACCTTAAGGGCCTCGATGAGAAATATAATGAGCTTCAGGACTCCATGTCCCGCCCGATTTTGGGAAATGCCGTCGATATCATTTCAAATCTTCAGAAGGAGATCGGTGGTCTCGAGGAGGATATCAGGGATAAGGAAGAGGAGATAAAGGGTCTTACCGAGAATATACAGAACCTTGAGAAGAATCTGGATTCTCTCAGGAACGAAAGAGAAAAGGCAGAGCTTCGCGATAAGGAGCTTTCCGAACTTCTCGTGGATTATGATGAGCTTA
Organism: Eubacterium sp.; assembly: GCA_017619835.1. GTDB lineage: Bacteria > Bacillota > Clostridia > Lachnospirales > Lachnospiraceae > Eubacterium_Q. The sequence goes on from JAFZRN010000008.1 coordinate 130,083, forward strand.
AGGAAAAGAAGAAGGCGGTAAGCCTTATCTATACACAAAGTCCCGATTCGGCGCTCTACGATGTGGAGGACAGCCTGATCGAGAGAAATGCTTCTCTTATAGTTAAACTTCATGAGATGAAGCAGAGACTCGGTGAGTTTGAGAAGCGAGAGAATGATATAAGAAACGGAAGGCTTATGGCTCCAACCAAAGGAGTCGAAAAGCTTCAGGAGTATTTCACGACAAGGCACGGCGCAAGCTCCATGTTCGGAATGGACTATGTTTCAAGTCTTCCCGAAGATATGAAAAAGGAGCTTCTGACAAGACTTCCCGGAATCGCTTACGGTCTCGTGGTGGATGATCTTGATATACTCATGCAGGATCCCGGGCTCAGCGAGCTTGATATTGATGAGGAAGTCATCCTTTACGATAAGGAGAGCCTTAATGAAGCAAGGATCGGCGATGAGGAAGGGATCGGTTATGTAAGGCATGATAAGAACTTCTATCTTGATCTTTCTACAAGACAGTCGAGACTGAATCTTTTGGGTGATGAAATGAGTCTTCTTACGGAAGATATCAGAAGCACCGAGTCCATGCTGGATACACTGAAAGAGGATATGGACTTTATCCACCTCTACATAGATAAGGGCTATGACAGTCTGGAAGAGGATCTTGCCCGGACGAAGGATAAGCTTAAGACTCTTGATAAGGATATTGAAAAAGCCGAGAAGCTCAGGAATGAGTATTCGGCAAAGCTTTCATCCTCAAAGGATATGGTTGAGGAATATACCGGTGAGATAGAAGTAAGGCTGAAGGATATATCAGTACTTCATGAGATAGCCGGAGCTGACGACGACATTTCCAGACTTAAAAAGGAAAAGATAGAGATATCCGAAAAGAGAAAGAGGCTGGAAGCTCTTCTTAAAAATGCAGAGGATAAGCTGCAATCACTCGAAATGACGAGACTTACTCTTCAGGATAAGATAAGATCGCTTGAGGCTTCTTCCGCTTCTCTTAATGCAAAATGGGAAAATAGATATGCTATGTACTATGTCGAGGGTACTCACTTTGAAAAAATGAGTGGCGACATGGGTGAGCTGGAGGCAATGTTCGAAAGATCTCTCGGAGATGTATCCGAAGGCAGGATGTCGCTTGAAAAAGAGAAGCTCTTAAGAGACACTCTTACCGGTACCATCGAGAGACAGAAGAGATCGATAGGTGAGCTTGGTATTGCGCTTGAAGATCTTGACGAGCAGGATGAAAACGGTACTCTGGTGAGTCCGGGTGATGAGCTTATCGAAGAGATAAGACGTAACCTTAAAGCGCTTCAGGATAAGAGCATATCGCTGGATAAAAACGTCCGTGAGAGCGAGGCATCGCTTTCGAGGATAGCAGGAAGCATAGATTATGCGAGAAGAAGATTTGCCGAAAGATTCGGAGAAGAAAAGCTTTCGCTTCTTGAAGATATAAAGGCAGAGATGGAGGCCCGCAGCGAAAAGGGAATCGAGGAACATATAAGAGAGGCTTCCCAGATACTTTCTCATAAGAAAGAAGAGAGAGATACTCTTAAGGATAAGCTGAGTCAGTTCCTCAGCGAAGAAAAGGGTAATGAAGATATCTTAAGACTTTCGGAGAGGATAGTTGAATCTGATAAGGTCGATCTTAAGGAGCTCACCTCACTTGATGATGTGAAGCAGCTTAGAGAAAACTTTGACCAGATGCTCCTCAGCCACGATAAGCTTCTTAAGGATATCGACAGGGCTAAGGCTGACATGACTAAGGTTAAGCTCAAGGTTTATGAATCGCTTACCGAGATGAACCGTAATGAGCTTGCCGCATCCGTAAGGGATGACGTATACAGTCCGGGAACTCTGGAGGAGGCCCAGTCTCTTACAGAGAGACTGAGAGAGGTTATAGATATTATAACACTCGAAAAGGACAGGCTCGAGAAGAGTCTCGTAAGCATGCAGCAGCTTAAGGATAACTTTATCGAGGAATGTATCGAGAGATGCCTGGATGTAAGAAGTGAGCTTGATAAGCTTACCAAGCTTTCAGAGATCACGATGGATAATGATAAGGTCCAGATGATCAGACTTACCATCCCGTACGTTAAGGACGAATTCATCAAGGACAGAATGTCCGAATACATCGATCAGATAGTAGCCGAGATGGATTCCAAGGAAACCGATAACGAGATGCAGAAGTTCCTGAATGCGAGCCTTTCCATGAAGAAGCTTTTCTCGGTCATCGTAACCGATATGTCCAAGATAAAACTCTTGCTTTATAAGAGAGAAAGAATAAAGGAACAGAGCAGGTATCTGAAATATGAGGAGGCGGTAGGAAGTACCGGCCAGTCCCAGGGTATCTATATTCAGTTCCTGATATCCATAATCAATTATATTGCGGGAATGTATTCCACAGCTGATACCGAAAAACGTTCGAAGACACTTTTCATCGATAACCCATTTGGTGCAGCGAAGGATATCTATATATGGGAGCCGATATTCGGGCTTCTTAAAGAGAACAACTGTCAGCTCATCGTACCTGCCCGTGGCGCTACGCCTGAGATAACGGGACGATTCGATATCAATTATGTGCTTGGTCAGCAGATGACCGGCAAGAGGACGACTACGGTTGTTACAAGCTTTACCAGCAGGACAAAGGGTGAAGAGCTTGAGTATAAGGAACTTGATTACGAGCAGCAGTCCTTTGATTTCATCTGACATTTGAAGGAAGAGTATGTACAGAATAGAAAGTTCGACAATTTTAACACCTCAGAACGGGCTGAATATATATAGGGGACGCACGCATGACTCTGTCACACTGACGGAGATCCGGGGGCATGATCCTATGGATATCGGCATTAAATATGATGCGCCCGAGCTTCTTGAAGGAACTCTGAGGACAAGGCGTTCGACCTGTATGATCCTTATGGGCAATCTGGGAGATCCTTATAACGATATCGAAAAAGAACTCGAGCTTACCAGAAGCTGCCTTAAGATAATCGAGAATAATGATTACGGTGTCTGCATCAGCACTCATCAGTCGCTTATCTTAAGAGATATGGATGTTCTTTCGGGTATTGCGGCCAAGACAAAATGCGTTGTTGATATACCGATTCCGACTCTTGATGAAATAATACTTGAGAAGCTTGAAGGAAGTGATACAATATCTGTCGGTGACAGATTAGGTCTTGTAAAGAATTTGAGTGAAAAAGGGATCGATGTTGTCGTGGATATATATCCGGTGATCCCATTTGTAAATGACTCTCTGAAGGATTTAAATAGCCTTGTGAAAACTATTCTCGAATATGATATCCGGGCGATAGATCTAAGAGACTTAAGGCTCAGCATATCCAAAAACACGAAGCGTTTCTTTGAAACGGCTTTTGAAGAGAGATTCCCGGAACAATTTAAGGAATATATGGATTCGGGCTTAAACGAAAGCAGTGACATCACTGCACGAAATGATAAACAGATGATCCGTGACCTTGACAAAATGATAAAACCCCACAAGGTCATGTATGATACAAGACAGATAAAACTGTGGAGACGACAATATGAGAATAAGACCACAGGAAAACAAATGACTATTCCATTTGAATAAAGGAGGAAAAAATGGACTACAATCAGGCAAGCTTAAAGATGCATGAGGAAAATCAGGGAAAACTCGAGGTAAACCTCAAGGTTCCCGTAGAGACAAAAGAGGATCTTTCCACCGCCTATACCCCGGGCGTAGCAGAGCCCTGCAGGAAGATCGCAGAGAATCCGGATGATGTGTATAAATACACTCTTAAGGCCAACACGGTAGCGGTAGTATCAGACGGAACAGCTGTTCTCGGACTCGGAGACATCGGTCCCCTTGCGGCCATTCCGGTAATGGAAGGTAAATCAGTATTATTCAAGAGATTCGGAAACGTGGATGCATTTCCAATCTGCATTGACACAAAGGATACAGACGAGATAGTTGAGACCGTAAAGAGACTTGCTCCTTCCTTCGGAGGAATCAATCTTGAGGATATATCCGCTCCCAGATGCTTCGAGGTAGAGGCAAGACTTAAGGAAGAACTGGATATCCCCGTATTCCATGATGACCAGCATGGAACGGCAATCGTTGTTGCCGCAGGTCTTACAAATGCACTCAAGATAGTTAAGAAAGAGTGGAAGGATGTAAGTGCCGTGATAAGCGGTGCAGGTTCTGCCGGCATCTCGATCTGTAAGCTCCTTCAGAGCTTTGGTATCGGAAATGTTGTCCTTGTCGACAGTCAGGGAGCGCTTGTGGATGGTGATCCGAGACTTAATCCCGCCAAGCAGGAGATCGCAGCTGTTACGAATAAAGATAAAGAGAGCGGAAGCCTTGCCGATGTAATAAAGGGTAAGGATGTATTCATTGGTGTATCCGCTCCCGGAATCGTTACCTCCGAGATGGTAAGAAGCATGGCTTCCGATCCTATCGTATTTGCCATGGCTAATCCCACACCCGAGATCATGCCGGATGAGGCAAAGGCAGGCGGTGCAAGGATAATCGCAACAGGCCGTTCGGATTTCCCTAATCAGATCAATAACGTACTTGTATTCCCGGGAATCTTCAGAGGTGCCCTCGATGCAAGAGCAAGAGCTATAACCGAACCGATGAAGGAAGCTGCTGCAAGAGCTATAGCTTCCATCGTTACGGAAGATGAGCTTTCAGAGGAATACATCATCCCCGATGCATTTAACGAGAAGGTTGCAAAGGTGGTTGCAAAGGCAGTTGCCGATGAGGCACGCCGCAGTAATGTAGCAAGAGTTTAAAGGAAAGTTTTATGTCATTAGAATTATATGAGAAAGCACGAAAGATGGGCGTCAAAGCCTATAAGAGCAGTGTCTCGCAGGGACGCTACCCTTATCTTCCCGTGCTTGACGATATACTGGATAAGGACTCGGTGTCGAGTGATGTTTCCCTCGGTCTCGTGGATATACCTCTTGACCGCATAGTGGGAACATGTACCAAAGGAAGGACCAGAGCATTTGCATCTAACTTCATGCCTCTTATGGAAGAAGGGACGGAGTTCTGTGCCAAATGGTCCGTACTTTGTGATGCCCATCTTTCGGAAGGCATCAGAGATGCCATTAAAGTATATGAATATCTGAATAATTATTACGTTGTAGAAGGCAATAAAAGAGTGAGTGTCCTCAAGTATTTTGAGGCTGACTCCATTCCGGCATTTGTCACAAGAAAGGTTCCGAAGCTTACCGATGATCCCGAGATCCGTATCTATTATGAATATATGGATTTCAACAGGAAGACCGGTCTTAACTTCATATTCTTCTCGAGGGAGGGGAGCTATAAAAGGCTGATAGATGAAGTAAATAATGCAATGAAGACAGATGAGATATCGGAGGACTCCACGGATATAAGCACAGTCAGCGGAGCGGCCGATACCGCGGATGGTTCCGGCATGGTGATAAGAGCCGTGTCTTCAAAGATATGGGACGAGGATATACTTCTCGAGCTGAAGGCGGCTTACAGACGTTTTGCAGTTGCCTATAAGACAAAGGGTGGAGAACATCTCGAAGATATCACGACGGGAGATGCGTTCCTTGCCTTCGTGGAACTGTCGGGCTTTGATAAGGTCTGCGATATGGGAATCGATGAGATTGAAAATGGTATCGCATCCATGTGGCAGGAGTTTCTTGTTATGAACGAGCAGTCCGAGGTTGAGGTTTCCCTTAATCCGCCCGAGACCAAGAAGAGTGTGATATCACAGCTTATCAGTAAAAAGCCTTCTGCGGATAATCCGCTCAAGGTAGCATTTATCTATGATAAGGACCCTGTTCAGTCTGACTGGCTTTATTCACATGAGCTGGGAAGAAATCATATAAAGGAAGTCTTCGGAGATACCATAAGCACGCTTAAGATAACTGCTGCTTCCACTGAAGAGGAAGCAATCGAAGCAATGGAAGAGCTTATCGAAAAAGAGAAGGTGGAAGTTATCTTCACTACTACCACGAATCTTGTTGATGCCAGTCTTAAGGTTGCGATCAAGCATCCTGATGTGAAGATACTGAACTGTTCACTGAACACTTCGCATAGATATATAAGAACCTACAGTGCACGTCTGTATGAAGCAAAGTTCCTTTCGGGAATGATAGCGGGTGCGCTTACAAAGACCAACCGTATAGGATATCTTGCGGATTATCCTATCTTCGGCGTTATCGCAAATATCAATGCATTTGCCCAGGGAGTCCGTATGGTGAATCCCTATGCGGTAATCGAGCTTAAGTGGAGTACTCTTAAGGACAGTGAAGGAAGGGGAAACATATATAGATCCTTCTATGAAAACGGAATAGATTTTGTTTCCGATCAGGACATGATAACACCGAGCAAGGCTTCGCGCCGTTTCGGTCTTTATCAGGTTACTGATACCGATATTATCAACATTACAATGGCTACCTATAACTGGGGCAAGATGTATGAGAAGATAATCGACATCATTATGAACGGAAACTGGGGAAGTGCCGACGCCGAGAGCGAGAGCAAGCCCATCAATTACTGGTGGGGACTTTCGACGGGAGTCGTGGATCTGATCCTTTCCGATAAGATTCCCAAGGCAACTGTCAGAATGATAGAAGCCATGAAAAGTATGGTAATAGATGAAAAGCTTCATGTGTTTGATGGTGAGATCATCGACCAGAACGGAAATACTATCAGCAGCGAAGATGAAGGAATGATCATAGATGACATCATCAAGATGGACTGGCTTCTCTGTAATGTCGAGGGAACCATCCCCGCAAAAGAGGAATTAAGAGAAGATGCACAGTCGATCGTTGAACTTCGTGGTGTCAAGAAGGAGTCGGAAGAGTGAGGATTCTAACTTTAGCAGACATGGAATCTAAATATTTGTGGGACTTCTTCGAGAAGAGTAAGCTGGAGGGGATAGACCTTATCCTGTCCGCAGGTGATCTCGCTCATGAGTATCTGGAGTTTCTTGCGACCTATTCCAAAGCGCCGGTACTCTATATACACGGGAACCATGACACAAAGTATATCGACGATCCCCCTCTCGGATGTATATGCATAGATGATGATATTTATGTATATAATGGCGTGAGAATTATGGGACTCGGCGGCAGTATGTGTTATAATTATGGTTCCTTCCAGTATACCGAGAAGGATATGTACATGAGATACCTTAAGCTTAAGCCGAAGCTCTGGAGAAGAAAAGGGATAGATATCCTGCTTACCCATGCACCTGCATACGGCCTGAATGACGGAACCGATCTTCCGCATATGGGCTTTAAGTGTTTCAACAAGATCATGGATAAGTATGAACCGAGTCTTTTTGTTCACGGCCATGTTCACCTTAACTACGGCAGGGAGCATAAGAGAGAAGATACATATAATAAGACCAGAGTAATCAATGCTTTTGAAAGATATATAGTTGAGCTTTAGGGGAAGGAGACTTAATTGAACGATTTTTCAGAGTTCCGTGATCTTACGGAAAAATACGTTGAAAGATATAGTAACGGTACGATAGATAAGTCTCTTTACACGAAGTATGATGTAAAGAGAGGCTTAAGAGATGCCGACGGCCGAGGAGTCCTGACGGGACTTACGGAGATATCGGATGTATCGGGCTTTCGTGTTGAGAAAGATAAGAGAATCCCGATCCCGGGCGAGCTTTACTATCAGGGCTATGATGTAAGGCAGCTTGTAAATGGTTTCAATGGCTCGAAACACGGCTTTGAGGAAGTTATATTCCTGCTTCTCTTCGGAGAGCTTCCCACAAGAGAAGAGCTGGATGAGTTTATAGAGATCCTGGGGATTTTAAGACCGCTTCCGGAAAACTTTAACAGAGATGTCATTATGAAGCAACCGAGTCGTAATATAATGAATGTGCTTCAGAGATGCGTGCTTACGCTTTATACCTATGACGATAATCCGGACGATATCAGCATAAGACATGTGCTTGCACAATCCTTAAGTCTTATCGCAAGATTTCCGGTAATTGCAGCATACGGCTATCAGAGCTACAGACACCGCTACATGGATTCGAGTCTTGTGGTACATAGACCGAAGCCGGAACTTTCCACAGCGGAGAACATATTGAGGCTTCTAAGACCCGATCCTTCCTTTACGGACCTGGAGGCCCAGGTTCTGGATGTCTGTCTTACGCTTCATGCTGAGCACGGCGGTGGTAACAACTCCACCTTTACGACTCACGTAATAACCACTACGGGTACAGATACCTATTCAACGGTTGCCGGCTCCCTCGGTTCTCTTAAGGGTCCGAGACACGGTGGTGCCAATCTCAAGGTTCAGCAGATGGTTGCGGATCTTAAGGCAAATGTCGAGGATACCGAAAATGATGCCCAGGTCAAGGCTTACCTCACAAAGCTTCTTAATAAGCAGGCCTTTGACAAGGCGGGACTGATATATGGGATGGGACATGCAATCTATACACTGTCAGACCCCAGAGCGGAGATACTTAAGGAATATGCCCGCAAGCTTTCCGAGGCTGAAGGCTATGTTAAGGAATTCGAGCTTTATGACAGGATAGAAAGACTTGCAAAGGATCTTATCTCCAAGAACAGGGATGTTCAGAAGCCGGTTTGTGCAAATGTGGATCTTTACAGCGGTTTCGTTTATTCCGTTTTAAAGATTCCGACAGAGCTCTTTACGCCGATGTTCGCCATTGCCCGTATCGCAGGCTGGTCGGCTCACAGGATAGAAGAAGTAGTTAATAACGGAAAGATCATTCGTCCGGCATACAAATACGTGGGTACCCATAGAGAGTACCTTCCGATCGAAGAGAGGAATTGGTAAAGATTATGGATATATTGTCAATATTACAGCTTTTCGGAGGAATCGGACTGTTCCTCTTCGGAATGAGCAACATGAGCTCATCGCTGGAGAAGCTGACAGGATCCGGTCTCGAAAGACTTCTTGAAAAGGTTACAACAAGTAAGAAAAAAGGAGTAGGACGCATCAAGGGATGGGCCTTCGGTGCAGGAGTTACTGCAATCATACAGAGTTCCGCAGCGACCACGATCATGCTTGTCGGTTTCGTAAATGCCGGCATCATGAAGGTTGCTCAGGCAATGCCGGTTGTATTCGGTTCAAACCTGGGTAGTACGATCACCGCACAGATCCTCCGTCTCGGAGATATCGGTTCCGACAACATTGTACTCCAGCTCCTTAAACCCGCATCCTTCGCACCCATACTGGTGGGAATCGGTGCATTCATAATAGTATTTACGAAGAGTAAGAACTCCAAGAATATCGCGGGTATCATGGTAGGCCTCGGAATGCTTTTCTATGGTATGACCCTTATGGAAAATGTCTTCGCCCCGCTTAAGGAATCAGCGAAGTTCCAGTCCTTCTTCACATCCTTTGAGAATCCGCTTATCGGAATCCTGACAGGAATAGTGATAACAGTCATACTTCAGAGCTCAAATGCATCCGTTGGTATCCTGCAGGCCCTTTCTTCCTCGGGTTCCATCTCATTTGCAGTGGCTATCCCGATAATCATCGGACAGAACATCGGTAAGTGTTCGACCACCATCATGGGCGGTATCGGAGCAAATAAAAAATCCAAGAGACTGGTCGTAGGCTATGTATTCTTCAATGTATTCGGAGCAGTATTCTTCGCAGTCATCATTTATCTGCTTCATTACACGATCGGACTGCCTTTCATGGCTAAGCTGGTTAACCGAGGCAGCATAGCTACAATCCACCTTCTCTTCAACCTTATCACAGGTCTCATCCTGCTTCCTTTCTCGGATAAGGTTACAGAGTTTACCGAAAAGGTGATCCGTGAGGAAGAAAACGATGATATAGATAAAGAATTTGCAAAGCTTGATGACATGCTCCTCAATACTCCGACCATTGCTCTTGAACAGTGCAAGGCACTCATCAACAAGATGGGAGAGGCAATTCTTGAGAACTACAAGCTGGCAACCGATATGATATATCAGTACAACGAGGAAATGCTTCCTAAGATGGAGGAGAATGAATCTTTTATAGATAAATGTGAGACAAATCTTTCTGCCTACATAGTAAGGATCGACAGAAAGAGACTTACGAATGACGATAAGCTGACGTCTTATGAGATACTTAATTCCATAGGTGATTTCGAGAGAATGGGTGACTACTGTATGAACATCGCTTATGTTGCTAAGGAAAAGAATGAGAAAGGAATACATTTCTCACCTTCCGGCCATAAGGAGACGGAAAGCATCATATCTGCCGTAAGATATACGATAGAAACAGCAATTAATTCCTTTATCAAGGATGATATATATCTCGCAGTCAGGGTTGAACCTCTTTCGGAGGCAATCGATGAGCTGAAGGAGATAATAAAGTCGCATCACGTTGAACGTCTTCAGGAAGGAATCTGCAGTATCGAGGGCGGTGTATCACTTTTCGATCTTGTTAACAGCTTCGAGAGGATAGCATCCCATGCGGCAAATGTTTCTCTTCATGTAATAAAGAAGGTAAGACGTGATAACGAATTCGATGAGATGCACGGTCATGCAAATGATAACCAGGCTGAGGAATATAAGGCTCTGTATCATTACTATGAATCACAGTATATCCAGCCAATCCTGGTACATGAGGGTGACTTATCCTATGAGACTGCTATCGACTCGATAGATAAGACTCTTGAGAAGAAGGAGAAAGAGGCTAAGGCAAAGGCTGATGCCAAGAAGAAGTCTCAGTCCAAGGATAAAGCTTCCAAGAGCTCCAAGAAGCCTTCCGATAAGTCTGATAAGAATATTCAGAAGGGTTCTGATAAGAATGTTCAGAAGAACGATAAGAACGTTCAGAAGTCCTCTGACAAGAATGACAAGAATGCTTCCAAGGATACATCCAAGGACAGCAAGAATAAAAACAGTAACAAGAAAAAGGGCAGTAAATAGATATAAGATATAGGAGAACATGACAAAATGGAAAACTATAATGCAAACACAAAGGTTCCGGGTCAGGAGGGGGCCATCACTCAGGAAGAATTCAATTATGCTCAGGAAGTCATAAAGAGACTTTCCGATTACTATGACAGAAAGGTAGTAGGACAGCAGAATCTTAAGTTCGCGCTTGTTTCATCGATAATCGCCGACGGACATATCCTTATAGAGTCCGTTCCCGGCCTTGCCAAGACCACGGCTGCTAAGACCATATCGGATGCTGTTAACGGAAAGTTCTCACGTATCCAGTGTACACCGGATCTTCTTCCCAGTGATATCATCGGAACAGTAGTTTATAACCAGGCTACAGGTCAGTTTGATACGACACTCGGACCGGTATTCGCTAACTTCGTACTTCTCGATGAGATCAACCGTTCAAGTGCAAAGACACAGAGTGCGATGCTCGAGGCCATGCAGGAAAGACAGGTTACTATCGGCGGATCTACCTACACAATGCCCGGTGATGTATTTATAGTTATCGCTACACAGAACCCGATCGAGCAGGAAGGAACATATCTTCTTTCCGAGGCTCAGACAGACCGTTTCCTTATAAAGGAGAAGATCACCTATCCTACACCTGAAGAGGAGGCTGAGATCCTTAACAGGATAGAGTCAGGCGTTATCAAGAAGACTCCGGCAGTCCTTTCAATTGAGGATATAGACAGGATCCAGGATATTGCCGCAAAGGTTTATGTGGATGCATCCATTAAAAAATATATATCCTTTATCGTTGATGCGACAAGACACTGCGATAAGGTGCTTCCCGAAGAGCTTTCCCGTTATGTGAAAATGGGTGCCAGCCCGAGAGCTTCGATAGCATTTATGAAGATAGCAAAGGCAGTTGCACTTATATACGGAAGAACCTATGTTACTCCGGATGATGTTAAGCTTCTTCGCCATCAGGTACTGAGACACAGAGTTGCGCTTAACTATGCCGCAATCGCAGACGGTGTTTCGGAAGAGACTATTATAGACAGGATCGTAGGGGCTATTCAGACGCCTTAGGAGCAGCATAATGGATTATGATTATTTATCACGTATAAAAGCTTCCATATCGTTATATACGAGGAAGAAAACCTCCAATATTCTCGACGGAGAGTTTGGTTCCATTTACAGGGGACGAAGCTTTGATTTTGATGACTTAAGAGAGTATGTATATGGTGACAGTGTTCGTGATATAGACTGGAAATCTTCCTCCAAAACGGGAAGAGTACTTATAAGGAGATATATAGCTGACAAGAAGCATAACATCCTCTTCATCGGCGATTCCGGTAAGAAGATGTTCGGAGATACGGATGCCGGAGAGGCAAAGGCGGATATAGCCTTAAATGTCCTGGGCACGATAAGCTATCTTGTCAACAACCACAGTGACGACTACGCACTTCTTACCAATACAGATCAGGGTTATGATTTTACTTACTTCAGATCGGGCAATCAGCATCTTGAGAATCTTATCATGAGATATGAAAAATGTCTCAAAAGTGAAGAGTCAAACTCCATATCCGATACACTGGAGTATGTTGCGGAGCATCTGAAGAGGAAGATGATAATCTTCATCATAACCGACATGCAGGGTGAGGACAGTCTTTCCGAAGACCTGCTTAAGAAGCTGACAGTCAGAAATGATGTAATGGTTGTAAATATAAATGACGCATTTCTCACAGGCTCGAGACTTTTCGATCTCGAAAATGATTCCTATGAGAGAGATTATATGTTAAATGATAAAAAGCTCCATCAGGCAGAGCTTCGTGACAGAGAAAAACGAAGAAAAAGAGCCGATGAACTCTACAAGAGATACCAGATAAGTCAGGTTAGTATCTCCAGAGAGTCGGAGGTAGTGGATAAGATAGTCGAGCTTTTTGAAAAACATAAGAATGAGAGTGGAAAATAATGCAAACACAGGTTCAACTGCAGGGCCCGTTTATGTATCTGATAATATGGCCGATCCTCGTTATACTTTTTATAGCGGGAGTTGTGGCTGCTCAGATCATTCTCAGGAAAAAACTCGGAGACAGGCTTAAGAAAGCCAAGCAGATAAGGCTTAAGAAGATATCCGAGGCAACCCTGGAGGGCAAGAAGAAAAAATATATCGGTGAGCTGATATACATAGAGTCAGACCTTATGAAGAACAGGATAACCGTAAGGAAGGCTTATCACAGGATGAGCAAATGTATTCGCGGCTTTGTGCGTGACGTTACAGGTCTTAACGTGGACAAGTATTCTCTTTATGAGATATCGGCCATAGGAATACCCCAGCTTACCAATCTGGTAAGGGAATACTATGAGCCGGAATTTGCCCGTGAGGCAAGAGTCGATGCAAGAAGCTCTCTGATGAAGACAAGAATGACTATTGAAGGATGGAGGAAGTAAGATGCATCTTATACATCCTAATGTGCTGCGTATAGGACTTATAGTCCTGGCGGTGCTTGTGGTTTTAATGCATATATTAAAACGTACAATCAAATATAAGGGTGGAATCAAGGCGGCCAACACTCACTACGTAAAGAATCTTCCCGAATACCAGTCGAGAAAGAAGCTTTATCTGGTGACATCCATCGTGCTTGAGGCATGCATCATCTTAAGTATCGCCATGACGCTTGTCCTCTGTGCCAGACCTGCAAAGAAGGAGACTGTCAACAACGGAACTAAGAAGAGGGATATATTCCTCTGTATGGATGTTTCCTATTCCCTCTATGATCTGAATTATGATCTTGTGGAAAGTCTTGAGGGAGTTGTATCCGGACTGGACGGAGACAGATTCGGCATCTGTATCTACAATACCTCTTCCGTACTCTATGTTCCAATGACGGATGATTATGATTTCATCAATACCAAGCTTGAGGAGATAAAGGAATATTTCCGTCTCCAGAAAGAATATATGGATTCTTACTATGATCCCCAGACGGGATATATCAAGTATGACTATGATGATTATGATGCATATATCGAACTCAGGGATAAGCTTGATTATTATGATGCGGGAACCCTTGTCAATAACTACATAAAGGGAAGCTCGCTTATAGGAGAGGGACTGGCTTCATGCATGTATTCCTTCCCGAGGCTGGATGACGAGGACAGGACAAGGATCATCATAATGTCCACGGATAACTCTCAGGAGAATTTGTCCAAGCCACTTGTAGAGCTTGATGAGGCCGCCCAGATCTGTAAAAAGAATGACATTAAGATCTTCGGTATCTTCCCGAATCAGGATAACTGGAGCTGGCTCAATACGACCGATTATACGCAGGATGAGCAGGAATTTAAGAAGGCTGTCGAGGGTACGGGCGGAAAGTATTATAAGCAGAGCGAAAGTCTCTCCGTAAATGATATCGTAAGCGATATCGAAAGAGAAGAGGCTCTGGAGGTTGAGGAGATAACAATTACCAAGGTTAATGATCAGCCTAAAATTTTCGTATGTATCTTATGCGGAACAATACTGCTAATGCTTGTTATGGGACTGGTGATGAAAGTATGATAACTAAACCGATCATTCCTCTTTTTGTGGTGATACCGGTACTTCTGATACTACTGGTGTTATATGCGATAAGAGTATATAAAAAAGATGACAAATTAATATTCAAGATATTAACTATGCTTAGGATCATCATCATAGCTGTCCTTATCTTCCTCGTAAACTTAAGGATCATGGATAAAAAGTATGATTCCACGATAGAGATGAAGAATCTGGATGTGCTTTTCGTTGTTGATACAACGATAAGTATGTGGGCACAGGATTATGATGGAAATGACCCCCGTATGGAGGGCGTTCTGAAGGATGCCGAATATATAATCGATGAACTATCGGGAAGTAATTTTGGTCTTATAAGATTTGATAACCGGGGCCAGATACTTGCTCCCTTTACTCAGGATCATGAGACCGTAAAGGACGCATTTTCAACCATAAAGATGCCCGACAGATATTATGCAAAGGGAAGCTCTCTCAATAATTCCTATGATGAGATGAAGAGCCTTCTCGATTCCTCTAATCAGAAGAAGGAAAGGATGACAGTTCTTTTCTTCATAAGTGACGGAGAGATAACCGATGGTTCCACGCTTATGTCCTTTAAGGAACTTGAACCGCTTATCGATACCGGTGCAGTCCTGGGCTACGGAACCGATAAAGGCGGACGTATGAAGGATACCTACGGCGGTTATATGTATGACAGTGAAACCGGCGGGGATGCACTTTCAGTGATAGATGAAAATAATCTTAAGGCCATCGCAAATGAGATGGATATCGAATATATCCATATGAAGAGTACGGCAAATGTCAAGTACCTTGTGGAATCCATTAAGAACGGAAGCTCGCTTACCGTTGAGAAAGCGGATTCGGTAAGCTATGAAGACACATATTATAAATATGCCATAGCGCTTCTGATATTCCTGGCGCTTGAGATAGTTCTTTTCATAAGAAGAGGTAGACTGTAATGACGAAGAGTGAACTTCGGGCTGAAAAACGTAATAAGAAGAAGGAAGAAAAGCTTAAGGATAAGGAACGTATAAGAGCCGAGAAGAAGAAGGACCGCGAAGAGTTTTTCAAGGTTGAGGACCCCATCGGATTTATGAGGATAATAAACATAATCAGCGTCGTCCTCCTGGTCTGTTCTCTGTTTCTTGGTATAAGATACCTTATCAACAGTGTTTTTGTATTTAACTATACCCACGAACGTTATGTCGCGGGCTCTTATAATGCGAAGATAGAGGAGTTCCTTACCAAGCTGAATATCCCCGAGGGCTATGTTCCATACTATAATGCTGGAAATGCCCACTATATGAACGGTGACTATGATAATGCAATCTCGGATTACAAGGCTGCCCTTGAATCGCATCCTACAGAGAAGAAGGAATGTGATATAAGAGTCAACCTTGCTCTTGCAATGCTTCACAAGATCGACTTCGATCATCTTGATACAGAAAAGCAGAAATCAAATGCTATAAGACAGCTTCAGTCGGCACGAAATGTTCTGGTTGAAAAAGGCTGTGCGGACCCCTATGGTACTGACGGACATGATCCCGAGGCTGAGCAGCTGAAGCAGGATATCGACAAGATGCTTGAAGAGCTCGGGGCAGAACCCGAGGATCCTCAGGGCGATCAGGAAGAGCAGGATGAGCAGCAGGGCGGCGAAGGCGAAGAAAAGCAGAAATCCTATAGAGAGCAGCAGCTTGAAAAGGATCTGAATAAGCAGAAGGAAGACGCCATGGAGGAAAGAAGAGAAGCTGATAATAAGAAGCAGTACAATGAAGATAACTCCTCCAACAATTCCGGTGGTTCCGGCGCAGATTATGACGATAACAAGAAAAACTGGTAGGATGTTAAACAGACGATGTTTAAAAACAGAAACTATAACTTAAAATGGGATAAGCTTGATAACACAGCCCAGATATTTCCCGTTATAGCAAGAGAGGGAATGAGTAATGTCTACAGGGTTTCTGTTATCCTGAATGAAGATATAGACGGGACAGCTCTGCAGGTGGCACTTGAAAAAGTGCTGCCTCATTTTGATGTTTTCAGATGCTGTATGAAGATAGGACTTTTCTGGTATTACTTTGAGGAAAACAAAAGACCGGTACCTCAGGTAAAAGAAGAATATACCTATCCATGCATGTATATCAATCCTTACAGCAATAATCATTATCTCTTCAGACTGAATTATTACAAAAACAGGATCAATCTCGAGGTTTTCCATGCACTTACCGATGGAAACGGTGCCTTCAGTTTTCTTAAAGAGATAACCTATCAGTACCTGAGGCTTAAGCATCCCGAGGAATATAAGGATGTAAAGGACAGCCTTGGAGCGGAGACTTCACTTGATACTTCGGACAGCTATCTCAGCAATTATAAGAAGAAGCAGAAGAAGACCTATAAGACCAAGAGGGCGGTATGCATTAAGGGTGAAAAGCTTCCGGTCAATCAGTTTGCGATCATTCATGGAATGATGTCGCTTCAGGATATCAAAAAGGCTGCCAAATCCTATGATGTCACGATCAATCAGTATCTGGTCGGAGTTTATACATGGGCGATATATACGGCTTATCTTAACAAAAGACAGTCGGAAAAACCGATCACCGCATGTGTACCTGTAAATTTAAGACCGTATTTCGGTTCCGATACCAATAAGAACTTCTTCGTCGTTGTCACATCAGTATTTGAACCCGAGAAAGAGAATTATACTTTTGAGGAAGTTCTGGGGATAGTAAAGGAAAGCCTTTCCAAACAGATCACAAAGGAGAATCTGGAAAAGCTTTTCTCCTATAATGTATCCAATGAGATGAATGTACTGCTTCGTGCCATCCCGCTTTTTTTAAAAAAGATAGCAATGAAGCAGGTATATAATGCATCAGCCAAGGCTAATACGACTACTCTTACCAATCTCGGTATCATAGGAGCAAGTGAGCCGTATACTGATCATATAGACAGATTTGAAGCAGTCCTTTCCATGTCGAAGGGACAGAATATAAAACTTACTGCAGTTTCCTTCAAAGATATTATTACACTTACCTTCAGTGCCTGCATAAGAGATAATAATATCCAGAAAGCATTTTTCAGAAAACTGAGTGAGGATGGGATAGATATCAGGATAGAAACCAACGGAGTTTATTATGACTAGAAGATGCATAAGATGCAATGTGAATATAGCAGATGATGCCATCAAGTGTCCGCTCTGCCACGGCGTTCTCGAGGTTGAGGAGGGAGACTCTCATTCTATTGAGCAGGAGTCCGTATCCCTGACTTATCCCGATGTTTCGGCATCCCTGAAGCTGATGCAGTTTATTGTAAGGCTTATTATCTTTATAGCGATAGTTGCCCAGATAACGGTACTGATAATCAATTACTTTACTTTTAAGGGAGTATACTGGTCGCTGATAGTGGGACTCGGGATATGGTATGGAGTAGCGACTCTTTTATATTCCTTCAGAGAAAGAAAGAGTCTTCAGAAGATCATTTCCGTCCAGATGTTTCTGGGTATAGTACTCCTTATACTTCTTGACAGGATGACCGGCGGACTGGGATGGTCCTTCAGATATGCGCTTCCGATCCTTTTTATCGGAGTTGATGCTGCGGCACTTATACTTATGATCGTCGGAATAGACGGATGGCAGAATTATATAATTACGGAGATAGTAACATTTGTTCTCTCCGCTGTACTTCTGATACTTCATTTTACAAAGATAGTCAGCACTTCGGCACTTTCGATCATTGCGGCAGGTGTAACAGGACTGATACTTCTCGGAACAGTTATGCTTGGACCGAAGATGGTATCAAATGAATTAAAGAGAAGATTTAAGATTTAGGTGACTTATGGAAGAAGCGCTCAGCAGAAAAAGCAAGATCATAAAGGCTCTGGTGGCAGAGTTCAACAGCAATAAATACTTTGCGGATAAGCATTCCGCAGAAGTTGTCGGTGTGAGTGAACTGGAAAGTGACTTTACTTATCCGGAGCATCTTGAATCCGAGATAGTTGAGATGGATAACTTCAAGATGGAAGTCTTAAGGTGGAAGGAATCCGATAGTAAATGGGTCATCCTTATGTTTCATGGCGGAGGCTATGTCGGAGCATTCAGAAAGCATTATAAGCATATGGCGGCACTTTACAGTGAAGTCGGTAAAGGAGCTACGGTGGTTTCGGTTGATTACAGGGTTGCTCCCGAGCATCCGTTTCCTGCGGCTCTTGAAGACGCAACGGCTGCCTATGACTGGGTTCTTGATCAGGGCTGGAATAATGATCAGATAGTCCTGGCCGGAGATTCGGCAGGAGGGGGACTGGCTATGGCTCTCTGCCATACGCTTAAGTCCAGATGGAGAAAGCTCCCTGCCGGAATAATCGCCATGTCTCCGTGGACCGATCTTACGCTTAGCGGAAGCTCCTATAAAGATAATTATGATATAGATCCGGTTTTCGGAAACGAACGTTCGGAGCTTATATATGATAATCCATATGTTAAAGATGCGGATCCGAGGGATCCCAGGATATCGCCTGCATTCGGCGATTTCACGGGCTTTCCTCCGATGCTTATCCAGGTGGGAACAGATGAAATGCTGCTCAGTGATTCGGAGATGGTTGCGGCCAAAGCGCATGCTGCCGGAGTGAAGGTGAGATTCACAAAATATAACGGAATGTTCCATGTTTTTCAGATAGCCGGAACCCTTATGGATGAGTCCAAACATGCATGGGCTGAGGTGAAACGTTTTCTTGAAGAAATATGATATTTAATGTATTATATTAGGATAAGGTATTTTAAAGATTACTATATATGGGAGGTACTAAATGGAGAAGAAATTTACCAATATGCGGGACATTGCAAGAAGCTTTTCAAACGCCATGAATCTTCTTCGTCCCGAAACGGAAAACCATCATCAGCGTGTCGCTTATCTGGCATATCATATCGCCGATGAGATGGATTATGATGATGAGGATAAAAAGGATATTTTGTATGCCAGCGTGCTGCACGATATCGGAATCGTGCTGATGCCGGAGCTTACCGATAAAAGCAAGAGATATTATTTTAAAGATGTTGCTTCGGCAGGCCTTGGCATAATAGGTGATGTCCAGAGGCTTAAGCCCGTTTGTGAGATATTCAAGGCGGCTTCACCGGACGGAGGTTTTGACAGAGCTATCTTCGGATCTGACAGATATGTGGACTTTGCCGAGATAATCAACCTTTCGGACAGAGTATCTTCCATGCTCGATCCCAAGGATGCTGCTTTGAATCAGGTTTCCGATATCTGTGATACCGTATCCGATCTTGCGGGTGAGGAGATCAGTAATCAGGTTATAGATGCATTCCTCAGATTTGCTGCCAAGGAATATGTATGGATGGAAGTTCTTCATCAGCCGGAGATTTTCCTCAATTATATCCCTGCAGTAAATGATGTGACTCTGGATGACATGATCGAGATGGCAAGATTCATGTCACGTATCATCGACTTCAGAAGTTCATATACGGCAATGCACTCTTCGGGAGTTGCCGCTACGGCTGTAAGACTTGCCGAGATAATGGGTCTTTCCGAGGACGAATGTAAGATGATGTGCGTAGCAAGCTATCTTCATGATATCGGAAAGCTTAAGGTTCCTAAGAGCGTTCTCGAAAAGAGTGAGAAGCTTACCGATGCTGAGTTCAATATAGTTAAGGAATATGCATATTATACACATCTGCTTCTTAAGGATATGACAGGCTTTGAACAGATAGGAAGATGGGCATCCCTCCATCATGAGAGACTGAATGGCGGTGGTTATCCTTTCAGACTTTCTGCAGATGACATACCTATGGGAGCAAGAATAATCGCAATAGCCGATATATTCTCAGCTGTTGCCGAGATAAGATCCTATCGTAAAGGTCTTACCAAGGAAGAGGTTGTGGCAATCTTAAGAGATAATGTCGATAACGGAGCAATGTCCGGATATATCGTTGAAACTCTTATAAATAATTATGACAATATCAATTCCATTCGTGAGAAGGAAGTAACAAAAGAAGGTGCACGCTATTTTGCTGCAGCTGTTGATGCGGAGGAGGCATAAGGGGATATGAAAAAAAGACTTGTTACAAGAAGTGATTTTGACGGACTGGTTTGTGCCATGCTCCTTAAAGAGATGGACATGATCGATGATATCAAGTTTGTTCATCCAAAGGATGTTCAGGACGGAAAGGTTGAGCTTTCCGAAAATGATATCACAACCAACCTTCCTTTTGATCCCAGGGTAGGGATGGCATTTGATCACCATGAGAGTGAGCTTAAGCGTATCAAGAAGGAAGATTACGAAGGTAAATATATAATCGACGGAAATGCCAAGTCTGCTGCAAGAGTAGTTTATGACTATTATGGCGGAAAAGAGAAATTCACAAGAGTTTCCGATGATATAATCATTGCCGTTGATAAGGGTGACAGTGCTGACTTTACAAAGGATGAGATCCTTAATCCCGATGGATGGGTTCTGATGAACTTCATCATGGACGCACGTACGGGACTCGGAAGATTCCATGATTTCAGAATATCTAATTATGATCTCATGATGGAACTTATCGACTACTGTGTTGATCACAGCATTGATGAGGTTCTTGCTCTTCCGGATGTAAAAGAAAGAGTGGATCTTTACTTTGAGCAGCAGGAGCTTTTCAAGGCTCAGCTTGAAAAGATAACGAGGATCGAAGATAAGGTTGCCGTTATCGATTTGAGAAATGAAGAGACCATTTACGCGGGAAACCGTTTTATGATATATGCAATGTGGCCTGAGATAGAAATCTCTGTTCATGTTGCCTGGGGATTCCAGAAGCAGAATACTGCTGTTATGATCGGAAAATCCATAATCAATAAAAACTCCGACTTTAATATCGGAGAGCTCTGCCTTACATACGGTGGAGGCGGTCATGCAAACGCAGGAACATGTCAGCTTGATAATGATAAGATAGACAGTGAACTTCCTGTCATTCTTGATAAGCTGAATGGAAAGCTTCCCGTTTAAAAACAAGGTTAAGTTGTACTAACCAACTTGTTTTTAGTATAATGGCTATATCTGATTTTTAATTACTAAAGGAGGTCGACACATGGCTAAGCTTAATGCCGCTGCGGCGGCAAAAATCGAGGAAATATGTGCCAGATATAAGGATGAAAAGACTCCTCTCATGATGATTCTCAGTGATATTCAGAATGAGTATGGCTACATTCCCCTTGAAGTTCAGGAAATTGTTTCAAAGAACACAGGCATTTCCGTTGCCGAGATTTACGGAGTAGTTACATTCTATTCGTTCTTCTCACTTACTCCAAAGGGTAAGTACGTTATCGGATGCTGTCTGGGTACAGCCTGTTATGTTAAAGGTGCACAGCAGGTTATCGATAAGTTCTCAGAGTTGATCGGTATCAAACCGGGAGAGACATCAGAAGATGGACTCTTTACTCTTGATGCTCTTAGATGCATAGGTGCTTGTGGTATAGCACCGGCAGTTAGTATAAATGGAAAGGTTTATCCCAAGGTTGAGGTAAATCAGGTTTCAGAGATCATTGAATCCTACAGAAAGGAGGCATCAGCATGAGTAAGATAAATACAGTTGCAGAGCTGGACAGCAAAGTTGCTGCTTGTACAAAGTGTCTTGATGACAAGCTTGCAGGTGCAGACGATAAGCGTCATATAGTTCTCTGCGGTGGTACAGGATGTCTCTCAAGTAATTCAAAAGAGATCACGGATAAATTTGTTGAGGTTCTTGAAGCAAAAGGACTTTCTGATAAGGCTACAGTTAATCAGGTAGGATGCTTCGGATTCTGTTCACAGGGACCTTTCGTAAAGATCTATCCCGAAGATACACTTTATCGTATGGTTTCCATCGATGATGTTGAGGAGATCGTTGAGAAGGATATCGCAAATGGCGAGATCGTAGAGAGACTTCTCTATGTTGATCCGGCTACAAGCGAGAAGAAGACAAAGCAGGAGGATATCAACTTCTATAAGAAGCAGCGTCGTGTTGCTCTTCATGGATGTGGTGTTATCAATCCCGAAGATATCAATGAAGCACTTGGAATGGGAGCATTCCAGGGACTTAAGAAAGCTCTTTCAATGACACAGCAGGAAGTTCTTGATGAAGTACTTGCTTCAGGACTTCGTGGACGTGGCGGCGGCGGCTTCCCTACAGGAAGAAAATGGCAGTTCGCTTACAACGTTGAAGCTGATCAGAAATATGTTGTATGTAATGGTGATGAGGGTGATCCGGGTGCATTCATGGATCGTTCTATCCTTGAGGGTAATCCGCTCGGAGTTATCGAGGGTATGATGATCGCAGGTTATGCTTTCGGTGCTTCGGAAGGTTACTTCTATGTACGCGCTGAGTATCCTATCGCTGTTAACAGACTTAAGATAGCTATAGCTCAGGCTCGTGAGATGGGTCTCCTAGGTGAGAACATCATGGGAACAGGCTTCAGCTTTGATTGTCACATCAGACTTGGTGCAGGTGCATTCGTTTGTGGTGAGGAGACAGCTCTCCTTAACTCTATCGAAGGTAAACGTGGTATGCCCAGACCTAGACCTCCTTTCCCTGCAGTTAAGGGACTTTGGGGCAAGCCAACCTGCGTTAACAACGTAGAGACACTTGCATGTGTACCTTACATTCTTCGTGAAGGCGCAGCTGAGTTTGCAGCAGTTGGTACTGAGAAGTCAAAGGGTACTAAGGTATTCGCTCTCGGTGGTAAAGTTAATAACGTTGGTCTCGTTGAGGTTCCTATGGGAACAACTCTCCGCGAGCTTATATATGATATCGGTGGCGGAATTCCTAACGGAAAGAAGTTCAAGGCTATCCAGACAGGTGGACCTTCAGGCGGATGTCTTACAGAAGAGTTCCTTGATGAGCCTATCGATTTTGATAACTTAGTTCAGAAGGGATCTATGATGGGTTCCGGTGGAGCTATCGTTATGGATGAAGATAACTGTATGGTTGACGTTGCTAAGTTCTACATGGAGTTCATCTGTGATGAGTCATGTGGTAAATGTTCACCATGTCGTATCGGTACTAAGAGAATCCTTGAGATACTTACAAAGATCACAGAGGGTAAGGGAACTATGGAAGATCTCGATACTCTTGAAGAACTTTCTAAGACTATCCAGAAGAATTCACTTTGTGCTCTCGGACAGACAGCAGCTAACCCGGTTAATTCAACACTTAAGCATTTCAGAGATGAGTATATCGCTCATATCGTTGACAAGAAGTGTCCTGCTCATGTATGTAAGAGCCTTATGCAGTATAAGATCGATAAGGATAAATGTATCGGATGCGGACTTTGCGCTCGCAACTGTCCTGCAGGCTGCATCGAGAAGACCGATTATGTTGCAGAAGGACATAAGCTTCCTTCAATGCAGATCGATGCTGATAAGTGCGTGAAGTGCGGACTTTGTATGAGTAACTGTAAATTTGCGGCAATATCAAAAGAATAAGGAGGTAACTACTATGGCGATGGTAAATATTAAAATAGAAGGCATCTCCTATCAGGTTGAGGAAGGCATTACTATCCTCGAAGCTGCTAAGAAGTGCGGATATGAGATCCCTTCACTTTGTGCATTTAATCATGGTGAGTGCAATCAGGGTTCATGTCGTGTATGTCTCGTTGAGGCAACCGGAGCAAGAGGCCTTGTAGCATCATGTGTATACCCTGTAGCAGAGGGAATGGAAATAACTATTTCTTCTCCTGCTGCAACAGCAGCTAGACGTCAGAGCGTTGAACTGCTTCTTTCAAATCATAATAAGAACTGTCAGCAGTGCGACAAGAACGGCCAGTGTGAGCTGCTTCATGTAGCAAATATCACAGGCGCAAGAGAGGGTGCTTTCGAAGGTGTTCATTCAGAAACATACTTTGATGAGATAGCTCCCGGTCTTGTAAGAGATACATCCAAGTGTATCCTTTGCGGAAGATGTATCGAGAGATGTAAGAACGCTCATGGACTCGGAATCCTCGGATTCGAGAACAGAGGTTTCAGTACATTTGTTGCTCCTGCTGAAAACAGATCATTTGCTGATTCACCATGTATCCAGTGTGGTCAGTGTGTAAACGTATGTCCTACCGGTGCTCTTATGGAGCATTCAGAGATAGACAAGATCGATGCAGCATTTGCTGCCGGTAAGGTAGTTATCGCTCAGGCTGCTCCTGCAGTAAGAGCTGCTCTCGGTGAAGAGTTCGGATATCCTGTCGGAACACCTGTTACAGGTAAGATGGCAGCTGCTATGAGAAGACTTGGATTCAACAGAGTTTACGATGTAAACTTCGGTGCCGACCTTACAATCATGGAGGAAGGTACAGAGCTTCTCGGACGTCTCACCAATGGCGGAACACTTCCGATGATCACATCCTGTTCACCCGGATGGATCAACTATGCTGAGTATAATTACGGAGATCTTCTTCCTCATCTTTCATCCTGTAAGTCTCCTCACCAGATGCAGGGTGCTATCATCAAGTCCTACTGGGCAGAGCAGAACGGCATCAAGCCGGAAGACATTTTCGTTGTATCGGTTATGCCTTGTGTAGCTAAGAAGTTTGAGAAAGACAGAGATCAGCTTAAGGTTAACGGCCTTAATGATGTTGATGCTGTTATCACAACAAGAGAGCTTGCTCGTATGATCAAGAGAAGTGGTATCATCTTCAACAGACTTCCCGATGAGGACTGGGATCAGGATATCATGGGCGATTATACAGGTGCCGCTGTTATCTTCGGTGTTACCGGTGGTGTTATGGAAGCTGCTCTTCGTACAGTTTACTTCAAGCTTACAGGTAAGGAATCTGAGCCGATCGAGTTCAAGGCTGTTCGTGGTCATGACGCAGGTATCAGAGAGGCTTCAGTTGATATCAATGGAACCACTGTTAATGTAGCTATAGCTTCAGGTATGAAGTCAGCTAAGGTTCTCCTTGATGAGATCAGAGAAGGAAAGTCTAAGTATGCTTTCATCGAGATCATGGGATGTCCCGGCGGATGTATCAACGGTGGTGGACAGCCATATATCCGTGAGTGCTTCCTTCCTAACGAGGATGATGACATCATGGATACATATAAAGAGAAGAGAGCTCAGGCTCTTTACTCAGAGGATGAGAGACAGACACTTCGTCAGTCACACAACAATCCTCAGATCATTGAACTTTATGATAAGTTCCTTGGCGAGCCTAACGGCCACAAGGCACACGAGCTTCTTCATACTAGCTATGCAGCAAGAGAAGGCTTCAACGAAGTTCAGTAATTCTTTACAACGCTTAGTTTAAAGGATATAATAAGCGGGTGGGTGAAACCACCCGCTTGTTTTTATTATTGCAGTTTTATAAAAGGAAAAGGAAACAGTATGGCATACGAAAGCTATAAGACCGTTGAAGATTCAAGAACCGAATGGATGAAATGCATTCAGTATGAGGATATAAACGGAAACGGACGTCTCTTCGGAGGACGTCTCATGGAATGGATGGATGAGGTTGCAGGCATTGCCGCGACCAGACACTGCGGAGGCTATGTGACGACAGCAGCCATTGATAATCTGCAGTTTAAGAAAGGTGCTTTTATCAATGAGATAATCGTTATAAGAGCAAAGCTTACATATATCGGCAGAACCTCGATGGAGGTCAGGGTTGATGTATATGTAGAAGAAAGAGAGACCGGTGTCAGACGCGTCATCAACCGGGCATATTTTACCGAAGTTTATGTAGATGATAAAGGAAGACCGCTTCCTCTTAAGTATGGTCTTAAGCCCGAGACAGAGGTTGAGATCGAAGAGTGGAAGGGTGCCCAGAAACGTCTTGAGATAAGAAGACGCAGGAGAGTCGAAGGCTTCTAATTGTTTTATGTTTTAAAAGGAGAAGAAAGAATGGAACTTAAGAAAGATAATCAGAATAACGGACAGACTAATTACAGTCAGCCACAGAACCCATATGGACAGCCACAGAATCCATATGGACAGCCACAGAATCCATTTGGACAGCCACAGAATCCGTATGGACAGCAGCCGAATTACGGCCAGCCTCAGAATTCATTCGATGCTTTCGATTCACTTCAGAATCAGGCCGTTTTTAATCAGGGTATGAGCCAGACAATGCTTAACGGTTATTATCAGAATAACGATCAGCCCGGAGATGGCATCGGCGGTGCGGTTGCTCAGGTGAGCGCATCTCTGGTAAACAGTGTACTTACCACCGCATTTCTCTATATGTTTATTGCGCTTCTTGTTACCGGAATCACTGCACTTATTGTTGCAGCTAATCCAGCATTCTATATGGCTATACTCGGAGCAGGAAAATTCGGTTTAATAATGATATTTATTGTAGAGATTGCCCTTGTATTTGCATGTACTGCAGCTATCAAAAAAGATAATTTTGTGGTGGCGGTGGTTTTATTCACTGCTTTTACGATAGTGAACGGAATCACATTTTCGGTAATATTCCTTGCATTTACACTTAGTTCGATAGTTCAGGTATTCTTTATGACATCACTGATCTTCGGAGTTATGGCTATCTATGGAGCAGTTACAAAGAAAGATCTTACAAGCTGGGGTCCTATCCTTCTCGGAGCGCTTATCGCAATAATCGTTGGTTCCATAATCAATATCTTTATTGGTTCAAGTGCCGTTGATTTTATCGTAACTATAGTAGGTATCATTGTATTCACTCTTTTCACTGCATATGATGTTAATAAGATATCAAAGATGTCCAGAATGAACACAGGTCTTTCTGTTCCGGTACTTGGTCTTTACGGAGCGATGGAGCTTTACCTTGACTTCATCAACCTGTTCCTGAAACTCCTGAGACTGTTCGGAAAGAGAAAATAGTTAGACATATATAACATTTGTGGTTGTTTTAAACAGTAAAGTAGTTTATAATGTGTCACGGAAATGTCACTGTCGCCATTTTGGCAGTTACGAATAATAAATTTACGGAGGTAACAAAATGTTAGTATCAGCTAAGGAAATGCTTGAGAAGGCGGTTGCAGGTGGATATGCAGTTGCACAGTTCAACATTAACAATCTCGAGTGGACAAAGTCAATCCTGCTTGAGTGTGAGGAGCTTAAGACTCCCGTTATACTTGGAGTATCAGAAGGAGCCGGAAAGTATATGACAGGCTTTAAGACAGTTGCTGCTATGGTTAAGGCTATGGATGAGTCACTTGGAATCACAGTTCCCGTAGCACTTCACCTTGATCATGGTTCATACGAAGGTGCAAAGGCTTGTATCGAAGCCGGCTTTACATCAATAATGTTCGATGGTTCTTCACTTCCCATAGATGAGAACATCGAGAAGACAAAAGAGCTCGTAGCAATCTGCCGCGAGAAAGGAATCTCTATCGAGGCTGAAGTTGGTGGTATCGGTGGAGAAGAGGATGGCGTTTCATCAACAGGTGAGTGCGCAGATCCCGCAGAGTGTAAACTCATCAACGACCTCGGCGTTGATATGCTTGCATGTGGTATCGGAAATATCCATGGTAAGTATCCTGATAACTGGGAAGGACTTCAGTTCCAGGTTCTCGAAGCTGTAAAGGCTGAGATCGGTAATACACCTCTCGTACTTCATGGTGGTTCTGGAATTCCCGATGAGCAGATCAAGAAAGCTATCTCAATGGGAGTTGCAAAGGTTAACGTTAATACAGAGTGCCAGCTTGTATTCGCAGCTGCAACACGTAAGTATATCGAAGAAGGCAAGGATCAGCAGGGCAAGGGTTATGATCCCCGTAAGCTTCTTGCACCCGGTGCACAGGCTATCAGAGATGAAGTTAAAGACCGTGTTGCTGTATTCGGATCAGCAGGAAAAGCATAAAAATTCATATGATTTCTATCATTCAGGGTGCCGTTTTTCGGCACCCTTTTTTTGCATTTTTCATTTTGTAAAATATTTACAAAAACATGTATGTTTTTTGTATTAAATGGTGTATAATAGTTTAGTATTGATTATTGGTGGAGTTTAAGGAGAACATGCAATGATTCTACTTCAGACACAGAAAGAAGAATTTAGCAGACTTAAAGATGTTAGAATTTTTGGTAAGGACGAGAAGGGGGAGAAGATCAATGGTGATCTTCTGGTAATCGGTCTTGGCGGAATAGGTGGCAAGGTAGTAACGGCACTTAAGGGAATGCTCAGAGATGAGATCACCCAGGAAGATAATATCCATTATCTGCTTATTGATTCTGATATACCCGAAATGGAAGAGACTATTAAGAGCAGCAGGGACGGACTCGGACTTAATGCTCTTGAGGTTATGAGTATATATAGGCCTAATCTCGAAGATATTCTTGAAAAAGGTTATAATAATCAGCCTGTTCAGGCTACACTCGCAAAGTGGATGAAACCTGACTTCCCGAAGCTCCATATCGGTACAGAAGGCGCACAGGGAAACAGACAGATTGGTCGTCTTATGTTCTCGAATGCTTATGAGGATATGAGAATCCTTCTGTTTGAGAAGCTGGAGGATTTATATAGTGATTCCGTATCCAAAAGGCTGGATGTCATCATTGTATCAAGTACCTGTGGTGGTACGGGAAGCGGAATCCTTGCAGATGTTACATATAATATAAAAGCTTATGCAAAGTCGCGTAAGTGGGAGCATTTCAGAGTGGGCGGATGCCTTCTTACTCCGGATGTTCTTTTTGCAAACCGTGAGATCTATGAGAATATTGAACTCAGAACTCTGCTTCTGGCTAATGGATATGCAACACTTTTTGAAGTGTCCGATTATATTCAGGCTGCTTACGAAGGTAAGAGTTATGTATTTGAGAGTACATCTCACAGACTCAGCATGAGCGATAATATCTTTGATGCATGTATGCTTGTATCCGGTAAGAAGGATGATCAGGGATATATTCCCGACTGGACTATCTACAACGATACTGCATATTTCCTTTCAAAGCTTGCACATAATAAGTATATAGATGATGCGGATGAGAACGGTGTCCGTAAGCTGATCCGTGATTCTTTCTTTGAAAGAAGCAAGCTGGGATATTTCAAGGTTATCAATGAAGCAGACTATAAGATTCCCATAAAGGAAATCGAAAATATAGTTGAGTATTCCGTATTTAATGAGGCATATTCGAGACTCAACAAGATGCCGGCCAAGGATAGTAAGATGGATGCCGATATCAGGGCAACTTTCGGGGAGATGCGTAAATTTCTTGAAGGAAGTCCCGGTGACGAGATAGAGCTTTCCGTTAATGGTCTTATCAAGACGGGCCAGTATGAGATGCCTTCATATAAAGAGATCAAAAAAAGAACCGACAGGCTGAGCTTTATGCTCCCTCAGGCTCTTAACAGTGTACAGACAGATATCCCTATCATAGTTAAGTCTCTTCGTATCAAGATGACTCAGGCACTTGATTCCAATATTGAGAAATATATGAGAGCATATGGCCCATTTATCACCATGAAGATAATCGGTGCAAAGGGAATCGGAGGCTGTGAAGAGGACGAAGGAATGATCAGCGAAGCTAAAGCTCTTGAGGCAAAGCTTTCCGAGTATAAACCTTCCACGGAATATGAAAGAATCATAGAATCCATTCTTCAGATAGTAAAGAAGCGTTTCTTTACATTTCCTTCTGCAAAGAGAGAGACCGAGAACGGTTACTACGAAGCATATCTCAAGAATGCTCTTGCAAGAGAAAGAACCATGCTGATCGAGGAACTGAATGCACAGGATGTGTTCGGTGATATCATAAGACAGCTTCGTCAGCGTGCAGAGCAGCTTAGTGATACATTTGATCACTTCGGACAGGATCTGAAGAATGCTGTTGAGGATCTGGCTAATCAGGGAAGACGTATTGTAGACTTTACTCTTACGGATGCAAAGCGTCATGAATTCCTTCCTACCGATTATGTGACTGAGGAAAGGATCGATCAGTTCAGAACAGGCCTCATCAATATGATGGTCAATCATGAGGCTGATATTAATGGTGACAGACTTGTACCCGTTGGAGCTGAGATGGAGCATGTTTATAAGAATCTTCTTCTTGGACTCGGTGTTTATCCGAATGAGAAGGTTATCGCAGTAGCATTTGCCGATAAGCATCCTTCAATGCAGGATATCAATGCGATGTTTGTATCCTTTGATAGTGAAGTAAGAAGAGGCGTAATGAAGAGCGCTGCTCATGCCTTTGTAACAAACTCCATGGAAAAGACAGCTAAGAAGAAACTCTGTATTCTTAAAGAAGGTTTTGAGAGCAGAGTTATCAGTCAGAAGTATATATCTCTTCCGGATTCAATGCCGCATTTCTCATCGGCTATGAAGGAGATACTTACCGATGAGCCTTATAACGAAGAGCCCGATTCAATCACAACCAACATAGGTGAGCAGGTTATCACAATGGAAAATATTTATTCCGGAGTAAGAGTTAACATGCTCGATTGTTCGATCGAAATGGAAATGGCTTACGGTCAGGTTCAGTCAAGAGGAACCTACTACGGACTGCATACATCAAATTAATATAGTTCATATGATGAATCATACAAAAAGCTCCCAATCATTTTTGGGAGCTTTTTTCTTACAATCTTCCGGTGGAGCCGAAGCCTCCGGCACCTCTTTCGGTTTCGGAAAGCTTATCCACAGTTTCAAATATCCCCTGAATGTAGGGAGTTATGATAAGCTGGGCTATCCTTTCCTTCGGTTCTATTGTCTGTTCGATACCTGAGTGATTGTGGAGTGAGACCATTATCTCTCCTCGATAATCCGAATCGATGACACCAACCTTATTGGCGGGCGCAAGGCCTTTTTTTGTTGCAAGTCCGCTTCTGGCATATATGAGTCCCGCATACCCTTCCGGAAGCTCCATAGAAAGACCTGTCTTTACAAGATAGGTTTCTCCGGGTCCGATAGTAACTGGTTCATCGAGACAGGCATATAGATCTGCACCTGCGCTGAAGTCAGAGCCATAGGTCGGGATCACAGCATCCGGATTTAACTTACATATATTTACTTTAACCGAATCAATCATTTTCATACTCCTTAAATGTGACAAAATCAAAGCTATTATAACAATTTTTCAAGAGATTTTGTGAAAAAAATATAATAATTCCAAATAATCCTTTATTTTTCGAGTTTTATGTGGTATTATCGTACGGTTAGTAAAGGTAAACACGAAAGGATGAAATTATGAAATTCAGAAAGATAAGCGCAGTTCTGGTTGGCGCCATGGTACTTTCGGCACTTGCAGGCTGTGGCCAAAAAGAAGAAGAGATTCTTAAGGAGAAGCAGTCTAAATATGCTCAGTATGTTACTCTCGGAGAATACAAGGGTGTTGAATATACTCCTCAGCATACAGAAGTAACAGATGAGGATATCCAGAATGAGATCGACAGCCTTGTTGATGATAATACTATTGAGAACAAGGTTTATGACAGAGCTGCTACTATGGGTGATGCCGTTAATATCGATTACGTTGGTTCTATCGACGGCGTTGAGTTCGATGGCGGAAGTACACAGGGTATGGGTACTGAGATA
The DNA here is from genome assembly GCA_017619835.1 of Eubacterium sp. Taxonomy (GTDB): domain Bacteria; phylum Bacillota; class Clostridia; order Lachnospirales; family Lachnospiraceae; genus Eubacterium_Q. Next base: position 161,932 of record JAFZRN010000008.1, read on the forward strand.
ACACTCGGAAGCAGTGGTTATATTGATAATTTCGATGAGCAGATCGTTGGACATACTCCCGGAGATGCATTTGATGTAAATGTTACATTCCCTGAGGATTATGGCAATGAAGAGCTTAACGGAAAGGCTGCAGTATTTGCTTCTACTCTTAATTATATAGTTGGTGAACCTACAGTTCCCGAGTATGATGATGTTCTTGTTGCATCAGCTACAGATTATTCAACAACAGCTGAATTCGAAGATGCAAAGAGAAAAGAACTTGAAGAAGAGAATGCTGAAAATGATCTGGAAACAGATAAGGCAACCCTTGTTCAGAAGGTTCTTGATTCTTCAGACATTTCAGAGTATCCGGAGCAGGAAGTTAATGAGCGTATCCAGACTCTTATCGATAGTGTAACTGAGACAGCTGAGTCAAACGGAATCGACCTTGCTACATATCTTTCATACTATGGTTATGATGAAGAAGGCTTCAAGGATCAGATCAAGACTTCAGTTCAGGAATATATCCGTGAGAAGATGGTGATCCTTACAATAGCTGAGACAGAAGGAATCACAGCTACTGATGAAGAGATCGAAGCTAAGAAGCAGGAACTCCTTGATCAGACCGGTATGACTGATATCGAGACATTTAAGCAGTCATATGGTTATACAGAGGAAGATTTCAGCTATGAGATCATATATAACAAGATAGTTGATTTCATCTATAACAATGCTGTTCAGGTTGAGGCTACAGGTACTGATGCCGAGGCAGATGATGCCGGCTCAGGTATGGTAGACGATTACGGTACAGATACAGAAGATTAATCAGAACTGAAATTATATAGCTTGTAGATCATAAAGCCACTGAGAGGTTGACACTTACGTTTTGAAATGTTACAATCGTTCAGTGGCTTAAGTGCGCAGATGTGGCGGAATTGGTATACGCGCATGATTCAGGTTCATGTCCACATTACGTGGGTTCGGGTTCGAGTCCCGTCATCTGCAAATAAGAATTATTATTCTCAATTAGGAAAGCTTTCAAACAGACGTCTGAAAGCTTGCTTTCTAAGACGGATGTTTGGAAGGTTTACGTACTTGCGAAGCAAGAATCTAAACCGCATGAAATAAGCCAGTCTGCGAAGCAGACAATAAGCGCGTAGCGCGTGGCTTATGAATGCAGGGTTAGATTATTGAGAATAATAATGTGAAAAAAATTAAACCCCTCACTCCACGAAAGGAGCACAAAATGGCAGAAGAAAAGAAAAATATCCTAACTTACGAAGGACTTAAAAAACTCGAGGACGAACTCTCTGACCTTAAAGTCAACAGACGTCGTGAGGTTGCTCAGAAAATAAAAGAAGCACGTGAGCAGGGAGACTTATCAGAGAACGCCGAGTACGATGCTGCTAAAGATGAGCAGAGAGATATTGAAGCACGTATTGCGGAAATAGAAAAAATACTTAAAAATGTAGAAGTTATTGATGAGGATAATCTTGATACCGAGTCAGTGAACTTTGGCTGTACAGTGCATTTTGAAGATATGGAGACAAAGCAGGAATATACCTACAAGCTTTCAGGCTCAACTGAGTCCAATATACTTGAGGGAAGCATTTCAAACGAATCTCCGATTGGTGCCAAGCTGATAGGTTCAAAGGTTGGACAGGTTATCACAATCGATGCACCAAGCGGAAAATACAGCTACAAGATTCTTGATTTCACAAGAAATTAAGACGATATATAATGAAAAAGTATTAACCGCCGGAGCTTAATCTGGCGGTTTTATATTAGAGAGGAAAAAACTATGTCAGATCAGAACAATCAGAACCAGAATAATCAGAAGGGTGCTCAGCAGCAGGATATCAATCAGCTTCTCAAGGTTCGTCGCGAAAAGCTTGCTAACCTTCAGGCGGCAGGAAAGGATCCTTTTGTGATCACAAAGTATGATCAGTCTTATCATACCGAGCAGGCAAGACAGGAGTATATCGCACTTGAGGAAAAGCTTCTTGCAGGAAAGGATATGCCTGATACAGAGGGTATGGAACCTGAAGAGGCAAAGGCTGTTAAGACTGAAGCCTATAACGAAAGACGTGCAATCATGGATGCTAATCCTATCAAGGTAAGCATCGCAGGTAGAATGATGTCTAAGCGTGTTATGGGCAAAGCTTCGTTCTGTAATGTTCAGGATAAGAGCGGTAATATTCAGGTATTCGTATCCAGAGATGAAATCGGTACAGATGAATATGCTGATTTCAAGAAGCTGGATGTGGGAGATATAATCGGTGTTACAGGTTATGTATTCCGTACAATGATGGGAGAAGTATCTGTTCATGCTGATACAGTTACACTCCTTACAAAGTCACTCCAGATCCTTCCAGAGAAGTTCCATGGTCTTACCAATACCGATATAAGATATCGTCAGAGATATGTAGATCTTGTAATGAATGCTGATGTTAAAGAGACATTTATCAAGAGATCCAAGATAATATCAACCATCAGAAGATTCCTGGATGATCAGGGCTTCATGGAGGTTGAGACACCTATGCTCGTTTCAAATGCAGGTGGTGCTGCGGCACGTCCGTTTGAAACACATTTCAATGCACTCGATGAAGATCTTAAGCTTCGTATATCACTTGAGCTTTATCTCAAGAGACTTATCGTTGGTGGTATGGAGAGAGTTTATGAGATCGGACGAGTATTCAGAAATGAGGGTGTTGATACACGTCATAATCCCGAGTTCACACTTATGGAGCTCTATCAGGCATTTACGGATTATCACGGAATGATGGATCTGACAGAGGCTATGTACCGTCATATCGCTCAGGAAGTAAATGGTTCAACAACTATTACATATCAGGGCGTTGAGATGGATCTTGGTAAGCCATTTGCGAGAATAACTATGGTTGATGCTGTAAAGAAGTACAGTGGTGTTGACTGGAATGAGGTTGCTGACCTCGAGGCAGCTCGTGCACTTGCTAAGGAGCATCACATTGAGTTTGAAGACTTCCATAAGAAGGGTGATATCCTTAACCTCTTCTTCGAGACATATGTAGAGGAGCATCTTATCCAGCCTACATTTGTTATGGATCATCCTATTGAGATTTCTCCTCTTACAAAGAAGAAGCCTGAGAATCCCGAATACGTTGAGAGATTCGAGTTCTTCATGAACGGATGGGAAATGGCTAACGCTTATTCAGAGCTTAATGATCCTATCGATCAGAGAGAAAGATTTGCAGCTCAGGATGCACTTGCTGCTGCAGGTGATGATGAAGCTAACCATACAGATGAGGACTTCCTCAACGCACTTGAAGTAGGTATGCCACCTACAGGCGGTATCGGATACGGAATCGATCGTCTTGTGATGATCATGACAGATAGTCCTGCCATCCGCGACGTTTTACTCTTCCCTACGTTAAAGACAGAAAAGAAGTAAAACCAAGTAAATTAGCGGTCTGCGAGGCTATGGTGATAGCGTGGTACAACATTTAGTACAACAAATATTCAGTTTTGCTTGTACCATAATAGATTGTATTTGTGAGTACTGATTGAATTTAATAAGCATTATGCTACTAAGGACACTTTCTAAAAGAAATTTTAGAAGTGTCCTTTTTGTGTTATGGTCAAAATCTTTTGTGAAGGAGGAAAAAAACTTGTCTAATACAGCGGTAGGGCAGCATATACGCATGACATCTACCTGAAGGAATGGAGGATGGAATGTTAAAAATTAGACTGCAGGGAACCACCAAGGATATCAAGTGGTTCTTAAAAATGCTGGCTAGGGACAAAAGATTCATAGCCAATAAGCCATCTGAACCTATGGCAATAAAGGGTTCACAGAAATATAAAAGAGCATACACAGAAATATTCAGAACTGAGGATGAGTATAAAAGATATACAGCAGCTCCACAGCCTGAAAGAGTAAACATTTATTATGGTTCAGGAGCCATTTATGGAGTAAAGAACAATTCAAAATCACATAAAAGAAAATACTAATAACAGCGGAAAGGCAGGTAGATGAGTATGTGTGTAGTATATGCGGTAGCTTCGCAGAAAGGCGGAGTAGGTAAAACAACATCTGCAGGTAATCTTGGAATAGAGCTTGCGAGAAAAGGGTATAAAGTACTTCTTATAGATACAGATGCCCAGGGATCTCTTACATCAAGTCTTGGCTTTAAGGAGCCGGATAAGATGGATATAACACTTAAAACAATAATCGAGAATGAAGTTACCGGAGAGGAATATGATTACAGAACGCTTGGTATTCTTCATCACGAAGAAGGAGTAGATCTGATCCCTTGTAATATTGAATTATCAGGTCTTGAAATATCACTTATAAAAGCCTGGAGCAGGGAACAGATTCTCAGTAAATACATATTTAAGATAAAGAGGTATTACGACTTTATCATTATGGATTGCCCACCAAGTCTGAGCCTTATCACCATAAATGCACTTACAGCAGCAGATAAGGTGATAATCCCGGTACAGGCTGCATATCTCTCTTTAAAGGGCTTAGAACAGCTTATAACGACCATAGGAATGGTTAAACAGGGACTTAATACCCGTCTGGGAATAGATGGAATACTTATTACAATGCTGAAAAAAAGAACCAACTATGCAAGAGAGATTGTTGATCTGCTGGATGAGACCTATGGAAATGTAGTTCATATTTATAAAAGTATGATTCCGCTCTCGGTAAGGGCTGAAGAAGCCAGTGCTGAAGGCGTGAGCATATATAAACACTCTCCGAAATGTAAGGTAGCGAAAGCTTATGCCGATTTTGCAAAGGAGGTGCTGGGAAATGTCTAAACAGAGTAGTGCTTCCAAAATAAAGCTGAACGGTTTTAATGATCTGTTCGGAATGACAGATTCAGATAACCTGAAAACAGATGTAAGGGATGTAATGCTGGATGAACTATATCCCTTTGAAGGACACCCTTTTAAGGTCAAGGATGATGTGAGAATGGAAGAACTTGTTGCAAGTATAAAAGAGCATGGAGTTCTTGTTCCCGGAATTGCCAGGATTCGTTCCAAAGGTGGTTACGAAATCATCACCGGACATTCAAGAAAGAAAGCATGTGAACTTGCAGGTCTTACCACTATGCCTATGTATATCAGAAATCTGACTGATGATCTCGCCACGATAGTTATGGTTGATTCCAACATCCAGAGAGAAGATGTTCTTCCGAGTGAAAAAGCAAGAGCCTACAAGATGAAATATGATGCCGTAAAACATCAAGGAAAGAAAGGTAACAGCCTTGCTGCAATGGGAGAAGAATCTGGAGAAAGTGGCAAGATGATCCAGAGATATATCTGGCTTTCAAGGTTATCTGACGAGCTACTTGATTTGGTTGATAGTAAGAAGCTGGGAATTGTCCAGGGTGTAGATGTTTCATTTTTGAAAAATAAAGAGCAGGAGTGGGTTTTGTCTGTTATTGAAAAAACGGATAATAAGATGTCATCAAAGCAGTCAGCCTCTCTTAAGAAACTGAGTCAGTCCGGAGAACTGTCTGAAGCGAAAATATGGGAGATACTATCTGTTAATTCTGTAGGTGTCAGCAGCAGAAAGGTCACACTTAAATCAGATGTAATAAATAAGTATTTTGCAGATTTTTGTACCGAAAAAGAGATAGAAGAAATAATCATATCACTTCTTGATCAGTGGAAAGCCAAGGGAGAATAGAGATGGGAAAAATAAGTATACCGGAATCAGCATATTTTCATGGAGATGAAATAAATCAGTTTATTCATATCCAGGTTCCAATGGATCTGATAGTGTCTGATTGTTTTATGAATTTGTCAGGAGATGCAAAGATCCTTTATGGTCTGTTACTTAACAGAACCGGGCTTTCTATTCGGAACGGCTGGGAAGATGACAAGGGAAGAACCTTCATTAATTACACAGTTGAGGATGTGATGAAGGATCTTCATATATCCCACAGCAAGGCTTCCAGATTATTTACTGAACTTTCCAATATGATATGTATAGATACTGATGAAAATGGAAAAACTCAGTGGTTCGGACTTATCGAAAAAGTTCGTATTCTCAATAAGCCAAGTAGAATATATGTTCATAAAGTTGAGGAAGTAAGACGCATTTTAGAAAACAAAAATGTTGAGAACTCTCTGGAAACAGAAAATGAATACAATGAAACTTCTGGACATAATGTCCAAAGGTTGGAAAAAGACACCTCAGAAACGGCTAAAATACAGGTCGTCTCAGATATAGGACGACGGTCATCTCAAGAATGGGACGACGGTCATCCTAAAAGTGAAACGACGGATGTCCCAGATATAGGACGACGGACGTCTCAGGAATGGGATGACGGTTATAACGGATGTGAGACGACGGACATCTCAAGGTTGGGACAACGGTCATCCCAGAATCAGGATGAGAATAATAAAGATTCTAATAATATTAACCAGATATATAACAATGTGAGTGATAAGGATTCAATCAATAACAAAATGCACGCAGGAAGAGATGTGCAGGCGGAGAAGAGATTGATGGATGAGATGACCTGCACCAAATTCATGTTCAAGGAAATGGTTGAGTATGATCAGATCGCAAATAATCTTAAGTTCGATAAAAAACTTCTGGATGATGTAATTGATCTTATGGTTGAGGCATATACCTTTCCTGGGAGAGTAATAATCCATGAAGACGTCATGCCGTTGGAGTTAGTCCAAGAGAGATTCGATAAGTATGACAAGGATATAATGGAATATGCGTTAGGTCAGATACAAAAGAGGATGTTTAATGCAAAAAATTTAAAGAGTTATACACTTGCCATTTTATTTAATGCAGTAACTACCTTTAACGGAAATCTGTATATGGAAGTTAATCAGGATATGATGTTTCATACAAAATAAGAAAACCTTTGGACATTATGTCCAAAAGTTTAGAAACGGATGGTGATGAAAATTGAAAAGAATACTTGCGATAGAATATCCTGAACTTGCACTGGAATGGATAGATAATGATATATCTCCTATGGATGTTACTGTTGGTTCTCACAAGAAGATCCGGTGGAAGGGAAGATGTGGTCATGAATGGGTTGCCATAGTAAAAAATAGAGTAAACGGATCCGGATGCCCTTATTGCTCCGGTAACAAAGTACTAAAAGGTTTTAATGATATTGAAACATTGTTTCCTGATGTGGCTTCTGAATGGTCGGAAGAAAACTATCCTCTTACTCCGGATAGGGTAACAGCTAAGTGTAATAAAAAGGTTAAGTGGTGCTGTTCTTATGGTCATTCATGGGAAGCCAGGATATCTGACAGAACTGATGGACACGGTTGCCCAGTATGTGAACAAAACAGTCGTATAATAAGATTTTCAGATGTGGGTATCGTTGGTGTATCATTTGATATGTTAAGCATCCAGTTTTCTGATGAAAATCAGATTTCTATAGATGCAGCATCCGGATCACTCCGGAAAATGTATCTCTGGAAATGTGGAAGCTGCGGAGAAGATTTCAGAGCAAGTGTTGGATATATGTTAAAAGGAGCTGTATGTCCAGCGTGTAGAAAGGAAGTTTCTAAAAGGAATTATGAGTCCATGCTGGAAGAGAGAAAGGATCTCCGGGCAAGAAGATTCAGACTTCCGCCTTTGGCATTTGAATACTATGCATACCAGGAGGGACTTCAGTTTTTTAAAGATGATGACAGTATTATAGGAATTCCTTTTCAGTATTTCCTCCCAAAGCATAGAACGGCAATTGAATTCTCTGAACAAAGGGATTGCTCAAAGCAGCATCGGAGAAGAAAAGGTGTTGTGAATGACCTTTGTCTCAGAACAAAAACAAAAATGATCAGAATTCTTGATAGTACTGAAGGTAGTTATAAAGATTGTTTGTGTATTTCCAGAGTGGATGATTCATATGAGGGAATATCAGAAGCTCTTCAGGCACTGTTTGGTATCCTTCATATTGATGCGGATATTGATGTTGAGCGAGACATTGAAAGTATAAAATGCCATTTGCGACATTAAGAATACAACTCACAACAGAATACAACTTCAGTTGATATAACTAGTGTATTATCCAATCATCAAGAAAAACAAAGCGAATGAATCGCAGAAATAAAAGAAAGATGAGGATAATAAAATGAACAATACAAAGAAGGTTAACAAGATGGAAATACTTAAGGGAGCAGTTATAGGATTTGCAGTAGGAGTTATCTGGGAGCTTATGATCATTACACCACTTATGAGTGATTGGTCACTTAGAAGCATTATTGTTGCTATGTCGGTTGCTGGTCTAGGATGCAGCGTAGCAGGTGGAATATTTGCAATAGGGAAAAAGAACGGCACTGATAAGTCAACAGATAAGGCAAAGGTAAGTATTCTGGAGGGATAAGTATTATGACAGTAGGTGCAATTATTGGATTATCATTTCTCACAATAGTAGTTGTAATCGCTGTTGGAGCAGTATGTGTGTATTATAAGAAAGCAAGAATTGTCAGTGTAATTGCAGGTGTTATAATTCTTGCGGCTGCCTGGTCGATAGGTGTATGGTATTTCAACGGAACTGAAGCAGGTAAGCGTGCGATTAAAACACAGCAGAGCAACTTTGGTGGTGGTATTGAAAGAAGAATAACTGTCTACGATGTTGAAGGTGATGTAATAGCAACATACGAAGGCAGATTCGATATAGAGTATGATAATGACAGAATACTGTTTGATGATGAAGAAGGTCTGAGACATATCATATATTATCCAACAGGAAATGTTATTGTAGATGAGTTAGCAAAATAAAATAGTTAGAGATAAACAGCGATATGGCGTCTATGAGTAGAAAACACTTATAGGCGCTTTTTTTCGTGGAAAGGAGACATGATGGATAGCAGAAGTATTCTGTATTCGCAGGGGAAGAATGATGAATGCATGACACTTCCATATGCAGTCAGACCTATCATCAAATATATTCCCACTGGAAGTATTGTCTGGTGTCCTTTTGATAAGGATTCATCTGAATTTGTAAAGCAGATCAACGCTGCCGGATTTCAGGTAGTACATTCACATATTGATGAAGGACAGGATTTTTATAAATATGAACCGGTATTCTGGGATGTTATCGTTTCAAATCCGCCATTTTCTGGAAAGAGGCGGATATTTGAAAGAGCTTTATCTTTTGATAAGCCATTTGCTCTCATTATGAGTAATACATGGTTGAATGATGCGGCACCCAAACAGCTGTTCAGAGATAAGAAGCTTGAACTCCTGATGTTTGAACAGAGAATGCTCTTTAACAATAAGGGAAGCATAGATAAGAGGATAACATTCAGCAGTAGTTATTTCTGTCATGATTTTCTGCCAAGGCAGATCATAATTGAAAAATTAGATGCAATATAGTCGGGAATATGTGGTATTATTGAAAAGGTGGTGTAAAGAGGAGAATTGCAGGTTAACTTACTATAGGGGGATTTATGATGAATAATACATATATAATCAGAGAGGCTGTTCCGGATGATGCGGAGAAAATGATTTCATATCTGAATCAGGCAGGCGGAGAATCTGATAATCTGCTGCATGGAAATAATGAATTCAATGTTCCGATTGAAGGTGTAAAACGGAAATTGGCCATGAGTAAAGAATCGGATAACAGTATTGTTCTGATAGCTATTGATAACGGACAGATTATTGCTAGAGCAGAATTAGATGGGTATTATCCAGCAAGGATTCGTCATAGGGCTAAATTTTCGATTTCAGTAAGAAAGGATTACTGGAATCAGGGAATAGGAACGGAAATGATAAAAAGAATCTTCGGGCTGGCAAAGAAGATGAATGTCAGAATCATAGAACTGGAAGTGATATCTGATAACGTAAGAGGCATTCATTTGTACCATAAAATGGGATTTGAAGATATAGGAATATATAAAGATTACTTTTTTGTAAACGGAAATTTTAAGGATGCTTTTGTAATGCAAAAAATTATATGACGAGCTTGAAAACTCGCAATGTAATTAATTAAGTAGCAAAGGAAGATTTCGGTTTTACTCACTAACGTGTTGATAATAATCACTAAAATATTTTGTGCGAAGCGAAATTAATGGTATCGATTTTCTTTCCCAATGAACAATTCTCGGAATCGTATGCTATAATGGTTTAAAATTTTAAACCAAAGGAGGCGCCAATATGCACGGTAAGAAGGAATTCGTCAAACTTGCATCGGATTTTAGAGATTGCAGAGATGTTTTAATTGCATTGGGTGATGAAAACAGATTACATCTGTTGTATCAGATGATGATAGCAGAGAATCCTATGGGAATTCGCGTAGGTGAGATTACAAAAAGGACTAATCTGTCACGTCCGGCAGTGTCACATCATATAAAATTGCTAAAGGACGCGGGGGTTGTAAAGGTAAGAAGAGAAGGGACCAGAAATTATTATTACCTTGATCCTGATATGAAGTCTTTCAAAGCACTTATATCAGTTCTGGAAAGGTCGGTAGAATATGCTTCTGAACTTCCTTACAGAGGGGAGGAGTGAGGCATGAACTTTGATAAATATGCGGATAGCTACGATGCAGGCTGGAAAGGTACAAAGAGCGCAAGGTTTTACAATGACCTTATCAGAGAAGTTGAGATAAATACAGGAGACCGCGTTCTGGATGTTGGATGCGGAACTGGAACAGTATTATATTATTTAGCGTCTAAAACAGATATCAGTGGGTTTGGTCTGGATATCAGTGAGAAGATGCTTGATATAGCAAAAGAAAAGAATCCTGGTTTTGAATTTGTATCCGGTGACTGCGTGACCTTGCCATATGAAGATGGTTCCATGGATGTGATCATGGCATGTATGGCATATCATCATTTTCCTGATCAGAAAAGATTCAGGGAAGAAGCATTAAGAGTTTTAAAACCGGATGGAAGACTGTATATCTGCGATCCGAGATTTCCGTGGATCATACGGACAATCTTTAATACATGCTTTAAAGAAGCTGGGTTTCATACGACGAAAAGAAATGCAAGTGATTTTGTATCAAGCGGTTTTAAGGTAGAAAAGTTAACGAAGGATCTATATGTTCAGGTGTTATCTTTGAAGAAGGATGAATAGATGAGCAGTTCAAAAATCAAAGCAATCATATATGCATTATTGGCAGCTGTGTTCTATGCGGTAAATGTCCCGATATCCAAGTTGCTGCTTGATCATGTCGACGAGACAACTATGGCGGCACTTTTGTATCTTGGCGCTGGGATTGGAATCAGCATTCTTTCGGTATTCATGAAGAAAGACAGAAAGGGTTCTGAGAAGCTCTCCGGAAATGATCTGCCGTATGTGATCGGTATGATCGTGCTGGATATTGCGGCACCGATATTTCTTATGACTGGTATCAGCAGAGGAACATCTGCGAATGCTTCTCTTCTGGGGAACTTTGAGATAGTAGCCACAACAGTTATTGCATTGATGGTATTTAAGGAAGCAGTGTCGAAAAGATTGTGGCTGGCGATAGGACTTATAACTCTGGCGAGCGTTTTGCTTAGTCTTGAAGGGACAGAAAGTTTTTCGTTTTCCTATGGATCACTGTTTGTGCTGACAGCCACGCTTTGCTGGGGATTTGAGAATAACTGCACAAGAAAGATATCTTCAAAGAGCACTTATGAGATTGTTATTCTGAAAGGTATTTTTTCCGGTATGGGGGCTTTGGCTATAGCGTTTATCAAACAAGAGAGTATGCCTGAATGGAAGTATATAGCTGTTGCTCTTATTCTTGGATTTGCTGCATACGGACTGAGCATTTTTCTTTATGTCAGAGCACAGAATGTATTGGGAGCAGCTAAGACTAGCACCTATTATGCAGTGGCACCTTTTGTGGGAGCGTTTCTGTCGTTTGTATTTCTGAAAGAATCATTGTCATGGACATATATAATTGCTCTAATTGTGATGTTAGCTGGATCTGTTGTGATTGTTATTGATACGCTGATTAGACATCATATTCATGAGCATCAACATACCTTTGTTCATACTCATGATGGAAGTACTCATGAACATACTATCGCTCATACACATGATCATGCCCATTACATAACAGAATCAAAGCATGGGCATCATCATACAAAACTTGAACTTGAACGTGAACTCGGTGCAATGCATGCGGGATGACTTGAAGTTATAGTATTGATTAAATAATAAGGGTGACAAATTGCAAACGAGTGATAAGAAAAAAAGGATTTCGGTTTTCCTTACTATCGTGAGGAAAAGATTATCTTTGAAAATATAGTGCCAAGGAAGTATACACATGGAACTGAGAAAATATGATTCCAAAAGAGATTTCGAAATAATAAAGAATTGGATAGATGATGAAAGAACTCATGCAATGTGGTGTGCGAATCTATTTGATTATCCGTTGAATCGGGAGAATGTTGCTGAGGTGCTGTCATATGCAGTGGAAAATTATGGGGATGTTCCTTTTGTTGCCATAGAAGAGGGCAGGGAGGTCGGATTCTTTTGTTACAATACCAATCAGACAACAAAGGAAGGCATGCTTAAATTTGTCATAGTAAACCCTCAGTATCGAGGAAAAGGCATTGCGAATAAAATGCTTAAAGCGGTGTTTGAGTATGCATTCGGAAAGGCAGGGGCGGAACTTATTCAGTTAAATGTCTTTCCAGAAAATGTTAGGGCAAAGAAATGCTATGAAAATGCAGGATTCAAAGAAAGAAAATTAACGGAAAATGCATTTTCCTATAAGGACGAATCTTGGGGAAGAAGCAACATGATTATCAGAAAATAAGTTTTAATTACATAATGCTAAGGAAAGGTGATTGTATGAAAAAAATAGGATTGGTTGGGGGGACAGGTCCTGAATCAACCGTAATGTATTATAAAAAACTGAATTCAGAGATCGATAAGCTTACGGATGGGAAGGCAATGCCGGATATTGCTATAGAAAGCGTCAATTTCAGGAAAGCATGGGATTATGTTTCAAATAACAAATATGATCTACTGACGGATTATCTGGAAGAAAAAATCAATTGTCTGATTTCCGGAGGAGCGGAGGTTGTTTCACTAACCGCCGTTACTATGCATATGGTTTATGATGAGCTGTCGAAAAGGATCAGTTATCCACTTGTCAGCATTCCTAAAGCGGTCAGTGAAGCTGTGGTGTCAGCCGGAATAACCAGGGTTGGACTTTTGGGAACTG
>JAFZRN010000009.1 GCA_017619835.1 Eubacterium sp.
GAATCAGACAGCTTCGGTTTTACTTCCAAGACCGATGTTAAAATGTATCCGTTTGATGAAGGCGAAGCCCTCGATTATATCGCCACCGGTGAACCAATGGATAAAGCCGGCTCATACGGTATCCAGGGAATCGGAGAACGCCTGGTCGAATTTATAAACGGAGACTATAACAATGTCGTCGGCTTCCCTCTCAGCCACTTCATGAAAGAATTACATGAGCGCGGTCTCATAGAGTATTAAATCTGATTCTGCCGACTGTAACATATACAGTATAACTGTCAAAACACAACAAAAGCGCAACACTAATAAAAAATTGTTAAAACTTTTATAAAATGATAAAATGTATATCTGTCAATATAATTTGAAAGGGGAACTATCATGGGAGTATTTCAAGCACTCTTTTCAAACGTTCTGAATCTTGATTTTAAGCAGCTTATAATGTGGATCATCGGTGCAATTCTCATTTACCTTGCTATCAAAAGGAAAATGGAGCCGACGCTTCTGCTTCCTATAGGTTTCGGAGCTATTCTTGTTAACCTGCCAATGTCCGGAGCAATAACACAGGTGGTAGGCGATATCACTCAGGAAGGACCCATCTCGATACTTTTCGAAAGCGGTATAGCAAATGAACTATTTCCACTTTTACTTTTTGTAGGAATAGGTGCGATGATCGATTTCGGTCCTCTGCTTTCCAATCCAAAGCTTATGATATTCGGTGCCGCAGCTCAGTTCGGTATATTCTTTACTCTGAGTCTCGCATCGCTCTTCGGATTTGAACTTCGCGACGCAGCTTCGATTGCCATCATAGGAGCAGCTGACGGACCGACCTCTATTTTCGTTGCGAATTACTTCGGAACCAAATATATCGGCGCGATCATAGTTGCAGCTTATTCATATATGGCTCTCGTACCAATAGTACAGCCGCCGATAATAAAGCTTCTGACTACCAAAAAAGAGCGTCAGATCAAGATGGATTATAAGCCGGGAAATGTTTCTCAGACGGCAAGGATAATCTTCCCTATCTTTGTTACAATCCTTACAGGTATCGTAGCCCCTAACGCTGTAGCACTTATCGGATTCCTTATGTTCGGTAATCTTATTCGTGAGTGTGGTGTTCTGAATTCACTTTCAGATACAGCTCAGACAGCTCTGCCTAATCTTGTGACACTCTTCCTGGGAATCACAATTGCCGAAAAAATGCAGGCCGATGCATTCCTGAATCCTCAGACACTTCTGATACTCGGACTCGGACTTGTAGCATTTATCTTTGATACGGCAGGCGGTGTCATATTTGCAAAGATAATAAACATATTTGCCAAAAAGAAGATCAACCCGATGATAGGCGCGGCAGGAATATCCGCCTTCCCTATGTCGGCCAGAGTAGTCCATAAGCTCGGACTTGAGGAGGACAGTTCAAACTTCCTGCTCACTCATACTATAGGCATTAACGTTTCAGGTCAGATAGCTTCCGTTATAGCCGGCGGACTTATCTTAAATCTGATACCAAGATAGGAGGTTTTACATTATGAAGATTGATATAAATGCATTTATGGATTCCCTTCCTATCATGGGTGTAGGACTACTCGGAATATTCATTGTAACTATTGTCCTCATTATCGGAATATATATCTTAAAAGCCATTACATCAAAGATAGATGAAAAGGCCGTTGAAGAAATGAATGAAGAAAATGAAGAGGATTATGATTCAGACATGGCCGAGATAAAGGCCGAAACAAAAAAAGAGTCCGCAATGGACCTCATGAAGGAACGTGAAAAAAAGGATTTCTTCAAAGAAGAAGAAAGTAATTATATTTCACAGGATCTGTAATAATATATAAGACTAAAAAAGAGCTTACCTCGGAAGGTAAGCTCTTGATATTCTCTTTTTATATTTACTTATGATCATAAGGAATGATGGTATCGATCGTACCGTCTTCATGAATATTAAGCTTTGTATACTTAACACATCTCTTATGTGAGCAGCCCTCTGAAAACTCGCTGTCATGATAGAACAGATACCACTCGCCATCTATCTCTACAATTGAATGATGTGTTGTCCATCCGATTACAGGCTCCATTAGTCTTCCCTTGTAAGTAAAGGGACCTGCAGGATTATCTCCCTCTGCATAGCAGAGATAATGCGTTGAACCGGTTGAATATGAAAGGTAATACTTGCCGTTAAACTTGTGCATCCAAGGTCCTTCGAAGTATCTTCTGTCTTCGTCTCCTGCCTTTAAAGGTTCACCGTTCTCATCAAGTATCTGAATCATCTTCGGCGCTTCCTTATATCCTGACATATCTTCCTTAAACTCTGCAAAAAGCGGTCCAAGTGCCAATTCATCTCCTTCAGGACGATGCTCATCGGGATTAAAACTTCCGGACTGCCACATCTCAAGCTGTCCGCCCCAGAGTCCGCCGTTATAGCAATATATTCTTCCGTCATCATCAAGAAGAACTGCCGGGTCGATACTGTAGCTTCCCTCAACATAATTATCCTGAGGAACAAAAGGTCCTACAGGTGAATCAGATACCGCTACACCGATACGGAATATCTCATTCTTATCCTTTGCAGGGAAAACAAGATAGTACTTTCCGTTTACCTTGACTGCATCAGGTGCCCACATCTGTCTTCCAACCCAGGGTACATCCTTCTCATGAAGTGCGATTCCGTTATCCACACACTCACTGTCAAGTGAATCCATGGAAAGGATATGATAATCCTCCATTCTGTACTGCTCTCCGTCATCATCTTCGGGACAGTCCCAGTCAAGATCATGTGAAGGATAGATATAGATCTTACCGTCAAATACATGAGCAGACGGATCAGCTGTATAAATATTTGTTACTAATGGTTTTCTTTCGTTTTTTCTCATCTTTATATTTCAATCCTTTTTCTAAGATATAGTTGCCGGTTCATGATATTCAGGTCTCATCAAAAAAATATTAACATATATTCCGAAATATTACTTATAAAATATTGTCATCTACTTATCTAAAATTGCTATTATTTTTTCGATGGTTTCCCAGTCATGGCATCGCCTGTAATTATCCGGCAATACAGCGTCATGATTCCATGGCCGGTCAAAAACCAGAACCTTTAGTTCAGGCATATGTTCAAAGAACCTGAATGCCGACGGTGAATCTTCTACAGCATAATCAAATCTCATCTTATAGTAATCATCTAATTCAAGACTGAATTCACTGTTCTTTATGAATGCATCGCGCCCGTATTTATCGAGACAGTAAAGTCTTGCCCGATCAAGACCATGCTGATCAAGCCAAGCTCTGGACGGTTCGAAAGCACTGTAAGGCCGCCCCGTGATGATATATACTTCATGCCCTTTATCTATCCAGCTATTGATCGTATCGGATGCTCCGGGTGTTTCTTCATAAGATAGGAGTACCTCCGGCTTATGACCTTCAATCATCATCTTCTCATACTGCTCTTCAGTAAGGGAAAATGATTTCTTAAGATCAAAATACCTGATATCTTCATATGGTATATTTAATCCGAAGAGATACATCGCAAGTCCGGAGAAATGTCGTGCAGTCTCACATAGACAGTCATCAAAATCAACGTAAATATTCATATCATTTCCTTTTTTATTTAGCATTTATTGTGGC
>JAFZRN010000010.1 GCA_017619835.1 Eubacterium sp.
GAAGGCAAAATCCAGATTCAAAGTGACGGAATACAAAAAATGTGACAAATAGATCTGATCAGTTTGTCACATTTTGAAGAATAAAACGGAGGGAAAGAAAATGAAATCAATCATAGCAACTGACAAGGCTCCTGCAGCCATCGGACCTTATTCACAGGCAGTAAAGGTGGGGAATCTCCTTTTCACATCGGGTATGATCCCCATTGATCCCGCAACCAACACACTTGTTGAGGGTGGAATCGAGGTTCAGGCAAGAAGAGCACTTGAGAATGTCAAAGCACTTTTAGAGGCATCCGGAACATCACTTGATAAGGTTGTTAAGACCGTGGTATTTATCAAGAACATGGATGATTTTGCAAAGGTAAATGAGATCTATGCCGAGTATTTCACTTCGGACTATCCGGCAAGAAGCTGCGTTGAAGTTGCAAGACTTCCGAAGGATGTTCTTATAGAGATGGAAGCTATCGCAGAGATCTAATAATTCGGAAGGCAGAGATTATTGTTTTGGGTGAAAGAAACATTACAATAATACATAAGAAGGACCGTGAGTCCTTCATCAGGGAATTTAACCGCCACCTTGACACTCATGATGACGGTTATCTTCTTGTGCTTTCCCCCGATGATACCTTCGGTGATGAGAAGCAGGGCGAAAAGTATGAGCATAGGATGGCTCAAAAACTGGCTGATATCCTCGATGAAAATGAGGAGGCCGTGCTCGCAACGCCTAAGAGACTTTTCCAGTTTCCCGACAGGATCACCGGAGTGATGCTGCGTGTCAGTATGATAGATATAAGGCTCCGCGAAGACCTTTTATATAACTATGAGGCAGATTTTCTCTTAAAACTTTCAATCTCTCATCCGATACTTATCCAGCAGGACATCGAATATGTCCAGGGTGAGCCCGGAGACGGAAACTTTCACGAGTTCGGCGGTATATATGATAAGAGATGGTATATCGATAACATGAAAAGCTATCTTATCCCGCTTCTTAAAAGCTTTGATGAGGTTCCCGAACCGGTTCAGTTTTTCGCGATGTACAATATCACATGCAGGCTGGACGCCAATCAGAATTATAATAACCGCCATGTCCTGAACGACACGGAAACGGACGTTTTCAAAGACCTTATCGGCGAAGCCCTGCAGTATGTTGATGACGGCATCATCATGAACGTAAATCGCTTTCCCGTATATAAGAGGGATTTTCAGTTCAGCAGGATGCTGCTTCGAATAAAAAGAGAATATGCAGGTGAAGCCGGTGACGGCTTTACGTTAAAGAGGATAGATTCGCCGGAGGAGATCCCCGCAGAAAGTATAGAGAGGGACTTCTTTCACTATAATGAGATAAGACTTCCGGCATATGTACTTCTCGGTAAAGGCCGCGGGGGCGAGACATTTCCGGTACACTCAACTTCGAAATTAAGATGCAATATCCAGCTGATGGATGTTAAGGACGGGAAGCTGGAGATAGACGGCTCGGTGCCGGATATCTACGATAAAGAGAAGGTTTCCTACTTCTTCGAAGCGGGCACAAAAAGGTACCCAGTCAGCTTCTGCGAGAGATACAGTCTCACCAAATACTTCGGAAGGTCGGCATATAAGCGCTACCCCTTCCATGTGAGCATCCCGATCAGCGGCTTCGAAGGCGGTATAACCTTTAACATGCAGGCTGAGGGCGACGAGGAACCGATCAGGATAGTGTTCGAATTTAAGTCACATACCAGCAGGCTTGCGGCTTATCCCAGGAATGCCTACTGGCATAAGGGTGAGTTCCTTTTTTCGACTGTTAGCTTTGATACCGAATCGGGCGGATTTCTGGTTTCGGCAATCAGGGTAAGAAAATACAGCTTCGGACGTATGGCGATTAAGGAGATAAAAACAGGAGCGGAACTTCTCTTTAGTTTCAGGATGCACCGTTTCAGATTCTTCCTCTTACGTGCGGCATGGGTGGTTACGAGGCCCTACTTTAAGAATAAGAAGATCTGGCTGTTTTTTGATAAGATCTATAAGGGCGGGGATTCCGCCGAATATATGTTCCGGTATACCCTGGAGCAGATGAAGAAGGCATCGGAAGGAGAAGACCGTGATGAAGCCAAGGCGCCGGACAGAGCCTACTATCTTCTGGATGAAACTGCTCCTGATTATGAAAGGATGATGTCCGAGGGTATAAGGCCTCTTAAGAGGGGAAGTTTCCTTCACCGACTCATTTTCCTGAATGCCGATATACTGGTGGCATCCAATTCGACGGTCTTTGCGTTTAATGATTATTATCTCGAGAATTCGAGATTCATCCGCGGCATCCCGGACTTTAAGGTGGCGTGCGTCCAGCACGGGCTTTCGGTCCAGAAGATCGCGCTTGCCCAGCAGAGGCTTAGGGATAATATCAGAATGTATTTTATCGCGTCACGCTATGAGGAGGAGAATCTCATGAAACCGGTCTATGATTATGCCGGCTACGATGCGATAAAGCTTACGGGCATCCCGAGATATGACGGGCTGATAAATGATGACAAGAAGCAGATTCTGATCTCGCCCACCTGGCGGATGCAGTCTGCGAAGCTTGTTACAAGGCATGAAGGCCTGGAGCGGGATTATAATCCCGACTTCAAGGAGACTGCTTACTATAAGATCTATAACGGACTTATCAACGACGAGAAGCTGATAGCCGCCGCAAAGGAGTACGGTTACAGGATCGTCTATGTGCTTCATCCGATCGTAAGTCCGCAGGTGGATGATTTTGTGAAAAATGATTTCGTGGATATAATACCTGCTACGGGCGACATGAGTTACGAAAGGATATTCTCGGAATCGAGCCTGATGGTGACCGATTACAGCGGAATTCAGTTTGATTTTGCTTATATGAGAAAGCCGCTGGTCTATTATCATCCGGCTGAGCTGGAGGCTCATTATGAGGAGGGTACCTTCCACTATGACACAATGGCCTTCGGAGAGATCGTAAGAAAGAAGGATGAGCTGGTGGCACTTCTCAGCGAATATATGAAGAACGGCTGCGAGATGAAGGAGCTATACCGTCTCAGGGCAGACGACTTCTTCGAATATGACGACAGAGAAAACTGTAAACGGGTATATGATGTTTTGAGGAGTAGTTATGACTAAGGAAGATATCTGGAGAATACTGGGGATAGAACCCACTACGGATGAGGGCGAGATCGTTAATGCCTACAGGACAGCGCTCGTAAAGACCAATCCGGAGGATAATCCGGAGGGCTTTAAGAGGCTGAGGGAGGCCTTTGATCTTGCCATGGCAGGACTTAAAGAAGCTGCCGAGAATCCGGACGGTGAAGGCGAGAGTGGCGAGCCCGTAGAGAAGACCGAGGTCGATCTTCATATCGATAAGGCTGACGAGATCTATAAGAATATCTTCACCCGTATAGATGAGGATAAGTGGAAGGAATGGCTGAAGGACCCTATCGTTAACGAGCTTGATACGGCCGATAAGGTAAGAGAGATGTTCCTTGCATATTGTATGGGACATTTTCAGTTTCCTCATAAGATATGGAAGCTCTTTGATTCCGTATTCAATTACCGCGCCGAGAAATCGGTGCTTGTTGAGATGTTCCCCGAGGACTATCTTAACTTCATAAATTATCAGGCTGAGAACGAAAGCTTCATTGATTACTATAATACGATCGAAAGATCCGAGTATCAGAAAAAACTGGATGAGCTTGGCCTTGAGATTCATTTTGAGGCAACTCCCGGTATCTACGAGCCCGAGGTCTTTGAAGTTCACGATGATACCTATATCAAGGAAATGTCTTACATGCACGCTAATATCGACAGGGTGCTGAAGCTCCGTTATTCCGACTATCTCTCAAAAGAGGAGCAGATGGAGAATGAGGAGGAGAGAGCAAAGAGCGAGAAGGAAGAACTCGATTTTCTTAAAGCTATCCTTATCCATCTTCAGACCTATGATATATTCAACCCGCTGGAGCTTGCGGGCGACATCCGTGCGCTCTATCTCGAGGGCCGCTTCGAGGAGGCAGACCGTCTTGCGGGTTATGTTATAGACGGCAGCATATGCGAAAAAATTGATGTCTATGTAAAGGCTACTGCTCTTTTGGTAAGCCTTATGGTCGAAGAGAAGCTGGATAAGCTTAGCGACGCTATCCTTGATGAGAGAGAGGCTATGATTGACGAGCTTCTTAAGGATAACTCCGACAGCATCATGTGTCTTGAAGTTAAGGGTCTTATCAAGCTTCTCAGAAAAGAGTATGAGGACTCCAGCGACTATATAATCAAGGCTCTTGATATCAGCTCGAGAAATAGCGAAGCCGTAATGCTTCTTAAGAGAAACAGTGACGAATCAATAGAATATTATGAGAATAAGATGGCCGAGGGCACAGCTACAGAGCATGAGAAGATGGAGCTTGCCTGGTCCTACTTCAGACTGGAAAAGCCCGAGGAAACACTGGATGTTCTTAAGCAGGTTACTCCGGACGAGGAGCTCTACTACGGCTATAACAACCTTCATGGAAGATGCTACTTCAATCAGGATAAGTTTGAGGAGGCATTTCCATATCTTGAAAAGTGGGTTGAGATGATAGAGGTGCTTGAGGCAAGGGACCAGAGAGGTGAAGAGCTTTCCAAGAAGGATAAGGAACGCCTTGACAGGATAGGCTTCTGCTACTATATGTTCGCAGCCTGCGCAAATGAGCTCGGCAAGATCGATATTGCGATCGAGAATTATAAGACAGCGATTGATAAGACCGTTGATAATTATACTGACCTCAATGAACTTCTGTATTATCAGGAGAATTACGGACAGCTCCTAATGAAAAAGGGAGACTATCAGGCGGCAATGGACGTCTGGAACGATATGATAAAACGTGTCGATCATTGCGTTCCCGCTTATATTCATAGGCAGAAGACGGCATTTGAGATGAGGGATGCCCAGCTTGTTATCGACGATTACTATAACATCATCCGTGACGTTCCTCAGTATGCTGATGCTTATTATCTGGCTGCCCGCGTCTTCGATATCTATAATCAGAGAAGCGATGTGGAAGCCGTATTTAAGAGAGCCGAGGAAGCAGGTCTCGAGAGCGACAAGATAATGACCTTAAAGGCCAGGATACTTGCCAGAGACGATAAGCCTCAGGAAGCGCTTGAGGTTTATAAAGAGATAGATAAGAGGATAGATAATGAAGAGTCGGATATCACCGAGAAGGAGGATCTGACTGATTTCTATGCTGATGTTGCCGGACTGCTTCTTAACATGAGAGACGAAAAAGGGAACCGCAACCGCCTTCGCGATGCCGAGGAGTATGTAAAGAAGGGCCGTAAGATCGAAAAGGATAACAAACGTCTTTACTGGATCATGACCGATATCACCGAATGGGAGAACCGCGGGCCCGAGAAGGTTTATGAAAAGATGCTCGAGCTCTTCCCGGATGATTCAAATATCGATTATGAGTACGGCGAATATTTCAACCGTAAGAAGGACAGGGAAAAGGCCGAGACATGTTACAGGAACTGCCTCAAGAAGTATCCCGAGCACAGGAGTGCCAACAACAAGCTGATGGATATCTATCAGATGAGGTATTCCAATACCGAGGATCCCGAGGATTATAAGAGGGCTGTCGAATTCGCTGTTGCCCAGCTTGAAAATGACGACGATGACTTCTACTATGTCGAGAGCGCCCTTCTCTATATCGACGGTTATGAATTCGAAAAGGCACTTCGCGATGCGACCAGGGCTTCGGAGAAGAATCCGACAAATGTATATGCCCATAACGCTCGCGGACTTGCGCTGATGAAAATGGACAGATTTAAGGAAGCTCTGCCATGCTTTGATAAGTCCATCGAATGCATGGAGAATAACGAGACCGTGAATCCCTTCGTCAATGCGGCGCGCTGTCTTGAGGCACTCGAGGATTATACCGAGGCGCTTCATTATCTTGAGATGGCCCGTGAACGTTTTGATAATCCGACAGCCGTAATGGAGCCTTATGCAAGAATTCTCCTTAAGGTGAGAGCTATCGATAAGGCGGTTTCGGCACGTAAGGATAATGAAAAGTATTATGAATCAAGACGTAAGGAATCGAAGAATACCTGGTACGAACACAGAGTCCTTAAGGAAAAATACAGAAGATATGATATCGCAATCCTTTCCGGCAACCCGATAGAAGCAGAGAGGATACTTAATGATGATATAAATGTCTTCTTAAGGGAAAATGGCTACTTTGCGATCGATACATATATTAAGCCTAAGACAGGCGGCGAAAGAGTAAGAGTTGCTTTTCTTCTTAAGGAGCTGGCGGACTTTTATCTTTACAGTGTCCGTGATTATAAGAAAGCGGTACATTTCTATGAAGAGGCTGTAAGATACTGGGCTACCGAGGATGCTGCGAAAAAGAAGAAGATACTCGGCATCGTGAATATGAAGGAGCTTCCCCGTCCCGAGGATACCCGGACCGGAAAGCGCGACCTTGATGATATCGCAAGGCTGTATGTGAATTTTGCCACCGCCTGCAATTTAAGCGGAGATAAAACCAGAAGCGGGGAGTTTGCAAAACGCGCTTTAGAGTGTATAATCAAGGGATATGGCAGTGAAGATGATTACCTGACTTTCAATGAATATAAGCCTGACAGGATGAGGGTCCTTGCTCAGATCATGTATTATATGGGTCAGGGAGAAAAGGCTCTTAAGCTTGTAGATGAGATGGATCGCTGCGCACGTTGTCAACACTGCGACCATAGTGTATGCTATGAGAAGCATCTGATGCTCGCACGTATATACGAGATGGAAAAGAACTTTGCCAAGGCAAAGGAATATTACAGGAAAGCATTTGAACTCTCACCTGATGACTCTGAAGTTTATCAGGCGCTTAGAGATCTGGAGAAATAATGATAATAGGAATCGATCTTGGAACTACAAACAGTCTTGCGGCTTACTACACAGATGAGGGGCCGAAGATCATACCCAACAGGCTTGGGGAGAGACTGACGCCTTCCGTTGTCAGCATAGATGAAAATGAGACCATCTATGTCGGTAAGACAGCGGAGGAGAGGATGAGGCTCTATCCCGACACAAGCGCTGCTGTTTTTAAGCGCGACATGGGTAGTGATAAAAAGTTTACCTTAGGCTCGAAGCAGTTTACTGCAGAGGAGCTTTCTTCCTTTGTCTTAAGGAGCCTTAAGGAGGATGCAGAGGAGTTCCTTGGTGAGAAGGTCACTGAGGCAGTCATCAGCGTTCCCGCTTACTTTAACGATATGAGAAGAAAGTCCACCAAGAGAGCCGGCGAGCTTGCAGGTCTTAAGGTCGAGAGGATAATCAGTGAGCCGACCGCGGCAGCAATCGCTTACGGACTGTATAATGACGATAAGCCTGCCAAGAACCTCGTGTTCGATCTGGGCGGCGGAACTCTGGATGTTTCGATCCTTGATTATTTCCCGCCTATACTCGAGGTAAGGGCTGTAGCCGGAGATAACTATCTCGGAGGCGAGGATTTCACCAAAGTTATCGAAGACATTTTCTATAAAAGAAATAAGGATATAAAGAAGGAGGAGCTTTCCTACAGGGAGCTGAGGCTTATTCATAAGGCTGCCGAGGATTGCAAGAAGGATTTCGCTGACAGCGGTAAGGCCGAGATGAAATGTAAGATCGGTGATGAGGTTGTCACCATGGAGCTGACCTATCAGGATTACGAGAAGGAATGCGAGGATCTTTACGACAGGATCAGGATTCCGGTAAAGAGGGCACTTTCGGATGCCAAGCTTAAGCTCAGCGACATCGATAAGGTCGTTCTTGTCGGGGGCGGTACGAAGCTTACCGGCGTGAGGACATTTGTCAGCAAGCTCTTCCATACATTCCCCGATACCACTATCAATCCCGATGAGGCAGTGGCTCTGGGAGCGGCCATTCAGGGCGCGATGAAAGAAAGAAGAGAAAGTATCCGCGAGGTGGTGCTTACGGATGTCTGCCCGTTTACTCTGGGAACCGAGATCACGATCGAGCTTGGGGACGGCGTTAAGGAGAGTGGACATTACTGCCCTATCATCGAGCGTAATACTATAATTCCTGCCAGCAGGACGGAACGCTTCTATACTATCCATGACAATCAGTCGAAGATTACGATAAATGTGCTTCAGGGCGAAAGCCGTATGGCCCGTAATAATCTGGAGCTCGGAACAATGGAGATTGAGGTTCCTCGCGCAAAGGCCGGAGAAGAGTCCGTGGATGTGACATATACTTATGATATCAATTCCATCCTCGAGGTCGAGGTCAAAGTCATCTCAACGGGAAAGCAGTATCGTCAGATCATCAAGGGTCAGTATACCGAGATGACGGATGAGGAGATCGAGGCCCGCTTCAAGGAGCTGGCTTATCTTAAGATACATCCGAGAGACCAGGAAGAGAACAAGCTGATACTTCTGAGAGTCGAAAGACTCTATGAAGAGGCACTCGGAATGGATAGGGATGTGCTTGAGAGTGAGGTCCGAAAGTTCGAGCTTGCACTTAACTCCCAGGATAAGAGGATAATCGAGAAGGAACGAGAGAGACTTAAGGAATTCCTCGATAAGTGGGAAGATGAGCTGTGACGTCAAACTTAATATTCTAAAGTTTAAGAAAACAGGGTTGAATACTCTGTTTTTTTAATATATACTATACAGTGCGCTAATTTTTAGTGCACAGCTTTATATCCGGAGTCGTATCGAAGTGGTCATAACGGGGCGCACTCGAAATGCGTTTGCCCTCCGGGGCACGCGGGTTCGAATCCCGCCGACTCCGCACTTTTTTTAAAAGGGGTGACAAACTATATGTATAAGATTGTAAAAAAAGAATCTCTGAACCCTACTGTAACACTGATGGAGGTCGAAGCACCTCTCGTAGCCCGCAAGGCAGAGCCCGGTCAGTTCATTATCTTCAGAGCTACCGAGGACGGTGAGAGGATCCCTCTTACTATCGCAGGCTATGACAGAGAGAAGGGAACCGTTACTATCATTTTCCAGATAGTCGGTGCAGGAACAGAGATACTGAATTCACTTAATGTAGGTGACAGCATCCACGACTTTGTAGGTCCTCTCGGAAATGCTACCGAGGTTGAAGGCCTTAAGAAGGTTGCCGTGGTAGGCGGAGGCGTTGGCTGTGCTATCGCATATCCCGTTGCAAAGAAGCTTCATGATATCGGCTGTGAGGTTACCTCCATTGTCGGATTCAGAAACAAGGACCTTATCATCCTGGAGGATGAATTTAGGGCTGCATCCAGTAAGTATATCCTTATGACGGATGACGGATCTGCAGGAGAGAAGGGCGTTGTTACGGCACCTCTTGAAGAGCTTATCAAGAATGGTGAGGAGTTCGATGAGGTTATCGCTATCGGACCACTGATCATGATGAAGTTCGTTGTTCTCACAACGAAAAAATACAATGTTAAAACAGTTGTCAGCATGAACCCGATCATGGTTGACGGAACCGGAATGTGCGGCTGCTGCAGACTTACAGTCGGCGGCGAGACAAAGTTCGCATGCGTTGACGGTCCGGACTTTGACGGCTTCGAGGTAGACTTCGATGAGGCTATGGCAAGAGGCGGCATCTATAAGCCGTTCGAGCTTAAGGCAAGAGAAGAAGCCTGCAACCTGTTAGGTAAGGAGGTACAGTAATATGCCGAATATGAGAATGGATAAGAATCCTATGCCTTCACAGGATCCTGACGTAAGAAATAAGAATTTTGAAGAGGTTGCTCTCGGATATACAGAGGAGCAGGCTCTGGATGAGGCAGCAAGATGTCTCAATTGTAAGAATCATCCCTGTATGGACGGATGTCCCGTACAGATCTCTATCCCTGAATTCATTCAGAAGATAGCTGAGAAGGATTACGAGGGAGCTTATCAGGTTATCAACCGTTCAAGCTCACTTCCCGCTGTCTGCGGACGTGTATGTCCTCAGGAGAGACAGTGCGAATCAAAGTGTGTAAGAGGAATCAAGGGTGAGCCCGTTGCTATCGGACGTCTCGAGAGATTCGTTGCAGACTGGCATAACAAGAATGTTACCGCTGCACCCGAAAAGCCTCAGCCCAATGGTCATAAGGCAGCAGTTATCGGCTGTGGTCCTTCAGGACTTGCCTGTGCATCTGACCTTGCAAAGAAGGGCTATGAGGTAACGATCTACGAAGCACTTCATACACCGGGCGGAGTTCTGGCATACGGAATTCCCGAGTTCAGACTTCCAAAGGCTATAGTTCAGAAGGAAGTTGACGGACTTAAGGCGCTCGGCGTTAAGATAGAGACAAACGTTGTTATCGGTAAGTCGATAACAGTTGATGAGCTTTTCGATGAGTTCGGCTATGAAGCAGTATTCATCGGTTCCGGAGCAGGTCTCCCGAGATTTATGAATATCCCCGGCGAGAACCTTAACGGAGTTTATTCCGCAAATGAGTTCCTTACGAGAATCAATCTCATGAAGGCATTTAAGGAAGGTTCAGCTACTCCTATCGAGCATCCGAAGAAGGCAGTCATCGTAGGCGGCGGAAACGTTGCTATGGATGCAGCCCGTTCAGCTAAGCGTCTCGGAGCTGAAGTAACTATCGTTTACAGACGTTCCATGGAAGAGCTTCCGGCTCGTAAGGAAGAGGTTGAGCACGCTATCGAGGAAGGAATCATTTTCAAGCTTCTCAATAATCCTATCGAGGTTGTCGGTGAGGATGGAAGAGTTAAGGCTATCCGCTGCCAGGAGATGGAGCTTTCAGAGCCCGATGAATCCGGCAGAAGAAGTCCCGTTCCTATCGAGGGCAAGATCAACGAGATCGAAGCTGACTGCTTCATCGTATCGATCGGTACGTCACCGAACCCTCTCATCAAGAGTACGACAGATGGTCTTGATACCAACAAGAGAGGCTGTATCGTAGCTGATGAAGAAGGAGCTACCACACGCGAGGGTGTATTCGCAGGCGGCGATGCCGTAACCGGTGCCGCAACAGTTATCCTTGCAATGGGTGCCGGAAAGAAAGCGGCAGCTGCAATGGATGCTTATATAATGAGTAAATAAGACTAGTGAGTCGTCAAAGTGTGGCTCATTTGTTCAAAATGCACTAAACTATTTAGAACATTTTAACAATTCTAATAAGACGTTGGAAATGTTATAATTAATTTTGCTATGTTTTTCAGCAAAAGAGAGAGTAACATGAAGAGTTTTATCGTTTTAAGGAGGTTTTTCAACATGAAATTAGGTAAAAGAGTAGTAAGTTTACTGCTTGCACTTGCACTTATGGTTACTTTGGTGGTTGTTCCAAGCTTTGAGTCAAAGGCTTATACGGAATACCCCAAGAATCTGGTTCAGACCTCAGCAAGCGGAAATAATGTAAGCTTCAAATGGGATGCTGTAGCAGGTGC
The DNA here is from genome assembly GCA_017619835.1 of Eubacterium sp. Taxonomy (GTDB): domain Bacteria; phylum Bacillota; class Clostridia; order Lachnospirales; family Lachnospiraceae; genus Eubacterium_Q. The sequence goes on from JAFZRN010000010.1 coordinate 11,350, forward strand.
TACATCCTATAGCATTACAATAACAATAGGAACAACATCGGGACAGATTGTCAAGACTGATTCCACTACAGCTACATCTTATACATTTGCAGCTCCGTATAGAGGATTCAGATACTATGCTTTAGTTACCGCTGTAGGTGCTGACGGAACTACATCAGCTACAGCATATCTGAGTATTTATTCTGCTCCAATGACTCCGGGAAATATATTTGTGTATTCTTGGAAGCCGAAGACAAATAAGCCTTATATTGAGTGGGCAAGCTATTCAAGTGATACATACAGCTATGTTCCTTCAGGATATGAGGTAAAGGTTACAACACTTGCGGGAAAGAAGATTAAGACATATAAAACTACATCAAGATATCTTAACAAGGCTATAAGCAAGATTAAAAACGCAGGATTTAAAGTTCAGATCCGTTCTTATGCAAATGTAACTAATTCTGCAGGAAACATCACTATCTGGAGTGACTGGTCAAAAGCAAAGGCATTCGTTCCTCAGCCTCAGCCTAAGTCAAGACATTACATTGGTTCATCTACTTCTACAGTAACTTGGAACAAGATCAAAAATGCTAAAAGCTATACAATCTATAAAGTAACCGGATCATATGGAAACTATAAGTTCAAGAAGTATAAGAAGGTTGGCGCAGGCACTACTTCAATCACAGTTCCGAGAAGCCTTGGTTCAGTTACAATAGTACCTGAGGTTAAGGTAAAGGGTAAGAAGTATAAGTGGAACAAAAAAGATTTCGGTTATTTCTACGGAGTAAGCGTATAAGAAATAAGTGTATATGAAATGAAAAAGTCAGGGATCTGATCCCTGGCTTTTTCTGAATTAGACGAAAAAGAGGACAGTTATGAGAATAGCAGTTTGTGATGATGAAGAAAAGTTCCGCGTTCAGGCGCGGGATATGATAGACAGCCTTGCGGGAAGCATGGATGTTGTGGTGGATGCATATTCGGACGGAAGGAAGCTTCTGGAAGCGTTCGACAGAAAACCTTACGACATCCTTTTTCTTGATATTGAAATGCCTGCGATGGACGGTATCACTCTTGCAAAAAAGCTCCGCGAGAGAAGCGAGAATATCTACATAGTTTTTCTCACCGGCCACGTGGAATATGCATTGGAGGGTTATGAGGTAAATGCGCTGAGATATCTCACCAAGCCCATAAAAGAGGATAAACTTAGAGAGGTTCTCCGCTTTGTCATGGATAAAAATGTCAGCAAGAGACAGCTTATGATCAAGGAAGACGGAGAAGAACTTTTGATAAATGTCACCGACATTATATACATGGAAGCACAGAACCAGTATGTCATGATCTACACCACCGAAGGAGAGCATCTGATCAGATATAACATCAGTGATTTTGAGGAGCAGCTCGCAAGTGACGGCTTCTTCAGATGTCATCGTGGTTATCTTATATCCCTTGCGAAGGTAAAGAAACTTGTAAAGGGAGATGTTATCATGGAGACTCCTGACGGAGAAGCATCCGTACCGGTCAGTCGTTCAAATGTAAAGCCGCTTAAAGAGGCTCTTTATTCTTACGTGGAAAGCGAGGCGTTCTGACGTTATGAATAAAAATATTGTAATTGGTCTCATATCGACGGCAGGTTCATATCTCATTTTCATGCTGGCTATGATCCTGATCGTAATGATAGCGGCATGCTTTCTTGGAAGATATGTTGTGATCACCCGAAAGATGGTTCTTTCGACACTGGGTGTCATACTGACAGGAGTTCTTGTATTTGTAGGAATAAATCTATATGTACATCTGGTTTATCCCGATTATGTGGAATCATTTAACACCGGATCCACAATTCCCGAAGTTCAGGATATTATTCAGAATGTTTCATTTATGTCATCCGTAATATCCAATGCGCTGGTATTCGTATATGCATTTATCTTTTTCCTGCTCGCCTTTAAAGAGAAAAGACTCTTAAGAGCGATAGAATCCACAATCTGTCTCTATCTTTATTATTCTTATTTCAATACAGCGTTCATGTATGCATATGTATTCTTTAAAGACGGAAAAGTGGAGACTCTGAGTCTTTTTACGGATTATACGCGGACGGATTATGTATATCTGCAGTTTCTTCTTGTAATAGAATCACTGATAATAACAGTGCTGCTGTTTTTATTAATCTATTTCAGATATTACAGAAAGAAAAAATTCTACGTTATTAGCATTCCGAACAGGATAATATTCGTGATATGGCTGATAGCATTTTCAATCTTTCCCTCTTTTCCTTTTAATGGAAAAGATGTTGGAGAAATGTATGAAATACTGGGCGTGATCTTCGCAATTCTGATCATGGTTCTGGGTGCTATCGCTCCGGTTCTTCTTATAATGACCGCGGCTGAAAAATCCCTTAAGGAAAAGAATAAGTATCAGGAAAGCTATCTCAATGCCGAGCTTGAATATATCGATCAGTATAAGAGGACACAGACCGAAACAAGAGCCTTCAGGCACGACATCATCAACAACCTGTCCCTTGCAAACATGCTTCTTAAAGAAGGTAAGACCAAGGAGGCCGAAGAGCATATCAGTTCTCTTCTCGGAAATGTGCAGGCACTCTCTCCGCAATACATAACAGGAGATGAGATGCTGGACTGCATCGTTGCGATGAAGGCCGGAAGAATGCAGGAGCTCGGGATTGAATTCACAAGTGATGGCGTTATCGACGGCGGTCTCAATATGAAGCCGGTTGATGTTTGCAGTATATTTGCAAATGCTTTGGATAACGCAATCGAAGCAGTGAATAAGCTTGAAGAAAACCGAAAGGTATCTCTCGGAATTAAAAGAACAGGCAAGTTCTTCGTTATCAAGATAGAGAATACGGCCGAGGGAAAGGTCGATGTGGAGAAGCTTTTCAATACAGCCGGCTATACCTCGAAGTCCGATACAGAGCATCATGGTTTTGGTCTCAGGAACATCCGTCAGACTGTGGAAGAGTATGATGGTCTCATAAAAGCAGAATCGGAAGAAGGAAGATTTGCACTTTCAGTCATGGTTCCGAGAGCGTAATAATATTTGATTTATGTTCTATCAATATCGTTGGATGTATGTTAGAATTGATTCATCCGGTGTCAGGAGTTAACTGATGCCGCATAATAAAATTAATGGAGGAAGGAAAAGTATGTTAGAGTCAAGACCCGAATTATTACAGAGGATCACAACACCGGAGCTTGCACAGAGATACATCGAAGCACGTATCGAGATGCTCCGTGAGCAGATAGGAGACAAGAAGGTTCTCCTCGCTCTCTCAGGCGGAGTAGATTCGTCGGTAGTTGCAGCGCTGCTTATAAAAGCAGTTGGACAGCAGCTTGTATGCGTTCATGTTAATCACGGTCTCTTAAGAAAAGGAGAGCCTGAGCAGGTTATCAAGGTATTCAGAGATGAGATGAATGCAAACCTCATCTATGTGGATGCTACAGACAGATTTCTTGATAAGCTCGCCGGAGTAACAGATCCCGAGCAGAAGAGAAAGATAATCGGCGGAGAGTTTATAGAAGTATTTGCAGAAGAAGCTCGTAAGCTTGATGGAATAGAGTTCCTTGCACAGGGAACAATCTGGCCCGACATCCTTGAAAGTGATGCCGGAATCAAGGCACACCATAATGCAGGCGGCCTTCCCGAAGATATGGACTTTGAACTTGTTGAGCCTGTTCGTATCCTCTTTAAGGATGAAGTTCGTGTAGTAGGTAAAGAACTTGGTCTTCCCGATAACATGGTATATCGTCAGCCGTTCCCGGGCCCCGGTCTCGGAGTAAGATGTCCCGGAGCTATCACAAGAGATCGTCTTGAAGCAGTTCGTGAATCAGACGCTATCCTTCGTGAAGAATTCGCAAAGAACGGTCTTGAAGGAAAAGTATGGCAGTACTTCACAGTTGTACCCGACTTCAAATCAACAGGCGTTAAGGATGGAAAGAGAACATTTGACTGGCCATGCATCATCCGTGCCATCAACACAACAGACGTTATGGAAGTAACAGTAGAACATCTTCCCGATGACCTTATCGACCATCTCGTAAACCGTATCATCACAGAAGTACCGGGCATCAACAGAGTCCTCTTCGACTACACACCAAAGCCACCGGCTACTGTGGAGTATGAGTGATAACGAGCCAAAGTCAGATTATTATACAGCGGTCACGAAGTGACCAATCGGAATGAAAGACAGCCCCGCAAGCTTGCTTGCAAGGGGCTGTCTTTTGTTTCGATTAGTAGCTGCGAAGCAGCGCTGTATAATAATCTGACCTTGGCGACAACATACATCGAGGGAATGGCATTTATGCCATACCCTCGATGAGTTCAACGCATATTTATACTATGCTCTCATATGTAAAGCTCTTTGGACAGTTCCTTGCATTTTATGATGGTGCATGAGTACCATAAAGATAAAAATTGTTTTGAATTGTTGACACAAGCAGAAAAGAATGTAATAATATTACAAAATGTTGATAAATACACATTTTGGGCTTCTAAAATGTTGATATAATCACATTTTTACCTTCCAAAATGTTGATATTGAGTTTTGAATATAATAATTTTGACGGAGACTGCTATGCTAAAAAGAAAGATATATGAAAATCTTAAAAGATGGACAAAAGAAAAAGATAAAAAATGTCTCGTTGTTCAGGGGGCAAGACAGACAGGAAAAACATATATAATAGAACAATTTGCAAAAGAGAACTATGAGGAGACAGTAGAGATAAATTTTAAGCAGATGCCATCTGCTATGGAAATATTCTCAGGAGATTTGACGGTAGACAACATGATTCTTGCCATGAAATTCCGTTTTCCCGAAAAAAAGGTCATGCCGGGAAAAACATTAATATTCCTTGATGAGATTCAGGAATGTCAGGAAGCCATAACATCCCTTAAATTCTGGGCCGTTGATAACAGATATGACGTGATAGCATCTGGTTCACTGCTGGGAATTGATTATAAAAGAGCCTCATCTTATCCGGTCGGATATGTTGATTACATTAAAATGCATGGGCTGGATTTTGAAGAATTCCTTTGGGCTATGGGGATTACAGATGATATGATTGGCTCATTGCGTGATTTTTTATATAATCAGATAATTATCCCTGACTCTATCAATAATCAGATGATGGGGTTATTCAGAAAATACATTGCAATAGGTGGTATGCCAGAGGCTGTACAGAAATATGTTGATACAGGGGATTTCAGAGAAGTCGATGCAGTTCAGAGAAATCTGCTTATAGGTTATCAGTATGATATTGCACACTATGCGACTAATGAAGAAAAAATAAAAGCAGAGAAGTGTTATCTCACACTTGCTAAACAGTTACTGGATAAGGAAAACCATAAATTTCAGTATAAAGAGATAGAACATGGAGCAAGAGCGCAAAAGTATTATTCCAGTATAGAATGGCTTCTCAGGGCAGATATTGTTCATTTGTGCAAACGGGTTACAAACATCAGGTATGATCTGGATGATTATTCACGTGATGATTTTTTCAGGGCATATGCGACAGATCTTTCATTACTTATTGCCATGAAAGACTTTTCTCTAAAGCAGCATATAGTGGAAAACACTGTTTCGGGTAATACAAAAGGAGGTATATACGAATGTGCTGTTGCTGATGCTCTATATAAAAATGGATATATGCTTTACTTTTACAAAAATGAAAGTGCTAAGAAGGAACTGGATTTCATAATACAGAAAGATGGTCAGGTGGTGCCGATAGAAGTAAAAAGCGGAAATAATCGCGCTAATTCAATGAATGTAATTATAAAAAATAATAAGGATATTACTGTTAGTTATAAGTTTATTGATGGAAATATCGGTGTGAGTGACGAGGGCGTCATTACACTGCCATTATACATGGTATCTTTTGTATAGACGTTTGCTTAATTATTTATTCTTGACTATTGATATTGACTCGTCCCCTGGGACAAAGTTTATACTTGCCTTAACAAAGTAATTTTAAGGTATAACAGGGGCTATAGGATGTCAGTACTTATCGTTTTATTAAAGAAAAATAAAATATGGGTTATAGTTACACTGATAGCCGCATTGTTATCAAATCTTTCCCAGATGTTCTGTACGTTATGTATAGGCAGTCTGGTTAATAAGATTGAAAACAGGGCGGCTATTGGTTTTTCATTTGTGGCACTGCTGGGCGTATTCATACTTCTTAATGCGCTGACTCTATACTTTGATCAGTATATAGGACGTGTAACTGCAGAGAAAATGGCCCACAGTCTGAGGATGGGCTATGCAGGAAAGCTTATCCGGAATGCTGCCGGGTCCGAAAAGTCTACTGATATGGCTACAGCTATGTCGGTAGCACAGAATGAACTTGCCCAGGCAGATGCTTATCTCAGTAACACATTTTTCAATATATTCGGTATGATTTTTACGGGTATCATAGCTACCGTATTTCTGCTTTTTCAAAATGTTATCCTTACACTGGTCTTAATTATTCCCACCTTGCTCATTCTTGTTTATGTTTCGTTTTCCAGCAGGAAGCTGGCGGCAGTTGTGGCTGATGCAATGGAAGAAAAGAGAAAAATGAATAAGGTGGCATATAGTGTGGTTCACGCATTTGGAGCTGTGAAGGTATTTGAAGGTGAAAGCTTTGCTATGAAGGCTTATGAAAGAAGCGTTCTTAAATGGAAGGACCATGCTGCCAGAACAGGCAGATGGTCGGCTGTTTATAATACTCTGTCAGGCATCTTATCAAGAATTCCTCTTCTGTTACTGCTGCTGGCCGGAAGCTATATGGTCATTGACGGAAAAATCCTGCTGGGTACACTCATCGTTTTTTTAAATCTTCAGAACAGCCTGACTATGTCCGTTATGAATCTGCCGAACTGGATATCCGGATTCAAGATATTTACAACAAATCTTTCAAGGATTGGAGAATGACATGATAAGTTTACAGGATGTTTCTTTTAAGTATGAAAATATAACAGTGTTCGAAAACATTTCCCTTAACGTCGAAAAAGGCGAGAAGATAGGAATAGTCGGAGAGAGTGGATGCGGAAAAAGCACACTGCTGAAGATTATGGCAGGACTTTATAAGCCCACGTCGGGGACAATGATTGTAGATGGTGAAAATGAGCCGGCGGGAATAATCAAAAAGGTCTCAATTGTCATGCAGTCGCCCATGCTTTTACCCATGACTATTCTGGAAAATATAACTATGGGGCATGAGTATTCAAGGGAGTGGATAGACCATGTATGCGAGGCAGCTAATCTTACAAAATGGATTGAATCTCTCCCTGAAGGGATAAATACATATCTGGGAGACAGATCGGATGAGCTTTCGGGAGGGCAGGCACAGCGTGTGGCCATAGCAAGGGCTATGTGTAAGGATTCAAGTGTACTTCTTCTGGACGAACCCACATCGGCGCTGGATGAGGATAATACTGCATCAGTGCTGGAAGCGTTGAATCTCAATTTTGCAGATAAAACTGTTGTACATGTAACTCACAGACCGGAGCATCTTACGGGGTATGATCGGATAATCAATATGAAGGAGATGCTGTATGAATCGTAAAGTGGTTAAATTATTAAAGGAATTAGGTTTATGGAAGAGATTCATGGTAATGCTTGTTTTTCGTCTGCCCTTTGATTTTCTGAATGCCGTTCTCAGTGCAAATATGCTGGAAAGCTTTATCAGACTTATTGAAGAAGGAAAAGGCGAAAGGCTTATGCATAATTTCTGGATATTTCTGCTTTTTACCGTTCTATTGTTCGGATATAACGTTACTATATGGAGTACTGTTTCTATAAAAGCAGATATGCTGTTTCACAGAAAGCTGAGAATGAAACTGATGGAGTCTATGTTTTCCCGTGATCAGCAGCAAATGGAGGAGTACAGTGAAGGTGACTGGATCACAAGACTGAATAATGACGTGGATAAGACCGTGAATTACATCACGGAGCCGCTTAACTTTATGCATGCAGCAATAGCCGCGCTTAATTTTATTCTTTCATCAATCGTACTGTTAGTTCTGAATTTCAATATGTTTGCTGTTACAATAATGATCATGCTTCCCTTCTTTTATCTCAGTAATTTTGTTATCATCAGAAAGATTCCTTTATATAAGAAGAGAGCCCAGGAGTCCTATGCAGTTTACACCAACTGGCTGGAACCGATCGCGGCTTCAGGTGATATAGTTACAGTGTATGATGGTCAGGAAATAGTTTTGGATAAGATAGAAGAAGTGAGCAGAGAGATAATGAAAGAAAATATCAAGGCTCATAAGCTTACAGCCCGGACATCTTTCTTCACTGTATTATCAGGTGTTTTCGGATATCTGTTGCTTCTGTTTATGGGAAATAGTATGATGGGCTATAAGGTACGGGATTTTGCCGCACTTATGAAGATAACTCAGTATCGTGGTGAGATGATGAAAAGCCTTATGTGCGTTAATTCCTGTAACAGTAACATGAAAATAAATCTGTCCGGAGTAGACAGGGTGGATGAGGTTATATGAGGTATCAAAGATGGGGAATACAGAAATAGCATTACTTAAGATCGGTGAACTGGCTGCCATGGCAGGGATATCCACCAAGGCGCTCAGAGTCTATGAGAAAAAGAATATCATAAAACCCGTGCAGGTAGATGAGGAAACAGGATATAGATATTATGCCCCTGACCAGTTAAAGCAGGTTGAGGCACTTATCGAGCTTCAGGATATGGGCTTTACCCTTGATGAGATATCTATGATACTATCCGGTAAATGTACTAATGAACAGCTGTCCGGTATGTTTGAAAGCAAAAAGGTACTTCTTCAGGAAAGAATCTGGAAGACCCAGAATATGATTAAGGAGATAGACACCATCAGAAAAAGCATAGAAGACGGCAAGGAAGCAGACAAGCTGAAGGAGATGGACGATGATGAGAGAGCCTGGTATCTGGCAAAGCTCATCAGAGTAAATGAAGAAAACATCCGCCAGGTCCTCAGCGAGATCCTATGGGTTTAGAAAAAGGGCTGTTTTTTGACGCAAAAAATATGATTTTCTGTTTTATAATTTATAACTGATAGTTTTAAGGAAGGATTATAAAATGGAAAAAGAAAGAATTAATACAAAAAAAAGAGTATTTGCAGGATTACTTGCCGTATTGATGATAATGAGTATGGCAGGCTGTGGAAATACTGCAAAATCAAAAAAAGAAGCTTCAGTTGATGAGAAGGAATGTGTTTTTATGGAAAACACTGATTTTTCTGTTGATTCATCAATTAATATCAGAAAAGTAATTAAGGTTGGAGAAGATATAGCATTTATATCCTATGATTCCCCCGGCGGAAAAATATATTATAAGCCTTTGACCGGTGGTGAGGAAAACGTTATTTATACCTCTCAGAAGGGAATTGGTGTTGATAACATCACTGAGGTTGATGGAAATATCGGGATCATAGAAGATCAGGATTTAAAGAGAACACTTAAGGTTATAGATAAGGATGGAAATGAAGTATCATCTGTAAGCCTTTCCGGGCTTGATGACATTTCCATTGATATTAATTCAAGCTCTTATTCAGTAACTCAGGATGGTGAAGTAGCGGTTTCAACTAATCAGGAGCTTATCCTTTTAAATAAGAAAGGTAGGGAAACAAAACGAATACAGTTCCCGGCAGGAATAATGAGTTCATGTTTGACAAAGAATGGAGAAATTGCAGTTTTCGGTGCTGAAAATCAGGAAAAAGTTGAGGTTACTTTTATTGATCCAAAGACGGGAAAAAAAGGAACCACAACACAGATAAGTGCAGAGTATCTGGATGATGGAGCTGTACGTACAGGCTTTGGGGATTATGATTTCTTTGTTAAAAAAAAATCAGGGCTGTATGGATATAAAACAGATGATAAAACCGATCATATGATCTGCGATTTCAATACATCCGTAATAGATGGAACAAATGTAAAATCCTGTTTATTCCTGGATATGGAACATTTTATCTGTCAGAGCTATGACAGTACCTCTCAGAAATTTAATATGAGCTCCTATAGTAAAGTAGATCCATCAGAAGTAGGAGATGTAAAGACTTTAACAGTTGGGTCAATAGTATCATCTTATGAACTTCAGCAGGATATAACTGATTTTAATAAAACACATCCGGGTGTCAGAATATCACTGATTGATTATTCTGAAGAAGAGGATCCTGTTGCAAAGTTCAGTGCAGATATCGGAGCAGGAATAGTTGCAGATATATATGATGTTTCATTCGGATATGGAGATATTACGGTTAATCAGGCTGTACAGAAGGGACTTATAGAAGATCTTACTCCGTATCTTGAAAAGGATCCGGACATATCAGAAGATGATTTTCTGGACAGTATTATGAGAGCTTCCAAGATAGATGGAAAAATAAATTATCTCGGAACTTCATTTTTAATAAATGCTCTTCTTGTCAAGAAATCGGAGATTGGTGACAGAACAGGCTGGACTTATGATGAAATGATGGAATATATATATTCCAAACCGGATGATGTTTATCCGTTTGAAAAAAAGGGAAAACAGGAAATCCTTTCCGGTTTTTTATATGCAGGTATGTCTGAATTTGTAGATTGGGAAAAGGGCGAATGCAATTTTGATTCTGAAAGCTTTAAAGCTTTACTGGAGTATTCAAATCGCGGAACAGATGATGAGGTGACAGAATGGGATCCGGAAATGAACTTTGTAGATGATCTCCAAAATGGCAAACAGCTTTTCTATAATGGAGAAATAGAACCGACTATATGGCCTCTTTATGAGAAATTCTTCGATGGAGATGCTGCCTGGATAGGATACCCGGACGAGAACAGAGAAGGCTACTATGCAATGATTTACGGAGGTTTAGGAATATCCTCAACCTGTTCAGATAAAGACACAGCCTGGGAATTCATTAAGTTCTGTGTTTCCAAAGAACAGGAAGGAAAGAGTTACCCGGATGCTATGGGCATTCCTACACGAAAAGATGTATTTGAAGTATTTATGGAATCCAAAATGGCTTCAGAACCCTATATAGATGAATTCGGAAACAGTGTAGGATTAGTCGATGGATGCTATGGTTTGGGAAATGTAACTGTAGATCTGAGAGCTCTGACAGAGGAGGAAGCTCAGGAATTCCGTGATCTTACTGATAAGGTATCGAATGTTTATACTGAAGATAATAAAATAAAGGATATAATTACTGATGAATGTAAATTATACTATTCCGGTGAAAAGAGCCTTGATGATACAGTTAAAATAATTCAGAACAGAACCCAGACATATATGAATGAATCCAGGTGATCTCAGAGTATGTTCGATAACAGACATCGAGGGTATGGCATTTAAGCCATACCCTCGATTTTTTTACCGTTCATATCAAAACTATTTCCTTTTAATTCCTGAATTGATATAGTCGCTTCAACAGTTGAGGTTAAGGAAGGTGAGATGCTGGCACTCCTCGGAGTAAACGGAGTCGGAGGAGGAATCTATAAGGTATGCAGATGTCTTCCATTCATTTACTGCATTAGACTGGCAAGAACCGACTTAAATCCGATGTGCGAAGTGTTGCGCTTTTGTTATTCTTGTCGATATATAATTGAACATGTTGAAAACCTTATAAAACAAAAATGTATATGAAAAGGAAAAAAATATGGGAAAGAATGAACAGGAAAAAAATAAAAGTGACGGCTTAGTGGTTTATGGTGCAGGTGTGGAGCCTAATCAGAATGAGGATATGCCGCAGCAGAATGGGGATATGCCACAGCAGAATGAGGATATTGATAATCCTGATGTTGTGGATATTGACACTTATTTCAACAATTTCAGATATTATGAAAAAAATATCAGAACTCATGAGGATATGACCCACTACACAAATCTGGTCTGGCGTGCCTTAAACCGTGGCGGGGATACACCGGAGGTTGTCGAGCTTAAGAAGGCTTTAAAAGACTTTACATCCCGTGTTACAAAAGAGGGGTATGATGTTGCGCGTGCTGTCAATACGGCAATCAACAAAAATTATGACAGAAATGCCGGTGTCGGTGCCGGGGCAAACGCAGATAAAATTTCCGGCATTCGTAATGAGTTTCACAACCTCACTGACCGTCTGGAAACCTTTATGCGTAGTAATCCGGACAATCCGGCTGTAGCGAATATCATAAAACGTACAAATCATATCATTGGAAACGGGGAGCCTGGGACAGGCAGGGAAAAACAGAATGATCCACAAGAAGATTCCTTCTCTGCAGCTCCCGGACCGAATAAGAAGGAACGCAAGGAGTTCTTTGCAAGCTATACAGGCTATCTTCGAAATATTGTTAATGTCAGTCAGGCCAAATATGTAGTGAATGACGATGACAATTCCACTCCGGAAAAAAAGCTGAGTCAAGACCTGAAGCGTATCATAAACCTGAGCACCGGATATCAGAATGACTTTAAGGGTTTTCCTATACCTGAAAACAATGAGGAGCTTAAAAGCCTGAACACTTCAGAAGGGCTGCAAAAATATTTAAAAAAGATTGATAAATATTTTATCGAAAATAATGAAAAAATCGATGAATACAAACTAAAGGATTTAACTCGTTTTGTCGAGAATGATGAGAAGTCTTTCCAAGATATGTATATTCAGGAGGAATACCTTAAAGAGATATCCAAAGTAATTAAAGATAAAAACATCGAGTGGGATATCAAAAAAATCTACCTGCGCAATGCTTGTGGTGCAGGTTTAAGAGAAAATCTGCCAAGACAATTTAATGTAGAACCCTATTTGGATGATTACGAAAAAGATGGGAAAACCTTAAAATCCAACGAAGATAAGATCAAGTCGGTTAATAAATGGCTGAAAAGGGTAGGAAACTACATCGCAAGGGAAAATAAGTATGAACGTCAAAGAAATAATGCGAAAATGATAACGCATGCAATGTATTCGACAGGTAAGGATACTTTGAATAGTTTACCAACCATCAATAATGTTCTAGAAGCCGGAAAACCTATCCTGGAAAGTAAAGTTACCGTAACAGCTCATATGGGCAATATATATAGAATTCTGGAGGAAATACGTGACGCGAAAAATAAGCGTCTTGAAGATGCAGCAGAGCGCAAAAATCCTGAGGGGCTGCTCATGAAGCTGGAAAAGGCAGGTGACACATTCTTTGCAAGCATGGAAGAGGCATATCCGGGTATGTACTGGAGCGAGGAGCAGATAGAATCTATCGGTGCCGTAATTGATGTTATGTCTGCTGTCAAACCCGATTGCAAAGCTAAGTTGTGCACGCGGATGAATCTAAGGATTAATAGCAAGGGAAACTATGAAATCGGCGGAGATGTACCGTTGATTCAAAAATCATCCTCTCAGATGGAAGAAGCAAAAAAAGCCATATTGGACGCTGATCCGAAGTTGATGAAGAGTTCACCCGAATATAAAGACCTGCGCAGTATTACCGAGAAATTACAGAAAAGAACTTCCCAGCTTATGGATAGTCGCGAGAAAAAGGGAAAACTTACAGAAGAAGAGATCACGGAGTTGTTGACATTGGCAGAGGATGCAGGGAGCGCAGCCGATGTATATACAAAATATAAAATAGACGCTCTGGGAAACAAGGCGCCGAATAAGATTGAGAAGAAGCGAATCAATGCCGCCGCGCTTGTATCCGCAGTAGCAGATGATATTCAAAGATATGTGCGGGAATACACCTTGGAAAAGGCTCTGCAGGAAGGACCTGATGCGGCCTTTAATGCAATCGAAAAGCAGATATGCCGTCGCGAAAATCCGACGATTCAGGATTTAGGAGCCATGGCATATATACGGCTTGCCCGCCATCAGAACTATACTGATCCGGGAAAGTATCCTGCAAAGAATCTACTGGATCATAAAGAGATGCGGGATAAAGTAGCCAGTATTCTAAAAGATAAGAATTTTAAAAAGGTTGTAAAGGAAATGCCTAAGGAACTTACAGGAAAGGATGCAATGGACTATGTTTATTCCAATATGCTGAAAAAGGTATCTGATAAACAAAAAGAAATCCCTCCGAAAGGAAAAAATGTTAAACAAAACGAACGGGGAATAGTTTTGTATTGAAGATAATTTTGATATTGTATTCATACCTTTGAAATGATAGATTATCCTATAATTTTTCAGGATGATAGAAGCAAGGCTCATGGAAACCGCTTACTGCGGTTCCCATGAGCCTTGCTGTCTTTATATGTTCGAGCGATACATTTGATATTCCAATGGTAATGGCTGCATTTTAAATATTTGCCAAAGAAAAATGTTACTATAGTACCTGCCTGATCACTTTTTGTATGATTTCTTTTTTATGTTGACAGCATCATATTATGGTGTTATTTTATGAATGAATATTTATTCAGTGAACAGATATTCATTATTCGATCGGAGGAAAACAGGTATGCCTAAGAATGAAGAAAAATGTAAGCAGATGAGAGAAGATATGAAGGGTAGAATCCTTCAGGCAGCATCTATATATTTTGCGAAAAATGGTTTTGGAGACACTAAGATAAGTGATCTGGCAAAGCATATCGGAATAGGACAGGGAACTATTTATTTATATTTCAAATCAAAGGAAGAGCTTTTCGGGGAAATCAGAAAAGCGGCAGACAATAAGGATGAGGTATTAAAGCTTAAGCTGCTTTCAAAGCTTCCAATCCCGGCGAAGGAGAAGATAGACAGAATATCCAAAGAGATAATCAAGAAGCTGAAATCAGATGAAGACTATAAAGTGAAGATTACCATTTACACTCAGCTGCTTCTGGAGAAGGAGGACGAAATGTACTCCAGTGATATGTATAAGGAACTGGCGAAGATAATCAGACAAGGACAGAAGGAAGGCAGTGTGGTTGAAGGAAATGCTATTTATCTGAGTGACCTTTACTGGGGAGTAGTTTACCTCAATTCCCTTAAACTTCTCTATATGGATAATCATAAACTTGTTACAAAAGAATCATTAAACAGATTACTGCTTAAAGATAAGTAAGGAGAAAAATATGGCAAAAGTTGCAATCGTTACCGGAGCCACAGGCGGACTTGGAAGGGAATTCATCAAGGCAATACGAAAAGATGATGATATAGATGAGATATGGGCGGTAGGGCGAAACGAGACAAAGCTGAAGGAACTTAAGAAGAAGTATTCCAAGGTTCGTCCGGTAATAGCGGATCTCAGTATTGATGGTGTCGAAGTAATACAGAAGAAAATCGATGAAGAACTCGGTGCTTCAGACATCCGCCTCCTGATCAATAACGCCGGCATCGGATATATGGGTATGTTTGATAGGCAGGGGATAGAAGATATAAAGAGCCTCTGCAGGATAAACTGCAGTGCACCTGCAGAACTTATGTCACTCTGTATCCCACACATGAAGAACGGAGCGAAGATTATAAATGTTTCGTCAGCATCTTCATTTCAGCCGAATCCTTATCTGAGCATGTATTCGGCAAGCAAGGTGTTTCTGAAGAATCTTTCAAGAGCGCTCAGTGTTGAACTTAAGAGTCGTGGAATTACTGTTACCTGCGTTTGTCCCGGCTGGATAGATACAGAGATGCTGCCGGACGAGAAAGATGAAAAAAAAATTCGTTATACCGGAAAGATAAGTGCCGAAAAGGTTGTGAAAAAAGCGCTTAAAGATTGTCGGAAGGGAAAGGACATTTCAACACCAGGAGCATTTGCAAGTTATTTTAGAATCTATTCAAAATATACGCCTACTAAAATCGTAATGAACCAGTGGTCTAAAGCGGTAAGGAAATATATCTGAGCTTGGCGACAACATACATCGGGACTATGGCAATCGCCATAGTCCCAATGAGTAAACGAAAAAGAACTATAGTAGAAAACCTTAGTCTCTTTTTTTTTATATAGATTATTGACATGTGTATATACACATGGTATATTGTGTATATCAGATATATACAATATATAAACCGCAGGAGGTTTAATATGGATTACGAAAATGCTATTGAAATAAAAAATCTTACTAAGAAATATGACGGCTTTACGCTGGATAATATAAGCTTTGATGTTCCGAAGGGAAGTATCATGGGTTTTATTGGACAAAATGGTGCAGGAAAAACTACAACTATAAATTCTATCTTAAATATACTTAAATGGGATAGTGGTGAAATCAGGATTCTCGGGCAGGAGATGCCGGCGCATGAATATGAAGTCAAGGAACAAATTTCTGCAATCTTTGATATTCTTCCGTTTAATGATGATCTTTCGGCAAAGCAGCTATCTAAGACTATGAAAGGAATATGGAAAGAGTGGGACGAAGAATGTTTCGAGAACTATCTGGAAAGATTTCAGCTTCCATATAAGAAAAAGTTCGGGCAGTTTTCTAAAGGAATGAAGATGAAGCTTCAGATCGCAGCAGGGCTGTCCCATAATGCTAAGCTTCTCATTATGGATGAAGCGACCACAGGACTTGATCCGGTGGTGCGAAATGAAATCCTGGATATATTCCTCGAATATCTTCAGGATGAGGATAAATCAATACTGATGTCTTCGCATATCACTTCGGATCTGGAGAAGATAGCTGACAGAGTTACATTTATCGATAAAGGAAAAATCCTCCTTACCGGCATAAAGGATGAGATTCTTGATAATCATGGCCTCGTAAAGGTTTCAAAGAAAGACTTCAAGAATTTTGAGAGAGAGGATTATATCAGCGCAAGGGTTACAGACTTTGGTGTGGATGTGATGGTAAATGATAGGTTTATGGCTGAGAAGAAGTTCTCCGGAGCAGTGATAGATAGAACAAACTTAGAAGAAATTATGCTGTTTTATGTAAACCAATCTAAAGGCCAGTGGAATTAAAAATCATCTTCCTCCAGAGGGTAAGGTGGCTCGAAGCGTCAGATGAGGTGATTATGAAAGAACTAATATACAGAGATTTATATCTCATAAGAAAAAATCTTCTGATAACATTTGGTATTTTTGCCGGTTTCATTCTATTTGGTCTTATTGGTATTCTTTCTGCAAAGTATGGGAATATTGCTAAATATGCAACCGACAAACAAACTCCTATAGAAGTTATGCAGGCTTCTCTCTACTTTGGACTGATTGGTGGATGTATTGTGACCACTGGGGTAGAGCACATATTTAGTCTTATAAAAAAAGATTATGAAATTCATTGGCATGATTACTTAAGCGTTTCAGGAAAAAAGAGCGAGGTGATAGTGGGAGCGAAATATCTCATTATTACAATGTTATTTCTATTGGGCCTGGGCATTGGACTTCTGGGTCTTCGGCTTATGCAGGTAATATCGGGAGTTGAGTCCACTGATATACTTCACAGCGGACTGGGAAGACATGAAGGCCCCCTGATACTTATTTTGATGTCAGTTATGCTTCTGCTTGTTGGAAATGAATCTGTATTAATGCAATATATTTATAAAGGAAAAGGGTCAAAGAAAGCTGATGCCATTATTGCATTTATTATATTTGTTTTAGTGGTAGGAGTTATGGCAATATATTTTATTTTAGAAGTAAATGAAAATGCAAAACAGTGGGTATTAAACTCGCTAAAGTATCTGTCGGCTCATGTGGCGATACTATATATAACTCCGCTGGTTTTCGCGGTTCTTATGACATTAGCATGCTTTATAATTTCGGTCAGGATTGTAAAAAAAGAAGGTAAGCGCGTATGAAAGGTCTGATTTACAAAGATATATTTCTAAATAAGTCCAAGATTATCTTCACTGGTCTATCAATAGTGACTGTCGTGGCTTTAATGTTTATATTTTTTAAGGCTGCAGGAAAGACACCTGAAGATATGTCACCGGCAGCTTTGGTGATTGATCTGATGATTGTACTATACATAGGAAATATGAATTCCGGATACATTATGAAGACAGATACATCGCGGCCTTGGGGCTTCTATGGAGTTGCACTTCCCAGAACAGAAAGAAGTGTTGTTGGTGCCAAGTATCTTATCGTGCTTCTACTTTATGCCATCGCATTTATCTTATGTGAGATAAATGATATTGTATGTGGTTTGGTTGATGGTTCCATAGATAGTAACCGGGTGATTACATTAATCCTCATTTTCTGTAATCTTCTTGTTTTTTCCATCGAAACGCCTATAGCATTCAGGCTTGGAGTGGAAAGAGCTTCCATAGTTCGTATATTTATTTCAGTAATATTGACACTAATTGTGACTATCTATTTACTTTTTGGAAATATTGAATGGCTGATGGGAGAAAATGGAATCGTAAGAACAATTCTCACTGAGGTTGTTAAAGATAATCCTGATACTGCGGTGTATGCTCAGGGAATTGCTGACCTGAAGGATAAGATTGGGCTGATCAGTTTCGTGGTATATCTGATAGAAATAATATTTGTGGGGCTGATGTATTTCCTGTCATATCAGATATCTTGTGCAGTTTTTAAGAAAGGCATATTGAGAGATGATATTTAAATAAATTGTACTTGATAAAATAGTACTTGTTAAAATGTTAAAAGCAATTCATAATGGAGTAAATTGTGACAGACAGTTTATTATGCTGGTATGTCATAGTTAAAAGTGGGAAAAAATATGGATATTATAATTTCAAATTCGTCGAATGAACCGATCTATCTGCAGATCGTTAATCAAATAAAGGCTATGATCATGAGCGGAGAGCTTGCCCCCGGGGAAGCTCTCCCTTCTATGCGTAATCTGGCTATGCAGATGAGGATAAGTCTGATTACCACTAAGCGCGCCTATGAGGAACTGGAAAGGGATGGCTTTATTGAGACTTATACTGGAAAAGGAAGCTTCGTAAAAGCACAGAATCCAGAATTCCTTCGGGAAGAGAATCTTCGTCAGGCTGAAGAACTGCTGACAAAGGCAGTGGAAAAGGCGAAGATGAGTGGAATAGGAATTGACGAGCTTAAGGAGCTTTTGGAGATGATATATAATTAGTTTTTTCAACAGAGTATTGCCTGATTCAACATACTTACGTAAAAAAATACTCGGAAATCTTGTAAAAGAAGGTTTTTTAATCGAAGGAAAAATGACTTTACCAGTTCGTGATATTATAAAATAAATGACGATTTTTGCAACTTAGACATACTCAGTTGCAACTTAGTACATGATTTATTGCAGGACAGTTTCTTTTTGTGTAAGGTGTGTTCATCAAGAAAAAACACGCAAGTGAAATACATAAAAAGGAGCAGAAAAATGGAAAACGCCATTGCAAAAAAATCAAATACTAAGGCAGAAAGAAAGACAAACAGATTCATGGAAGGACTTAGTTTCCTGGGATATGGACTGGAAGTATTCGGAGTAATCGGATTTGAACTTCTGTGGGGATTTTTAATCGAGCCCAAGCTTTATAATAGAGGAATAAATGATTTTACAACCTGGCAGATGATATGCCACTGGGTAGTGACATGCACAGCATGGGGCCTTGGTGGTTACATGGTAGTAAAGGAATGTGCAAAGAAAAAGAATGTCGACCTTCTTGAAAACATAAAGAGTACAAAGCTTTTTAGCAAAGATATGAAGGTGTGGCAGTGGGTACTTATCTTTATAGGTACAGTTCTTTGTCTTATCTCAACCTGGATCGATTGGAATGGCAGCAAAGTAGTGGCGGAGTTTAAAAGTCGCGGACCAATCCTTTTCCCTTTCCAGTACATTTACTATCTCTTTGAAGTCAGCCTTGTTCTTCTTATAATCGTATTCGGACAGATGGCTTTTGAAAAGTGGTTCAACAATAATAAGATCCCTTTCGGTGGAATAGTTGTTGCACTTACATGGGGACTTGGACATTGGCTTTCAAAGGGTTCTCTTGGAGCAGGACTTTATACAGCAGTTGGCGGATTTGTATTCGGATCTGCATACCTGCTTACAAACAGAAATGTAAAACTTACTTACATACTGCTTTGCATTATGTTCATACTGTAAAAGTGAAAGCTAAAAAATAAGGTACTTATATGAAACTTATTAAAACAAAAGAAGAAAAAATTGAAGAAAACTATCTGGAACTGCATTATGACAAAATTGATGAGGAAACTAATGCGGTTCTGGACAGGCTCAGAGATACCCTTCGATATATCGAGGGGATTTTTGAGGATAAGAGGGTAACTATCGCGGTTACTGACATCTTTTATATAGAAACTGTAGACAGGAAGACCTTTGCCTATACCAGAGATATGTGCGTTGAGATTAAAGAGGCACTCAGGGATATAATCGAGGAATTCGCTAATGTAGGATTTGTTCGAATTAGTAAATCGTCGGTGGTGAATATCTATAAGATAAAGAAGCTTCAGGGCGATCTTAATATGAGAGTGATGATCTATCTTAAAAATGATGAGAAACTTGTTATGAACAGAAGCTATCGAGCAGAATTCTACGATAGACTGAATAAACTGCAGGGGAGGAAAAAAGCATGAAACTGATAACCAGAAAAAACTTTATATCTATCGTATGCATCAGCTTCACGCTGATCGTCTGCGGTAAACTGCTTTTAGAAAAAGCTTATGGGTTTACGGATAAATATTATACTGAGAATATATTCATGTGTTTTGGGTTTTCAGTACTCATAACACTGATCCTGTCACTGCATTTTTATCTGCAGAAATATCCGTTCATACCGGTATTCATTGGACAGTATCTGGTGACACTGATAGTAGTATTCCTGGGAATCTGGATTGCAGGACATTTTACCGAAAATGCACCTACAGCTTATCGTGATATGTTTATATCAGTAACTATACCGTTCTTCTTTGGAGCGGCTGTTTACTACATCATTTTTTTCAGACAGATAAGAAAAGCCAATAGGATGCTGGAAGGATTGGATGATGAAACTTAAGCTTTTAAAAGGATGGCTGAAAATACTTGCTCCAAGGTGCTGCCTCAATAAAGAATTAAGCCCCCTGCTACGGTGGAGTACGAATAAATCTTTATGTTTTTTGATACACTCTTGATACACTTTCGATGTAAGGTATAATTCGAAATTATTGTGTAATATCAAGGGGGAAATGATTTTGAAAAAACAGGTTATATTATTATGTATTATGATTTTAGCTTTATGTGCAGGATGTGGCTCGTCAGATGATGTAAGCGAATCTGCTACAGAGAGCGGCTCTGTCACTGAGAGTAGTACCGATACAGCTGTCACTGAAGAAGAAACATCGGAGGAAGCTGTGACAGAAGAAGCTGAGACAGAGGATACTGCATCGGATACTGCATCGGAAGCTACCGAAGCAGAAAGTACTTCAGAAATAAATGCATTTATAGATGACTACCCATCTTTTAAAGTGACTTCAACAAGTCTTAATAATGGTGTCTGGGATGATGTTATATCTTATACTGACAGGGGATCAAATAAATCACCTCAGCTTAAGTGGGATGCGGT
This sequence comes from Eubacterium sp., assembly GCA_017619835.1. Lineage (GTDB taxonomy): Bacteria > Bacillota > Clostridia > Lachnospirales > Lachnospiraceae > Eubacterium_Q. The sequence goes on from JAFZRN010000010.1 coordinate 32,653, forward strand.
TGATGGTGCCGGTCTTTATGTCATTATAATGGATGATCCGTCTGCGTGGCATTTTATGCATTGGAAATCTGATAACGTGACTGAGACAAGCCTTGATGAGGGCTGGGCCCCGAAATCCGAATATGTGGGACCATATCCACCAAGCGGTGCTACTCATACATATGAAGTATATGTTGTCGCTCTTAAGGCGCCGGTTGAAAGAATAAAGGGAGACTTGGGATCGAATCCGAACTTTGAGGAGAACTTTAAGGCACTCGATATAGATGCCCAAGGAAACAGTGGAAATATAATCGCTGTCGGCAGATTAGCAGGAACGTTTACATATTAAACATAAAACCAATAAATCCCGTAAACCCTAAAAAATAAAAGGGCTTGCGGGATGTTTTCATGGGACTGAATGACGGCAGTATCGATATTGAAGGCTGCAAGAAAAAAATAAACTCCGCTACGGAGGAATATAAATAAATAAGATATTTGAAGGATAAACGCATATGTGGAGAGATCTGTCTCATCAATGGCAAATAGTTTTTGAAGAAGCATGGAAGGCATTTGGCTTTGGCTCAACCCCGATAGGAGCCGCACTTTTCGATAGGGAGGGACAACTTATCCTTAGTGACAGAAACCGAAGCCATGAAGCAGACACGATAAACAAAGAGATTTCACACGCCGAAGCAAATGCTCTGCGGCGAATGGATACCGATAAGACGGATTCAAGATCAGTTATGTTGTACACCTCAATGGAACCATGCCCGATGTGTATGGGAATGATACTAATGGGACACATAAAGACCGTTCATTTTGCTGCTTTTGATGATTACTGCGGAATGGTTCACCTGACAAAACAGGATCCTTACTACATTGGCAAAAAAGTCACTTGCATCCACGAGGGCGGCGAGGGTGAGCTTTTCCAACTGACGATACAAAGCTACTACGAGTTAAGACACTTGGAGCGAGGAGTTTCCGGAAAAGTCCTTAGCAGGTTTTATGAAACGAACAACAAGGCAGTTGAAAACGCAAAAAAGCTGTACGCGGGGAAAACACTTGACACCCTCTCACAGAACGGGGCTCTGTGTGGTGAGGTGTTTGATATTATAATGGATATGTAAGATATATAATCAGCAAAAGGAACTATCAGGCGGTTGAGTTTGGTTGAACGATGCACCAGTTTTGGAGTATCATTCAAAATAAACATGAGAAAGGAAAAGAATATGGGAATAGAAGATTTTTTGAGTTCGGGAAATCCGAGACTGGACAGTCAGCTGATGTTTTCCGCGGAGATCGATAAGATGACCGGCATTTACAGAAGAACGATGCTGCTTTCCGGAGAAAGACGTGAGAACGATGCTGAGCATTCATGGCACATCGCGGTCATGGCACTGCTCTTCAAAGAATATTGTGTTGAGGAACCTGATGTCGAACGCGCTGTAAAGATGCTGGTCGTTCATGACCTTATCGAAATCTACGCGGGCGATACTTTCGCATACGATATTGAAGGCAACTCAAGCAAGGCTGAACGTGAGGCCAAAGCCGCCGACAGACTCTATTCGCAGCTTCCTTCAGAGCAGGGGGCGGAGCTTAGATGTCTCTGGGAGGAATTCGACGCGATGGAGACTGTTGACGCAAAGTACGCGGCATGTATGGACAGACTCCAGCCGCTGCTCCATAACACTCTGACCGAAGGCTATACCTGGCGCGATGGCAGTACGGTAAGAGCCCAGGTTGAAGAGAGAATGAAGGTCATAAAGGAATTCATGCCTGAGGTGTATGAGTGGATCAGAAAGAACCTCGACAGAAGCGTGGAGACCGGATGGCTTAAAGCGTGATCCGGTTTTCGCGAATGACATCATTCATGATCAAAGATCAACCAAATAGCCGGTAAATGAAAAGTAAAGACTGGAAGCGGGCTTTAAGGAAAAAACTCATGTACAAATCTCATCGAATATGAATGAGTGAGTTTTACACTTCAAGGAGCAGGAGAAACCGAAGACTGATCTTTAATCAGACAAATGATAAAAATGTAGTAAAATAGGGCATTGCAACGGCTGTTAACATGATTGTTAACAGCCGTTGTCATATTGTTAAGGCTGACTGGTGGAGTTTTAGAGGCCGGAATATTACTATGGATTCAACAATAATTATTTAAGGAGGAATTGTTGATCATGAGTAAGATTAAAAACTCTTTAAAGAACATCAGTCCGTTAAACAACCGTACTGAAATGCCGGTGATACTTTATATCATTAAAGTTATCATCATATTCTGGTTTGTAAAATTTGGATCAGAATTAATTGGTGAAGCCATTGTCATAGGGTTACATTTTGCCTGTGGAAAGAATCCTTTAAAGGGTGAAATGTTCGATGGTAATACGATAATGCTGATAAGCTATTATGGTTATGGATTGATGATTGTAATTATGTTTCTTTACTGGAAACTGTTCCAGAAGAAGACTCTGGCCGAACTTGGGTTTACAAAGAAAGCCTTCACTTATTTAGCAGGAGTCTTGGCTGGTATAGTTCTGATAGTTGTATCAGTTGTGTCAGTTGGGTTTACCGGTGCGCTGACATTTAATGGTGTGTTTAGTAAGATTGATCATATCCACATTATACTTATGCTGGGCGGTTTTATCTGCCAGGGAGCTATGGAAGAAGTGCTCTGTAGAGGAATTGTATTACAGCTTCTTAAGGATAGGACTCCGATTCCGGTTGCAGTCGGTATCAGTACAGCACTGTTTACCATACCTCACATGATTAATATGGCAGGAGCAAGCACAGGCATCAACAGATACAAATAAGCAGAAGGCGAAAAAAGGCTTAAAGATAGCAGCAATTGCCTTTGGGATATTTATCCTGATTGATATAATATCATTTATTGTTTATGTGATAATGTTTGGATTTCCACAGTGAATGCATATGATTAAGGAGAAGTGATACACTCTTGATACACTTTCGATGTAAGGTATAATTCAAAATTATTATGTAATATCAAAGGAGAAAATGTTTTGAAGAAACCGGTTATATTATCATGTATTATGATTTTAGCTTTATGTGCAGGATGCGGCTCGTCAGGTGATGTAAGCAAATCTGCTACAGAGAGTATTACTGAAGAAGCTACAACTGAAGCAGTTACAACTGAAGAAGCATCATCAGAGGAAACTGTTTCAGAGGAAACTGCATCGGAAGCTGCCGAACCAGAAAGTACTTCGGAAATAAATGCATTTATAGATGATTACCCATCTTTTGAAGTAACTTCAACAAGTCTTAATAATGGTGTCTGGGATGATGTTATATCTAATACTGACAGGGGATCAAATAAATCACCTCAGCTTAAGTGGGATGAGGTTGATGGTGCCGGTCTTTATGTCATTATAATGGATGATCCGTCTGCGTGGCATTTTATGCATTGGAAATCTGATAACGTGACTGAGACAAGCCTTGATGAGGGCTGGGCCCCGGAATCAGAATATGTGGGACCATATCCACCAAGCGGTGCTACTCGTACATATGAAGTTTATGTTGTCGCTCTTAAGGCGCCGGTTGAAAGAATAAAGGGAGGCTTCGGGGGATCGAATCCGAACTTTGAGGAAAACTTTAAAGCACTGGATATAGACGCAGAAGGTAACAGCGGAAATATAATCGCTGTCGGAAGGATAGCAGGAACATTTTCATATTAAATATAAATCAGCGACCACATAGTGGTCGCTGATTAACTATTTGATTAATGACTAATTTCTTCTGAGTATTTCCTTGTTCATTCTATCTGCAAGATTCTTATAATACTTCATGAAGCAGAACCAGATTATTATTCCAAGGACAAACATGCCGACTACGGTTAAGATACAAGCTGTAAGTCCAGCCTGCTTTGGAATCCAACCGACGATGGAGGCGGCGGCAAAATATACAGTAAACCCGATTCCTAATTGTATTATAGTGGCAAGGGTGACCGGGATTCTTTCGATGGAATACAGAATACTTGGCACTCCAAAACCTAGCCCGGTAACTGCACATGCAATTGCCATTTTTGTGAATGAATAATTGCTCATGTTAAAACATCCTTTACCCATCTGATCAAATACTATGCCAACTATTACAAATATTGTGCAGCTCATCATAATACTGATTGCCGAAGATTTAATTATATCTATTATTTTTTTCATTATTAGTTCCTCCTATAAACCTAAATATTTCTTTAGTTCCGGGACATATTTACGTGAGATATATTCTGAATCACCATTTTTCATGTTGAGTTTCATTACACCATTAAAGTAAGGCTCAACACTTTCCAGATATTTAAGATTGATAGCACCGGATTTTGAAACCTGCATAAAATCAGATCCTAAAGATACGAGAACATCTTTCATTCTCTTGGTTGTTCTATATGTCTCATTTTCTGTGACAAGGAAAACCTTTTCCTGTTCTACTCTTACTATGTAGATTTCTTCGGGTTTCAGAACAACCATTCTTTCTTCCTTCTTTCCGATAAGAAGGTTCTGCTCACCATACTCGGTAATGATATGTGTTATTTCCGTAATCTCTTTTGTTATCTCTGAAGTATATATTTCAGCATATGGTTCTTTTATATTTTCAGATACTTTTATATCTACTTTCACGATATGTCCTCCGTATATTTTTAAAGCTTTGTCGACTTTTGCTTTGATGAGGCAATAATACCATTATTATACGGGTTTGTCTTTGAAAAATCGGTAAGTGGTTGTTTTCAAGAGGTAAGTTACAGATGCTTTATAGAATCAAGTCTGAACATATTATTGGAATACAATGTCAATGTTAATTGGTACTACAAAGGAAAAGAAAAAAATCTTCTTCTCCTGACGCCGGGAAGAATATGTACATCATCTCCTGAACTTGGAGTTCCTTCGGCATTTGCGGATATCAGCGAATTTAATGTTATAGCTGAAGTGTCCGAAACGAAAGCAGGATATATACCGGAACTTAGCTATGGAAGTCATATATTCCAGGATCTGGTTGAGGCAGGAATTCTTTATACAGCAGTATTTGAAGGAAAGAATACAAAAGCATACCATCCGGAGATGTTGTTTGAAGGAACAGGGAATAAAGAGATAACAAAGGAAATAACTGAACAGCCTGAAGAAAATGAAGGCATCGTGAATGTATATGATGTGTCTGACAGCGATTTATATTTATATTATGACCTTACAGAAGAGAGACTTCTGATCGCTAAGACCCCGGCTACTTCATAATTATCATTGAGTTTGGCGACAACATACATCGGGATACCGGCTTTTGCCGGTATCCCGATGAGCTTAGACTGCCTTCTTCACGGGCACGAGTTCGATATAGCCTCTTTCGCCTCGAGGTTCAAGCTGGATCCTTGGATTATCATCATCCCACTTATAACCTATAAACTCAGGATTATACTTCTTTTCAGCATCCCAGATTTCATTTATAGCTGCTACATAGTCTTCTTCTGCAAATGGTTCGCCTCTGAACAGCAGAAATGTAGCAGCAGGAAGATCAATAATCTCAAATCCTTCAGGAATTACGCCGTCATAATCCTCTTCAACTTCAATAACTCTTACAGCTTCTCTTTGTTATTCCATCTGGCTCATCTCCTTATGAGCGAATACTATCAAAAATATATTATACTTTTCTCGACTATTTTTGCTCAGTTGTTGATATATTAACATCTATGATTCCGTATTACCATATGGGGTTTGTTGCGCTTTTGTTATGTTTGTCAGTATATAATTATACAAGTGGTTATAATTTGATAATAATATGACATTTACATAAAAGGAGGGCAGTTGCCATGCCAAGAAAAAACAAAGATAAATATCCAAGATATGAGGAAATCAAGCAGTTCTATGATCTGCACCGTATAGAGACGGATTTTGGTGAGCTGGGTGAGTTTCTTAGTGATGACTGGAAGGAGTATTTTGATGAGATTGTGCCGGTTATCAGTACGGAAACAGAAAAGATAAGCACAGATAAGCTTAACGGTCTCGGTTTTACGAATCAGGTTTTTGAGGAAGACAAGAGTGATCTTTTAAAGAGGGGCAAGAAAATAATTGCCGGAATGGAGAAAAAAGTAAAGGATTTTCAGGGACCATTTAAGGAAATGCTGGAAGCCATGTACTATGTGTCAAATCCCAATAACGGTGATATGCTTGATATGCTCATGGATCAGCCCGAACTTGAGAGAGTTATCATCTCGCCATTTGGTGATATGCCGACACTAACGAATACCGTAACAGTGGATGGGAAAAAAGTTAAAGTCATAGATGTGGAGCTTAACAAAAAAAGAGAAGAAGCTCTCGGAGAGTTTGCGGGACTGTATAATAATTATTTTAAGTCAGCAAAAGAATTAACGCAGGTTATCTATGAGAGACAGAAGGCAGAGTCAAAGGGAGAGACCGGACTTGACACTGCCTATGCTGCGAAGTACGCTGCTGCCATTGATTTGCTGGTTGATTCATTTGATAAACTTAGGAGCGCTGCGGAGAAAAGATACAGCAGAACAGATATCGATCAGAGAGAAAAAGACCTGAAATACTTTGATGGAACGAACCTTACAATTATGAATAATGAGGTTTCGGAGACTACCTCAGCAGATCCCAATAAGATAAGCAGAAACGCTACACCTGTTGCAATAGCAAATCTCAGAGCACAGTCCAAAGCCATAAAAAATGGGTGGACGGTAACAGAAGCGCGGCTGATGGGAGTACTTGGCAGTGCGGTGGCAGATGCTGAGAATACTATAAAGAATGAAAATATAAATCTTAAAAACACAAAGGGCAAGATTAAACAAGTTGAGAGGGATATTGAAGAAGCGTTAAAGGCCGGTAAGGATGCGACATCTCTTAAGAATGATGCAGAAAATTATAAAAATGATATTAAGAAATATGAGACAAACCTTACAAATGCGAAAAATGCTCTTAAGGATTCAAAAGAACTATACGAAAAGTATGAAAATATCAAAAATCCGGACTTTGCCATGCGTCGGGATGCCCTTAAGGACACGAAAGCTCTTCTTGATAAGTATAAGGGTAAGAGTATTATAAATATTGCAGAATATTCCTTCAATGCCACAGAAGATAAGCTTACTGATCCATATGATTTTAAGGAGAAAACGCGTCTTGAGCAGGCGGAGGATATGCTTAAATCCCTTAAAGATGTGGATTCCTGGGGACGTTCCTCCAATAACTTTAAAGAGCTTAAGGCAAGTGTAGAGAAGCTTGTTGAAATGGCAAGGAAATATCCGCAGGATCTAAATGAAAAGCAGTTCAGAAATTACGAGAAGCAGACAAGAGAAGTACAGAAGAAGATCGATAAGTATCTGAATGGTAAGGAAAAGGAGAATAAAGATTATAAGGCCTCTCATAAGGGTAAGGCAATAAAGAGAAGTGAATATACAGCAAAGCGAATTAATACTGTCAGCAGTCTCAGAGATAAGATAAATTCACATATCAGTATGGGTTCTGAGAAGTTTACAAAGGAATATACAGGAACTCCCGAAGAGAGAGCTATGGCTAAATATGAGAGTATTATCAAAAGACAGGAAGAATATAGATACAAAATACTGGGAACAGGCTCTCTTGGTATAAATCATGAAGGTGAAAGCCTGGATATGAGTAAAGAAGCTAACTCCTTCTGCCGTTCTCTTTATGTGGAAAAAATGAGAGAAAGATATGAATATGATCCTAACTTTAGTGCTTATGATTTTATGGATAGTCTGAATTCTGAAAAGATTAATAAAGGAGCAAAAGAGGAGTTTAAAAACCTTAATGAGCGGACTGCATTCAAGGAACATATGAAACAGTCGATACGCGACCGTATCGATAATGTGGGAGAACCCGATGAAACGTATGATGACAGAATATATGTAATAAATGATCCAATTCCTGACGGCGTCGGTCAGGACTGGGTAAGATACGAGCTTAAAAACTACAGAGCAATGTATAATATTCCTGAGCCTTCACGGGCAGATTATGTGGATGAAGACGAGCCTGAAAATGAAATCGAAGAGAAGAAGGTAGAAGAGAAGAAAGAAGAAAAGAAGGCTGAGGAGAAGAAAGAAGAGAAAAAGGTCGAGGAAAAGAAAGAAGAGAAAAAGGCCGAGGAAAAGAAAGAAGAGAAAAAGTCCGAACCGAAGAAGAAAGGCGAGCTTCAGGATAATCTTGCAGGCAAGATATATAAGGCAATGGGAGATGATGATCTTCTTAAATACAGCCAAGATCCTTTATATAAAGAAATTGCTAAGAATATGGCCGAGCACTCAGCAAAAGAAGAGCCGGGTAAGAATACAAAGCTTCCGATGTCAACCATGATGAAGATGGCAAGATATGTTGATAAAATGTACGATATCAAGAAGCCTTCAGAGGATGATGTGACAAGAAGAAATATTGTCCAAAGTGCATTTGATCAGTATAACCAGAAGACGGCTAAGTTCGAAAAGACCTCCGGAGATTTCATGTTTAAGGTGCCGGAATTCAATCCACGCTTTGGATACGTTCACGGACAGGGATATTATAAAGAACTGTTTTATAAGAATCTAGAAAGTAGTTCTAAGAAAATCGGAGAAGCATATCAGGCAAAACCGGAAGATCAGAAGCTTGCAAAGGATGTATTGAATAAGGCTTATCAGGTGATCATGACAGATGTTGTGGAAAATACAATAGCAAGGCAGAAGGGAACTCCATATGACACGATTAACAGAGCCTATGATTCAACAGCAGATAAGAAGCAGCGAGATGCGTTTATTGATGATCATTTGGTACCGGAATCATTTAAGAAAAATTACGAGAAGCTTATATTAGACGGAGCAAAGAAAGGAAAGATGAGTGCCGGATTTGCGTCTGATTCCTGCGATAAGGCTCTTGCCATGACTCTCGATGATGCGAAGAAAGCTAAGGACACACAGACAGAGCTTAAAGTAAAGCATCTTATGGATAAGTTAAAACGTAATCCAAGACAAGTTGAGAAGCTTCGTGAGAAGGCACCGGAGGTTCAGAAAACTGTTAAAAAGTAAAAGGTGCTTTACAATATAAATAAAACAATACAGATGGAGAGAATAATGAAAAGAAAACTATTATTAACGCTGCCTATATTGATTATTGGAATATTGTTATACGGTAATCCGTCAAAGGATCATGTTAACGCTGCCACTGTTACGGTAACAACTAAGGAGCAGCTTAAGAATGCGATTACTGCGGAAGGGGATGCCGATATCAAATTAGGGGCTGATATTAAAGGCTTATATGATGTAACAATTCCACAGGGCAAGAATGTAACGCTTGATCTTAACGGGCATACTTTAGATGCCGGATTATATTCAGGTGTTAATACCCCTGCAAATAAGAAACCGTTGTTTTGGGTTTATGGTAATCTTGAGATTAATGACTTATCCAATGAAGGCAAGATTACAGGTGCATCATATAGTGCTTTAGTGATATATCCCAGTGGAATGGTTACAATGAATGGAGGAATCTTTACTAAAAACTGGAGTAATTTATCCGGTGGTGCCATATCCGTTCTGGGAGGATCCTTTATCATGAACGATGGTGAATTGTTTAATAATTCTACTTCCTATCAAGTTGCCTCAAAAGGCATGGGTGGTGCCATATATATGACAAATTATAATGATAATGAATGCGAAGTTACTATCAATGGTGGTGCAATAAGCTGGAATTTTGCTTCATATGGCGGCGGAATATACGTTAGTAATGGTAAGCTTAACATAAATGGTGGTGCTATTGGCAGTACGACTGGCTATAATCATATGGGTAATCAAACACCTAAAGCCGAAAGAGGGTCAGGTATATATATTAATAAGGGAATATTAGATATGACCGGTGGAGAGATTCGTGGTCAGGATAAGAGCGGAGTTGTAGTAGGAGAAAAAGGAACATTTAACTTCAGAGGCGGAAAAGTTAATGGAAATCTTACAGGTATTTATAATTATGGTACCATGAACATGACCGGCGGTGAAATACTAGGTGGTGACCTTTATGGAGCGCAACAAGAAGGCGTAATCGTTGATTACGGAGCTACATTCTGGATGAAGGCAGGAACTATTCATAATAATCATGTTGGAGTTGTTGTTCAAGGAACAGCTTCCAATGAAGAAGAGAGACCGTCATTATTTCACATGACCGGCGGTGAAATCAGAGATAATAAGGGAAATGAAAAAGGTGCCGGCGTGAAGGTAGCTGAGGGCGGAGCAATGGTAATGAGCGGTGGTACTATAAGCGGAAACACCACGGGAAATTATTCGCTCCACGATTATTATGGCGGCGGTGTATGCGTTATTGATCAGTATAGTCAGTTTGCTATGACAGGTGGAACAATTACGGGAAATTCGTGTCCGGAAGGAGACGGCGGTGGTATATATGTCGGTAAAGGTGCAACTTGTATTCTTACCGGAGGTACTATAACCCAAAATAGCGCTTCTGATACGGGTGGACAACACTATGGCGGCGGTGTTTTTGTTGCTTATGATGGTATTTGTCAAATTTCAGGCAAGCCTGTTATTACAGATAATTATCTTCTTGATAACAACAATACAGTCAGCAATCTTCATGTAAACCAGACTAATTACGGTGCTGAGAGAGTACTTACTGTCAATGCGCCGCTTATGACCGGTGCGAAGATAGGAGTTACAGTTAAGAATAATTACATGCCGTTAACGGTAACAGAAGACTATAACAGTAATATGGATGATGTTGCCGGACTGTATTTCTTTAGTGATAATCCGAAATATCATGTGACAAGAAATAGCGATGGTGAGGTTATACTTAAGGATTGCAATTCAACACTTAATAAGATTGCAGCAAGCGCTGCAACCTGTACAGAAACAGGTAATATAGAATACTATCAGTGTCCTGTTTGTAAGGAGTTGTTTACTGACGCAGCAGGAACAATTTATACTACCAAGACATTAGTGACAACCAATGCTATAGGTCATGACTGGGGTGAGCCTACTTATACATGGTCGGACGATCACAAGTCAATAATAGCAAAACGAGTGTGTAAAAATGATGCAAGTCATGTCGAGACGGAAGATGGAGAAATATTTGTGAGTGTGGCTTTGTCAGGATCCTGTCAGGTTTTAAATATGACATGTTATACGGCAGAATTTGCTAATCCTGCTTTTGAGGATCAAAGGTATATTGAGACAACAACCCCAGGCCCCCATAAGCCAGGCAATCAGGTTGTTGAAAATATTGTGGCCTCTACCTGTACCGAAGAGGGAAGCTGCGATTTTGTGTACTACTGTAAATATTGTAATGAAGAAATGAGTCGAGTACATAAGACTTATTCTGCATTAGGTCATGACTTTACAGAGTGGGAACAAGTTCAAAGTACAAGATTCAGATATTGTAAGAGGTGCGGATATTATGAAACCGAATCTGTGACGTGGGATACATGTACTCATGAGAAAGAACTTATACCGGAAGAAGCGGCTACCTGTGTCACATATGGAATGAAAGCTCATTACAAATGTAAATATTGTGGTGCAGTCTTTGAAAAAGAAGATGAAACGACACCTGTTACAAAGGATGAGATGGATAAACTTGTTATAAACAAGGATCAGGATAACGGTCATAAGTGGTCAGATAAGTTGCGTGAAAACGAAAGGGCGGCCGATTGTCTTACTGCTGACAGTTACGATATTGTAAGGTATTGTGAGAGATGCGGTAAGCGGGAAGAGGAGGATACTTATACAGGTAATCCGTTAGGGCATAGATATGGTGAGCCTGTTTATACCTGGTCTGAGGATAATTTAGAGGTTACTGCAACTCATATATGTAATCGTGATTCAGCTCACGTTGAGACAGAAACTGTTGAAACAACATCACAGATAACACCTGCAACCTGTACTGCTAAAGGAAAAATAACCTATACGGCGGTATTTAATACTCAGGGGTTTACGAATCAAACTAAAACAGTTGATGGTGATGATATTAAAGATCATGATTGGGATGATGCTGAATACACATGGTCTGAGGATAACAGTGAGGTTACTGCCACACATACCTGTAAGGCATGTCAGAAGGATGAGAGCGAGACGGTAACGACGATATCCCGTGTTACCAAGGCTGTAACATGTACTCAGGATGGTGTAACAACCTATACTGCATTATTTACTAATCCGACATTTGAAAGTCAGACAAAACAGATTGCAAATATCAATAAGACAGGTCATGACTGGGGTGAGCCGGAATATAACTGGTCTTCTGATAACAAGGTTTGTGAAGCTGTGCGTACATGTAAAAATGATCCTGATGAGATTGAGTCAGAAATAGTTGATACATCTGAAGTAACGAAGCAGGCGACCTGTTGTGAGAAGGGTGAAACTACATATACAGCGGTATTTACTAAGGCGTGCTTTGACGAACAGACTAAGGTAGTAGAACTTCCGATTGATTCCAATAAACACGTTCCGAGAGCTGCTGTAAAGGAGAATGATGTCAAAGCGACTTGTACTTTGTGTGGTTCTTTTGATGAAGTTATATATTGCGACATATGCAACAAAGAGCTTGAAAGAACTACTAAGAAGACTGATGCGTTAGGACATAAATGGGGTGAATGGAAGATTACAAAAGAAGCAACAGTTGCTGAGGAAGGAATCGAAGAAAGAACCTGTACTGTATGTGGTGAGAAAGAATCACGTTCTCTTGAAAAACTTGCACCTGTTTCTGATGAAGAAATCGATAAGCAGATAATTGAACACAAGGACGAAAGCGATCTCAAAGGCTCTAGCTTTACACTTCTTATGGCAAAGGGTGTACCGGTATCCAAAAACTCCATTAAGCTGACATGGAAGAAGGTTCCGGGTGCTAAAGAATATATAATCTACGGTAATAAGTGTGGCAGAAAGAACAAGTATAAAAGAATAACTTCTGTGAAGTCTAAGAAATATATCAGAAAGAATCTTAAGGTCGGAACATATTACAAGCACATTATTGTTGCTGTTGATGAATATGGTCAGATACTCGCCATCTCTAAGACTATACATTGTGTAACTAATGGTGGTAAGAACGGAAATAATACGAAGGTCATACCTAGCAAAAGAAAGCTGACCCTTAAAGTCGGAAAGTCAAAAAAGATAAAAGCTAAGCTTAAGGCTAAGAAGCCTGTTCATATCCACAGAGATATCGCATGGGAGTCGGACAATCCTTCCATTGCGACAGTAAATAAGAAAGGTAAGATCAAGGGTATCAGTAAAGGTACATGTTATGTATATGCTTATGCACAGAACGGTGTATATGCCAGAATAAAGGTAACTGTTAAAAAGTAATGATTATTCAATTGATATAAGGGCTTTGTATTACCAATATGAGGAGGCAGTTATTATGAAGGAAGTAGATGAAAATGTTGTTGATAATGAGGGGCAGGAGGCGGCAGATAAAGGGATATTTGACGATTATGTTGATGTGAATGCCGATAAAATATACCAGTCATATTACAAGAAGAATCTGCTGGATGTGGATTATACATTTGATGATAATATCGAAGATGGTATGACCAAAAGCCAGAAAAAAGACCGAAAGAATATGATCCATACTTATAATGAACAAACCACAGATCTGAATAAACTCTGGCATGTATTGTCAATCGAAACATATATCAGCCTGAATGAATCAAGAAAAGAAATCCCCAAGGAGCAGTGGGATGAACTTAAGCTTACGGAAAATGATGCACATATGGCTGCGCTCGATGAGCAGATGTCAACCCAGGTCATTAAAGATATAATCAAAAATGATGGAATCGATGGAATAGAGAAAGTATATAAATATGCAGGTATTATCAGGGCTCGTATCAATGCGATGAGGAAGAAGGAATGGGATGAGATCAGAGCTTCCATTGATGAACCTGACGGAAATCTGCGGGATAAAAAAGCGGATTATATCTATCAAAGCGGCGGTTTTTTGACTGATCTTTATATACAGAATCTATCAGGTTTTGAAAGCACAATAGAAAGGGTACTTAAGGAACTTGGATTTGACATCAGTGAAGAACTGTTCAGTAAAGCAAAGATAGATGAGAATACAACGATTGAACAATATAATAGATTATTGGGCAGGGATTCTAATAATGTTATCGATAGGAACGGTATTAAGTATGATCCCAAGTCTACAATATATGATATGGTAAAGGCGAATCTTACCCGTAATAATGTTGAACCGAGTAAGCAGCAGATCATTAAGGCAATGAAGTCTAATTTCAGAGATCAGATGACACTTAAATGGAATGGAGACGGACAGAGAGAGTACTATAATAATTCCACGGATGCGGAAAAAGCAGGCATTGATAAGGGAAAACAGCTTTTTAATATGACTGAAGACAGCTTGCTTGAAGGGGTTGGCAATGAATTTATCAACTGGATTGCCACTGAGGGTGCTGCGAAAAAGCAGAGTATGCAAACGGATAAAAATATAAAATATATCCGCGTTATCAATGATCAGATCACATCCGGTAAAGATAATATGCTAAGTTCTGAAAGAGCTGTATCCAAGGTACTTGCAGAGGAAATCAGAGATATCGATTATCTGAAAGGCGCTATAAGAAATCTCTATGCGACCCATAAGGGCGAGAGTAATGGCAAAGAAAGAAGTGCCAATTCAAAAAAATATGATGCCATGCTAAGTGTCATTGTTGATTATGATGCGGCGCTCAGAAGAGGAGAAGGCGGCAAAGCACTTGTTTTAAAGGACAAAATGGTCGAGAAATGTCTCGATTATATAGACGGAAGGCTTGATATCAGAAGTACGGATTTTGGTAAGGAACGATTTGATATTGCCATGACTGTTCTTATGAAGAACATGGATCCAAATGATTTCGGTGAGCTTCTCAGAGATATCAATAAGTCAAGAAAAGCAAAAAATGCAGACGATACCGGATATGTGAACAGGCAGTACTATGAGAACAAGCTGCGCAGTAATAATGAGAAGGCAGCTAATCTGGCACATTATACACCGGATCAGTTAGCTGAAAGATATAAGGCGAGAGAGGAAATGAGATTAAAATCAGCCGGTGAATTCTTACTTGAAGGACCGGGATCTGATGGCGGTTGGAATGCAGCATCACCTTTTATTAGAAGGAACTGGAATCTTACCGAGGATGATATGAAGGATATCGAGAAGAGCCTCGCTGATGAAAAGTTTATTTTTGAAACAGATATCGTCAAAACCGAAGAAAGTACGGTTGCACAGTGTAATGATGCAATGAAGAGGATGAAGAAGGGAGACTATAGTAAGTTCAATCATCTTCCCGTATTTTTAAGGGAATACTATGGAAAGAAAATGCTTAGGGAGGTTTTCGGATCAGATATGGATATACCTCCTCTTGATGACGAAATGAAGAAAAAAATGGCAGGACTTAATAATAATCCTGTATTTCGTTATGCCATGACGCAGCTTATCGACAGAAATGCGGTTAACAGTACGGGAGAACCTATGGCAAATCTCATTAAAGAATATGATTCTTATATGAATCATGTGATGCTTGCCAATACGCTCAATCCTGTAAGTGATACCGGAATCAAAAATATAAAAAAGAAATACCCCGGAGAAAAAGGGGATAAGATTATAGAAGACAACAGTGAAAAGCAGGTATTTGTAGCCAAGACCATTTTTATGGCCCAGCTTGGACGCACTGATATCATAAGTGGAGAAAACGGCAATCAGGTTGAACCGTACTATGGCAACATATCAGAGCTTTTTGCTCATGGAAGCAGAGTGATATTTACGCTTCCTCCCGGAAATGAAAATGTTCAGGATAAGGTCTTTGATTCCTGGAGAAAAAAAGCTCTCGACAGAGATGTTATGATAGATGGTCGTTTTGCAAGCCATGATATGAGAAGAAGACACGTTGATGATGACGGCAATATGACACAGCCTGCAAAAGAGATCAGATATAAATGGAAAGAGCAGATACTGAGTGGTCAGTTAAATAAAAAGGTGACAACCTATGCCAATAATTATGGTATGAATATTCCGTTGGGCGGTCTGGGAAAGAAATTCAACGGTAATGACTGCGTGGATGGTGAGGGAACCTTTGGTCACATTTATATAAAAGCTATGAAGGGAGAGAAGAACCGTTGCGGAACGCTGCTGATAGGAGTTGAGAATTCTGCTCCCAAAACCGAGAGCTGCATAGGGCAGCTTCACAACTTTAAAGCTATAGGTCACGATATGTCAACATTCTTTGCAAGCAAGAAGACAGTTGGAGCACCATATGGCGGACGTGAGATAGACCTTTCTCATATGAAAGCGGATGAATTTGAGAAGGCTATGAATCAATTTGAAGCCGGTTATCGTGAACTTCAAAAAAGTGCAAAAAAAGATCCTGAGGCAGATAAAAAACTAAAGAGTATCAATAACAAGCTTTGCGGCGGTAAGATGACTGCAATTGAGCTTGCCGCACTTATGACTTCGCTTGGAATGGAGAAAAAAGATGCCATAAAGCTTGCGGAGGCAGGAAGAAGTGTTAAGGATGCAAGATATCCGGAAGATCAGTATCGTGAGGATATGAAAAAGATAACGGATCCGGAAAAGGTTATCGACAGACCGTATGACAAGAAAAAAACAGATCGCATGAAGGAGCTTAAGGGAATGTCTTCCTATGTTGACAGCATGAGGAGACAATGGAATGTGATGGCATCACATACACTGTTTGACGCATGGAATACCGACGAGTTTTCAGAAATGGAAAAGGCAATGAAAAGTTACCTTAAAGCTTATGATAATATCATGGCAGGTAAGACGGCAAATGGAAAAGAACTGCTTGCAAATCCTGACCAGCTTCCGAAGGAAGAATATAAAAAGCTTAAAGCACTTGAAGAAGAGATGGTATTTGCTGCAAAAGACTACCATAATATAAAAATGCAGTACAAAGAGGGTGATTTTAACAAACATAGTACTGCTCAGGCTCGTGACAGGGATGCGATGAGTATCATGATCTCGGAATTCTCTGTAGAGGCAAGAAAAAATATCCCTGGCGATTTGGAAAACCCGGCTGAAGCTTTGAATCAGGCAATGAACAAAAGTGAGAGAAATGCCATAGAAAAACAGAAGAATCAGGAGGCGAGAAGGAAGCTTGACGAGAGAGTGAGGAAGCTTTCCGAGGAGGCCTCACAAAAACAGAAGAAAACAGCCAATAATCCTCAAAGATAGATGTTCAGGAGGAAGAGAGATGAAAGAAGAAAGACCTTCACCACCATGGATAAACGAAATACCGGAGGGAGCGACGATATCTTATGATCCGACTTATCCCACGGGAAGCTTTTTTGATAGATTTAATAAAGGTAGTTATTCCGGGATGAAGTATTACTTCTATGATCCCACGGAACATGGATATCCGAATAAAGAAGACTATCCGCTAATGATCTTCCTGCATGGTACAGGTAATGCTCTGGTCGGTGACCTTTGCATCAATTATACGGGTGCAGAGATGTATGCATCGGATGAATATCAGAATGATATAGGTGGAGCATATATTCTTGTGCCTGTGGCAAATGAGGTTCAGGATAAGGATGGGAATACGACAGGATTCTGGGACGAGGATTATGTTGAACCGATTATTGATCTTACTCAATATTTCATAAAGAATCATACAAACGGTATTAAAGAAAAGATACTTCTCGGAAACTCAAGCGGAGCCCGATTTACTTTTACTATTGCAAAAAAGCATCCCGAAAAATTCGATATACTTGTACCTGTTGGAACAAGCGATATTCCGGATGATGAAACGCTCGATATATTGAGTGATTTAGGTGTTACACTTTTTTATGCAATATGTAAACATGATGAGTTTTTCCCGTATGATACACAGGTTGCTCCTCGAATCGATAAGTTAAGAGGAATGAAAAATAGTTTCATTTTCACTCCTGACTGGACATATAATGGAGATAAAGGAATTGCATCGATCAATTTCGGATTTGAAATGGGACAGCATTGTCTTATGAACGGAGTTCAGATGAATCTGAAGTTTGATGACGGAACTCCTATGTATGCCTCGCTTCCGAGAGGTTTTACCGGGTGGCTGTCTGATGAACTGAAGAGAAGAAAAAACATAGTATGATTTTGCAAAAGTGCATCTTACGATATATAAATGCATTTTACCTTGTAAAATATTGAATATTAAAAAGGCTTGGTTTATAGTCGCGTTAACAAAAATATTAACGACTATATTCCAGGTCTTTTTAGTTTCGGAAGGAGAGTAAGATGAATAAGATCTATAAGAAAAATGAAGTTACGTTTGCAATCATATGTATTATTATTTATGTAGTTGGGACAAGTGTAGCGGAATCTATTTCTGCTTCGATCGGGATTGAAAAACTTCCATCGATGATATTCCACGTTGGATTTACGATCGTTTTATTAGTCTGGCTGAGTAAGAACGGCCTTTTTGAAAAATATGGACTGATAAAGCCGGAGTATAAATTGTCAAAAGCATGGTTTTTCATTCCACTCATGCTTATAGCTTTTTCCGGCATTTACTTTGGAGTGACTCTTAAGTATTCGGCTGCCGAGACTGCGTTTTATATGATCAGCATGATCTGCGTAGGTTTTCTTGAGGAAGTTATATTCAGAGGGTTTTTGTTTGTGGGTATAGCAAAGAAGAGTATAAAAAGGGCGATAATTATATCAGCTGTAACATTTGGGATAGGCCATATAGTTAATCTTCTTGCAGGACAGCCGCTGCTTGAAACATTGCTTCAGATCGTCTTTGCGATAGTTGTAGGTTTTACTCTGGTTACCCTGTTTTATAAAGGAGGCAGCCTGATCCCATGTATTATATTTCATAGTGTTAATAATTCACTAAGTGCCATAAGTAATGAAGATGCTTCGCTCAAAGTATTCGGAAGTGTAGAGAAAGAACTTATCATAACTGTCTCTATTGCGATCGTTATATGTGCGGTATACGGACTGGCCATGTGGCGTACACTTGGGAGAGAAAAGGAAGAATAGTTACGGCTTGTAAATCATTTCCCGCATTGTTATACTCTCTATGAAAAGACTAAACTTATACTTTGTATAGGAGTAAATGAAAACGGATCATGGAGTTAAAGGTAAGAAGAGTACCTATAGAAGAACCGGAGGTTCTGGAGATAAGATGTCATAAGGTGTCAGATGACGTTCAGGAGATCATCTCTTTTGTGAAGTCCAGGCAGGGACAGATCAGTACTGAAAAGGATGGACACAGGATCGAGATACCTTTGATCGACATATTCTATGCAGAATCTGTGGATAACAGATTGTTTGTTTATACTGCAAAGGACAGCTACGAGGTTAAACTGAAACTATATGAGCTTGAGGATATGCTTAGAGGCAGGACCTTCATTCGCGTGCAGAAGAGCCTGCTTCTTAATCTGATGAAGATTAAATCTATCAAGCCGGCACTTAGTGGAAGATATACGGCACTTTTAAAAAACAGCGAAGAGGTAGTGATATCAAGGAAGTATGTATCTGATCTTAAGAATGCTTTGAAGGGTGGTGAGAAGAAATGAGGTTGAAGGAAAGACTGATAGAAGCGTTTAGGCTATATTTTATCCTAGTGACGCTTATTACAATCCTTCTGATGGTGATAGGACTTCTTTTTGATAGTGAAAGAAGATTTGGTTATGAAGTGTTCCTCTCACCTCTTGTATATGCTGCAATCGGTGTGATACCGGCATTATTTTTCCGTTCTGAGAAAGAAGTCAGCATGGTCAGGATGCTGGTAAGACGTATCATCCAGGTTCTGTTCATCGAAGCGGCCGTGATGGTACTGGTGTTTACGTCTTCCAATATTCCGTCTGACCGAAAGGAAGTAGTGATAAGCATAGCGGCCGGTATAGTAGTTGTATTTATTCTTTCTCAGTTTGCTGAATATATATTCGAACTATCGCAGTCAAAGGTGCTTAATGAATCGCTTGAAAAGTACCAGCAGTTGAATGAAACAAGATAGCATTCATGTGTTCATGTATGTGTTGCGCTTTTGTTATGTTTGTCAGTATATAATTATATAACTGCAAGACATTAGATAATAATTAGACATTTACATTTAAATATCAGTAGAAAGCGATGAATTAAGGAGAGATATGTAATGAAGGAAATTGAAGAACAGGCATTAGACAATAATCTGGATGATGATAATATTGAAGAGAGCAAGGGCATATTTGACGATTATGTAAATGTAAGCTCTACCAAGATATTTCAGTCATATTACAAGAAGAACGAACTGGATGAAGATTATACCTTTGATGACAATATCGAAGCTGCCATGACCAACAGTCAGAAAAAGGATCGGAAGAATATGATCCGCACATATAATGAGCAGTCTTCGGATCTTAACATGCTTTGGCATGTATTATCAATCGGAGTAAGTGCAGGTCTTAATGATACTAAAAATACTGTACCTCGTGAACAGTGGGATGAGCTCAAGCTTACAGAAGAAGATGCACATATTGTTGCTCTTGATCAGGCAATCACAGGTCAGGTTATCAAGGATATCATCAAAAATGACGGGATCGATGGAATAGAAAGATTATACAGATATATAGGTATTCAAAAAGCCCACATCAATACGATGATGAAGAAGGAATGGGATGATTTAAGAGCGTCTATTGATGAACCGGACGAGATGCTGCGGAATAAAAAGGCGGATTATCTTTATCAAAGCGGAGGCTTTCTGTCTGATTATTATTTACAGAATATAAACGGTTTTATAAGCGCAATTGACAGGGTTTTAAAAGAGCTTGGTATTGATTTTGAAAATGAACTGTTCAAGAAATATAAGCTAGACGAGAATACAACAATTGAGGACTTTAATAGGTTGTTAGGAATGGATTCCGGGATTGTTCTTGATAAGAATGGTAATAAGCATGATCCCAAGTCAACCATGTATGATCTTGTAAAAGCTAACATTACCTACAATAATGTGGAACCAACTAAAGATAAGATTATAACAGCAATGAAAGCCAATTTTAGGGATCAGATTACGATCAAATGGAATGGAGATGGACAGAAGGCTTATTATGAAAATGCCACGGACGCGGTAAAGGCTGACATAGATAAGGGAATACAGCTTCTTAATATGAGTGAAGAAAAGGTCCTTAAAGGAAGCAGCGAAGCAATGATCAACTGGGTTGCCGCCGAGGGGGCCATTGCAAAAGAAAGCATACGAAATGATAATTATATCAAAAGTGTACGCTTAATTAATTCTCAGATAACATCCGGCAAAGATAATTTATTTAGTTCGGAAAGAGCTGTTTCAAAGGTACTTGCAGCTGATATCAAGGATAAGGATTATCTTAAGGGTGCCATTAGAAGTCTTATAGCTACTCACAAGGGAGAGAGTAAAGGAAAGGACAGAAGCGGCAATTCCAAAGAATATGAAGCTATGCTTGGTGCCATAATGGATTATGATGCTGCAATCAGAAGAGAGGAATATAACAGACTTAAAAAGCTGGAAGAAGATATGGTCTATGCGGCAAAGGATTATCATAATATAAAGGTGAGTCAGAAGTCCGGCGGTTTTGAGAAGCATAGTACGGATCAGGCAAGAGACAGGGATGCCATGAGTATGTTGATCTCAGAATTCTCTGTCAGTGCAAGGAATAAGCTTCCGGAGGATAACGCTTTGGATAATCAGGCGGCAAACCCGAATGCTGTAAATAATCTGAGCAAAAGACAGCGTGCTGAAATTGAAAGGCAGAAGAATCAGGAGGCACGAAGAAAGCTGGATGAGAGGGTGAGAAAGCTTTCTAATGATGCGATGAAGAAATAAACGGCTGATAAATCGAGAAGCCTGACATAAGTAAAAAAGCGGCACTGAAAAGTGCCGCTTTTTCAAATGTGTGGGACTTTTACTTGCCCACTGAATCACTGTTAACGGGGAACGTAAAATAAGTATCAGGATAGGGCTCATTCTTAAGTGTAAAATGCCACCATTCTTCGGCAAGCGGTTTAAATCCATGATTAAGCATAGCTTCCCTTAGGATCATTCGGTTAGCATATTGTTCGGCAGTTATTGCAGTATAATCCGGATGGCTGAGCTCTCCGAAGTAATCAAAGGTACCGCCCATATCAACTTCTTTTTCGGTTGTCATATCAAAGAGAGTAAGATCAACCGTACTTCCGCGGCTGTGTCCTGAATGTCTGGCAATATATCCCTGATCAAAAAGAACGCCCTTATCGAGTTCCGGATAGAAATACTCTTTCATACGGGTATCTTCTACATCGAGAGACCATTCAACAAAGTTATCCACTGCTTCCTGTGGTCTGTATGCATCGAAGATCTTAAGTCTGTAGCCTTTTTCCTTAAGTTCCTCATTTACTTCCTCTAGAGCATCAGCTGCTTCTTTCGTTAGAAGAGCAAGAGGTTCTTCGTATCCGTCAATCCTGTCACCTACGAAGTTGTAGGTTGAATAATATCTTATCTCCAGAATTGCGTCAGGTACAGCTTCACTGAGCATTACAAAGTCGGAAGAATCGTCGGAATAGTTGAGTCCGTCATTTCTGTTGCTATAGTCTTCAGGGGCCTCTTCGGGCTCCTTTTCAGTTGCAGCTTCGGTTGTAGCTTCAGTTGTAGCTTCAGTGGTTTCTTCAGTTGTCGCCTCAGTTGTGACTTCGGTAGCAGCTTCGGTTGAGCTTTCAGTTGTGGTCACGGTAGTGGCTTCAGTAGTTGCTTCTGTCGTAGCTTCGTATATTTTTGATTTGCCACAGCCAGTCAGTATTAATGAAAAGGCTGCGATGATTGCAAATGTTTTTCTGAGCTTTATCTGCATCATAGTTTCCTCCTTAAAGATGCTTTGGCATCATATGATGATTATATAATAATATCTAAGTTTATAAAACCCTTACATATTATTGGAAATGTATCGGAAGATGTGGTAAAATTTGTCACGAAAAAGTGTTAAAGGAGAGTATATTATGAGTAATGAAAAACGTGACAGCTGGGGTTCACGTTCCCAGTTCATCCTGGCATCGATAGGATCGGCAGTAGGTTTAGGTAATGCCTGGCGCTTTCCCGGTCTTGCTGCAAAACATGGTGGTGGAGCCTTTTTGATGGTTTACCTTCTGGCAATGCTTGTTCTCGGAATTCCATTTCTTATGATGGAAATATCCATTGGACGAAAGATGCATAGAGGCGTTCCCGGCGCTCTTCGTGCTATCAATAAGAAAACAGAGCCGGTTGGATGGTTTGCCGTATCAAATGCATTTGTCATTGCTGTTTATTATGCAGTTGTATTCGCATGGGTTATCATGATGGCATTTGCAAGCTATAAGTTTGCAGGACTTACAGGAACCGCAGAGGCATCAAGCGTTGCTTCGGGAATCTGGGCTTCTATGATAAAGACTACGGGAACAACATCCGGATATGGTACATTTTCACTTCCTGTTCTCGGATGTCTGGTACTTGCTTGGGTACTTATCTACACATGTATTCGTAACGGCCCGCAAACTGTTGGTAAGGTTGTAAAATATACAGTATTTCTTCCGATCATCTGCCTTCTGATCCTTGCAATAAAGGGAATTATAATGCCCGGTTCTGAAGATGGATTATATAAGTTTTTTGTTCCTGATTTCTCTTCACTTACTGAAGCTGAAATCTGGATTGATGCGATAGGTCAGGTTTTCTATTCTCTGTCAATAATGATGGCTATCATGGTTGCATACGGTTCCTTCCTTAAGGAGGATAGTAATATTGCCAAGGATGCTATTATCATAGCATTTTCGGACTTTGCTATCAGTGTGTTATCCGGTATCGTGCTTTTCACTACGATGAGCGGAACAGGTATGTTAGAAAATATGACAGCTTCCGGTATCGGAACAGCATTTATCGTTTATCCTCAGTCCATCGTACTTTTAACTAAAAGCGGAGTGGCTAATGCGATTTTCGCATTTGTATTCTATTTCTGCTTATGTACTCTTGCTATAGACAGTGCATTTTCTATCATAGAAGGTGTATCTACGGCAGTAGCCGATAAGTTCCATCTGTCTCATAAGAAGACAACTCTGTATATCTGTATTGTAGCCAGCGTTCTTTCACTCTGGTTCATTACAGGTGCCGGACTTGCATGGCTGGATATCGTTGATAACTGGTGTAATGCTTTCAGCCTTATACTGGTAGGTGTCCTTGAGGCGGTTACAATAGGATGGCTGTTTGATCCTAAAAAGGTTCTGAAAGAGGTGAATCGAAATACAAACAGTTTCAAGATGCCTGAGTGGTGGTTTGTAACATCAATTAAGATTCTTGCTCCAATTACACTTACCGGATTCTTCCTGTGGAATCTGGTTGCTCTGTTCAAATCCGGTGGTATCTACGGTGCTTCAGATGGATATTCGCTTGCTTCCAATATCATTGGTGGCTGGATAGTCATGATTCTTTGTATCGTCAGCGGCTTCATCGTTAAGCTGGTTGAAAAATCACTTGAGAAGAAGGGCTATAAGCCTGATGAAGATGTATGGGAAGATACAGCTGAATAAGATTAACTAAATCTTTTTTAGACAATATAGATCGGGACTATGGCGATTGCCATAGTCCCGATGAGATTTTTAATCCAAGGTATGACAGGAGAATACATAATTGAAAAAACACATAATGATAATTGAAGATGATCCGGCGATCAATCATGGGATTGAACTGACATTAGGAAATGAGCTGTATGATTTTTCCAGCTGCTCCTGTCTGGCTGAAGCAAGGAAAGTAGATCTGCAATCAGTGGATATGATCCTGCTGGATCTGAATCTCCCGGATGGTAATGGACTTAGCTTTTTACAGGAGGTCAGAAAGACCTCTCGGGTTCCGGTATTGGTGCTGACTGCAAATGATACAGAGCTGGATGAAGTGACGGGACTCAGTATGGGAGCAGATGATTATGTTACGAAGCCATTTTCACTTATGGCACTTCGTCTCAGGGTTCAGAATCTGCTGGGTCGTTCGAAGACAAGCTTTGCTTATGAGAAAAATGGTCTGGCCCTCGATTTTGATGAATTACATTTTTTAAAAGACGGAGTAGATATAGAACTCAGCAAGACCGAAATACGTCTTCTCAGATGTCTTGTTGAAAATGAAGGGATCACACTTTCCCGTGAAAAGCTCATAGACTATGTATGGCAGAATGAGCAGTATGTTGATGAAAATGCATTAACGGTTTCTATAAAGAGACTGCGTGATAAGATAGAAGGCAAGGATGAAAAGTTGATTCATACTGTTTATGGTATCGGATATGTTTTCAGATGGGAGAAGTAAAGTGTTCAATCGAAAAGAGTATATTATTCTGAATAAAATGCTTGATGATGCCATAAGCGGAGATTTTCAGGAATCACAATTTGATGAATCCGAACTGTCCAAGCTGCAGACAAAACTGATGAGATATCTATCTTCTTCTTCCATGTCAGAGCAGAAGCTTCAGGAAGAGAAAATCAGGATTGAAGAGCTGATCACGAATATCTCACATCAGACAAAAACGCCCCTTACCAATATCATGATGTATTCCGAACTTTTGAGTGAGCAGGTGAAGGATGGTCCTGCAAAGGATTATGCAGATGAGATAAGTCTGCAGAGCAAAAAGCTCAGTGAACTTATTCAGGCGCTGGTTAAAATGTCACGACTGGAAACCGGTATCTTCACATTTCAAAAGGAAGAGGCATCCCTTATGCAGGTCGTAAGAAATGTGGCGGGACAGGAGACTTCCATAGCTAAATCAAAAAATATAAAGCTTACAGTAATAGATGAACATGATGTGAATGTATTAATTGATGCAAAATGGGTTACCGAAGCTGTAGGAAATATCGTGAATAACGCGATAAAGTATTCGGGAGAAGGAACAGAGATCACATTAAGCGTATTCTCTTATGAAATGTTTTCCGGTATAAGAGTTATGGATCAGGGCATTGGAATACCTGAAGAAGAGATCCCGAAGATATTCAGCCGCTTCTATAGAGGAATAGATGTTCACGACAAGGAAGGTATAGGAGTGGGACTCTGGCTGGCAAGACAGATTGTAGAAGATCATGG
Organism: Eubacterium sp.; assembly: GCA_017619835.1. Lineage (GTDB taxonomy): Bacteria > Bacillota > Clostridia > Lachnospirales > Lachnospiraceae > Eubacterium_Q. The sequence goes on from JAFZRN010000010.1 coordinate 58,636, forward strand.
TGGTTACATCAAGGTTAATTCCAAAGTAGGACAAGGAAGTACTTTTGATATATGTTTTCCAAATATGTCAAAACTGTAATAATTGAGAAATAATCTGGAAAGATTGTATTGCTATGCTAAGTACAAGTCAAAAGTACTTAGCATATATTTTGGAGGAATAAAACGATGGAAGTATTAAAGACAGAAAACTTAAAGAGATATTACAATCAGAGCCAGATTCCGGTCAAAGCAGTTGATGGTATTGAGATATCGGTTTCACAGGGTGAGTTTGTGGCAATCGTAGGTACCAGTGGAAGTGGAAAGTCAACACTTCTCAATATGCTGGGCGGTCTTGATCGTCCGACCGAGGGAACAGTATATATAGATGGTAAAGATATATTCAGTCTTAAGGATGAAGAACTCACAATCTTCAGACGCAGAAAGATCGGTTTTGTTTTCCAGGCATTTAACCTGGTTCCCGTACTGAATGTTTATGAAAATATCGTGCTTCCGATCCAGCTGGACGGCAATACAGTTGATGAAGAGTATGTAAATGAAATAATAAATGTGCTTGGACTCAGTGAAAAACTGAGCAGCACACCAAATCAGCTTTCCGGTGGACAGCAGCAGAGAGTTGCGATTGCCAGAGCTCTTGCAACGAAGCCTGCTATGATCCTTGCTGATGAGCCTACGGGAAATCTGGATTCACGTACGAGTCAGGATGTGCTCGGACTTCTTAAGACATCGGTTGCTAAGTTCAATCAGACACTTATTATGATCACTCATAACGAAGAAATCGCCCAGATGGCTGACAGGATCATCCGTATTGAAGATGGTCATGTTGTCAGAAAGGATGGTGGCGACAATGAGTAATGTTAAGAATCGTAAATGTATAGAAAACATTTGCAGAAAAAGCATGTCTGCAAATAAGAGAAGAAATGTGATCCTCGCCATAGCAATAGCGCTGACAACTGTGATGCTGACCACACTTTTTACGATCGGTGGAAGTATCATGAAGTCTGTAGAAGAGAGCACAATGTATCAGGTTGGAACAAGCGACCATGCGGGATTCAAGTTCCTGACTCAGGAACAATTTGATCTTCTTTCACAGGATTCTGCAGTACACGACCTGTCCTATAACATCATCGTAGGTGATATTCTGAATGAAGAATTATATGAAGAGTATACCGAAGCTCATTATACTACAGAAGCCTGTGCAAAATCAGGTTATAGCATGCCTGAAGTTGGAAGTCTTCCGGAAAAGGAAAATGAGATAGCAACATGTACAACTGTTCTGGATGCCTTTGGACTGCCTCATGAAATAGGTCAGACAATACATCTGATCTTAAATAATGGATTCTCTGAATATGAAGGTGACTTCGTAGTGAGCGGATATTGGGAGAAGCCGACAGCAACCCTTGCCAATCAGATATATGTTTCGAAAGATTTCCAGGAAAAGTTTTCTCCGGCATGGAAAAATGGAGAGGAAAAGGCTAAATTTGTCGAAATAAACAGTTTCGCAGGTTCTATCAATACCAGCTTTAACTTTAGAAGCTCATATAATATTTCCGGTCAGATGGACGAGCTTAAAAGTCGTTTGGGATGGGGAAAAGAGGTTAATGAGGGCGTGAACTGGGCTTATGCATCAAGCTCTGTTGATCCTACTTCGGTAGCTATTGTTCTGATACTGCTGGCACTGATCTTTGCATCAGGATATCTTATCATTTATAACATTTTCTATATTGCTGTTTCGGCAGATATCAGATACTATGGCCTGCTCAAGTCCATCGGTACAACCAACAGACAGCTTAAAAAGATCATAGTAAGACAGGCAGCTGTTCTCAGTGTGATCGCAATTCCGGCAGGAATGATATTAGGATATATTACCTCTGTAATAGTTCTTCCGGTTATTTCAAACAGCTTTCTTAGGGTTCCATGTGAAATCAGTCCAAGTATATTGGTTTTCGCAGCAAGTGCCGTATTCTCATGGCTGGTAGTAAGGATCAGCTGTATCAAGCCCTGCAAGGTCATTAAGAAAATATCTCCTGTTGAGGCGGTCAGATATAGCGACTATACAGGAATCAATCTTTCCGGTAAGAAGAAGACAAGAAAAGTAACACCTGTTTCAATGGCATGGGAGAATCTTAAGCGCAGCAGAAGCAAAACAGCTGTAGTAATATTATCACTGGCTCTTAGTATCATTATGATAAATGTAACAGTATCCATAGTATCGAGCTTTGATAGCAATAGATATGTAAAGATGTATGCTGATTCTGATTTTACTGTATCCGAAGGTTCAATGATTAGCAAGAACTATCAGTTTATTACTTATGAAGGAGTATCGGAACAGGATATAGAAGCACTTGGTAAAATAGATGGAGTAACAGAATCAGGTTCTGTTTACATGAGTGATCGCTTTCAGCTTTTAGAGGGTACAGCTTATGATCGTGCTAAGAAGCTGTATGAAGATCATACTGACTGGTTTGTTTATGAAGAGGCACAGAAAGCGGAATATGATGAAAGTATATATGACAGACACGAGGTTAATTCACATATTTATGGTGTTGATAAAATGGTCTTTGATAAGATTGAAATAGATGATGGTGATTTAGACTGGGAAAAATTCAGTACAGGAAAATATGTCATCGCATCTGCACCTCTTGAAAGTGGCAACGGCAAGGATGATGCATCATATGCGTTCTATCAGATCGGAGAAACTGTAAAGATCCAGTTCCCTAATGGAAGTGAAGAAGAATATGAGGTTATGGCCATCGGAGATATCTCCTTTGCAATGGGACCTGATCATTCACATAATCTTGATGTAAACTTTTCAATTCCGACACAGGAGTACCTGAAGCAAGTTCCGGAGTCACAGGGAGCAATGAAGTATTTCTTTAATGTAGAAGAAACAAAGATGGAATCTGTAGAAGAGGCTGTAAGTGAGTATTGTGATGTTACAAATCCGAATCTTGGTCATACATCCCGTATTACTTTTCTTAATGATTTCAAGCAGATGACAGATACGTTTGTCCTGGTTGGCGGTGTGCTCAGCTTTATCCTGGCACTTATCGGAATACTTAACTTCATCAATCTGACTATAACATCTATCAATGAGAGACAGAAGGAACTTGGAATTATAAGAGCTATCGGAATGACTCAAAAGCAGATGAACCAGATGCTTGTGGGAGAAGGAGCTCTTAGAATTTGCCTGACATTTGCATTTGTTCTGACAGTTGGACTGCTGCTTAATTATGTGATCGTAAATCTGATAGCAGGACAGATGGTGATGTTCAGCTATAAGTTTGTGATCTGGCCCATACTTGTATGTATTCCGGTATTTCTTGCAATCTCAATTGCTGTTCCGAGACTTGTGATCTCATCTCGTAAGATGTCCGGACTTAAATAGAAGACAGGGGACGGTTATCCGTCCCCTTTTAACTTATGGGTTGACCAATTTGTTTAAAATTGGTCAACTTTTTGATTGATTTTGACCGAATTTGATTATATACTGATTTTATGATGCAAAATTAGGCGTGACAGAGGTGCGTTATGCTGTCATGCAGTACGATGTGGAGGTGGCAAAATGGTATATACCATAACATTCAACCCATCACTTGACTATATCGTTACGGTTGACGATTTTAAGCTTGGGCTTACAAACCGGACAACATCAGAGCTTATGCTTCCGGGAGGTAAGGGAGTTAATGTTTCGATTGTTCTCAGTAACCTTGGAATCGAGAATACAGCTATTTATTTTTCAGCTGGCTTTGTAGGTGACGAGATTACAAGAAGGATAACGGAAAGCGGAATAAAAGCTGAAGAGATCAGGATCAGCGAAGGATGTTCCAGAATTAACCTTAAGCTAAAATCTATCGATGGTACCGAGATAAATGGTATGGGACCTGACATCTCTGATGAAGCTGTAGCAGAGCTGTATAAAAAGCTGGAAGCTTTAAAGGAAGGAGATACTCTTGTTCTGGCAGGAAGTATTCCTTCGAGTTTGCCGGAGACTATATACAGTGATATTATGGCAAATCTTCAAGGAAAGGGAATAAGGATAGTGGTTGATGCTACAAAAGATCTTCTGGTAAATGTACTCAAGTATAAACCATTCCTTATCAAACCCAATAATCATGAACTTGGAGAAATCTTTGGTGTCAAACTTGAAACCAGAGAGAGCGTAATTGAGTACGCTCAGAAGTTACTGGAAATGGGGGCTCAAAATGTAATCATTTCCATGGCCGGTGAAGGTGCGGTATTTGTTAACGGCGATGGCGAAGTATACATGAGAGAAGCTCCGAAAGGGAAACTCGTAAACGGCGTAGGCGCAGGCGATTCAATGGTGGCAGGATTTATTGCGGGATATCTGACAGAAAAGAATTTGCTCCATGCATTTAAACTGGGACTTAGTTCAGGGTCTGCCAGCGCATTTTCGGAAAACCTGGCAACAAAAGAAGAGATTATGAGGGTTTATTCAACAGTAGAGTAAAGAAGGAGGGGCAAAGAATGAAGATTATAGAACTTCTTGATAAGAAGAGTATAAGTCTGGATGCAGCGCCGAAGTCTAAAAGCGAAGCGCTCGATATGGCAGTAGATCTTATGGCGGCAAGCGGAAAGATCAAAGACAAAGAAGCTTATAAACAACTGGTTTATGCACGAGAAGAAGAGAGCACCACAGGTGTAGGAGAAGGCATAGCTATTCCTCACGGAAAAGGTGATTGTGTTGATAATCCGGGACTTGCAGCTATGGTAATAAAGGATGGAGTTGATTTTGAATCACTTGATGAGGAACCGGTTAATATTCTTTTCCTTATCGCAGCTCCTGATACGGAAGATAATGTACATCTGGATGTGCTTTCAAAGCTTTCCATGATGCTTATGGATGAGGACTTCCGTAATTCACTCATAAATGCCAAGGATGTTGACGAGTTTATCGATATTATAGATAAAGCTGATGAAGGAAGAGGAAGTGTTGATGAGACAATAGCTGAAACATCCATAGTGGATGATACATCAGGCGCACTCAAGGTTGTTGCAGTAACTTCCTGTCCTACCGGAATCGCTCATACTTATATGGCTGCCGAAGGTCTTGAGAAGGCAGCTGATAAGGCAGGAATAAAGATAAAGATAGAAACCAGAGGATCATCCGGTGCAAAGAATCTCCTTACCGATGAAGATATAGCTGCAGCTGACTGTGTAATAGTAACAGCTGATTCAAAGGTTCCGATGGATAGATTTAAAGGTAAGAAGGTTATTCAGCGTAAGGTTGCTGACGGAATCAATAAAGCTGATGAACTCATGGGTATCGTAAAAGACGGATCAGCACCTGTCTTCGCGGGAGATGCTTCGGAAAGCAGCGAAAGCGAAAAATCAGATAGTCAGGGCAGCGTAGGACACAAGGTTTATACATGGCTTATGAACGGTGTTTCCCATATGCTTCCTTTCGTAATCGGTGGTGGTATCCTTGTGGCTATTGCGTTCCTGATCGATACAATAGCTGGATACGGCGCAACAGGTGGCGGAGACTTTGGTAGCATCACACCTCTTGCAGCACTTCTTAAGTATATCGGTGGTCTTTCGATGGGACTTATGGTTCCGGTTCTTGCAGGATATATAGCATATGCAATAGCAGACAGACCGGGTCTTGCCGTAGGTTTTGTAGGTGGTATGCTTGCATCCAACGGTAATGCACTTCTTTCCGGTTATACATTTGCAGAAGGCACACTTGTAGATGGAAGAGCAATCGGTGGATTCGGACAATTCCTTTCCAGATTTGCATTTCAGCAGCCGGACGGCGGTAATACAGTATCCGGATTCCTTGGTGGTATCGTAGCAGGTTTCCTTGCAGGATTCATTGTTTTGTGGCTCCAGAAGATCTGTGCTAAGCTTCCGCCTGCACTGGATGGAATCAAGCCGACACTCATTTATCCGCTTTGCGGAATCTTCCTTGAAGGCATAATAATGTGCTTCATACTTAATCCGCTTATCGGACTTGCAAATACAGGTCTTTCACATATGCTTACAGCAATATCCGATGCAGGAATGCTGACAGTACTCGGACTTATCCTAGGTGCCATGATGGCTATAGATATGGGCGGTCCTATCAATAAGGCAGCTTACGTATTCGGTGTAGGTATGCTTACTCAGGCATCCGATTATATGAACAGTGGATTACCTGCAGACGATCCAAAGGTTGTTGCATGTTATGTATCAATGGCAGCAATCATGGTTGGTGGTATGGTTCCGCCGGTTGGTATCGCACTTGCATGCTGGTTATTCCCTAAGAAGTTTACAAAGGCAGAGCGTGGCTCAGCTGTATCAAATGTCGTAATGGGAGCTTCATTCATCACTGAGGGAGCTATCCCGTTTGCAGCAGCAGATCCGCTTCATACAATTCCTTGTACAATGGTTGGATCAGGAGTTGCAGGCTTCCTCGCAGCGCTCTTCAAATGTACACTTATGGCACCTCATGGAGGAGTTTTCGTATTTGCAACAGTTGGAAATCCATTTATGTATATCGTAGCATGGCTTGTTGGTTCGGCAGTTACATGCGTAATGCTCGGATTTATCAGGAAGCCGGCTGATATGAAATAATTAAAAGAAAAAAATGAAACTATAAATATATTTAGGAGGTAACACAAATGGTAAGTTTTGAGTATGAGATCAAGGATGTTCACGGAATTCACGCAAGACCTGCAACAGATCTGTTTAAGCTGACAAAGAATTATGAATCAGCTGTTAAGGTTGCAAAGGGTGACAGAGAAGTTCCTTTCAAGGGGCTTATGGGTATCATGTCACTTGGAGCAAAGCAGGGTGATACAGTTAAGTTTACATTCGAAGGTCCTGATGAAGAAGCAGAGCTGGCTGCTGTTAAGGAGTTTATGGAAGCTAATCTGTAAATCATCAAAGTCAGTATATGTTAGCTAATATGTGATGGTGCGCGAGGTACGATAGATGAGAGATATGGATTATTTGAATCTCCTCAGTCACGAGTTTCCGAGTGTTCGGAGCTGTGCGGCAGAGATGATCAATCTAAATGCCATCTTGGCACTTCCAAAGGGAAATGAGTTCTTCTTTTCGGATATACATGGGGAGTATGAAAGCTTTATACATCTTATCCGGAGTGCTTCGGGCGTAGTTAAGGCGAAGATCGAAGACGTATTTGGAAGCCTCATGACAGAAGAAGAGCAAAGTAAGCTTGCACATCTCATATATTATCCTAACGAAGTACTGAGTACTATGAAGCATTCAGGTGAAATAGCTGATGGATGGTACGAACGTACCATTCATCAGCTTGTTATGCTTGTTAGAGAAGTATCATCCAAGTACACCAGATCAAAGGTCCGTAGAAAGATGCCTGAGGAATACGGTTATGCAATAGATGAACTGATCCATACGGATGAGTCGGACCCTGATAAAAGGCTGTACTATAACGAGATAATAAAATCCGTCGCAAGGATAGAAGTAGCAGATGATTTCATCATAGCCTTATCCGAACTGATACAGTCGCTTCTTATCGATACCCTTCATATCATCGGCGATATATTCGATCGTGGTCCCAGAGCGGACTATGTAATGGATGAACTGATAAAGTTTAGAAACGTCGATATTCAGTGGGGTAATCATGATATAAGCTGGATGGGTGCGGCAACCGGGAATACCACATGTATTGCAACGGTTCTGAGGATAGCCACAGGCTATAATTCGTTTGATGTACTTGAAGATGGCTATGGTATAAATCTGAGACCGCTTTCCATGTTTGCGGATAAGATATATAAGAAAGATGAATGTAAATGCTTTTGGCCGCATTTACTTGATGATAATAAGTACGATTCTGTTTCACCATCGCTTGCTGCAAAAATGTGCAAAGCAATCTCTATTATCGAACTTAAACTGTCAGGTCAGCTTATAAAGCGTCATGCGGAGTTTCAAATGAATGACAGGCTTCTGCTTGATAAGATCGATTACGAAAAAGGGACAGTTCTTATCGGTGATAAGGAATATAAGATGAAGGATATGAATTTTCCTACTATTGATCCGAATGATCCTTATAAGCTTACGGATGAAGAAGAAAAGCTTGTAGAAACTCTCAAGATATCATTCCTTCATAGCAGAAGACTTCAGAAGCATGTCAGATTTTTATATTCTCACGGAAGTATATACAAGAAGTATAATAATAATCTTTTGTTCCACGGATGTATTCCGATGGATGAAAACGGAGATTTCATAGTTCTTGTTACTGATGAGGGTAAGTACCGTGGAAAAGATCTGATGGATTTCTTTGAAGAGAAGATAATAGATGCATATTTTGCAGATGAGTTTGATGAGCCGGAAAAGAAAAAGTATGGTGTTGACCTTATGTGGTATATGTGGGCAGGACCTATATCTCCTCTTTTCGGAAAAGATAGGATGGCCACATTTGAACACACATTTTTAGAAGAAAAAGAGCTGGCTAAAGAAAACTATAATGCTTATTACGAGTTTTCAAAACAGCCTGAGTATTGTGATAAGATTTTCGAAGAATTTGAAATGAATCCGGAGATTTCTCATATAATAAACGGTCACGTTCCGGTAAAGGTTGTGAAGGGTGAAAAGCCCGTAAAAGCTAACGGAAAGCTTTATGTGATAGATGGCGGCCTCTCGAAGGCATATCACAAAAGAACGGGAATAGCAGGTTATACATTGATCTTTAATTCCCACCATCTGGCACTTGCCGAGCATATGGAAAATGACCGTAAGGGAGATAATACTCCGAAAATGTATGTTACGGAAGTACTTCCTCGCAGACTACTTGTAAAGGATACTGACATGGGTGAGGAACTAAAGAAAAGAATATTTGACCTTGAAGAACTTATAGAATGTTATCGGATTGGACTTATAAAAGAACACGAGAGGGGGTAAAACCGAATGATAATAAAAGAAGGCAAAGCCGTTTTTGAAGGGGTTGCCATAGGAAAGCTTTCAGTTTTCAAAAAAACCGAACAGACGGTAAAGAGAGAAAAAGTATCGGATGTTGAGGCGGAAGTTAAACGATATGAAGATGCAAGAGCAGCAGCCGTTAATCAGCTTCAGGCACTATATGAAAAAGCAGTAAAAGAAGTTGGTGAGGCAAGCGCTGAGATATTCGAAGCTCATCAGATGATGGTTGAGGACGGAGACTATATAGATTCCGTAGAGAATATCATTCGTTCCCAGGGCCTTAACGCAGAATTTGCCGTTGCAGAAACCGGAGATAATTTCCAGAAAATGTTTCTGGAAATGGATGATGAATACTTCCGCGGACGTGCAGCAGATGTTAAAGATATTACCGAAAGGATCATCAATTGTCTTGCGGGCGGCGGAAGCGTAGGAATAGAAAGTGATGAGCCCGTTATAGTTGTGGCTGATGACCTTGCTCCGTCGGAAACAGTTCAGATGGATAAGGACAAGATACTTTCCTTTGTAACTGTTCACGGATCTGCGAATTCTCATACATCGATCCTGGCTAAGACAATGAATATCCCGGCGATAATAGGCTGCGATATTCCTCTTACGGACGAGATGAATGGAAGAGAAGCAATAGTTGACGGCTTTGAAGGAAAGGTATATATTGACCCGGATCCTGAAGTGCTGGCAGAAAAGAAGAAGATACTTCTTCAGGAACAGGAAAAGAAAACTCTTCTCGAACAGCTCAAGGGAAAGGAAAATATCACTCTTGACGGACAGAAGATCAATCTTTATGCAAATATCGGAAACACTAAAGATCTTGCTCTGGTACTTAAGAATGATGCGGGTGGAATAGGACTTTTCCGTTCAGAGTTTATATATCTTGGTTCGGATGATTATCCGACTGAAGAAGAGCAGTTTGCTATATATAAGCAGGTTGCCGAAACAATGGCAGGAAAGAAAGTCATTATCCGTACTCTTGATATCGGAGCTGATAAGCAGGCGGATTATTTCAATCTTCCTCATGAAGAGAATCCGGCAATGGGTCTTCGTGCAATAAGAATATGTCTTACGAAACCCGAGATATTTAAGACTCAGCTTCGTGCAATACTTCGTGCATCAGCATTTGGTAAGATTTCTATAATGTTCCCGATGATCATTTCCGTAGATGAAGTGAAAAAGATAAAGAGCATTGTGGCCGAAGTAAAAAATGAACTGGATGCCGATGGTCTGTTATATGACAAGGATATCGAACTTGGTATCATGATCGAAACTCCGGCAGCAGTTATGATGGCTGAAGAACTGGCAGAAGAAGTTGACTTTTTCTCAGTCGGAACAAATGACCTGACCCAGTATACTCTGGCCATAGACAGGCAGAATCAGAGTCTTGATGAGTTCTATGATTCACATCATCCGGGACTCCTTAAGATGTTAAAGATGATCGTAGACGGAGCTCATAAGGGAGGAGCCTGGGCCGGAATATGCGGTGAACTGGGATCAGACCTTTCACTTACAAAAGAATTTCTCGCTATGGGATATGATGAATTATCGGTTTCACCGGGAAGAATTCTTCCACTCAGGAAGGTGGTTCTCGAAACAAATGTTTCGGAATATAAGGAAGAAAAAGGTTACAAATAAAACGAGGTGAAATAAAATGCTTACAGAAGAACGAAAGTTGCAAATACTTAAAAAGGTAAATACTGAGAAAAGTGTGACTGTTCAGGAGTTAACAGATGAACTGGGTGTGTCTGAATCAACGATCAGAAGAGATATAACAGCACTTAGTCGTGAAGGTAAGCTTATAAAAGTTTTCGGAGGTGCGGTGGCTCTTGATGAGCCGCCATCATCCGAAGAATTATCGGTTATAGTAAAAGAATCGCTTAACAAGGATGAAAAGCTGAGAATAGCAAGATATGCTGCTAATCTTATCATGCCCGGAGATTATGTATTTATTGATTCGGGAACTACAACGGAATATATGATTGATTATATTACCGAAAAACATGCTACATATGTAACGAATGCGGTCTCCCATGCAAAGGATCTGGTAAGAAAAGGCTTTAAGGTACTTCTTATCGGTGGGGAACTGAAGGAGAATACGGAAGCTGTTGTAGGAGCGGATGCGATTCTGCATATTCAGAAATATCATTTTACCAAAGGTTTCTTTGGGACGAATGGGATCAATATCAAATTAGGATATACGACTCCGGATGTCAGAGAAGCACTTTTAAAAAGAGTAGCTATCCAGAATACACAGATCGGTTCAAGGTATGTTTTGGCTGATCATGATAAGTTCGGACAATCTTCGGCTGTAACATTTGCTGATTTTGAAGGAACGGTCGTGATCACTGATAAGAATCCGGGAAAACTATATATGAAGTCGCTGGATATAAAAATTGTTGAGGAATGATAAAGAGAGAAAACCATGAAAAAAGCAAGTGATCTTATCGGAAAATATATGGCAATCATAGTTTTGATCATTGCGGCATTGGCGCTGCTGGTTCCGAAGACGTGTCTCTGGATTCAGACGGGCTGGATCAATTATCTTTTAATGATAATTATGTTTGGCATGGGACTCACCATGAAACTGAGTGACTTTGCTGTTGTATTTAAAAGACCCAAAGATGTTATCATCGGGTGCCTTGCTCAGTTTATCGTAATGCCGGCTCTTGCATTTTCCCTCGGAAAAGTGTTCGGATTAAATAATGAGCTGCTTGTTGGAGTGATCCTTGTCGGTACCTGTCCGGGAGGCACTTCGAGTAACGTGATAACATATCTGTCCAAGGGAGATACGGCAATGTCTGTAGGAATGACGAGTATAAATACGTTACTTGCACCATTTCTGACGCCGGCGCTTACATATCTTTATCTGAGGACTTCGGTAAATGTAGATGTAAAAGCTATGTTTATATCTATAATACAGGTTGTCATTATTCCGATAGGTCTGGGAATAATCATAAACAGATTTTTTGGGAAATATACGGAAAAGGTCAAAGATATACTCCCTTCTGTCTCAGTCATAGCTATATGTCTTATAGTAGCTTCTGTTGTTTCTCATAACAGTGAAAAGATACTATCGACCGGAGCAATCATTTTTGTGATAGTAATTCTTCATAACCTGCTTGGATATCTGGTCGGATTTTTGATCGGACTGATATTCAAAATGGATCTGCCGCGTAAAAAGGCGGTTTCGATTGAGATCGGAATGCAGAATTCGGGTCTTGCAACATCACTTGCGGGATCGGCTTTTCCGGATCTCGCTATGGCTACGGTTCCGGGAGCAATCTTTTCTGTGTGGCATAATATTTCGGGAGCAGTTCTTGCGGGAATCTTCCGAAGATTTGAAAAAAACGAAAAATCTTCCGAATCAGACACATAGTTTTCACACTTCACAAACTATTCATTTTTGTTAGTAAGATTTTTGAAAAAAATATCATATTTTTACAAAACAGCTCACCCCTATATCATATAAGCTATTTATTGTCTATTTATATGATTAGGGGTGAGATACTATGAATAAAACTAGATCAATAAGTTTTTTTAGTGCGCTTGTGATAATAGCGCTATTTCTGTTTGGAAATATCAGTAAAGGCTCTGATGTATATGCATTCAGTATGAATACATATATGTCCGTTACTAATGACTATTCATCAAGGTATTATTATAATTTCCTGAGTGATTCTCAAAAGGAAGTTTATGATGAATTAGAAGAAAAACTTATGGATAGAGCGTTTTATGAAAACACTCCCTATCTTAATACTTTTACTCTTACTGTATATGACTTGTCTTATCAAACGGTGGAAGACATAGCCTATGCCTTCCAAATGGATCATTATTATCTTTATTGGCTTTATACCTATTCTTATAGTATTGGTACGGCAAATGTTATCAAAGTGGAACCGAATAGTCGATATAAAAGCTTTTCTCAGAGTGATATCCAGCTCCAATATAAAAAAATATGTGAAAAAAGTGTCGATGTTTTAAAAGAAGTATCCAAGTATGCAACGGATGAGGAGAAGGCTTATTATATTTATACCTGGATTACCGATAATGCGGTTTATGCATATGATGAAAACGGTAAGCCTTCGGAAGAGCCTATCGATCATAGTATGTATGGAAATATCGTGAATCAGAGATCAGTATGTGAAGGTTTCGCAGAAGCTTTTACGTATTTTTGTACTGCCTGTGGTATTCCTAATGCTGTAGTGAGAGGAGAAGCAGATAATGGTTCGGGCGATGGAAGAGAAGGCCATGCTTGGAATATCATAAAACTGAACGGGAAATATTACTATGTGGATACCACGTGGGATGAGTTCAGAACCCCTGAAAACTACAAATATGCTTTTGTTGCTCTTGATAATGAGCTCATAAATTCAAATCATTTTCCTGATCACTTATTTAAAGTTCCTTCAGAAGAAGAAAGCTCTGTTTCGGACTATGACCTTAACAGTTTAAGAAATACAATAAATAATAGAAAAATCAATACTTTTAGTATTCATGCTTCATCTGACTGTAAATATAAGATATATAATAATGGAATCGAGGTTCCGATAAATTCTAATAATACTAATAATATTATAAGTGTTGAAAAGGGTTCTATACTCACATTTGTCGGAACTGATTTAAAATGCTATAGCTTCTATCGTACATATAATCGTGAGGGTTATGAAATCGAACCTCAGAACTATGTGGTAGAAGGGAATGAAGCAAGATTTTATATTGTATCGAGAAAAACAAGAATAGTAGGTTATGAAGCAAGGTATATTTCGACTTCCAGTGAATCAACAAATTGGTCTACTGAAGTGAATATTATTTCCGAAACAGGTATCAAAACAAAGTATATCAATTTTGACCTGATCCTTGATGACGATACAAAGAATAGAGCAGAGGCGATTAAAAGCGGAGACTATTATATACCTTCTTCTTTTGATGAAAATAAACTGGCAGGTCAGAGAATATACAGATTAAGATATACAAAGACAGATGCAGACGCAGATGGTTTTGACACAAGTGCTGACATTCCTGTCTATGACGTATCTTGTAATTATGTAAAAAACTGTACTCTCACTCTTAGTAAAATTAATGGATTTGAACCAAAGGCATATGATGAGACAGGAAAGCGTCTGTATAGTGGTACAAATGTTCCGTACGGTACACATATTATTCTTAAGGCGGATTCGGAGTTTGGCGAGGTAACAGACGAGTTCCTTTATAGTGATTCGAATGTTACGAATCAGTTAATAAACGGAAAAGGATTTGTAATAACAGAAAACACAAACATTAGATGTAATGGCTATATTATCAATATCGTAAAAGCTGAATATGAAAAAGAAGTAAATGTACCCAATGGTACCCTTCCCCATGCGGCTCTTCTTGGGCTCAGTACATCAGCTGTCGTTACAACTGATAATGGATATACGAAGTCATTTCCCATTACATGGGACTTATCTAATTATGACTATTTGGATAAAACTGCTCATGATGTGACGGTTACGGGCACTATCGATATAACTTCGAATACATATACTCTCGGCGATGGTATGAATTTATCTACGGAAGCTGTACTTCATGTTTCCGGAGCAGATAGTCTTAACTCCTTAGAAACAGAAATCCCTTCTGAATTAATTGTCCCCGCAGGAACAGCACGTAATCCTTATTCGCTTGGGCTTCCTATAGCAGCGGAATTTATAAATCAGAATGGTGAAACAGTTTTATCTGAGATTGACTGGGTACCGGGAGAAGGCAGTCCTTATGAGATGACGGGAACCGTAAAGAGAAACGGTTATACTTATGATCCGATAATTGTAAAGGTTACAGAAGAAGGAGAAACCATAACAGAGATTCCCGATGCATCTGTAAGCTTTAAGATAAATGATTCTGCTACGAATATTCTTGATCCGACTGCAAAAGAAACTATAAGGGCACAGATAACAGTTGGTCCTAAGGGGAATCATAAAAACCGTAAGATTACGGTCAGAGTTCCTCAAGGCTTTTCCAATGTAGGAGTTGCAGATGCCAGTCAGCTTGAAGGAATAAATAAAGCCTCAATAACAAAGAATGATGATAATACAAATGATATTGTAGTTGAAATAGATGATAGCTATAAAAACGGAAACCTGACGTTTGGTATTGCAATGAGCAGTATATTTCACAGCGAGGATCTGGACGTAGGAAAACTATATCCATCTTTTTCGGATATACCTCTTATTATCAGCTATCAGGCCGATGAAAACGGTGTTACAAAAAGTATTGATCTGGATTACAGCGACCATCTTAAAATGGGTGGCGGAAATGAATATATAGCTGAACCTTCAACAAAAAATTATATAAGTGTATCAGTACCATATTCAAAAGTATCAGCGCAAAGAGATATTCTCAAAGCGGCGTATAAGTCTTCGAAGAATACATCTTACCTGAAATATTTTAAGTTGGTATATCCTATAGAAGAGCATTTCTATTGTGATATCAATAGATGTGTAGGTGGCAAGACTGAATTTGATGAAGCATTAAACAGCATGATCTATACCCGAGATGAGGGAAAGGTATATGATACATACTATAATTATGACAGAAGTTCACAATATAATATTGATTACAGGCTTCGGGCTAAAGAAGGCGGTGCCAGTCTAAAACTCGGAGTAGATTATATATGTGATAAAAACTTTTATGTTATAGGTGAGGATTATTTTGGAAATGAGTATATAAGAACATTTAATGACAGGATGTCTTTATATATTTATCCGTATGATGAGAACAGTAATGTAAGCCTCGCAATCTCACCGTATTCGTCTGTTTCAGATGGAACAGGTATGTTTAACTTCGATATGAAGCTTAGTATTAAAAAGAGTACAGGAAAAGTATCTCTTAAACCCGTTAACGATCTGAGGGTGAGTTTTGAAATTCCCGAGGGAACAACTGTAGCGGGCGTGACTTTACCGAATAAGATTAAAAGCATTAAATTCGTCTATCATGATAATACATCAAAAGAATTAGATGAAAGATATATATCACGTAATTATGATTATAAAGAAACTGATGAGAATTTCTTAGAGAGACCGGGTGGCGGTGGCGCTCTGAATGTTGAAAGTCACTGGAAAGAAAATTTATATTATTTTGATGATGAGTTAACCAGAAAAAACAGTGATGGAATTAAAGAAATGATCATCAATTATGAGCCGATAAGTGATGAATATGAAAGCGTCATGTGTTTGATCCTTGCCGGAACTCATACATATACGAACCACAATAGAGTAGATTATGGAACGTATTTTAAATTCAAAGGTACACTATTAGATTATGATACGGATTGTCCGGTTGCGGATATGCCTGTAAAGGTGCATACAGAGTATACGGATTTCAGTGAATTGGGTCATACTGTTCATAAGCTGACACCAAAGGTAGTTAATTGGAGCGTTTGGAGTAGTAAAGACAAGCAGCCTTTCAAGAGCAATCATGATCTAGAATTTAAAGCTGAGGATTCTTATACAGTATATGAAATGTCAACGGATTATTCCAGTACTGATAGTTCTGAAGGTTTTTCGACAAAGGATGTAATACTCTCCTCAAAGCTTGATGTTGATCCGGAAGTTTTTGTGGTGAAAACTTTGAATATCTATCCTACGAATATGGAAGTCGGCTATGATTCGAAAGCCGTGATAAGTATTCAGTGTACGGACGGAAATAAGTATGAATATGATCTGTCAGGTAAAACGGAAAATGGGAAAATAATCATTTCTGCTCCCGAGGGAGAAGGAATATCAGAGTACCACATTTATATAGATGAATTGATCGCTTATAAAGATAATAAACTTCTTGTACAAAAAATATATGAGGTTGATTGGGATAAATGGCTCGAAAAGGGCTATCAGACCAAGAAAACCTATGAGTTTATGGATGCACATGCGGTTTCACGAGATGCCGAAGAAAGTGTTGATTCAATAGATGTAAGTGTTACTGATCAGGTGGGACTCAATGCCTCATTTTCATATGCTAAGAGCCTGTCAAGAGAATATGATAATAAGGAGACCGGTTCCGTTACCGCAATCAGCGACCTGGTACAGAAAGATGGATGTACATTAACATATTGGTTTTCCTGTTATTCAAATTTAAGACTATCGACAGGAGAATCAGATCTGGGAGTTACTCT
The DNA here is from genome assembly GCA_017619835.1 of Eubacterium sp. Lineage (GTDB taxonomy): Bacteria > Bacillota > Clostridia > Lachnospirales > Lachnospiraceae > Eubacterium_Q. The sequence continues at coordinate 75,686 of JAFZRN010000010.1, forward strand.
TCCTGTTATCTATGATGATCTGGTTGTAGGAGTTACAACCGGAAACAGGGAGTTAAAGGTAAGTGACAAGGACATGCCTAAGCTCTATGACGAGGAAGGGAATCTTTTAGCAACTGCATCTGAAATCGAATATATATACATAAACAATTCTTCTTCATATTATGACTATATTGGATATGCTCCGAGTGGGCCTATAAATGAATTGCTTTGCAAGATTCATTTTAAAAATATAAAGCTTAATAATGGAGATAAAGTGTATACCACTTATAGGATTCAGCCTACATCTGCGATAGCTACAGGGTCTTATAAAACACATTGTAATGTGATAGGGGCTACTCCAAACCTGGAAGAGAATAAAGCTCTTTGGGCAAAGGAAGCTCCTTCGACGATACATACCAAACTTGGAGTAAGTACGCTTAATATAAAGATGAACAGTACCTACTCCAGGTTGTATCAGGAAGCAGAAATAGATGTACTCGCTGCCTATACGGAAAATGCTGCCATGTTCGGAAAAACCACAGCATCTCAGGACAGCACCCTTACGAGTTACAATGTGGAAGCAGAAGAAACTTATGATGCAATACTTCATCTTTTTACAGGTGTAGACAGAAAGATGAATAACTTTGAGGCATGCATCAGCATTCCTAAAGAGGATAGGGACTATAAGATCGAAGGAAAAGAGTATGATAATACCTTTGATAATATCTTCTGCGGCATAAAGGCAGGAAGTAAGGTTGTTAATCCACATTACTATTATAAAAAGCTGATCCGTAAGGAACAGGAGCCCGAAGACGATGAGGAATCAGGACTGATAGGTAATGCAGAACAGGCTTCACCGGGTGATGCAGAACAGGCTTCGGCAGGTGATGCGGAACCCATTCAGCCGGTAGATTCGGATACAGGATTAGTGGGTGCTCCGGAACCGTCAGGTGATACGGGGGCGGAAGAGCTCGAGGAGTCCGAATATATAGAATTCAGTGGAAATGCATCCGATGTTGAGCATCCTGAAGATATTATATCCATAAAGGTAACGGCTGATTCTGTTGCAAATAATGATGAGATAACGCTTTCACTGAAAGCTCCTCAGACTGATAAAAAGAAGACGGATTATGTTTATTCCGAAATAACCTATGATTCGGAAACAAAGGGTTCGACCTCAAGCAGAATAGTATCAAATGTAGTAACATTTGTGCTGGGAGCCGGTCTTGAACCGGTTGAAACTCCTCAACCGACAGAGAGTCCAAAACCGGAAGAAAGTCCGACACCGACAAAAACTCCGAAAGTGGGAGATAGTCCGGAGCCGAAGGAAACTTCAGCCTCGGAAGAAAGTCCAAAGCCGGAAGTTACTTCGGTACCGAAAGAAACACCCAAACCGGATGAAACTCAGGAAGTGAAACCGACCGAAAAACCGGCAGTCCAGGTTGAAGAACCTACAGAATCAGAAGTTAAAGAAAGTGATCTTCCAAAAGAAAAGGTCAAAACAAAATCCAAAAAGACCGTTAGTAAAAAGGATGCAAATACAAAATCCGCAAATACAAAATCCGCTGACGGCAATAAAAAAGAAGCTACTGTAACCTCTAAACAAACCAATGGTTCTGTTTCAACAGGGGATGATACCTACATTATTCCAATATTCCTTATAATGGTACTCTCTCTCTCGGGAATTATATTCCTTATCATCCGCAAAAAAAGAGGTTAAATAGTGTATCCCGCAAGCTTTTAATATAAAGAGCTTGCGGGAGTTTTTTATATGGTGTTAATATAATGGAGTACCATTTTAAGAAAGAATTGGATTTATGAAATCATATATAAAGAAAATACTTATAATAGCAGTTCCCATCATGCTTTCTAATCTCATATCCGAGCTGCAGATGCTGATCGACCGTATATTCATCGGAAGGCTTTCACTTGAATGTATGAGTGCGGTTGGAAATGCCTCCACCCCGTTATGGACTACCATGAGTACCATGTTTTCACTTACAACAGGTGCGACGATCCTGGTCAGTCAGGCATATGGGGCAAAGGAAAATGAGAAGGCAAAGAATTACCTGGCTGCTTTGTTTAAATATAATAATATTCTGGGCTTCATCCTTTTTTTGCTCTGGATATTATTCCCGCAGGTGGCATTTAATCTGATGGGAGTAGATAAAAGCATTGTTGGAATGAGTATTGACTATGCCCGCTATTTTGCTCCGATATTTATTCTTACCGGTGTCGGTGCATCAATAAGCTGTATGCTCCAGGTTTGTCAGAAAACCCAGATAATGATAGTGTATGGAGTATCAAGGTCTCTTACGAATATCATACTCGATTATATACTCATCTTCGGACACTTCGGATTTCCCGCCATGGGAGTTAAGGGTGCGGCACTTGCAACTACCCTTGCCGAGTTTCTGGGAGATATGATCGTTCTGATCTATGTTTTAAGATCGAAGCAGCTTGTGCTGAAGCCTTCGCTTGATCAGATACTAAGATCGAGGATTCGGCCATACCTTAAGACTGTGCGTTTTGGCGCTCCCACAGCCTGCGAAGATTTTGCCTGGAACTTCGGCAATATCTTCCTTATCTCAATGCTGAATGTTGTCTCGATAGAGGCAGCCGGTATCCATTCCATCGTATTCGGCGTTGAGCTGATCGCAGTAGTAATGATCGGATCGGTCGGTAATGCAACACTCACTCTTTCGGGCTATGAAACCGGAGGAGAAAATATAAGAGGAGTGTGGGACGTGGTAAAAAGCTCTCTCGCACTCTGCTGGGGAATATCTCTGGTCAACCTGATCATTTTCCTTGCTATTCCCGAGCTGATACTCGGACTCTTCACCAAGGATGCGGGTGTTATTGCTGCGGCGCCGCTTTTCCTTCTGATAGTTGGAATCGATCTCTTTCCCAAGAGCGGGAACATCATTTTCGGCTCGGGAATAAGAGGGTATGGAGAGCCGGGATGGATGCTTTTAACACAAATATTCGGGACGGCATTTATAATTATCTGCAGTTCGATCATGGTACTCATTTTCCATATGGGTATCGTTGAGATATTCTGTCTTGTTGTAGTTGATGAAACGTTAAGGTGTCTCATCAACTTCTGGAAGCTGAGGCATATAACTAAAAATCCGGCCCCGGCAGATGTGAATGGTGAAACATAAATGGATACTATAAAGAAGACTGGTTTACGTGACTTTTATATTTTGTGGAGTACGCAGAGTCTGTCCCAGCTCGGAAGTGCAATGACAGCCTTTGCATTAACACTTTGGCTTTATAATACGACCGGATCGGCTCTCAGTACAGCGGCACTTACAATCTGCACCTACGCGCCGTACGTGGTGATGAGCATCTTCGCGGGCGCTTTGTCGGACAAGTTTGATAAGAAAAAGACCATGCTTGTCTGTGATGCCTTTGCAGCGGTATGTACGATAGTTGTGCTTGTTCTCTATAAGACTGATACGCTCAGCATATGGCATCTCTATCTGATAAATGTGATAACAGGTCTGATGAATACGGTTCAGCAGCCTGCATCGGAAGTGGCCTACACAATGATCATTCCGAAGGAATACTATCAGAAGACCGGAGGACTTCAGTCTCTGTCAAGATCGATCATCTCGATAGGTAATCCGGTCATATCGGCGGCGGTATATGGATTTGCTGGACTGGATGCGGTTATTGCAGTTGACCTTATGACCTTTGCCATAGCATTTATCACATTGGCACTGTTTATCCGGGTTCCGAAGATAACAGCTGCATCTGAGAATGAGGGAAATGTGCTCGTTCTCGCTAAAGAAGGACTGGTATATCTTAAATCCAATCCGCTGATACTAAATGTGATACTTTTTATGTCGGGAGTAAATCTTATATCATCTGCATTTAATGCAACGCTTCCCGCATATATAATTCCGAATCCAAGAGGGGGCGACAGTGTACTTGGCGTGGTGACATCATTTTCGGGAGTGGCCATGGTAGTCGGAAGTCTGATCGCTACAAATATGCCAAAGCCCAAAGACAGGGTAAAGGTTATATATCTTTCCATGCTTTTTTCGCTGAGCACGGAGAATTTTATACTTGCATTCACGAGGGTTCCGGTTATCTGGTGCATAGCCCAGTTTCTGGGATGGATATTTGTTCCTGTGATGAGTACAAATCAGAATGTTATCATGCGTAATTCCGTTCCCGCTAATCTTCAGGGAAGGGTATTTGCATGCAGAAATACACTTCAGTTCTTTACCATACCTATCGGGCTTCTGATCGGAGGATTTATGGTAGATGATATATGCGAACCTTTTATGGCCGTAAGAAGTGGTATATGGTCTCTTCTGTTTGGAAGCGGAAAAGGCTCGGGTGCAGCTCTTATGTTATTTATCCTGGGAGTTGCCGGAGTTACAATGTGTCTGATATTCGGAAACAGACTTAGTAAGTATCATTATTCTGATTGATACATTTAAGAATTGAGAGGTAGTAATATGCCACCTGGAGGAAGAATGGGTGGCCCCGGCGGCCGCTACATGACCGAAGAGGAGAAAGCTAACCAGCCAAAGATAACAAAGGAACTGATACTCAGAGTCTTTTCTTATCTGAAGCCATATTGGAAGCAGCTTATCCTTGTTCTTATATGCATATCATTATCGTCTGTAATGAATCTTCTGCCATCGATCTTTACGGGGAAGATCATCGATGAAGGGCTTATAGGGAAGAACCTGAAGCTCCTTATCTTTTATATTGTCCTTTCACTGGGAGTAACCCTGGGCGCCAACCTGATCGGAGTAGCGGAAAGCTACATCAATACATGGATTGCCCAGCATATCACTTTTGATATGCGTAATCAGATGTTTAAGCATCTTCAGAAAATGTCCCAGAGATTCTTTACGACTAATAACCAGGGCGATATCATCACACGAATGACCAGTGATATCGACGGAGTTGAGTCAGTTATAACCAATACATTTAAAAGCATCCTTTCTAATTCCATTACACTTATATTTGCGCTTGTTGCAATGTTCCAGAAGAACTGGATACTTGCTTTGGTCGGAATCGTCGTGATCCCGCTTTTTGTGATTCCTACAAGGAAAGCCGGAAAGACCAGATGGACACTCACAAGAGAAGCACAGGATTGTAATGATGAGGTAAATGGTATCCTTAACGAGACGCTTTCGGTCAGCGGTCAGCTCCTGGTCAAGCTTTTCGGAAAAGAACAGCAGGAGTATGACAGATACGAAGAGGTCAACAAGAAAATGATCCGTCTCAACATCAAGGAACGAATGGCCGGCCGATGGTTCTTCGTGGTACTTTCGACACTGACCAACATCGGGCCTATGGCTTTCTATCTTGTAGGCGGAATCCTTATCATGAAAATGGACAGCTCACTTACTGTCGGTGATATAACCGTACTTGTCGCACTTCTTGGAAAGACCTACATGCCGGTAAATAACCTTCTGAATATCCAGGTAGACTGGATGCGGTCAATGGCACTTTTTACACGTGTATTCGATTATTTTGATATGAAGGTCGAGATCGAGAATCCCGAAGACGCCATAACACCTGAAAGCTCAACCGGTGAGGTTGAATTCTCGCATGTTGATTTCTCATATGATAAAGAAAGACAGATCCTGAAGGATATATCCTTCAGTCTTGAAAGTGGAAAAAGTATAGCTGTTGTCGGACCTTCCGGTTCGGGTAAGAGTACGATCATCAATCTGATCCCGAGACTCTATGATGTTGATGCCGGTACGGTAACATTTGACGGAGTGGATGTAAGAAAACTGGATCTTACATATCTAAGGAAGAATGTGGGAGTAGTATCACAGGAAACATATCTCTTTAACGGCTCCATCAGGGATAATCTTCAATATGCAAATCCGGATGCTACTGAGAATGACATGATCGAGGCCTGTAAGAAGGCAAATATCTACGACTTCATAAGTACTCAGGAAGAGGGCCTGGATACCCTTGTGGGCAACAGGGGACTTAAGCTTTCGGGAGGCGAGAAACAGAGGCTTTCAATTGCAAGAGTTTTGCTTAAGAATCCGTCGCTTCTCATATTCGATGAGGCGACCTCAGCCCTTGACTCTATATCCGAGAGTAAGATACAGGAAGCGATAGAGCCGATCATAAAGGAGAGGACGAGCATCCTTATCGCCCACAGACTATCAACGATCTTAGCTGCGGACGAGATACTTGTTGTTAAAGACGGGGAGATAGTTGAAAGGGGTCAGCATAAAGTACTTGTAAAACAGGGTGGAGTATATACCGAGCTTTATAATACCCAGTTCCAGAAGAGTGACGAAGATGAGAGGGACGTGGTTCATATATTCGGCAGTGCATATACAGAAGGTGAACATGAGTAAAAACATAGGCAAATATGTTATAATATATAAAAAAATAAGGTATGAGGGGATAGAAATGAAAAAGACAAAACAGAGAATCATATCAATTCTGCTTTCAGTCGCAATGATATTGGGACTGGTGCTTGTGACGCCTGCTACTGTAAAGGCAAATGGGATGGACCCGGTAACGGGTGTAAAACTGAATGGAAACATACTCTCATGGGATCCATTTCCGGGAGCTGCTTCTTACAGTATTTCTTATGGAAATAACAGAGGCACATTCGGTGTTACAGGTGCAACCAGCGTTGATCTCAGAAAGGCATATTATGAACATGCTGAGGAGCTCCCTGCAGGGACCTATTATTCTTCGGGCATTGTAGCCAGAGACAGTAAGGGTAATAAGATCAGCTCTCCGGGAGCAGTTCCGGATTTTTATTATGATGCATATGGAATGACGCAGCTTGACACCCCGCAGAATTTGAGGGTTGAAACAACATCATCCGGCAGACATCAGTTTGTATGTGATCCGGTACTCCACGCAACCACATATCTTTTTGAGGTAAAGGAGGGACCATATTCAACAGCTTTAATATCTGAGGAGAGTTCTACAAATAAAGTAGAAATCCCTGCAGATAAGGAATATCTTTTTGCGGAGGGTTCTACATATACTTTACGTATAAAAGTAAAAGCTAATGGATATATCACAAACGGGAAAGCGTCTTCTACTATTTCCGGCTGGTATGACGCTCTTCCGGAAATAAATGCTCATATAGAGGGAGATTTCTTCTATTGGAATCCTCTGGCAGGTGCAGCAAAATATGATTACAGCATGAGTACGTTTGGAGGTTATATTTTCGATAGTCCGGTGGATTTAAGGGCGGAACTGAATCAGTTTAATAAACCGGCAGGGACATATACATTTAAGTTTTATGCTTTGGATGAAAAGGGTGTTCGTATATCAAAATACTGGACGGCTGACTATGTATATGATGGAAAACCATCGAATAAATATGCGGTAACTTTTGAAACCGAATATGGAACAGCTCCGGCAGTCCAGATCGTTAACAAGGGATCGACCGCTTCTAAACCTTCGGATCCTGTTGATAATGATCATAAGTTTATGTACTGGTATAAGAAAAAGGCATCCAGCAATCCATTTGATTTTTCAACATCAATAACAGAGCCGACTGTGCTTATTGCCAAATGGTACGATAAGATTAAATCTGTGTCCATTACTCCCGGAAAAACTCCTCAAGAGGGCTTAACTGTTTCTCAGATTAAGGGTACGATTCCTGCGGACGCTAAATATAAGATATCAGAACAGACTTTCTTATCCGGAAACACCGGCAAGACAATGAAGGATAATGAAAAATTAGAAGGCGGATGCGACTATATATGGACTATCAAGTACTATATTCCTGTTTCATCCCATGCTGCATGGGATGATCTAAATAATATCACAATACCTACTCCCTCCGGAATGTCAGTGCTTAAGGATCCGATCATAGATGAAAATGGCTATCTGATAGCTAAATATTATTTTAGAACCGAGGGTTATTCTTCTCTCGAGATAGTAGAAGCTGCAAATATAACCATAAGAACAACTGTTGCAAATCTTTCGAGCACAACAGGCGTTATAAAAGTGACAAATTCCGGTGACAGGCCTGCAACAGTTTCACCGAGTATATATGCTATTCAACAAAAATATATTACATTGGATTCTTTTAATGATTTCAGTATTCAGCCTGGAGAATCCAAAAATGTTACAGTAAAGCTTAAGGATACTCTTTCGCCCGGACAGTATGGCTTTGAGGTTTGGTTTACAACCGGATCCAGTGTTCAACGTGCATCGCATGTAACGGTTATAGTTGAGGGTGAAGCTACTAAGGAAATGTCACTTACAATAAATGATCCTGATGATAATCCTACTTCCGGATCAATTACTGTTCCGGAAGGATATCCGGAGACTCAGGCGAGCGGATGGAAATTATGGCTGAAGTCAGATGATGATATTGACAGTGTGGATGTGAAACTCCTTCCGGAAAACAACGAATTTAATATTGGACAGGTAGTTAGTGGTTGGTCCGAAAAGCCATTGCCATTTGATTATAATGAAGATGAGGATTTGGTGATTGCGATTTATCCGAATAAAGGAATGTCTGAAGGCACTTACCATGTTACAGCCGTGATCAGCGGATATGAAATGAAGACCATCACAACAGACCTTACCTTTGTTGTCAGTCATGTTCATAATATGAATAAACAACTCAGAGTTGAGCCGACGTGTACTTCCGAAGGTTTGAAGGAATTCTGGTATTGTACAAAGTGTAATAAGAATTATAAAGATTCTGAAGGTAAAGTAGAATTAACAAGTTTAGCAGAATTAGCAATACCCGCTTCTTCGCATTTTTATGGTGATTGGAAAGTTGATAGTGAACCTACACATGCTTCTCCCGGAGAAAGACATCATAATTGTACTGTGTGCGGAGCTATTGAATATGATTATCCTCCGGCTATTCCATGTGTAGTTGAATTTGAGAATAACGGACATGGAACAAAGCCTGACTCGGAAGAGGTTGCTTATGGAAATGCGTGTCCATATATGGGAGCGCTTTCTGAATATGGCTGGGATTTCCTTGGCTGGTATATTGAGCCCTGGTTTGAAAATGAATATGATTTTTCCTCGCCCGTACTGGATGACATCACAGTTTATGCTAAGTGGCAGGAGCATATCGAGTATATCAATACAGTAGATATCGGTAATATCTGGACTATGCTGGATCCGCTTAATACGGTGCCTTTCACTACGGAAGTTCATGATGAACTCGATACTGACGGCGTGAACTTTAATGATAAGATGGAGATTGTTGATGAGTGCTGGAGCGCAGGTGGAGTTCCGTCTATAACTGCTTCCTCACCGGGAATTCCTGTCTTGAATAAGATATATTCATATTCAGTCACTCTTAAGGCTAAGGGATTCTATAAGTTTGATGAGTTTGCTTTGGGGCTTCCGTTCAATCTGATCGTCGGAGGTACTATTGTAGACAGTATGACTCATATGGTCAGTGCGGCTGTAAAGAATGAAGGGAAGACGGTTACGATCATGTTTGCTTCCATTCCTGTTGCGCCGGTTGAGATCAGTGCTGTAGACATTTCCGGGGCTGTTGTTTCGGGAATTACCGATAAGACTTATACGGGAAGTGCACAGACACAGGATATGACATTGAAGATAGATGTGAACGGAACTACTTTCGATCTTGAGCCGGGTACAGACTATGACGTTTCTTACAGTAATAATACGGAGGTCGGAACAGCTACAGTTACTATAACGGGAAAAGGTAACTTTACCGGAAGCATAGGCAAAACGTTTGAAATAACCAAGGCAGAAGGCCCCGGTCCGGAAGCTACCCCTACGCCCGGAACAGAACCCACACCCGGAATTGATCCTACTCCGGAACCTACGCCGGGAACAGAGGATACATCTATTGAAGCGGTAGAGAAAACCATTATGGAAGAAGATACCGAAAATGACATCAAAGGTTCAACCTTCTTAGACCTTATGCCGAAGTCTACCAAACAGACAAAAAGCAGCATAACCATCACATGGAAGAAGATGGCAGATGCGAAGAAATATATTGTCTATGCCAGTAAGTGCGGCAAGACTGCCAAAATGGTGAAGGTAGCCGAGACAAATAAGACAAAGTATGTTCTTAAGAAGCTGAATAAGAAGAAGCTTAAGAAGGGAACTTACTATAAGGTTATCATTGTAGCTGTTGATAAGGACAATAAGGTTATATCAAAAACTGTTACTGTTCATGCGGCTACTTCGGGCGGAAAGGTTGGAAACTATAAGAGCATAACTACCAAGGCCAAGAAGAATAAGGTTTCAATTAAAGCCGGGAAGTCATTTAAGCTTAAAGGAAAGGCTGTGGCCAAATCCAAGAAGCAGAAGGTGAAGAAGCATGTGGCTGTTCGTTATGAATCGACTGATCCGAATGTTGCAACCGTAAGCAGCAAGGGTGTTATAAAGGGAGTCGGAAAAGGTAAATGCTATGTATATGCTTACGGTCAGAACGGAGTATATAAAAAGATAAAGGTTACGATCAAATAAGTTTCTCGAAAACATTTATAGTAATATGAGGGGGTGTCATATGCTAAAAGAATGGGTAAAAGAAGATAAGTTATCTGATGAGGAACTGTCGGCAAGGCTGGAGAAGGCAAGGGCCGAGCTGGCAATACGTCAGATGAAAGTAAAAGAAGCAAATCTTCCCGTGCTTGTTGTGTTTGATGGCTGGGGAGCTGCCGGAAAGGGAAGTGTCCTGGGCAGAGTCATCAAAAATATGGATCCGAGATTCTTCAAGGTCGAGACTCTGTCCGAGCCGACCAGCGAAGAAACGAGGAGACCGTTCCTGTATAGATATTTTGTAAGGATCCCGAAGGAAGGAAAGTTCTCCTTCTTCGACGGAAGCTGGATGGGTGAAGTTACCCAGCATTATCTTCAGGGAGATATCGGAAAGAAGGAATATAAAGAACACCTGACGAGCATCAAGCGTTTTGAGAGAACGCTGAATGATAACGGCTATCTGGTTGTTAAGTTCTTCTTCCATATAAGCGAGAAGATCCAGAAGAAGCGTATCAAAGAGCTTGAAAAGAACGAGCATACCAGATGGCGCGTTTCGAAAAATGACTTGTGGCAGAACAAGCATTACGAAGAATGCATGGATGTCTATGATGAGTATATCGAGGCCACTAATCAGTTTGTTGCGCCCTGGTACTTTATCGATTCTTCCGAGAAGAAATGGGCTGAGCTTCAGGTGACGGAGATACTTATCTCGAGTATCGATACGGCTTTGGCAAATGCCAAGTCAAAGCAGAATGCACCTCTGTTACAGAACACATTTCCGCTTAAAAATACTCCTAAACTTTCCGAAGTCAAGCTCGATAAGACTCTGACCGATGAAGAGTACAGAAAAGAGCTGGATGCTCTTCAGAAACGTCTCAGAGCTCTGCATAATGAACTCTATCATAAGAGGATTCCGGTCATCATTGCATATGAAGGCTGGGATGCAGCCGGAAAGGGCGGCAATATCAAACGTATCGCAGGTGCTCTTGATCCGAGAGGCTACGAGGTTCATCCTATCGCGAGTCCGGAGCCGGCCGAGAAGGCGAGACATTATCTCTGGAGATTCTGGAACCGTCTTCCGAAGGACGGTCATATTGCTATCTTCGACAGGACCTGGTACGGACGTGTAATGGTTGAACGTCTTGAAGGCTTCTGTACGGAAAATGACTGGCAGCGTGCATATAATGAGATAAATGAGTTCGAAAAAGAGCTTGTTGACTGGGATGCGGTAGTGATCAAGTTCTGGGTACAGATTGATAAAGATACCCAGCTTGCAAGATTTACAGACAGACAGAATACACCTGAGAAGCAGTGGAAGATAACTGATGAAGACTGGCGTAACAGGGAAAAATGGGATCTCTATGAAGAAGCTATCGATGAGATGATCCAGAAGACCAGTACGAAGTTCGCTCCGTGGTATATTCTTGAATCCAATGACAAGAAGTATGCCCGTATCAAGGCATTGAAGATAGTTATCAAAGCTATAGAAAAGAAGCTGGAAACAAAATAAGATCAAACGAGCTTAGTCCGACTTAAAATTCATGGAATCCATAAGCTTATGGATTATCTCTTTCTGAGAATACATGGATTTATCGGCGAGTTCGATATAGTCGTTGATGGTTCCTTCGTCATCGGGTTCGATGATTGCATAACCGATACTTACATGCAGCATGAATCCAAGACCCAGCAGATCAATCTGCTTGGTCATGGCTTCTGAAAGGTCACTGATGAACTGACCTACCTCCTTGGCAGGCGGGCAGGAACCAACAGCGATGAATTCGTCGCCACCGTATCTTCCGAAGAGCCAGTCATCGGGAGAACATATCTTAAAAGCTTCGGCCGTCGCCTTGATGGCGAGGTCACCATTAAGATGTCCATACACATCATTAATAGTCTTCATACGGTCAATATCCGCGAAGACAAGTATGGATGTCTTTTTGTTTTGTTTCTGAGTATTGATAAACTCATAGAGCACATTTTCACAGCCGGTACGGTTGTACATTCCGGAAAGTGCATCGGTCATATAGATCCTCTTCAGCTCGGCATTCGTACGCTCCGAGAATATATGACGGCGCATACTGAAGAGGAGTGAATTCATGTTGCTGACAAATGTTTTCAGATTCAGATTAAACAGAAGATCAGGAGTATTCTTGATCGCTACGTAACCGATGATGTAGTTCATATAATTCATCGGAACAAATATATAAAGGTTTGATTTTCCTTCTTCATGAACATATCCGGGATAGAGCTCCTTTGAATCAAAATGATGGAGCGGCAGCTTATTACCGTCACGAAGCTCGTAAATGATATCCATGTTAGAGCTGTAACCACGGATTCTCTGAGGATATTCATCATCATCCAGTTCGAAGAATTCGGGCTCGGTACATAGACAGTAGTTCGGTCCGAGCTGAGGGATGTCATAGGATTTTTTGGCACCCTTTTCAAAGAAATCTTCTTTTTTGGTGGCCTGTGAAAGCGGAATCTGAAGACCACGGAGAAATGACTCCATAAGGTTGGTCATTGTGGTTCTGAAATACATATTCTTTACAGCATCGTAACGTACTTCTTCTGCATATTCGGAAGCAGGACATCCGCAGCTTTCCGAAGGAATAAAGAACGAATCATAAACCTTAGTGAAACGCTCCTCCGGATGGGCGATCTGATACATCAGATGATCATAAGCGGTCTCTCCGAAGGTGTCCCATCCTCTTGAAACTGTAGCCATTATCGGAAAAGAACTCTGGCTCTCGTTAATCATATCAAAACCGGTTACCATTACATCTTCGGGAACACGGTAATTGAGTCCGTTCAGGGCGGAAGTAACACCCATCGCCATTAAGTCATTCGCACAGACAACTGCGTCAGGAGCCTCATTTCCGGCCTTAAAATAGTTCATTATCTGAACATATCCGCCATAGAAGCTGAAATCCGCATGCAGCTCGTGGAAGAGCTCCATGTTACGTTCGGTCAGCACATCAATGAGAGCCTGGCGTCGGGTTGCATTTTCCACATTACCGGCCACACCGTTAAGATATATGATTTTTTTAGCATTGTGGTGTTCAATAAGATGAATTGCGAGATCGCGGACTCCCTTATAATTCTCTGACTTTATGCAGGACATATTCGGGACATCCACTTCAAGAGAAAGCATGGGGACCCCTGCTCTCTGGAAACGGGCACATACACGTTCCTGTTCATCGGGAAAGTTATATGTGTTTGTGAGCATGATCGCTCCGTCGAATTCGGCGGGATCCGGAAGATGGAAGATATTGAGCTGACATTTGTTCTGCAGTTCCTCGGTTCCGGGCGAACAATAGGTTGTAAACACAAAGATATCCATGCCATCAGCCTGAGCCTTCTTTTGCAGACCGGTGACTATATACTCTATGAATTCGTTGCTGTAACCGTTGGTAAAAACGGCGATTTTATGTTTCATATCCGTATCCCCCCAGTGTTCAATTCCCATAATACCAAATATTTTCAATAAAATAAATGCCTAATTGCGTAAATATACCGTACATAATCGCCCAAAACTGTGGTAAAATATAAAAGTAATTAATGTGACAAACAGTTCAGATCATTTTGCCACATTTAGGGAGGGGATATATTTTATGAAAAGAGGGAAAATGAAACTTAGCCGATTAGCTATTCTTATGGCTGTACTTATGGTGTTCACTATGCTTCCGTCAGGAGGAGTGGGAGTGGTGCATGCTTCTTCTGATACAGAGGCACCTGTTGTTGATGCGTCAACGATAGAGCTTACACTACCGGAAGGAAAGACAACAGTAACCGGTGGAGACACAGTGAAGCTGTCAGTGAAGGTGACGGATGCATCAGAAATTAGCAGAGTAGATGTAACATATAACTTTCCTGTAACAGGGCAAAGAGAATATACAATGAGTTATAATCCTGATACGGAAAGATATGAAGTTGAAATAAAAATATCAAATGGTGCACAGGCCGGA
>JAFZRN010000011.1 GCA_017619835.1 Eubacterium sp.
ATGGGCTATATGGGAATGCTGCTAGGCGCCCTCATTCTGGTCCTTCTTACGATCATCATAATCAGGCATATAAGATATACTCTTATGACTCCCGAATACAGACTAAGGGAGAATATGCTCCGAATCATGGACAGGGTCGATGACCCGGAGGTCCTTGAAGACGGAGCAAAAAAAGAAGAGCTAAGAGCCCTTCTTGATACATATATGCGGGTCAGATTCCGCGGCGATCCCGCAGATGAAGATATGGTACTAAAGGCCCGGACGATGTACCGCTATATCAGAAAAACAATAAAAGCTTCCCACGCTTAAGCGGGAAGCTTTTCCTTTTATGATCTTTTATTATCTATCATCATTTATTATAAGCATATTTCTTATACTTACTCAGCTCATCTATATAAAGCTGTCCTATCTCACTGATCCTGGAATCCTTACGCTTTATATATCCGATCCTCATCTTCTCGCTTTCCTTGAGCGGTATGGCTTTGTAGCCGTCACCGTTAAGATCCTCGCTTATTATACCCGAGCAGAGTGTATAACCATTAAGACCTACCATGAGATTCAGCATCGTGGCGCGGTCATTTCCCTTTATGACCTTCTCATAATCATAGGTACTGAGCTGCTCCTCGGAAAGGAAAAGCGAACCGGACTTACCCTGATCAAATGAAAGAACCGGATAATCGGAAAGCTCCTCGATGGATATCTCCTTCTTACCGGCAAGCGGATGCTTGCCCCAGAGATATACAAAGGTATCACAGGTGAAAAGCTCTCTGAAGACAAGTGAATTTTCCGAAAGAAGCTTCTTTATAACCTTCTCATTGAAATCATTTACATAGATGATACCGAGTTCGGACTTGAAGTTCTTTACGTTTTCTATTACCTCTGCTGTCCTCGTCTCATGTACGGCAAATTCATAAGCTTCCATTCCGTACTGCTTTACAACCTCAACGAACGCCTCCACAGCAAAGGAATAATGCTGCATTGAGACGCTGAATTTGACCTTTGATTTCTTATCGAGATAATGATCCGAGAGAAGCTGGTACTGGTCAACGACCTGTCTTGCATAGCCAAGAAACTCCTCTCCCTCGGAGGTTATCACGATACCTCTGTTAGATCGTAAGAATATGTCGAAGCCGAGCTCATTTTCCAGTTCTTTGATTGCTCCGGAAAGACTCGGCTGTGATATGAACAGCTTCTTAGCGGCTTCGTTCATGGAGCCGCTGGAAGCTATCGTAAGTGCATATTTAAGCTGTTGTAGAGTCATTTTTCAACTCCTGTGATCTATTCTGTAAAAAGTGCTGTTGAATAATATCTGTCTCCGCTGTCCGGAAGAAGGGCAACTATCGTCTTTCCCTCATTTTCCGGTCTCTTTGCAAGCTCTATAGCACCGAAAAGTGCTGCGCCTGATGATATACCGACAGAGATTCCTTCCTTCTTTGCAAGAAGCTTTGCTGTTGCAAATGCATCCTCATTCGGAGCCTTGAATACTTCATCATAAACAGAAGTGTTAAGCACATCGGGAACGAAGCCTGCGCCTATACCCTGGATCTTATGTGCTCCTGCCTTTCCTTCTGAAAGAACGGGCGAATCAGCCGGCTCAAGTGCAACTACCTTGATAGAAGGCTTCTGCTCTTTAAGATACTCACCTGTACCTGTTACTGTACCGCCTGTACCTACACCTGCTATAAAGATATCAACTTCGCCGTCTGTATCATTCCAGATCTCCGGACCGGTTGTAGCCTTGTGGATGGCGGGATTAGCGGGATTTACAAACTGACCCGGGATGAAGCTGTTGGGGATCTCTGCTGCAAGCTCTTCAGCCTTTGCGATCGCCCCCTTCATACCCTTTGCACCCTCTGTAAGAACAAGCTCAGCGCCATATGCCTTGAGGATATTTCTACGCTCAACGCTCATCGTCTCGGGCATTGTAAGTATTATACGATATCCCTTTGATGCTGCGATAGCGGCAAGTCCGATACCTGTATTACCGCTGGTAGGCTCGATTATCACAGAACCCTCCTTGAGAAGTCCCTTAGCCTCAGCGTCCTCGATCATAGCCTTAGCGATACGATCCTTAACGCTTCCTGCCGGGTTGAAATACTCAAGCTTAACAAGGATCCTGGCGTTAAGTCCCAGCTCCTTTTCAATATTTACCACCTCTACAAGCGGGGTGTTACCTACAAGTTCAAGTGTTCCCTTATAAATTTTTGCCATAGTTTTTCACCTCTTTTAAAAGACTTTTGCTGTATTATAGCACTGCCTTTTTATTATGTCCAATTCCTTTGTATTATAGTCTGTTATAGGATTAACCTATTACTATAATAACTTGAAGCTGTCAGAGGAAACCGCAAATGGTCCGGGAAGGATCACATCATCTCTCTTCTTACCGAAGTAGTCTTCATCGAAAATGATTTCGGAGCCGTCAGGATTCTCAAAGCGCTGTTCCGGCTCGAAAGCTTTTCCGAGAACATCACTTGTGATAAGACTGTCACTAAAATCCTTAAGAAGTGAGTAAACATTTGTCTTAAGAGTCTTAGTATCGGCATCAAACTCAATCTCGGCCTTATCTGAAGTATTCACGAACTTGGATGACTCCTTTGCATATTCGGTAGCTCCGTTAAAGTAAGCATTTCCCTCTATCCATACAGGAAGATGTCCGAAATGTCCGTTTGCAAGCTTCATCATATCAGGCTCTTTTCCGATATTAAACTGATCGATCCAGTCCTCATAGGTCGGGAAGATGTCGAAGCATGAAGTACCTACATGTCCGTATTCGTCATCCTTCGGAGTCAGCTCATCATTCTTTATCGGATGATGCTGGATGAATATGTTGTTATATATCCTGTCATCACCGTGGAGGATGGTCATAAAGCCCATGACCTCAGTCCTGTGATGGATATGGTAAGGAGTATAACGGGGCTCACGCTGACCGTTAATCACGCTGTCTACTCCCGAATTGATAAATGTGAAGGAACCGAGCATTAGATTATGAACGCATGCTATACCTTCACTCGGCATAACAAGTGAAACCTTCGAAAGAAGGACATTATTATCTATAAGTGTAGGACCATGTCCTACCTCAACGAAGATATCGTTACTGAGCATCGAGCCGTCAGCCTTAAGGACTCCGTCAGGTCTGTGATTATCATGCATAAGGTTACGTGTTACACGTGCGCCCTGTGCTTCCCAGTCAAGCCATACACCCATGATACAGTTATGGATATGATTTCTTCTTATGGTTACGTCAATAGCAGCATGAAGCTTGATACCCGCAGTCTCTGCACCGCGGAGCTGTGCGGAGTTACATACATGATGGATATGGCAGTCCTCGATAGTTGAGAAAACCGCTCCCATTCTTCCTACTATACCTGTCTGCTCACAGTGATGAACATGACAGCGGCGAACGATATGATGTCCGATATTTTCCTTCAGCCATCCATGATACTGTCCGCGGCATACTGCGTCACGCTCCATCTGAGTCGGACTCTTCACACGCTTGGTCGTGAAATACATATCATTTTCTTCATCATAATACTTACCGAGGGAGATTCCGCAGCACTTGCTGTTAGATATCTCACAGTCCTCGATTATCCAGCCCTTACTCCAGTGAGGACCGATCATTCCGTCCTGATAAGCAGCGGGCGGAGCCCAGGTCGTAGCAGCTTTATTGATATTGAAGCCGCTGACCGTTATATAGTCCACACCGTTCTTATCCGGCATGAAGCAATTCCTTCTTACGCTGAATTCAACATTTTCTTCGTTGGGGTTTTTACCGAGGAAGTTAGCATAGAAAACAGTATAGTCTCCGTCCTGCTCGGTGTACCATTTATAACGAGACTCCTCCGGATTCCATGCATAAGGATCAACCTCAGCCTTGATGCATTCCTCGAGAGTAACAGTCTCATACATCATAAGATCATTTAAAAAGATAGCTCCGGTATGTCTTTCCTTCGGCGCAAAATACCAGTCACCGAATACATACTCTGTATACGGATTAAAATCTCCGAATATCTTATTATCAACACGTGCTGTCCATACATCGCCCTGATACTGAGTCCAGTCTTTAAGCTCTTCAGCACCTGTTATGATAGCTCCGAGAGGTTCACTTGAACGATAGGTGATCCTTGCATTTTCTTCACCCTTATTAACAGGGCATACATACTCACGGTAGATACCGGGAGCAACGATAACCTCATCACCTGCAACGGCGATATCAGCAGCCTGCTGAATAGAATTAAACGGAGAAGCTTCGCTTCCGTCACCACCGGACACCGCATTTACATCCACATAATATAACTTACTCATACTTACTCCTTTTTACTAATTAAATCTCTACAACTTCCGGAGCATGTGTAAATGCATAGAAGGTTGCTGTTGCATTCTTGAAATAGAATACCTCTGTGTTACCATCATCTTCCGAATACATATTTCTGAGATCGGGATATGCATCCAGCATGGATGCGCGTGCTTCTCTTCTGTCATCCTCAACAAGCTCGCCTGCAATCCTTATCCACTCGCCATTCTTAAATGCGCTGATCTCAACCTTCGGATTGGCATGGATCTGCTGTGATACGGCCTTAACCTTTCCGGTCTGGATATAAAGCTTACCCTCGAATATATGTGCCGTACCGAAAGGTCTTACTCTCGGCTGGTCACCTTCAACTGTCGCAAGATAATAAACCCCCGCCTCTTTAAGAAACTGAACTACTTTTTCCATTTTGAAACCTCCTCAAGAATTATTAAACTAAACTGCTTCATCGATGGCTTTGGAAAACTGATCCGCACAGGATGTTCCCCTCATGCCGCACTGGTTTCCGCGAAGAATATCAGCGATCTCTGTAGCAGGCTTTCCCTCAACGAGTCTTCCTATAGCCTTGAGATTACCGTTGCATCCTCCGGTGAAGCGCACATTATGAAGCAGGCCGTCTTCAATATCAAAGTCAATCTGTACCGAACATACACCCTTTGGTGAATATGAGTAATGCTGCATATATATTACCTCCTTCAGCATTTATAAACTTTTTACATCATGATCATTTATATGATCATTCCCCGCCCTTATCTGCCGTACTTGACAGGAAGCGTCGGATCACCCACTGGAACCGTGAGCTCCGTGATATCCGTAACAGCTTCATTCTTTCCATCTAAAACTCTAACCGGAACCGTATCATTTTTCATTACAAGCTCTGCGTATTCGGATGGTGAACTTATCCTCGTCGGAAGAAGCATTCCACCCATCGCGCCTTCATAGAAGAAATGGATATCCGAGCCCGAAGTCATCGGAACATTCAGCTCGAGAGCATAATGGTAGCCGAGCGCGTTTTCATTATCGGGATTAGCGGCATTATATATCTCAATCGCGTCGCATATACCCGGCGTCAGGATTATCTCCGAGATATAATATCTGTCTCTGTAAGGATGAGCCTGGATCATGACTCCTCCGCCCTGATGCACTCTCTTATAAACCTCTTCTCTGGATAGTCTTAAAATGTCGTCGTTATCGAGAAGCCATTTTTTATCTACACCATATATCAGATATTCATCTCCCCGGAAGTTGAATTCTATTCCGAAGAGAACGTCAAAGTCTTTTCCCTTTGAAGCTTCCAGCGCATCCTCGTAGCCGCTGCAGTACCACTCAACCCTGTCCTTCCAGAAGAGATTATAGGGAACACAGCTGTTACCGTTAAAGAAATGATCAGTAACAATGATGCCCTGATAGCCCTTACTTTTCATATAATCTATATAGTCTGCTCCCTTCACCTTTCCGCAGGCACTTGCCTGGGAAGTGTGAAGATGTGTCTCGTATAAAAACTGTTTCATTAAAATCACACTTTACTATTTTTTTGTTTCTATACCCTGCTCATCCATACTTTTGCAAGTTCCGGCCAGAGTCCTACATCCTGTGCCAGGCTTTTATCAAACGGAAACTCTCCTTCAGGCGGTCCGCCCGGTTCATCCGGAAACTGGATCTTTAATTCCTCTACTCTTTCGGGAGGAACATCCACACCTTCTCCTCTCTTCACCGCATCTACTGCAAGATGAAGCTGCTCGAAGGCATACTCGCCTCCGAACCACATGGAGAAGAACTGACTGTCAGCTGCACTTAGTCCGTGCATTCCCGAAGGAAATACATAGTGTGCAAATGGCACTCCTGCTTTTCTCATAGCCTCGGCAAAGAGATAGCTGTTTTCAACCGGAACCAGATCATCTGTCGCTGTCTGCCAGATAAAACAAGGTGGCGTATCCGAAGTAACGTGCTTTTCAAGAGAAAAATACTCGAGCTCTTTTTCATCAGGCTCTTTCCCGAGAAGAGTCTGGAATGAATAGATATGAGCATATTCTCCGGAAGTTATGACCGGATAAGAAAGGATGGCTCCGTCCGGTCTGTTTGATATCATATCAAGCTCCGGATCCACATCCTTAACATCACCATAATGTACCGCAAGACTTCCGCATACATGAGCGCCAGCCGAGAATCCGCAGATAAAAAACTTCTTACCCGCTATCTTATACTCATCAGAGCGCTTTCTTATGAATCTCACCGATCTGGAGATATCATTTAACGGCTGCTTCTTAAGCGGAACTGCCATGGTTATATCAGTAGTATAGGTAAGGACGAAAACATTCATTCCCTGCTCAAAGAATACATTTGCGGGAAGCTCTCCCTCATGAGGTACGCACATACAGTAGCCGCCTCCCGGAACCACCAGCATGCAATCTCTGGCCTCATCATCGTCATGAAGATAAGCATGTATGTTCGGCACGAATCCATAAGATGCCCTGTAATTATATTCATTATCCTGCCATATTTTTTCCGAAAATGTCTTCATCACTGTCCCCTTTTAAAATACTTAAAATCCTTAAAACCGACACGTCCTCCCACCTCTTCAGTGGAATAGATAAACAGTCCGAACCTTGCCCCCGTGAAGTGATCCAGCCTGAATCGAAGCTTATGTACCCCTCCGATATCGACGCATCCGGCGTCATCTATTATACTACATTCTGCCTCATCTCTGCCATCATTAAAATCAGCTTTTATACCAACTCTGACCGAAGCGCCAGAAAGTGGGATACAGGCCTTTTCCTCTCCCGGATCATGACTTAAAGCCCAGATATCATCACCATTTGTAAGCGCCCTAACAATGGTATACAGCTTTCCTTCTCTTCTCGTAACTCCGATAAAGATAAAGTCACCCTGATAGATCGAAAGTCCGGCATAATCGCCTTCCTTAAGCTCTGAAGCTTCAATCGTAACTTCTCCTGCAGAAACAGGTCTTATCATTCTCTGGGTAATTGTATTCCTTGCTCCGAACAGATTAGTGCTGAGCTTATCTGTCTTTATCCATAGAATACCTTCCGATCTATCCACATCGATAAGGCTTAAATCAGGTTCATGACTGAACTGCCAGAAGCTTTTAAAGCCAAATGTCCCGGTCAGCCTTTGATTTACATAACTTCCTTTAAAATCATCACTTCCATAAAGAGGTTCATAAGAATAATCACCTTCAACAAGTGACTCTGTCTCCATCTCCTTCGGAACTTTTCCGTCAATCCCGAATACGACCTTTCCCTCTTCGAATCTGACAGGGACCACAGCGGGGATCCTTCCTATAGCTCCGCTATCCTGAAAAAGAACCGCATACCAGTTACCTCTTCCGTCATCAACAATCCCGCCCTGTGCGACACCCATGGGAGTAAGTCCCATATCATCCGACAGAACATCTCCGCCGGTAAACTCTCCTTCGAGTGAATCAGCGATAAAGCAGGCTTCGTTTCTCATCCATCTATCTCGTTCGGAATGAATGAGAAACAGATAATATCTTCCGTCTATCTTATAAAGATGCGAGCCCTCATAGCCCAGCATCTTATTACCCTTATCACTTACGATAAGTCTATGTAGTCCGCCTTCAGCGGGAGCATCCATAGCTTCATTAAGCTCCGTAAGATATATATCGGTATTTCCATATACAAGATAAGCTTTTCCATTATCAAAAAGAAGCGAGCAGTCATGATAGAAGCCCTCTATCTCACTTTTTCTCCAGGGACCTTCGATTCTCTCTGCTCTGTAAAGGTAGGTCTTCTGCGTGTCATTTGCAACAAATACTATATAGAATGTTCCCTCATGATATCTTATGCTTGCAGCCCACATGCCCTTTCCGAATATATGCTCGTCTCCCACGAGTCTCTGGGCATCGGTGCTGTCCAGTCTGTCATATACATAGGTAAGATGCTCCCAGTAAAGAAGATCATGGGACCTAAGTATCTCACAGCCCGGCATAAAATGCATTGTAGTCGTTACCATATAATAGGTATCACCGACTCTTATCACGTCCGGATCCGGATAGTCCATATCAAGTATCGGATTATTACTTCTTATTATCTGATTCGTCATTTATTTCCTTACATAAAAAGCCAGCCCTTTCAGGCTGGCTTTAAAAAATCTAAAGATTATGCTGCTGCCTTCTTTCCCTTACCCTGCTTTGCAAGATTTACGAAGGAGTAAATCGCAAGTACAACTGCAAGTACTATGAGAAGTGCTGCAAGTATAGCCTGGATATATGCCCAGATATCTGCTCCGCCTGCGCCTATAGCCTGAATCTTGCCCATGATCGTCTGAACCAGTGATGTGATCGTAACGATGAGCATGAATACCATAGGTATGTAGAACATCTTATTGTTCTTACCGATCTTGCCGAGCCATGTGCAGACTGCAAGAAGTCCGACTGCTGCAAGAAGCTGGTTAGCTGCTCCGAAGAGAGGCCATATCTTTGCATAACCTGTCATTCCGAGACCAACGCCGAGAACAACAGTTACGATTGTTGCAAAGTAAGGATTGCAGAGGAACTTCTTGGTTCCCTTAACATCCTGAACTGTCTCATCCGGTGCAAGCCAGAATTCCTGGAACATGTAACGTGCAAGTCTTGTAGCGGTATCAAGTGATGTAAGACAGAATACCGAAACTGCAAGAACGAACATACTGTAGATAACACCTACGATAGGGCTGTCGGGACCTGCGAAGGTACCGATCATCTGTGATATACCGCCTGCAAAAACTGCTGTAGGGCTTGTAAGTCCTGTTGCAGCAAGAGCGTCCTTATCAACATTTATCGTATTCCATACAAAACCTACTGCACAAAGTGAGATAACAGCAACAACGCACTCGATGAGCATGGAGCCGTATGCAACGGGACGAGCATTTGCTTCATTATCGATCTGCTTTGAAGTTGTACCTGAAGAAACAAGTGAGTGGAAACCTGAGATAGCTCCACAGGCAATTGTTACGAACAGTGCAGGGAATAAGTTTCCTGTTGCGAAAAGTCCGTTGGACTCGGTAATCTTCCAGCCTGCAAATGCGGGAATAGCAAGATTTCCCTGACCACAGATTGAAGCACCGATAACTGCGATAACCGCAACTGCGATCATAAAGTAAAGCAGGAATGAGCTGAGATAATCTCTCGGCTGAAGAAGAATCCATACAGGTGTAACCGAAGCTATAAGAATATAAACTCCGAGGATCCACATCCATGCATTATAGGATATTGTTACCGGGCAGAAATTCATACCGATGGCAACGATGATAATGATACCAACAACGCCTATGATAGAAGCCGGTCCGATCGGCATATTCTTGCGATATACAAGAAAACCGAAAACTATGGCAAGAACTATGAAAAGAATAGATATCATAGCTGTCTGCTGATGTGCGAGGAGTGCTGCTCCTTCTACCGCAACACCTGCTGAGGTTGTGCTTCCGAATGTACTGGC
>JAFZRN010000012.1 GCA_017619835.1 Eubacterium sp.
AGGCTGCCTTGACAGCATCCTCGATACCGGTTCCTTTTACTCTTACAAAGTACGGAGTTGTAAATGCGTCCGCACTCTCAATAGCTCTCTTTTCCTTCTTCCAGTAGATCTTGGCTGTCTCGCCTCTTCTCTTGATGGCGTCAACCACATCGGATATGACAGCGCTGGCTGTAGGAAGAGAACCAGCACCCTTGCCATAGAACATTACATCACCGAGCATATCGCCCTTAACAAGGATCGCATTGAAGACATTCTGTACGCCGTAAAGCGGATTGTCGGGATAAACTACGAAAGGAGCTACCAGCGAATAGGTTGCGTGATAATCCTTTCTTGCGATTCCGAGAAGCTTGATGGACGCACCGATCTTCTTCATATAATCAAAATCAGTTGTAGTGATCTTCGTGATTCCTTCGGTATAGATATCTTCGTAATCAACCTGCTTCTCATAAGCAAGTGAAGCAAGGATAGCGATCTTACGGCAGGCATCGTAGCCTTCGATATCAGCCTCGGGATTACGCTCTGCGTAGCCCTTTTCCTGAGCTCTCTTAAGAACAGTATCGAAATCGGCACCCTCATGCTCCATCTTGGAAAGGATGTAGTTGGTAGTACCGTTCATGATACCCTGGATCTCTTCTATATGATCAACAGTAAGGCACTCGATAAGAGGACGGATAATAGGAATACCGCCGCCCACTGAAGCCTCAAAGAAGAAATTGACTTTGTTCGCTGCAGCGATCTCAATCAGCTCAGCTCCGTGCTTTGCAACCAGCTCCTTATTGGAGGTACATGCACTCTTGCCGGCTTCAAGAGCTCTCTTTACAAATGTATAGGCAGGCTCTACGCCACCCATAACTTCTACTACAACATCGACTTCACTGTCATTTATGATGATATCTACATCATGAACCAGAACCTCTTCAACCGGATCACCGGGGAAGTCTCTTAAGTCGAGGACATACTTTACTTTAACATCCTCGCCTGCACGGCGGGAAATGTGGGAATTATTCTCTTTTATTATTTTGTAGACTCCGGAACCAACCGTTCCGTAGCCGAATATAGCAACATTAATCATTTTTATCACTCACTTTCTGTCCTGTGGCCTGCCAGGAAAGATATGCGTTTATGAAAGGATCGATCCCTCCGTCAAGAACCTTGTAAGCATCACCTGTCTCACAGGCGGTTCTTGAATCCTTGACCAGTGTATAGGGCTGAAGGAAGTATGATCTGATGTGGCTTCCGAAGCCAACCTCCATTACATCTCCCTTGATTCCCGACATCTGCTCCTTCTGCTTTTCCTTTTCAATAAGGTAAAGCTTGGACATCAGCATTTTCATAGCCTGGTCCTTATTCTGATGCTGGGACCTTTCGTTCTGGCACTGAACAACTATTCCCGTAGGAATATGAGTTATCCTTATCGCAGATGAGGTCTTGTTTATATGCTGACCTCCGGCTCCGCTGGCCCTGTAGGTATCTATACGGATATCTTCATCCTTTATCTCGATACTTACCGCTTCATCTATAATGGGAAGAACTTCGACCGCACAGAATGAGGTCTGTCTCTTTCCGTTTGCATTAAAAGGTGATATCCTGACAAGTCTATGCACACCGTGCTCGGACTTAAGATATCCGTATGCATGATATCCGCTCACCTGGAACGTTACGGTCTTTATACCGGCTTCATCACCATCCAGAAGATCAAGTACTTTTACATCAAAGCCATGACTCTCGGCCCATCTGGTATACATCCTGTACACCATACTTACCCAGTCACATGCTTCCGTACCACCTGTTCCGGCATTTATCTTTACCGTGGCATCATTGGAATCGAATTCTCCCGAAAGAAGAGTTTCAATCCTGAACGCCTCAAACTTCTTAACAAAGTCTTTAAGCAGCTCACCGGTTTCCTGAATAAGCTCTTCATCGGAATCTTCCTCGGCCATCTCTATCATTGTTTCTATATCTTCATATGCCGTCTTAATAACATCGAAGCTTTCAATGGTATTCTTAAGCCCTTTGATTTCCTTCATGACCTGACCGGATTTCTCCACGTCATCCCAGAAGTCGGGAGCCTCCATACCGGCTTCGAGTTCTGCTATTCTTTTTTCTTTGCCGGCAATGTCAAAGTGAATCCCTCACTTCCGCCAGCGGTGTCTTGTACTTGGAAAGTTCGAATTTATATTCATCCAGTTCAAGCACGCTACCACCACCCTTCTTAATCAAGTATATAACAATTTGCTATTATCAGTTTTGATCCAAATAATCTTTTATTATTTTTTTAGTTTTTATGTTTGTTAATAATTCTGTGTGTGTAACATTATCTAATGAACAAAACGTTATCTTGGAATTGTTATCAACTAATTTTTCTGACAATTTGAACGGAATAACTTCGTCATTTTTAGATGCAATAATCAAGATAGATGCATCAATATCTCCAATATATTTATCAGAAGAGAATGGACTTCTAACTAAATATTTTAACGGCCCATAAAAAACATTCATTTTCGAATTAAAAACTTCTGTCATATTGTTATAAGGCGCCAATAATATCAACATGTCTACAGAATTATTAGAAGCCACATATGATGCAACACCAGTACCCAGACTATATCCCATTATTATAATCCTATTATTACCCAAGTAATCATCATTTAGAACATAGGAAATCGTTGTATCAGCCATTGAGATAATACTATTATAACCAGGTTTACCATCACTGATACTGTATCCAGGATAATCTATCATTACATAATTATATTGAAAATATAGTTCTCTTTCTGAATTGTTTTTTATATATTCGAACCATTCATCGGAAGTCTGAGCATTTCCACCAAAATATACTATAGTGTCAGCCTCTTCAGAACATTTATATACCCATCCATGATATCTTCCTTCATTTGAATCAACAAATAATTCTTCTAATCTTCCCTCCGTATTCTTAGAGAGATTAAAATTGCTAATCTCATTATAATGCGGATAGTATAGTATCTGATTTTGTATCAAAAGAATGGATAATATAAATCCTAGAATAACAAGTATAGGTAATACAACATATAATACTCTACTATGGATTAATGTTGACATAGTTTTTTTCAGCTTATGATTATTATCTTTATTTATTTCAACCCCCCTTTTTTTATATATAAAAACTAATATGGTATAAATAACAACTAAAATTATAAAGGGGATTAAATTTTTAATGATAATTAGGAATATCATTGAGTTTGTAGGCATGCTTCCTCCTACATTTTTTAACACTTTTGAAATCTCAATGATATCCATTATTATCATAGCTAAAACATATAACCATATTAATACTTTTAAAACAACCAGTTTTTTCATATCTAGTTCCATCTTTTTATAAGAATTTTATCTATCCCTTTTGAAGGGATTTTTAAATAGCTTTTTCCTTTAAATAAGGAAAATGTGGTTAGTTTTACAAAAATTATAGCAGTATTATCTTTAATTACTATTTTAGTTCTTTTTACGTAACTAATAGAATCTACAGGAATCAAAACGAGTATTTTTGACTTATTGTTTTCTTTTATTTCTGCTGCAACATTAGGTGTTTCCACTATAATTTTAACTAATTGGTCCATGAACTATTCCAACTATTTTTCTTAGAACTTGCTGAACATTTGGTTGCTTTCTTATTTTTATATCTATACGTTGTATTTACTTTTGGTAAAGCTATTTTGCTCTTATAATTGTTTTTCTTTTTTATATTTTTACTCAATGTAGCTGGGGTTGCAATTTTTCCAGCAGATACTTCATATTTTTCACTAACAACTTTATTCCAAACCGTTGTTGCGAACCAAGCACAATTCTTTGTATCAGTCCATTTATTATTGTCATCAATGGCCTTTTTAAATTTATCTAGACCTTTTTTTGTTATTTTCTTTGACAAAGAAACTCGACTACTATATGCCCCATAATTAGACGCATAATAAGCTTCTAAATTTATATAAACACCTTTGCCACTATTCTGATTCCCATAGGTTCCTATTGTGATGGAACTACCAGGTTTTACAGTCGTATTTGCAACATATTGGTCTTTATCAGTTAAATTCTTGTATATAAGAAATGAATGAACTCCCCAAATAGCTTCTTTCGTTGATCCGTCAGAAACAATTGATATCTCTCCTACATAATCTGCAGCATAAACTTTTTGTGGAATACACACAGATAACAATAATAAAACTAATAATACTCCTACTAATACTTTTCTCTCTTTTTTCATTCTTTTAACCTCCGTAAATATATTACAATAAAAACGAGTTTTCAGCATGAGCACCCCCTTTTGCTATGCCGACACTTCGTTATTATGAACAAAAATTACTTAAAACTATAAATTTATCTCTTCATGTGCCTTAATGGCACTATGGCTTACTACGGACGCAACCACTTCGTGGTTGGTCCTATAAGCTTGATTTGCGACGCAAATCAAACTTTGCCGCAGCAGTTCTTATACTTTTTACCTGAACCGCATGGACATGGATCGTTACGTCCGATCTTCTTGGCTTTACGCTTTGTAGGCTCCTTCTTGACCGTATCATCTTTGTTTGTTCCGGTCTCCTTGGCTACCTGCTCACGCTTAACCTCTTCGGTAGGTCTTATCTTTATGTGGAACATGATTCTTGCTGTCTCTTCCTTAATGGAAGCGATCATGGAATTGAACATATCAAATCCGGCAAGCTTATACTCTACCAGAGGATCCTTGTTACCATAGCCCTGAAGGCCGATACCCTGACGGAGCTGTTCCATATCATCAATGTTATCCATCCACTTTCTGTCAACAGTCTTGAGGATGATAACTCTCTCTACTTCACTTATCTGCTCATCACTCTCGAACTCTACCTTGTTTCTCTCTTCGTATAATTCGAGCGCCTTCTCCTGAAGACGTGTCTTAAGAGCAGCAGCATTACCCTTACTTAGTTCATCCTCGGTAAGCTTGATCTCACCGAAAGGAACTATAGGATTCAGCATCGCATTAAGTTCTGCGATATCCCATTCACCCGGATCAACCTCTGCAGATGCGATCCTGTCAACATAGTAACCAACTGTATCAGAGATCATCTCGCGAACAGTCTCATGCAT
Source organism: Eubacterium sp. (assembly GCA_017619835.1). GTDB lineage: Bacteria > Bacillota > Clostridia > Lachnospirales > Lachnospiraceae > Eubacterium_Q. The sequence continues at coordinate 5,095 of JAFZRN010000012.1, forward strand.
GTTCTCACCGTCAAGAACCTTACGTCTCTCGGCATAGATAACCTCACGCTGCTCGTTATTAACCTGATCGTACTCGAGGAGGTTCTTTCTGATACCGAAGTTGTTGGACTCGATCTTCTTCTGAGCCTTCTCAACGAACTTGGTAATGGTCTTATGCTCAATCTCCTCGCCCTCGGGAATCTTAAGTGTATCATAGATACTCATAACTCTCTCTGAACCGAAGAGTCTCATCAGATCATCTTCAAGGGAGAGATAGAACTTGGATTCACCCGGGTCTCCCTGACGTCCTGAACGTCCACGGAGCTGATTATCAATACGACGTGACTCATGACGCTCTGTACCGATAACCTTAAGACCACCTGCAGCCTTAACTATCTCGGCTTCCTTATCAACTATTGCCTGAGCCTCAGCCTCGGCATCTTTAAGCTGTTCGGGAGTAGCCTGTTCGAATTTTATATGATGTGTCCTGAGGATATCAGGAATCATATGCTTAACATTACCACCAAGTGTGATATCGGTACCACGGCCGGCCATGTTTGTTGCGATGGTTACGGCTCCGGCACGACCTGCCTGAGCAACGATCTCAGCTTCCTGCTCATGATACTTGGCATTCAGGACATTATGCTTAACGCCCTTATTCTTAAGGAGCTTACTGATCTCCTCTGAAGCATCGATATTAACTGTACCAACCAGAACAGGCTGCTGCTTTGCATGAGCCTCAACAACTGTGTTGATGATCGCATTCAGCTTTTCCTTCTTGGTCTTGAATATAGAATCGTCATAATCTATACGTGCAACAGGCTTGTTGGTAGGAACTACAACAACGTCCATTCCGTATATCTCACGGAACTCCTGCTCCTCTGTCTGAGCAGTACCTGTCATACCTGCTTTCTTATCATACTTATTGAAGAAGTTCTGGAAAGTAATTGTAGCAAGAGTCTTGCTCTCACGCTTAACCTTAACATTCTCCTTAGCCTCGATAGCCTGATGAAGTCCTTCGTTAAAACGACGGCCCGGCATGATACGTCCGGTGAACTCATCTACGATAAGAACCTCGTCATCCTTTACCACATAATCCTGATCTCTGTGCATAAGGGCATGAGCTCTTACAGCCTGGAGCATTGTGTGGTGGATCTCAATATTCTCGGGATCAGTCAGGTTTTCGATATGGAAGAACTGCTCGATCTCCTTAACACCCTGCTCGGTGAAGACGATGAACTTATCCTTCTCATTTACAAGGTAATCTCCATCCTCCTCAATCTCGGTACCCATGATGGCATCCATCTTACTGATCTCGGTTGAAGCTGTACCTCTCTGCATACGACGTGCAAGGTAATCGCACATCTTATATATCTCGGTAGACTTACCGCTCTGTCCGGAAATGATGAGCGGGGTTCTGGCCTCATCAATAAGGATGGAGTCGATCTCATCGATGATGGCATAGTGAAGACCGCGCTGAACTAATCTTTCTTTATAAACGGCCATGTTATCTCTCAGATAATCGAAACCAAGCTCGTTATTAGTGATATATGTGATATCGCAGTTATAAGCTTCCTGTCTTTCCTCTGTTGAGAAGTCATGCATGATAGCACTAACGGTAAGACCAAGGAATCTATGTATGCTTCCCATCCACTCAGCATCACGCTTAGCCAGGTAATCATTAACTGTTACGATATGAACACCCTTACCCTCAAGAGCATTAAGGTAAGCGGGCATTGTTGAAACAAGTGTCTTACCTTCACCTGTACGCATCTCTGCGAGACGGCCCTGGTGAAGAATGATTCCACCCATAACCTGAACA
>JAFZRN010000013.1 GCA_017619835.1 Eubacterium sp.
GTTTCAGGAGAGGAATCCAAACCTGATACTGTTCAATGCAGTACTCCATATGGATGAGGCTACCCCTCACCTGCACCTGGACTATATACCCGTAGCACACGGATATAAGACAGGACTTTCCACAAGGAACAGCTTATCTAAAGGATTACAGGAAATGGGTATCGCTCCTGCTATAGGCAAGAACGACAACGAGACAATGCACTGGCAACAGAGGGAAAGAGATTTCCTCGAAGAACTGTGCAAAGAAAAAGGCATAGAGACAGAAGTGCTCGGCATAGTCCGTGATAATTACTCCATACCTGAATACAAGGCTGCCATGCGCGAGAAGGAAGAGGCTGAAGCAGAGCTCGAGATCCTGAACTCCGAGAAAGAGGAAGCTATATCCCTGATAGATGCTACCGATTCTCAGATCCAGAGCAATTACGAAGTAATCGACGAACAGGAAGAAGAGTTAAAGCAAATAAAGGAACGGATCGAAGCGGCAGAGCTTAAGATCAGATCGAAGCAGGAAGAAATTAATGGCATCGCCGAAGCGATGAAGCCGTCTTATGCAGAAATACAGGAGATAGAATCAAAAGTAACACCTGTCCCCTCCATGTTCGGCAAAGAACCTATGGTAAAGCTTCCTAAAGCGATATACGACAAACTGATAGCAAGATATCAGCTTGCAGACACGCTCGAAAGGCTTTATCACCAGTATGAGTTCGAAGCAAGAACTCTAAAGATAAAAATCAATGATCTCAAGGCTGAAGTGTCCTTTCTAAAGAAGAAAGTTCAGCAATTTACGGATTTTATAGAAACCAAGGGGCTTGTTGAAGCCTTTAAGGAATTCCTAAATCCTATAAAGGCAATCGAAAAGATTAAGGATGACAGGGCTAAGAGGATAGAACAAAGGACAATGAAAACACAAGAGATGCCGGCTAAGAAAAAGAAACCGTCAGTAAGATAAACTTATAAAAGAAGCAGGCGCCAGTTAAGGCGCCTGTTTCATGTTACATTGTCTTATATCAAAGCATAACACTTCACTAATTTCTTTCGTTAATTACAGTCCGTGCCCGGTCATTCATTATCTTAATGACATCATCAATAGATTTATCCCCTACCAGATATGGCTGAATCTCTTCATATATGATGATTTCTATAGCAGCATCAGATCTGACGATATGGGTTACCGATTCTGTAATATTTTTAATTGTTTCCAAGTCACTCTTCTCTGCCTGAACAGTTGATATACCACCGCCAAATGCATAAGAGGATTCAATTTCCTTTCTATGATTAAAAGTATCTATACATATTTCCCCTACTTCATCAAAGGCTTTACGATTGATAGGGAAAGAATTTTGAGATGATAAAGTTTCAGTTGGCTTACAAAGATTGGTTTGGATTTCTTGACTTAAGAGCATCTCAATAAATCTCCAAGAACCTTCAGGGCATTTAGATCCTTGTGTTATAGATACGAATCGTCTGATCTCAGCTGAAGGGCCACGGGAATCACCTGACGGAAATCCTACAAGATCAGCATCTTTGAAGTTATACGAAACGCTATAAACACTACTGAACCACCCGAGATACCCTTCTATTCCGACAGAAGGAGCATAATCTTTTTTTCGGCTCCTTAAATATTCCTGTAATTCTACATTGTTCACGTTCTCCGCCGTATATTCCGCCAATTCCTTGAATGCCGGAACATTAAAATCTATGACACCATTAGTCTCAAAGAGATCATATTCACACTTCATACATTCGCTTATAAATCCAGTCTGGGTTCTTGCAATTTGATTAACTCCATTACTGTAAGAATCGGTATACTGCCCGAACTGTTCATAAGTCATTCCGTTGCCTGATACATCATAGTTTGTCCTGTCTACTATAATGCCATCCAAAACAAACGATAAGGGCATTGCATATAGACCACCATTGCTCTCACAAGCTGAAACGATATTTCCGAAAACGTCGCTTTTTACCTTGCTGTTCTCGAAATACGGTTTCAGATCCATCATGCAATTACCATTATTCAATTGACTGTGACCCGAAACATAGAAAACTACATCAGGACAGTCTCCGGCCATCAGATCCACCATCATCTGATTCCCTACTTCACCCTGTGTATAAAAATATGGAACATCTGTGCCATACGAGTCTCGTTCCTTATCATCATATTTATTGGGTACTAATTTAATGAAATAGTCTTTATCCGTCCTGTTAAATGTATATATGGCGTCATATATCATGGCATCATAAATCCCGTCGGTTGTAATTACCGCTTTTCCAGCATTGGGATTTGTCTTTGCTTTAGTAGTCCTATAGATATCAAATACACACTCAGCGCTTTCCGGGCACCAGTTCCACACTGCAAGTTCAGCCGTTTCTTCATCAGCAGTAAAAACATGGCTGCTCATTTTATATGAAACGAATACCGCTCTGTTGATGTCCATATTCTCAAACAAAATGAGATTTTTCATACACTTGTTGTCAAAATCCGGAGTCGCAATAGCATCAGACGTAATAAAATATATCTTTCCGTCACTGCCAACATTGAAAGTGTTATCTTCTCGATAGTATGTAAAATATGGCTTGATCCATTCGTAATCAGATGTTTCTTTGGATAATGTTCGGTTCGCAGCATCGTATATGAAATAGTTAAAAGTCTGATAGTCGAAGAAAAGCACCTGCGTATCGCTGACAGGCAGAAAATCAGATACATAACCAGAGAGATCTTTTACAAACTCAGGACCCGGTGAAAAACAGAATTCTTCACCATCAGGGCCAACAGAAAGAACACTAAAATTATCATACTTACTTGCATATAAATCATATTTTCCGCATCTTGTTCGACTGATATCAATGTAAGTCTCTCCGTAGGCTGATGTTAACGCTCGTGAAAACTCATGAGACTCAGATAAACTAATACCGCCAGTCATAATATCAATATCGAATACCATTATTGCTTTATTACTGAAATTATTAACTTTCAATTTGAGAGATCCGTCTTGGATATAAATATCTCTGTAAATCTCTAATTCCGGCAAATTAATATCTGAAAAAGCTTCATTGAACTTCGATAAGAGCTCCATATCTGCTATCAGCTTGCCCTTCTCGGAATAAAGATAAAGATTTATCGCCGACATGCCGAAGCCCTGGAATGCAAACACATAACCATCTGAGATTTTGCCGATAGGTTGTTGCCGACACTGATTTTCAACGAAAAGGTCTTCATCAAGCTTTGCGGAACACTCTATAACTTCACAGTTATACCAAGGAGTATCAGCAGATATAATCTCTCCGTTTGTTACTACCTTCTTCTTAAAAAGCGAACATCCGTAAATTGACAGTATCATCGATACAGACAAAATCAAGGAAACTAGTTTTCTCGTATTTTTCATAATAATGTGTCCCCACCTATTATCGATAACCAGTCGAATAACTATAAGACCACTATGATTTCTTACTTATAAAACAATTATACATTTCAACAGTCCGATTACCATAAAGTATTACTTCGTGTTATCTGGTTCTCTTTCCCTTATATTTTCCCTTGTAATTGCATAAATGTTAATAACATGCAATAAAACAAGATAACAGTTATAAGGTCCGAGAAGCGTATAAAGGCCTTTATTTTCAAGGGATTTCAGAAAACAAAGTAACAAGATATATCATCAGGTAACACTTCGAAAAAGATTCAGAAACTAATAGTTCTTAAATCACGATTCACTATTCCGATTTTATACTTGAAAGTCAGAAAAACATCCGTCCAAGTATAAAAAGCTCAGATTTTTATACTTGGCGACCTCGTTTTCGCGACTTCAAGTATAAAACAAAAAAAGGATGCCTGTTACAGACATCCATCCCAAAATTAAATTGTTATAGCAAATTAAAGAAACGAATCTGCGTTCTCAATGTAATCCTTGCTGAGTGCCTCGCCGTTCATTCTTACGATGAACTTGATCATATCCTCAGGATCAAATACTTCAGAACCGTTGATGGCAATAAGGATATCGTGAGGGAATACGGAATCGAAGAACTTCTCTGCACGGAGCTGCTCTACTGCATCTACGATGCACTCGTAAGTTTCTTCCATATCCATATTGGAAGCATAGCTTTCGTTGAGGAATGAGAGCACGTTATCGAAGTTATCAGGATCGGGAATGATATACATCTCATATTCGCAGAATCTGTAGTACCAGGGATCCGGATTATCCTCGTCTTCCTTGATGCGTCTGTCCTGATTCTCCTGGGTA
>JAFZRN010000014.1 GCA_017619835.1 Eubacterium sp.
TAAAGGTAATGGCAATACACTCCTGTCGAGTAGTCAAGCTACAAAATGTCATCAAATGTCCACAGTATCTGAATGTATTGAACCACAGTATAAAAAGAAAGGAAATGTGATGTATCTGCTTCTGACTACATCATACAAGTAATGACATGATCTCAAAACTTATTGATAACATTAAAAAGACTGATGCCCCCATAGTTGTAGGCCTGGACCCTCAGCTCGGCTTTGTTCCCGAGCATATCCTTAATAAGTATTATAAGGAAATGGGTTACACGCTGGAAGCTGTCGGAGAGGCATTTTTCGAATATAATAAAGGAATCCTGAATGCAACAGCTGATCTTATCCCGGCTGTAAAGCCTCAGATAGCTATGTATGAGCAGTACGGGATCCCCGGTATCATCTGTTATAAAAAGACGGTTGACCTTGCTCATGAGAAAGGTCTCGTTGTAATAGGAGATATCAAAAGAGGCGATATCGGTTCGACTTCGGAGTCTTATGCAATAGGACATATCGGTTCCGTTACAATCGGCGATAATAAGATCAAGCCTTTTGATGAGGATATCGTTACAGTTAATCCTTATCTCGGTTCTGACGGAGTGAAGCCATTTGTCGATGTATGTAACAGAGAGGATAAGGGGATATTTGTTCTGGTTAAGACCTCCAATCCTTCATCCGGAGAATTCCAGGATAGAGAGATCGATGGCCGTCCTCTCTATGAGGTTGTGGCTGAAAAGGTTACTGAGTGGGGCTCGCTCTCAATGGATGGAGACTACAGTAATGTAGGTGCGGTTGTCGGAGCAACATATCCGGAGATGGGAATCGTTCTCAGAAAGCTTATGCCTAAGACCTATATCCTTGTTCCGGGCTATGGTGCCCAGGGCGGAAGCGGTAAGGATCTTAAGGGCTACTTCAATGAAGACGGCCTCGGAGCCATCGTTAATTCTTCCCGTGGAATCATCGCAGCCTATAAGAATGAAAAATATGCTTCCTATGGCAGCGAAGGCTATGCCGATGCCTCCCGTAAAGCAGTGGAAGACATGATAAAAGATATCCGCGAGAACGCATTTTAATATATTAACAACAAAGGAAAAATCATGATAAAAGTTGATGCAAAGATAATAGATCAGATTCATCTGATCGAAGATATATACAGCCTTACAATTGAGTGCCCGGAGATTGTTAAGGACGCTCACAGTGGTCAGTTTGTAAATCTTTATACAAATGATCCTTCAAAGCTGCTTCCCCGTCCGATCAGCATCTGTGATCTGGATAAGAAAAATGGCTTCCTTCGCATGGTCTATAGAACTGCCGGCGAGGGCACAAAACAGATCAGTAAACTTACGGCCGGCGACGTCATTTCCGTAACCGGTCCTGTCGGTAACGGATATGATCTGAATTCCGAAAAGCCGATCCTTATGGGCGGCGGTATCGGTATCCCTCCGATGCTGAGACTCGCAAAGGAGCTTTCCGAGAAGGGTCTTAAGAAGGAGGATATCACAGTAATCCTGGGTTACCGTGATGCGACTTTTCTTCTTGAAGAGTTTGAAGAGGTGGCTACGGTTTATATTTCAAGCGACACCGGCTCAGTCGGAATCAAGGGAAATGTCATCGATGCCGCTAAACACTATAGCCTTACAGGTGACATGATCTATGCCTGCGGCCCGAAGCCCATGCTCCGTGCTATCCAGGGCTTTTCAGCGGAGACCGGAATAAGTGCACAAATCTCACTCGAAGAGAGAATGGCCTGCGGAATAGGTGCATGTCTTGCCTGTGTTACAAAGACTACGTCAGTCGATGACCATTCAAAGGTTAAGAACGCACGTATCTGTGTTGACGGTCCGGTATTCTATGCAGAGGAGGTGGAGCTGTAATGGGAATAGATAGATCTATGGTTGACCTCAGTGTTAATATCTGCGGTGTTGAAATGAAGAATCCTGTTACCGTAGCTTCCGGTACCTTCGGTTCTGGTATGGAATATGGTGATTTTGTCGACCTTAGTCTCCTTGGTGCGGTAACTACCAAGGGCGTTGCCATAACTCCCTGGGAAGGTAATCCGACACCCCGTATCGCCGAAACCTACGGCGGGATGATCAATGCCATCGGTCTTCAGAATCCCGGTATGGATACATTTATCGAGCGAGACCTTACGTTCCTCGAAAAGTATGATACAAAGGTAATCGTAAATGTCTGCGGCCACAGTACTGTAGAATATGTTGAAGCAGTAGAAAGACTATCCGATGAAAAGAGAGTCGATCTTCTTGAGATAAATGTTTCCTGCCCGAATGTTAAGGAAGGCGGAATTGCTTTTGGTGTAGATCCGAAGGCACTTTACGATATAACTGCAGAAATCAAAAAGAAGGCTAAGCAGCCTGTTATCATGAAGCTCAGCCCCAATGTTACGGATATAACCGAGATGGCAAGAGCTGCCGTCAGTGCAGGTGCCGACGCGCTTTCACTTATCAATACTATAACGGGAATGAAGATAGATATAAGAAGAAGAGACTTTGCCGTTGCAAACAGGACAGGAGGACTTTCAGGTCCTGCAGTTAAACCAGTTGCTGTAAGAATGGTTTATCAGGTTTGTAAGGCAGTTGATGTACCTGTTATCGGTATGGGCGGTATCGCAAATGCCGAGGATGCCATCGAGTTTATCATGGCAGGCGCCACAGCTGTTTCGGTTGGAACAGCTAACTTTAATGATCCTTATACGACTGTTAAGGTAATCGACGGTATCAGAGACTTTATGGCCGAGCAGGGCATTAAGAATTTAGATGAGATCAGAGGCTGCGTAGGATGAAAAAGAAAAAAGTATACAGATTCTCGGATGAGGTGATGGCAAAGGATACTATCATATCCTTCATCTTCGGGCTCGTTGCTCTTGCCATCATCATCGTTTCCGTGATCATGTCTATAGTTAAAAAGGGAAATGTCCCCGATCAGATAGGATACCTCCTTCTGGCTGCACTGGTGATGGGAATCACAGCATTTATTATGGGAGTGATAGCTTATAAGGATCCTGACGGGGGAGTCCTCACCAAGAGGACATCGGTATTTATATCGGTAATAGATATAATAATCCTGATCATTTTATATATTGTTTAATGGGGAAGGTTATTTTAATGGAGAAAACTTCAATCGATTTCAATGAAATATATGAAAGATACTGTCTTGCGTTAGACAGGATAAGAGAAATTCCGGATGAGGTTAAGGCTGCGCCTGCTGGCGGCGGCTACGACTATCTGGATTTTTTCGTTAAGAAGGCTGAATGGATCACAAACTGTCTTGATGGTTTACATAATATCTCAATTGATACTATTAAAGATTATTCGGTAAATGACTTGGCAAGGATAAACTCATCCATATATAAGGATATCTCTGAAGATTATGATACTTCCTATTCAAATCCTAATTACAGCGAGGATAAGCTGGGTATCTACGGACAGATACTTTCTTTTGTTTCAGCAGAGCTTATGACACTTCCTTCCCTTATCATGTATGTAAAGTCAGAAGATATAGCCGAGACTGATATATCGAAGGTTACTTATCTTCTAGAGCTTTTCCTTTATCTATATGGACTTTTTAACTCCGATGAAAAGCCGACCCTTAAGGAGCTTGAGTCTGCGGTTTATTACTATGCATTCGATTATATCGAGGAGATAGCTGAGGATAGGCTTCGCGAGAACACATTTCCAAATGAAAGGTCAGTCGGAAACAGGATAATCAGAGAAGCTGACATTACGGATCCATCTTATCTTTATCTATACGGCGACTATATCTCGGATACTGAGGTAAGTATATCTTCCTACCTCGCATCCCTTCCGGAAGAAAGAATCCTGGACATCGCCAAAACCTTCTGCGGCGGTTTCAGACGCGGATTCGATGTGATGGGAGTCAATTTCGAAGGTAAACGCTATGTAAATATCAGATACCATATCGGAATGGAAAGGATCGTAAGGGCTGCTGTCGGGCTTTTTTCTGAAATGGGTCTTGAGCCTGTCCTGAACCGAAGCACCTCAAGCCGTCTAGTTCGTAAAGGAACAGTAAAGACCGGTTTTGAAAGCACATCCCCGAATATGCAGTTTGAGTTCGATCACAGGATGGATGACAGCTTCTTCATGGATAAGAGATTTATTCAGAGAAGGGTGGATGCAACGAGAGAAGCTTATGAGAAGATAAAGGAAGATATAAAACATTATGCCGGACCTGCAGTCATCGAAAGCTTCGGAGAGGCACTTTTCTCACCTGTTGTAAAGGACAGTGCTCCTCTATATTCCGATGAGGCGACCCGCATAAATGTCGAGCTTTATTCAAAGCTGGGAGCCCTTTCCAATGAATATCTTCCGGGGGATGAATACAGCTTTACGATTATTGCATTCCCGCTTCCGGATATAGGAGATGATTTCGAAGAGATATTTAACGAGACAATGGTCATAAATACTCTCGATAATGATAAATATATAAAGATCCAGCAGAGCATTATCGATGTACTTGATAAGGCTGATCATGCAAGAGTTATCGGAATGAACGGTAATCAGACGGATATGTCGGTTAAGCTTCGACACCTCGAGAATCCCGATAAGGAGACAGAGTTTGAAAATTGCACCGCAGACGTAAATATCCCTCTCGGTGAAGTCTTCACCTCCCCGGTTCTTAAAGGGACACACGGAACTCTTAATGTAAAGAGCTCGTATCTTAACGGTTATACTTTTAAGAATCTTACTATCAGGTTCGAGGACGGAGTCGTTACAGATTATACCTGTGACCTGGAAGAAGATTCTTCGGATAAAGAAGCTTTAGATAAAAATTCTGCAGAAAAAATAACATCTGATGAAAATGCAAAGAAATATATAAAGAATAATATACTTTTTAACCACGAAACACTCCCGATCGGTGAGTTTGCGATAGGAACAAATACATATGCATACAGTATGGCTGTCAAGTACGATATCCTTGAGAAGCTGCCAATCCTGATTGTTGAAAAGACAGGACCTCATTTTGCGCTGGGCGATACCTGCTATAGCCATGCCGAGGATCATGCGGTATTCAATCCCGACGGCAAAGAGATCATCTGCAGGGAAAATGACTTCTCGCTCCTTCGTCATACCGAGCCTGAGAAGGCATATTTCAACTGCCATACGGATATTACGATACCATACAATGAGTTGGGTCTGCTTACAGCAGTGATGCCGGACGGTACCGAAGTTGACATCATAAAGGATGGTAGGTTTGTGCTCGAGGGTACCGAGGAGTTGAACGAGGCGTTAATGTAAAGCAGCTGCGAATCGAAGCGGGTATACCGCAGCCGTGTTCACTTTCAAGTGCAGGAGAATGCACTTGAAAGCAAACAGGACTGCGCCCTCCCGCGCTTACATATTGGAGACGGACGCTGCAAGAAGGGGACTGAAGATAAAAGAGGAGAAGGGGTATGAATATAATTGAGATTATAGAAAAAAAGAAATATAATCAGAAGCTCACGAAGGAGGAGATTGATTTCTTCGTGAATGGTGTCGTGGATGGGGATGTTGCTGATTATCAGGCGTCTGCCCTCCTTATGGCTATCTGCATCAACGGGATGGATTATGAGGAGACTTATAATCTGACTATGGCTATGACTCATAGTGGCGACATGCTGGATCTAAAGGATATCGGCCGCGCGGTTCTTGACAAGCATTCCACCGGCGGTGTCGGCGACAAGACAACTCTTATCGTCGGACCTATCATGGCAGCTCTGGGAGTTCCTGTAGGGAAAATGAGTGGCCGCGGCTTAGGTATCACAGGAGGTACTATCGATAAGCTCGACACTATCCCCGGATTCAGTTCTGATGTCTCGACTGAAAACTTCAAGAATTATCTTAAGACTGTAGGCTTTGTAGATGCAGCTCAGACACTTAGCCTTGCTCCGGCAGACAAGATTCTCTATGCGCTTCGTGATGTTACCGGAACAGTTGATAGCATCCCGCTCATCTCATCTAGTATTATGAGCAAGAAGCTTGCCTCGGGGGCCGGCTCCATTGTTCTTGATGTAAAGTGCGGAAGCGGTGCTTTCATGAATGATTTTGATTCTGCAAAGCTTCTTGCTGAGTCTATGATCGAGACCGGTAAAAGAGCAGGCAAGAAGATGAGAGCAGTCATTACCGACATGAATGAGCCTTTAGGATATGCTGTCGGCAACAGGCTTGAGGTTGAAGAGGCTGTGGACTTCCTTAAAGCGGTTAAACAGGAACCCAGGCTTAAGAGAGTGGTCACGGTTCTCTGCTCAGAGATGTACAAGCTTTCTGATGTTTATAAGGGTGAATCCGATGAAGCGGTAGCATATCTTATCGAAGAAAAGATCAACTCCGGTGCAGCATATGCCAAGTTCACTGAATTCGTCAATATGCAGGGCGGCAGCCTTGATTCTTTCGCCGACAATGATTCTTACAAGGAAAACCTTATAAACGAGGGCAGTCTCTTCAAGAAGGAGCTGACAGCTGATGATATCACGACAATAGAATCATCAGGTGCTTACATGTATGAAGACTTAAGTGCAGCTCTTTTCGGAAATGTCTCCCTGAGGCTGGGTGCCGGACGACTCAGAAAAGAAGATGAGATCGATCCCGATGCCGGAATAGTTTTCGTTAAGAAATCATTTGAAAAGATAATGCCGGGTGAAACCCTGATGACTCTTTATTCAAGAGATTTTGAGAGATTAAATGACGCTGTTGCCATGGTAAAAGACAGTCTTAAGCTCGTATCATATGACAATGAGTCAGATAAAGATATAATTCTGACAATATTATGATTTGCCGAACATAAATAAATAAATAAAATATCAAGTTATTAATATATTTAATTTGATAAACTCGCGAATTTTTTGTATAATAAGCGGGTACATAAAATTATAAAAGGGAGGATACAATATTGGGTATTTTATCAAGATTTAAGGATATCATGTCATCTAACATCAATGCTCTTCTCGACAAAGCAGAGGATCCTGAGAAGATGATCGATCAGACACTCAGAAATCTCAACTCCGACCTGGCAAAGGTTAAGGAAGAGACAGCTGAGGTCATGGCTGATGAAGCTAAAGCTAAGCGTAATCTCGATGAGTGCAACGCTGAGATCGCTCGTATGCAGCAGTATGCTGAGAAGGCTGTTGTTGCCGGAAATGATGCCGATGCCACCAGATTCTTATCAGAGAAGGCTAAGCTCGTTGCTAAGCAGGCAACTCTTCAGCAGGTATATGATGTATCAGCAGCTAATGCCATGAAGATGCGTCAGATGCATGATAAGCTTGTAAATGATATAGCAGAACTTGATTCACGTAAGGATGCTATCAAGGCTAAGATCAGACTTGCTAAGGCACAGCAGGATATCAACAAGATGACCTCCAAGGTTAATTCAGAGTCCAGCTTCGCTTCATTCCAGAGAATGGAAGATAAGGCTGATGCTATGCTTGATGTTGCTACAGCAGAGGCTGAGCTTAATGCTACAACAGCTTCTTCTGAGGTTGATAACCTTGCGTCCAAGTATGATGCTTCTCCTGATGCAGCCGTTCAGGATGAGCTCGCAGCACTTAAAGCTAAGATGGGAGTTACATCAGCTGAGTAATGACGGGTTTAAATGATAAACAGTGGGAGGCCTGCTCGTATACCGAGGGGCCTCTTCTTATACTTGCCGGTGCGGGTAGTGGTAAGACCCGCGTTATCGTTCATAGAATTGCGTATCTTATAGAGGAGATCGGGGTTAAGCCCTTTAATATCCTTGCGATCACATTTACCAATAAGGCTGCAAATGAGATGCGTGAGAGAGTTGAATCAGAAGTCGGCTTCGAGTCTGAGGGTATCTGGGTGAGTACATTTCACTCAATGTGTGTAAGGATCCTCAGACGTTTCTATGACAGGATCGGCGGTAATAACAATTTTGCTATATATGATACGGATGACCAGAAGGCAGTCATGAAAGAGGTCCTGAAGACCTTAGGATTAGACCCTAAGCATTATCCGGAGAAAATGTGTCTCAGCGCTATATCGAAAGCAAAGGAAGAGTTCCTTACACCCGAAGATATGGACAGGGTTTATGCAGGTGAATTCCGAATGGCTCAGATGGCCCGTATCTATAGAGAGTATCAGGTCAGGATGAAGAAGAATAATGCTCTTGATTTTGATGACTTGATATTTAAGACGCTGGAGCTTTTTGACAGGGATAAGGAGGTTCTTGAGGTATATCAGAACCGCTTTAAGTATATAATGGTGGATGAGTATCAGGATACCAACCACTCCCAGTTCCTGCTGGTTAAGTATCTGGCCGAAAAATGGAGAAATCTCTGCGTTGTCGGTGACGATGACCAGTCAATATATAAGTTCCGTGGAGCTGATATCAGCAATATCCTTGATTTTGAAAAATATTATCCCGATGCCAAGGTAGTCAAGCTTGAACAGAACTACAGATCCACATCCAACATTCTTAATGCTGCAAATGCCGTCGTAGCCAATAACAATGGTCGAAAGAGCAAGAAGCTTTGGACGGACAGTGGTGACGGCGCAAGGATAAGATATATCGTCTACGAGACCGAATACGAGGAGGCTCACGGAGTAGTCAATATCATCCTGGATAAAACTCTCGAAGGCTACAGCCTTTCGGATATGGCAGTGCTATATCGTACCAATGCCCAGTCCAGAGTTCTTGAGGAAAAGCTGATCTATGCAAATGTACCTTATTCGCTTTACGGTGGCACGGGCTTTTACAGCCGTAAGGAGATACGTGATATCCTTGCATATCTTAAACTTATCAATAATACTGACGATGAGGTGTCATTTGCAAGGATAATAAATGTCCCCAAGCGCGGGATCGGTCAGACTACAATAAATAAGATAAGAGAGCTTGCCTATGAGTCCGGAGTCTCTATGTATGATTTCTGCCTTTCGGATATGCACCGTGAAAAGCTGGGCCGCTCTGCAGATAAGATTAAGAGCTTTATGGATATGATGGAAGAGTTCAGGGCTGCTGCAAAGAAGCCTGACCTTGATGAGCTTTATGATCTTATCATGGAGAAGACTCAGTATAAGACTCTTCTTTTAAACGAGGGTACCGATGAGGCAAGAGGCAGGGTTGAGAATATAGAGGAGCTTAAGAATAAGATCCTCGCATATATGCAGAGTGCGGACGAACCTACACTTTCGGAACTTCTGGAAGAGATATCTCTCGTTGCGGATACGGATGATGAAGATAACAGCGATAACAAGGTTACCCTGATGACTCTTCACAGCGCAAAAGGTCTTGAGTTCCCGATAGTATTCATAGTCGGGATGGAAGAGAGGCTTTTCCCGAGCGGACTTTCCATAGATTCAGATGATCCGGATGCGGTTGAGGAGGAAAGAAGACTCTGCTATGTAGGTATTACCAGAGCAAAGAAGGAGCTGTTCCTGAGTTCTGCAACAACCCGTATGGTTAACGGCAGCAGACTTTATCCTGCAGAATCAAGATTTATCGAAGAGATTCCCCAGGAATATATCGAAAGATCCGGTGTTAAAGTAAACCGTGTTAAGGATTATTCCTTTGATGGTTACCCGAGACCCAGAGAAACGACGTCATTTACCCCTGTGAAACCTGTGGTTACGGTCAGTCGTCCCGCATTCGGGGCAGCATTTACACCTCAGACTTCACAGTCATCCGGAAGCTTTGATTACGGGGTAGGAGACAGAGTCCGCCATATCAAGTTCGGTAAGGGTACTGTGACCGAGATGATAAAGGGTGGAAGCGACTACGAGATAACTGTAAACTTTGATACGGTTGGCGAAAAGAAGATGTTTGCCAGCCTTGCAAAGCTTAAAAAAATAGACGAATAAACTACTTTATCATAATAAAAATATGTGATATAATAGTCCAAGATTCCAGTATGGAAACAGTACTTAAATATCTGAAAGGGGGTTTCTTCATATGAGAAACGAAGTTGTAGTTAGAGATGATGCAGTTGAGACAGCAAAGAATGCCATCGTAGCAGTATGCATAATTGTTGGCGTTATTACACTTATCGTTGGTATCGCAGTTGCTGTATATAAGTATCTTACACCGGATTATCTGGATGATTTTGATGAATTCGATGATGATTTTGATGATGATTTCTTTGATGATGATCAGGACTTTGCAGAAGATGTTGCTGCTCCTGCTGAGGCATAGATACTGTAATATATGTGATTTAGGGGCTGTACCTTGCAGCCCCTTTTCTTTTTGAAGCTTTATCAATTTATTATGTACCTTAATAAAATGTTAATAATTCTGATAACTATTTATTAAACTTACTTATTTATCATGAGTTTAGTTTTTAAAGCGGGGGAAAGCGTGATGTATAATATCCTGGTTTGTGATGATGACAAAGACATAGTTGAAGCAGTGAGCATTTATCTGGAGACGTCCGGCTACAATGTTATCAAGGCCTATAACGGAATTGAGGCACTTGAGCTTCTTAATAAGGAGGAAATCCATCTGGTAGTGATCGATATCATGATGCCTGAGATGGATGGAATCAAAGCTTGTCTTAAGATCAGAGAGAAGAGTGCCATTCCTGTCATCTTCCTTTCTGCAAAGTCCGAGGATGCTGATAAGATACTCGGTCTTGATATCGGAGCAGATGACTATGTGACCAAGCCCTTCAATCCACTTGAACTTGTTGCCAGAGTCAAATCACAGCTGAGAAGATATACACAGCTTGGAACCATCGCCGAAAAGACTGATGATAAGGTTCTTATCAACGGCGGACTTGAGATAAATGACAGCGCCAAACAGGTGCTGGTTGATGGTGAAGAGGTTAAGCTCACACCGATCGAATATGATATCCTCATGTTCCTTACCGAAAACAGAGGCCGCGTCTTTACTACCGGACAGATATATGAAGCTGTATGGAGAGAGGATGCCCTCGGTGCCGATAATATAATTGCCGTTCATATAAGACATATCAGAGAGAAGATCGAGATCAATCCCAAGGAGCCCCGCTTCCTTAAGGTTGTATGGGGACAGGGATACAAGATGGAAAAACTAAACTAGAAGAGGTAAATTATGAAGGTTATCAAGAACAATTTCTTCAGACTTATTATGTTTATCTTTGGATTTGCAGGGATACTCATGCTTTTAGTCGGAAGTCTGGTTACATTTGCAACCTATGATTATATGGGAGCCGAAAAGGCCGTTACTCCTTATCTGGAATCGGAAGCTGTCAGGAAAAATGTATATAATACAGCGGTAAGTCTTAATGCCGAAGCTCAAAGAACAACTAAGATCAATGAGCTTAATCTGGATGATAATAAGGTCACTGTATATGATTATGCAGATGATATATCTAAGGAATATACATTTAAAGATCTGCTTGATGCTGAAAATGTTGCTGTAAGATTAAGAAACAGTCTCTATGATTCACAATCATCTTATTATGCATTAGATACTAACAGTGCTGCATATAAAGAGATACCTGCTAATACAACAGGAAAGATAGTTAAGATCAGCCTTAGTGAATATCTTAAGCTTATTGTGACAAACGGTACAAAGTATTATGGTGATTCTTCGCAGGACGGTTATGAGATATTTAATATAATTACCGACCTCATGGAAAATGGTGAGAATTTTACCGATGGCGGAAACATTTTCTATATAAAGACTGATAAATCTTATGTCATTTATGATGAGACTAACAAGTTTATCTACAGAACCGGAAATCTTTTCCCTAACGGTCATCAGGATCTTGAAAGGATCACTTCGGATTATGTATATTTTGCCGATAATGATTATAAAGACTTTAAAGATATGCTTCCTGAATTTATGTATTGTTCTGTTGAGGAAGCTTTATACGGAACTCTTTCTTCTGAGGAAAAAGAGGGCCTTGAAACTATCGGATACTACCCGGATCATTATATGAATGGTGTTAATGCAGTATTCAGTCTCGGAAATGATACCATAACGGATTGCTTTATTGATGATGATGAGATTTCCAGTAAACTTTATCAGGCTACTGATAAAGCATATAATTCAACCTACAGTGAACTTAGAGATGAGATCGTTAATACAGCTGATGTTTTCGTAAGCTATGATTCAAAGACAAAAAAGATCAATCAGTGGTATAAAGGCGAAAACGATATAAAGAAGAATTATGAATATCTTTCGGAAAGAGACATTCTTTCCCTTACAGATGGAATTGATTACGATTTCACCATAGGCTTAAAGATTTATGATAATCAATATTATAATTTTGAAAGAACGATGTATTCATTCTGCCTTAAGGTACCGGAACCGGTGATACTTATGGCACTTGGAACCATTTTCTTCCTGCTGGCTGTTGTACTACTTACTATAGGTGAACCTGCAAAAATTGAATTCTTTGATAAACTTCCTTATCTTGTACATATAGCACTCCTCATACTTTTATGCGGAGCAATCTCTTCAATATTTTATACTATGGGTACCTTTAATGATCAGGTTGCTGATATCATGCTCAAAGAGACTACAGGATTTATTATGTTCCTTGTAATAATCGCTGCGGTTACATATATAATATGTGCAGCTTGTTACCTGTCACTTATAAGAAGGATCAAATGTAAGAAATTCCTCGATGGATTTATCACTATCAAGATCTGCAGATGGTTGATAAAGAAGGTCAGGACAGCTCTTAGTTACCTGAAAGGCAGGACAAAACTCACAATGTTCATTATTGCTGCATTTTTAGCAGTAATGTTCCTTACTATAATAGTTATGGCAGCAGCTCAAAATGATGCGGCAGGCTTAGGTGCATTTTTAATCTTCCTGATATTTGTAGCAGTAGCTCTCTTTGTTCTGAGATATATGATAGATATCGAAAGAATCCTCGAAGCAAGTAAGAAGATTGAATCAGGAGACCTTGATGCAAAGGTAGATACAGAAAAGCTCACATTTAACAATAAAGAACTCGGAGAAAGCTTTAATAATCTCGGTACCGGACTT
The DNA here is from genome assembly GCA_017619835.1 of Eubacterium sp. Lineage (GTDB taxonomy): Bacteria > Bacillota > Clostridia > Lachnospirales > Lachnospiraceae > Eubacterium_Q. Next base: position 12,943 of record JAFZRN010000014.1, read on the forward strand.
TCAAAAGCAGTAGAGGCATCGGTAAGAGATGAGAGGACAAAGGCAGAGCTTATTACAAATGTATCTCATGATATAAAGACTCCGCTTACTTCGATAATCAATTATGTAGATCTTCTTAAGAGAGAGAATATTGATAACCCTAAGGCTCAGGAATATATCGAAGTTCTCGATAAAAAGTCTGACAGGCTTAAGCAGCTTATCCTTGATCTTATAGAAGCATCTAAGACAAGTACCGGTAATATCGAACTAGAGAAGACTGATATGAACCTTGTGGAACTTGTCGGTCAGGCTGTAGGAGAATATGAAGATAAGTTTAATGAGAAGAATCTTGAGCTTGTTCAGAATATAACAGTTAACAGAGCACTCATTAATGCAGACGGAAGAAGAATATTCAGAGTTATAGACAATGTTCTCGGAAATGTATATAAATACAGCATGCCGGGTACAAGAGTATATCTTAATCTCGGTATCAGTGGAAATGAGAAGGATGTTATCTTCAGTTTAAAGAATGTAAGTAAGGAAATGCTTAATATTTCTGCAGATGAACTTACAGAGAGATTCGTAAGAGGAGATAAGTCAAGATCTACGGAAGGTTCGGGACTTGGTCTTTCAATCGCAAAGAATCTTATCGAGATGCATGACGGCACTTTTAAGATAAATATAGATGGAGACATGTTCACGGTTATTATCTCGCTTCCGCTTGTTGAAGAAAAAATACCTGTGTCAGCAGACGAAGAATCAGCACCGGTAACCGAGGAAAATACCGAACCGGTAACCGAAGAAGAATCAGTTGATAATTCCGAGAAATAATACTTGACAAAGACAGGGTGCATCACTATAATAGACAAAGTGCCGCTCAAGTAAGCGGCACTTATACGGGGTCTTAGCTCAGCTGGGAGAGCATCTGCCTTACAAGCAGAGGGTCACAGGTTCGAGCCCTGTAGGCCCCAATTATCCTGGCCTCAATAAGACCAGGTTATGTGGCGGGATAGCTCAGCTGGCTAGAGCATACGGTTCATACCCGTAGTGTCGAGGGTTCAAGTCCCCCTCCCGCTACTCTTTTATTGCAAACCGGGGTGTGGCTCAGCTTGGCTAGAGCGCTTGATTTGGGATCAAGAGGTCGTCGGTTCGAATCCGGTCACCCCGACTTATCGCCTTAATTCAAAAAGAATTAAAAAGCGAGCATAAACATCTTGACAAACTTTACATAATTATATAAAATACAGTAGCTGTCACAGAGATTTAGCATTACGATGGTTTACAGTATGCGGGTGTAGTTCAGTGGTAGAACACCAGCCTTCCAAGCTGGATATGTGGGTTCGATTCCCATCACCCGCTTTTTGTCTGTCTTAAGGCAGAAAATATTTATCCATGTGTCCGTAGCTCAGCTGGATAGAGCAACGGCCTTCTAAGCCGTGGGTCGGGGGTTCGAATCCCTTCGGGCACACTACATGGTGGGTATGGCGCAGTTGGCTAGCGCGCCAGATTGTGGCTCTGGAGGCCGAGGGTTCAAGTCCCTCTACCCACCCTTTATTCAATGTCTTGGGCTATAGCCAAGCGGTAAGGCACAGGACTTTGACTCCTGCATTCGTTGGTTCGAATCCAACTAGCCCAGTTCACGTCGGGAAATCATTTCCATGCGGTTTAATAAATCTTTGAGCCACTAGCTCAGTCGGTAGAGCACTTGACTTTTAATCAAGTTGTCGGGGGTTCGATTCCCCCGTGGCTCACTTTTAAAGGTCGTGCAGGTTCTGTATGATCTTTATTTTTTTAGCGGATATGGCGGAATTGGCAGACGCGCTAGATTTAGGTTCTAGTGGGAACACCCGTGCAGGTTCAACTCCTGTTATCCGCAAAGCCTTAAGGACAGAATATGATTCTGTCCTTTTCTTTTAATCAGATTATCTATTTTCAGATACATAGGGAGCAGCATGCTATGAGTAAACCTGAAGAAATCTACGACAGATACAGATTAAACAGACCGATAGATATAGTTAATATCCTTTATTTGCTTTTTATCGTGTCGGTTTATTCTATTTATATGCATAACATGTATTTTGATATAACAGGTACGCGCGGAAAGGTTTTTACCTTCGGCTCGCTTCTTTATGTCATACTTTTTATTGTATCCTATTTTCTTGAAATCATGCTTATAAAATACTACGGGACCGATAAGCCGGTATTCTATAAAGATAGTCGTGTGATAGCAATGCCCGAAATCTGGATGGGTCTATTCCTTATCGCAAATATTATCGCATTATTCATGGCTCCTGATCTGAGTGAAGCCTGGACGGGAGAGGGCGGAAGATATTTTGGACTATCGCTTGTTATGATCATTGCTTTTTCCTTTATCTGTCTTTCAAGGGAAGCATCAGTTAATATGATCGTCTATACGGTATTTTTCCTCGTATCCGGTCTTGCTTATGTAATGGCCGTCCTGCAGCATTTCGGTTTTGATCCCTTTGGCTTAAGAGATAAGATAGTGGATAGACAAAAGGAAATGTTTATCTCGCTTTTCGGAAATATCAATACCTATGGCTCTTATATATGTGTTGCTCTGCCAGTTTTCGTTGCACTTTTCATTTTCGGTAAGAAAATACTTCCGAGGGTCATGGCAGGCATCATCCTGTTTTTGGCAGGCATGGCGATCATCCCGGCAAAGAGTGATAATGTTTATCTCGGCCTCGGAGTCGCATTTATCGTGCTATTTTATATCGCGATACTTAACAAACGTTTTACCGAATATATATTCTCAGTGCTGCTTCTGATCTTAGGACTTGAGACCATGGCTATCCTGAACAGTGTATTTAACGGAAGCCAGAAGCATATCAACGGTATAGCCAAGATAATAGAGAATCCGAAGATTATGCTCATCTTTGTTCTTATAATTGTAGCTGTCCTAATCATTTCCCTGATATTCAGGGCTGCTGATTATGAGGCTTATAAGAATATCCAGTCATGGAAACTGCTTATTGTATTTTCCGTTATCCTTATCGTCGCAGCTGCTGCAACTATTGTACTCGGTGTCAGGTCCGGAAATGAGCTCTTTAAATTCAATGATGAATGGGGCACATATAGAGGCTATATATGGAGAAGAGGAGTTTCGCTTTTTAAGGAATCCTCACCTGCTCATAAGATATTCGGTAACGGAAATGAGACCATCGGATATCTTATGAAGAAGTATTACTATGCCGAGATGGTGGAGATTACCAATAAGAAGTATGATAATCTTCATAACGAGATCCTTCAGTACCTCGTAACCACAGGTTTATTCGGACTTATCGCTTATCTTGGTTTTGTCGTTACATCCTTTATCTATATCGGTAAAAGGATGAAGGGTGATGCCGTTGCAATCGGCTGTCTTGCAGGTGCCGCATCTTACTTTGCACAGAGCCTTGTAACCCTGAATCAGCCCATAACGACGCCTTATTTCTTCGTGATCCTGGCTGTGGGGATCGGATATATCCGCTACAGAGACCAGGGATACGGACCGTTTAAAGACAGAAAAGATGAAAATATACTATAAGTATTTTGACATAAGTATAAAATTTTTATATAATTAATCAGATAGACTACTATAACTTACTAAACAGGAGACTTAAAATGCAGATTTACGAAGAACTTATCGAGCGTGGACTTATCGCACAGGTTACTGATGAAGATGGTGTCAGGGACCTTATAAATAACGGTAAGGCTACATTTTATATAGGATTTGACCCTACGGCAGATTCGCTTCATGTGGGTCATTTTATGGCGCTCTGCCTTATGAAAAGACTTCAGATGGCAGGTAACAGACCTATCGCTCTTGTCGGCGGTGGTACAGGTATGATCGGTGATCCTTCCGGAAGAACAGATCTCAGAAAGATGATGACTACCGAGATGATCGACCACAACTGTGAATGCTTCAAGAAGCAGATGAGCCGTTTTATCGAATTCGGCGAAGGAAAAGCAATGATGGTCAATAATGCCGACTGGCTGAGAGACCTTAACTATATTGAGTTTATCCGTGATATCGGATCATGCTTCAAAGTTAATAACATGCTCCGTGCCGAGTGCTACAAGCAGAGGCTTGCAAGCGAGGAGGGTCTTACCTTCCTTGAGTTTAACTATATGCTGATGCAGAGCTATGACTTCCTCAAGCTCTATGAAGAATACGGATGTAATCTCGAGTTCGGCGGAGATGACCAGTGGTCAAACATGCTGGGCGGAAGAGAGCTTATCCATAAGAAGCTGGGCAAAGATGATGCTCAGGCAATGACAATCACACTTCTTCTTAACTCCGAAGGAAAGAAGATGGGCAAGACAGGAAAGGGTGCCGTATGGCTTGATCCCGAGAAGACTTCTCCTTATGAGTTCTATCAGTACTGGAGAAATGTCGATGATGCGGATGTAATTAACTGCATCAAGATGCTTACCTTCATTCCTCTGGATGAGATCCATGCAATGGAAAGCTGGGAAGGTGCCGAGCTTAATAAGGCTAAGGAGATCCTTGCATATCAGCTTACAGAGCTTGTTCATGGTGAGGAAGAGGCAAAGAAGGCTGAAACGGCAGCTAAGTCTATCTTCGGAGCAGGGGGTTCCGAAAATATGCCCGAGACGGCACTTACCGATGAGGATTTCAAAGATGGTAAGATCGACGCGATCAGTATCCTCGTTAAGGCAGGACTTGTTACTTCACGTGGTGAGGGACGTCGTGCCATCGAGCAGAACGGTGTTGCAGTAAACGGTGAGAAGCTTACAGATATTTTTGCAAGCTATGATAAAGATACATTTAAGGAAGAGTTTGTAATTCGCAGGGGTAAGAAGAATTTCAGAAAAATTGTTCTTGGTTGATCAGTAGGTTGAAAGGAGAATGGTTATGTCACTCTTAGATAAGTTTGATCTCATCAGAAAAAGAGATAATATTGAGCTTACCGGCTTTGAAGATCGTCCTGTCGATATAGAAAAACAGCTTAATCTATATACGCGAGAAGGACAGTTCTATGTTCTTCTTGCTGATGCCGATAACGAAGAGAGAGTCCAGCTTGAGCGAATGATCGATCAGACCGGATGCTATGTTAACTCTGTTTCCAGTGGCATGGAGTGTATGATGGAGGTTCTGAAGGATAAGTATGATCTTATCATTCTTTCCAGAAACATGCCCAGAATGGACGGCATTCAGACGATGAGAAATATCAAGTCAACGAGTGAGAGCAAGTGTAAGGATGCACATCTTTATATCATTCTCGACGAAAAGGTTGATGAGCCTGACATTTTCTTTGAAAATGAGGGCTTTGACGGCATACTTCGTAAGCCTATTGATAAAGCAATCCTTCAGAATGTCATAATCGGCCTCGTTCCCGATAAGATGCTTCCTGATGACGAAGATCTGATAGAAGATATCAGAGAGATCGCCGAGGATGCAGAGACACTTAAGGAATGTGATGTAAGACTTATTGAAGGCCTTAAGATATTTAAGGGCGACATGAGCCAGTATATGACAACTGCTTCAAAATTCTGCGAGGAATATGCAGAGACCAGTGGAGATATGCTCGATGCCCTTTATACAGGCAAGAGTTCAGTATATATGGATATGGCCCGTCAGGTCAGAGAAGCTTCGAGAACAATCGGAGCTATCTATCTTGCTGATATCCTTGATGATCATGTCAATATGGCAAAGGATGACAGCCTGGATGTTGCCGAGAGCAGCTGGCAGTCGCTCATTGATGAATGGGAGAAGGTTGTAGGCGGTCTTTCATCCTGGCTTGGTAAGACCAATGAGGTTTCTTCCACGACTGAGATCCTTATCCTTAAGACCAACGGTATCAAGCTCAAGTCTTCCGATATCAAGGAAAGAGCAAATGATATGCTGAGTGATCTTGAGCATAATAAACGTGAAGATGCTGAAAAGAAGCTTTCCAAGCTTGCCGAATATGATCTTGAAGCCGAGGTCAGAAGAAAGGTTGACCAGATCAAAAGAGCCTTTGAAAAGGACAATATCAATATCGCAGTAGATATCCTAAGAGGTATGGTTTAGTCATCTCTCGGAGGCCTTGATCTCTGAATTATAACTTTATAACGATTACGTTCTTCGACAGCCTCCTTCGGGAGGCTGTTTAGTCCTATACTGAACAGATCCGTTTCATAAAGGTCCGATAAAATGGCTATTGTTTCTGGCGAAGGATTACGTTTCCCGCATTCGAGATTGCTGTAAGCCTGCCTTGTGACATGAAGTACAGTAGCCACATCCAGCTGTGTCAGACCGTGTTTATATCTTATCTTTCTGAGTATATTTCCCCAATATATCCTTTGTTCTTCATAATCTGCCATTTTTATCTCCTTTCTTTGAAACTTTATTACAAATAATCACAAATTTATGGTATAATCATCTGGTGCCAAAAAAAGAGAAGTATGATGATTATATCATTTATTTTTTTGGTTTTTCGTTTATGATGGCGAAATGCTGAAATCAGATGGTTTAATACATTTGTAAAAGGGAGGTTTACTGTGAGTAAAGCTGATGAAATCTATATTCAGATGTGTAAAGATGTCCTTGAAAACGGAGTTAGTACCGAGGGAGAAAAGGTAAGACCCAAATGGCCTGACGGAACATATGCTTACACTATCAAGAAGTTCGGTGTTATCAACCGTTATGATCTTCAGGAGGAGTTTCCTGCTATCACCTTGAGAAAGACCTATATCAAATCCGCAATAGACGAGATCCTCTGGATATGGCAGAAAAAATCCAATAACATTAATGAGCTTAAGTCATCCATATGGGATGAATGGGCTGATGAGAACGGATCTATCGGAAAGGCTTACGGATATCAGCTGGGTGTTAAGCATCACTACAAGGAAGGCGATATGGATCAGGTTGACAGAGTCCTCTTTGATCTTAAGAATAATCCTTACAGCAGAAGGATCATGACCAATATCTATGTCCATCAGGACCTTTCAGAGATGCATCTTTATCCATGCGCTTACAGCATGACATTTAATGTTACAGGTGATAAGTTAAATGCCATCCTGAACCAGCGTTCTCAGGATATACTGGCAGCAGGAAACTGGAACGTTGTACAATATGCGGCACTTCTGATGATGATCGCCCAGGCTACAGGCTTTAAGCCCGGTGAGCTTGTTCATGTTATCGCAGATGCTCATATCTACGATAAGCATATCCCGATCATAAAAGAACTTATCAAGAGAGAAACTTATCCGGCTCCGAAGGTAACACTTAATCCGGATGTTAAGGATTTCTATGATTTCAAGGTTTCCGATTTTACTGTCGAAGACTATGTTACCGGTGAACAGATCAAAGATATACCAATAGCAATTTAAGGAAGGATATACCTATAGCTATATAAGGGGAATGATATGAAGTTAATCGCAGCAGTAGATAAAAAGTGGGCGATCGGTTATAAGGATAAGCTCCTTGTTTCGATTCCCGCAGATCAGAAGAATTTCAGAAATGAGACCATGGGTCATACCGTAGTTCTCGGAAGAAAGACTCTTTCCGGTTTCCCGGGCGGACTTCCTTTAAAGGGAAGACGTAACATCATCCTTTCCACCAGAGAGAATTATCAGGTAAGGGATGCCGAGGTGGTTCATAGTGAAGCCGAGCTTTTTGAGCTTCTCAAGACTATTGATTCCGATGAGATTTATGTAATCGGTGGCGGAAGTGTATACAAAATGCTTGAGCCGTACTGTGATGAAGCCATAATAACAAAGCTGGATTACAGTTATCAGGCGGACACATTTTTCCCTGATCTGGACCAGAAAGAAAACTGGCATATTACCGATATCAGCGAGGAACAGACATGCTTTTCCATCGAATATCATTATGTTAGATATAAGAACGAATCTCCTCTTGAAATGCCTTGATAAAAGTCGCTCAAAAGGTTATAATAAAGGTTGAGTTTATTATAGGAGGGGTGTTAAATGGCAGACAATATTTTAGTTACAACCGGTGCCAGTTTAGAGGGGTATAGCATCACGGAATATCTTGGTTTTATCTCAAGTCAGGCTATTCTTGGATCTAATTTTATTTCCGGCATCGCAGCTAATGTTGCTGACGTAGCGCGTAAGGATACTGCCAAGCTTGAGCAGTGTCGTGAAGACGCCGAAAAGCAGCTTATCAAGGTCGCTCAAAATAGAGGAGCTGATGCAGTCATCGGTATGAGTATGACTTATGCTCCGTTTGAAGCCGGATCTTTTGGTATCATAGTATCAGGAACTGCAGTTAAGATAACAAAGCATATCAGCATAAGCGATAATGTCCATAAGGAACTGTATGTTACCAACTACTATACACGTCTTGTACCAAGACCTGTTAAGGTCGTTCTTGATGGTGATTCACGCAGCATCAATATGAAGCTCGTTTGCTACAATTACAATAATGAGGATATTCAGGCAATAAGGGCAGACGTTGAATTTACAAATCTCTATGATGAGAGACTTGTTATTAAAAATGTTGACTTTGTTTTTACTAAGAACATAAATCAATCGGTTATTGAGTCTGATTACATCATAAGCAAGATCGCTCCGAATGATCTGCAGCTTCTTAAGGATGCAAAGGTTACAATTAATAAATATGCTACTCCTCGTGGCATTTTTGCATGTAACGATGTTCCGATAAATGTTTCTCTCAGCGCTAAGAGACTTAAGTCACTTAAAGAAAAGAGAGGTATCGATGCTGTTGAGAAATACAGAACAGACGGAATGATCTGGACATGTAACTGCGGTCATGTAAATGAAGCTGGTTCCGAGGAATGTATCGTATGCGGACGTAAGCAGAAGGATATCATGACCAAGGCTGCCTTCAATTATGAAGAGATGATCGACAAAATGAAGGAAAAGGAATACGTTGTTGAGATCAAGGATGTACTTATGCAGTACATAAAAGAGATAGATTCAGGCGTAAGACTTGAACTCCTTGAGATCATGGAGTCGGGACTTCAGTATGAGAAGACCCGCGGAAATATGAAAGATACAGTCATCGAGAAGGTTGAAAAAGTCTTCGAGGATGCATCTGTTGATGATTAAAAGATTTACAAAGGCTGAATATTCAGCCGAGATTTAAGAGGTGCTATATTGAGTTCCGGACTTAGTATGACTAGCGTAAACAAAATAAAAGAACTTGCAGCGGCACATGAATATGAGCTTGCGGAGGGGATTCTTGATTCTCAGGATCTCGAGAAATCCTATAATCCCCAGTTTCTCCGTGTATGTGGTGAGATTTATGAAAATGTAGGCCGTATGAGGGAAGCCAGATATTATTATGTGAAGGCTCACAGCATGGCTCCCGAGGCTACGAGGATCATATATTCTCTTATCAATTATTATCTTAAGGTCGGATATTTCGAGCTTGCCGAAAGGTATTTTGAGGAATACATTTACTACAGTAACGGTGATGACAGAGAATTAAAGAACATCCGTTATATCATGAAGAAGGCAAAGAAACCCGATCTGCTTGAGCTTTATGACATGATCTATCCATATTATAGAGACAATATGGATATTGAATGGAGCTACGAGCTGCTTACATTATCAAGGCTCCTTGATAAAGAAGATATCGATGTGATCGCAAATGATTACAAGGCCACATTTAAGACCAGCCCGTATCTTTCGCTTATAGACAGTGCTAAAGCAGAAAAGCTTCAGGCCTGGGACAGTTTCTTTATTTATGCAGAGGAAGAGGCTAAGGATGATAAACCCGAGGATGAACCTGCAAGGATAATCGAAAAAGAACAGCTTCGTATAGATTATCTGAAAATGAATCCACAAGAAGGTGAAAATGAAGCCGTTATTACCTCCATGGTAAGCGGTGAAGAAGAATCCGGAAGCATAAAGTCACTTAATGATGTCGAAAAAGGCTTAAAGAGCCTTATCAAGAAAAAGTTTAAGAAAAAGGAAGCTTCCGAAGAATCCGATAATGAGTCTGAAGAAGCTAAGAAAGAAGCTGAAGGTACTGGTTCAGATACCGATAAAGACGGAACTGCCGATACCGTTTCTGATTCAGCAAAAGATAACGAACAGTCTAATGATAATACGTCTGAGGCATCAGCCGGTTCAAATGAAGATGTAACCATTACCGATGTTTCATCGGATGTTGCAGAATCCGAAGAAGCTGCCGGTACAGAAGGCGAAGATGAATATCAATACAGAGACTTCGTTACATATAACTACGATGACGGTTTTGCTCCCGAGTCGGACACCATATCAGGCTTAAGTGAAGTCGATATGGATTTCGATGAAGATGAAGAGACTGAGAATGTATTCAAAGACTTCGCAGCATTCAGGGAAAGTATGCCTGACCTTGAACCGGAACCTGAAGAGGAGTTCGAGGACGAATACGAGGACGAATACGAAGATGAAGATTCTTTTGAACCTGAGGTAGAGGAAGACTTCGAACCTGAAGAGGAATACGAAGACGAACCTATAACCTATAAGTCTGAACCGGAACCTGAACCGGAACCGGTAGTTGAAGAAGAGACTTTCGAGCCTGAGGTAGAGGAAGACTTCGAACCCGAAGAGGAATATGAAGAAGAGCCTGTAACCTACGAGCCCGAACCTGAACCGGTAGTAGAAAGAACCTACGAACCTGAACCGGAGCCAGTGGTTGAGAGGACTTACGAACCGGAACCGGAGCCAGTGGTTGAGAGAACTTACGAACCCGAGCCGGTAGTTGAGGAAGAAGAAACTTTCGAACCTGAGGTAGAGGAAGACTTCGAGCCTGAAGAGGAATATGAAGAAGAGCCCGTAACCTACGAGCCAGAACCAGAACCGGTAGTAGAAAGAACCTACGAACCTGAACCGGAGCCAGTGGTTGAGAGGACTTACGAACCGGAACCGGAGCCAGTGGTTGAGAGGACTTACGAACCCGAGCCGGAGCCTGTGGTTGAAAGAACCTACGAGCCTGAACCGGAACCGGTATATGAGAGATCCTACGAGTCAGAACCGGAACCTGTACGAGAACCTGAGCCTGAGACCGAGATCATCGATGATCTCTCCCTTCCGATTCCTGTTCCATCGTACATGAAGGATTTCCCGAGAATGGACTTCGGTGCATTCAGTTCAGACTTATTCCCGACTCTCGGTAAAGAAGAGAAGACTATCGAGAATAAGTTCGATAAGGTTAAGACTGTAGAACAAAGTAAGATAGATGAGGGGTTAAAGGAAGAAGAAGAGAAGCTTAAAGAAGCAGAAGCACTGCTTGCTTCACTTGGAATTAAATTATAATCCTGGTTTAGAAGGTATAGAAACAAACTTTAAGGAGGAGTAACAACGTGGCTGTAGATCAAAGAGAAGCGCTAATAGCTGCCGTTCGTGCGCAAGTTGAAAAGGAACGTGCTGAAAAGCAGAAGAAGCTCGAAAGAGAACAGGAAGCTATGGCATTTTCCAAGAAGGGCGAAAAGAAGTCTGAGGAGAAGAGACAGTACAAAACTCTTACACCTGAGGAACTGGCCCGTATTGAGGAAAGAAAGAGAAGAAAGAGAGCTGAGGAACTTGGCATAGATCTTCCCGAGGATAAGGAAGAAACAAGTGCACCCGAACCTGAAGAGACTAATGTTGCCGAATCGGGTGACGATGCTGAAACTACTGTTCTTACAGCTGATATGAACCCGAATGAAGGACTTGGCGGACTTGGACTTAAGGGTAAAGATAGTTCTAAGGGCGGTCTCGGAAGTACTCCTACAGGCGGTCTTGGAAGTATTCCGTCAGGCGGTGGACTTGGTGCCGATATCAAGACAGGCAAAGACGATGTTACTGTTCTTGATGGTGCTGATTCCGATAAGTATTCATTCTCTGCAGATGGAACAAAGACAGTAAGTGAAGATAAGGGTTGGGAGTCAACTGATGATGATCTTGGCTTCAAGAAGACCGCTGATGATCTTGACAGTATCATTCCTACAAACAGAGAGACTCCTACAAATGATGTCGACAGCATGTATGATATCGATGATGATGATTCTCTGTTCGATGCTCAGACTTCATCTATGGATGGATTCCAGGATGTTTCTTCTAAAGAAGAGGAAGAGACTATCGTTGATGATGCTGAAGAAGAACCTAAGTCAGGCAGAAGAAAGAATAAGTTCGAAGAAGAGCTTCAGGAAGAGAAAGAACGTAAGAAGAAGATGTCAAGCGGCATAGACGATCAGGAAAGACGTCTCGCTGCTGCAAGAGAAAAGGCTGCAGCCCGTAAGAAAGCTCAGTTTGATAAAGAGAAGGCTGTTGAAGAGGCTGCTAAGAAGGCTGAGGAAGAATCTGCTGCAAATGCTGAATTCATGCGTAAGGCAGAAGAAGAATCCCGTGCCAAGGCTGAAGAGATTGCCGCAAGAAAGGCTGAAGAGGCTGCTAAGCGTCAGGCTGAGGAAGCTGAAAAGAGACGTAAGCTTGAGGAACAGCGTAAGAAGGCTGCTGACGAAGCGCGTAGAATTGCTGCTAAGGAATTTAGAGAGAAAGCAAGACAGGATGCTGAGAAGGAACTCGAGGAAGCTAAGAAGGCTGAAGAAGAAGCTCTTAAGGAACTCGAAGAACTCAAGATGCATGTTAAGCCTGAATATGATGTCGTTGTAGATAAGACTGCTCTTGAGCAGGAGCTTGAGACCAAGATTGAAGAGACAAAGGGCGATATCGAGTATGCTAAGCATAAGGTGACCGAAGCTGAGAAGAAGCTTGAGGAAACAAAGTCTAACAGAGTAAGTGTCGAGGCTGATATTAAGGCTAAGGATGAAGAGATCGCAGCTATACTTGCCGAGATAGATGATATTGAGGCTAAGGCTGAAGAGGATCGTAAAGCTGCATTTGCAGAAGCTGAAGAGGATAAGGATAATATCATTACAAAGCTTATCACTGATGCTTCTGAAGCTGCTGAGCTTATAGCTAAGAAGCGTGAAGATGAAGCAAGACGCGTAATCCAGAAGGAAGCTGCCGAGAAGCAGGCTGAAGACGAGAGACGCTTTAATGATGAAGAAGTTGCATTAAAGAGTGAAATTGAAACAGCCGAGCTCAGAGTTAAAGAAGCTGAAGATAAGAAGGTTGAGATTGAAAACAGTATCTCCGATCTTAGAAGAGCAGCTGAGGATGCAAGATTTGCTATCGAGGATGCAGAAAAGGCCGTAGAATATGCCGAGGATGATGTAAGAGCTGCAGAATCTGATGTTGAGCTTGCAAATGCCGGTGTTGCCGGAGCAGAAGGAGCTCTTGCCGAGGCTAAGCGTAATGTGGTTGAGGCTGAGAAGGCTCTTGAATTAGCAAAGAATAAAGTAGGTCTTGCCGAGACAGAGCTCGAAGCAGCTAAGGAAAAGGTTATCTTCTGTGAAGCTGACGTCAGAACCAGAATGGAAGCTGTTGAAGCTGCCAAGGCTGATGTAGAAGTCAAGAAGGCTGCTGCTGAAGAAGCTGAGAATAAGATTACAACTATCTCCGATGATATTGCAGCTGCAGAGGCTGAGATTGAAACCAGAAAAGAAGCTGTTAAAGAGATCAGCACAAGAACTCATGATATTGATGAGAGACGTGCAAATGCTGCTAAGGATAGAGAAGTTGCATTAGCAGCTGCTATCAAGTCAGCTGTTGCAAGTACAGCATCATATGTTGCAGAAGCAGTTGAGAAGGCCAAGAAGGAAGCCTGGGTAAAGGCTGACGAGCAGATCAAGGCTCTTTCCGAAGAGAAGATCAAGGTTATTGATGAAGAAGTCGAGAAGAGTAAAGATGATGTTAGGGCCAGAGCTAAGGAACAGGAAGCTGAAAAGGCTAAGCTTGTTAAGGCTCTCAGCTTTGCAGACAGAGATATAAAGGATGCCGAAAAGGCAGTTAAGGATGCCGAGAAGGTTGTTCTTGATAAAGAAGAAAGCATCAAGGCATTTGAAAAGGATATCGAAACTGCTCGTGCCAAGGCTGAAGAAGAGAACAAGAAGAAGAGTTCCGAGTCACAGTCAGGACTTAAGGAAGCTAAAGAGAAGCTTGAAGAAGCAAGAAAGGCTGTTAAGGCTGCAGCTGATAAGGCTGCATCAGTTGATTCTATGGAAATCGATCTTACAAAGATCGCTCCGGGATCAAGACTTCCTATGGCGGCTAACTATCTTGAGAAATACCTTAAGATTGAAGCTTCAGCTGATGAGATGGTAGATACATTCAATGATATCGCTGCTAATATGGAGCAAACCATCAGATCCAGAAATATCGTTATTCTCGGACAGTACGGATTCGGTTCCGTATGTGTCGGCGAAGACTTCGCTCGAAGCTTCTATGATATGGGTATATGCAGTGCCAAGACTATTGCCAAGATCAAAGCACAGGCACTTAACAAGGTTTCACTTGATGCACTTGATAAGCTCAAGGGCGGATGTCTCGTAGTAGAGAATGCCGGACTTGTTAAGCCTGAAAAGCTCATTGAGGTTGTTAATCTTTCAGCTAAGGATGTTAAGGACTTTGTAATCATCCTTACAGGCGAGATTGATTCTATCTCAAGACTGTTCGGAAATACTGCTGAGATCCTTTCAGAGTTTGAGTACCTAATCGATATGACCAAGATCACAAAGGAAGATATGGCAAGTGTTGCTCTTTCCTATATCGAGAACCGTGGCTTCAAGTATGTTGCTGAAGTTAAGGCTAAGCTTGACAGCGTGATCATGGGTATGGAGACAGGTAACCTCGACAGACTTATCACAGCTGTTGATAAGGCACTTGAAAAGGCTGCAAAGAGAGACGACGAAAAGAGAAGAGTAATACCTGAGGATTTTAGTTAATGTATCGTATAGACATGGGTATCGACCTCGGTACATCCAAGGTTTGTATATATATGCGGGACAAAGGGATAGTTATAAACCAGCCCTCTGTCCTCGCATATGAACGTAAAGAAAAAAGAATAATAGCAGTTGGTTCAAAAGCCAAAAGAATGCTCGGAAAGACTACTGAAGCTATAATAGTTGAAAAGCCTATGAAACACGGAGTCATTTCCGAGTATGCTATTGCCGAGAGGATGATAAAGGCTTTTGTAAAGAATGCTCTCAGAAAGAGAAGACTTCTGGGAAGACCGAATATCTGCATAACCGTTCCCCAGGGAATAACCGAAGTTGAAAGACGTGCTGTTGAGGATGCTATAGTTAAGACCGGAGCAAGAGAGATATTTCTTCTTGAATCACCGGTTGCTGCAGCTCTCGGTACGGGCGTTGATATAATGGAGACCCAGGGACACATGATAGTCGATATCGGAGGAGGAACCACCGAGATAGCTATCATATCATCCGGAGATATAGCTTACGGAAAATCGCTTAAGATAGGCGGAGATGATTTTACGGACGCTCTTGCAAGATATGTAAGAAGAAAGTATAACATCGAGCTTGGCGATCTTTCGGCAGAGGATGCAAAGGTCGAGATTGCAGGGGTTTATCCAAGAACTGTTGATTCATCTTATGAGATAAAAGGCAAGAGTCAGATAAATGGTCTTCCGGTAAGACTTGATCTGAGTGCCAACGAAACAGTTGAAGCTTTTGAGGAGCTTACAACTCAGATCATTGATGGAATCATGAGTGTTCTGGATAAGGCAGAGACCGAGCTTATAGCTGATATAGGTAAAGAAGGAATACTTCTTTCAGGAGGAGGAGCACTTATCTATGGAATGGATAAGCTTATTACCGCTAAGACGGGTATCAAGGTTTCAATAGCCGATGAACCTGATTCGGTAGTGGCTGCCGGCGCAGGAATGGCCGGTGAATATATCATGATCCAGGATGAAGAAAGCAAGAAATAATATGGTTGAGGCGTTACAAAATGTAGCGCCTCATTATTTTTTATGTTGCCAATCATTTTTATTGCGATTGACTTTACTTTATGATATTATTATAAAGCCTTTCTGTCGGTCCAGACAGTTTAGCACTTTAATGTTATAAAGAATCATTAATATATGGAGGAATTATCTATGTCAAAAAAAGTCGTTTTAGCAGGCGCATGTCGTACAGCAATCGGTACCATGGGTGGATCACTCAGCACAACCCCTGTAGCTGAACTCGGTGCGATCGTTATTAAAGAAGCATTAAGCCGTGCAGGTGTTCCCGCTGATCAGGTTGATCATGTATACATGGGATGCGTTATCCAGGCAGGTCAGGGTCAGAATGTTGCACGTCAGTCATCCATTAAAGCAGGTATCCCTGTTGAAGTTCCTGCAGTAACAGTTAATGTTGTCTGCGGTTCAGGTCTTAACTGCGTTAACATGGCTGCACAGATGATCCAGGCAGGTGATGCTGATATCGTTGTTGCCGGTGGTATGGAAAACATGTCAATGGCTCCTTTTGCACTTCCTAACGGACGTTACGGTTATAGGATGACCTGGCCTTCAAACAGTCAGGGCGCTCTTGTTGATACAATGGTTAAGGATGCACTTTGGGATGCATTTAACGACTATCATATGATAAAGACAGCTGATAATGTAGCTGAGCAGTGGGGACTTACAAGAGAAGAGCTTGATGAGTTCGCAGCTTATTCACAGCAGAAGTGCCAGAAGGCTATGGAAGAAGGCGCATTTAAGAGAGAGATAGTTCCTGTAGAGATAAAGAAAAAGAAAGAAACAGTTGTATTTGATACAGATGAGAACCCTCGTGCAGGTATCACTGCAGAAGGTCTCGGACGTATGAGAGCAATTAATCCCGATGGATATGTAACAGCAGGTAATGCATCAGGTATCAATGACGGTGCAGCTGCTATCGTTGTTATGTCTGCAGAGAAGGCTGAAGAGCTTGGTGTTAAGCCTATGGCTACTTTCGTTGGCGGAGCTATCGCAGGTGTTGCACCTGAGATCATGGGTGTTGGTCCTGTTGCTGCAACAAAGAAGGTTATGGCTAAGACAGGTTATAAGATTGAAGACTTTGATGTAATTGAGGCTAATGAGGCATTTGCTGCTCAGTCAGTTGCAGTTGGTAAGGATCTCGGAATCGATGTTGAGAAGCAGCTTAATCCCCGTGGTGGTGCTATCGCACTTGGACACCCTGTTGGAGCTTCAGGCTGCCGTATCCTTGTTACTCTGCTTCATGAGATGGAAGATATGGACCTTAAGAAGGGTCTTGCAACTCTTTGTATTGGTGGCGGAATGGGCTGCGCAACAATCGTTGAAAGAGACTAATTAAGGGCACGATTACCATATATAAGGAGATATAAAATGGCTGAATTTATTACATATGAGCAGGAAGGTTTTGTAGGCGTTATAACAATAAATCGTCCTCAGGCACTTAATGCTCTTAATTCTAAGGTTCTTGAAGAGCTTGATGCTGCTTTTAAAGCAGTTGACCTTGATACAACACGTGCACTTATTCTTACAGGAGCTGGTGAGAAGTCCTTTGTGGCAGGAGCTGATATCGGTGAGATGTCATCACTCAGCAAGGCAGAGGGTGAAGCTTTTGGTAAGAAGGGTAATGATATATTCCGTATGATCGAGACATTTCCGATTCCTGTAATTGCTGCAGTTAACGGTTTTGCTCTTGGTGGCGGATGTGAGATAGCTATGAGCTGCGATATCAGAATCTGTTCTGAAAATGCAATCTTCGGACAGCCCGAGGTTGGTCTCGGAATCACTCCGGGATTTGGCGGAACACAGAGACTTGCAAGAATAGTCGGTGTAGGAATGGCTAAACAGCTTATCTATACTGCTCGTAATATCAAGGCTGAGCAGGCTAAGGCTATCGGTCTAGTAAATGATGTCTATCCTCAGGAAGAACTCATGGATCAGGCTAAGAAGCTGGCTTCCATCATTTCCGCAAATGCACCTATAGCTGTACGTAACTGCAAAAAGGCAATCAACGACGGACTTGATGCAGATATGGATCAGGCTATAGTAATAGAAGAAAAGCTTTTCGGTGACTGCTTCGAAACAGAAGACCAGAAAGCTGCTATGGCTAATTTCCTTGAGAAGGATAAAGAAAAGAAACTTAAGGTTGTACCTTTCCAGAATAAATAAACAGGAGGATATATTAATGAAGGTAGGCGTAATTGGCGCAGGAACAATGGGCCAGGGTATTGCGAAGGCATTTGCCCAGGTTGAAGGATATGAGGTTGCACTCTGCGATATCAAGCAGGAGTGGGCTGAAGGCGGAAAAGACAAGATTGCAAAGGGTTATGCAAGACTTGTTGCCAAGGAAAAGATGACTCAGGAAGCTGTTGATGCTATCCTTGCTAAGATCACACCCGGTCTTAAAGAAGATATATGTGCAGACTGCGATCTTATCGTAGAAGCTGCTTTTGAGAATATGGAAGTTAAGAAGACTACATTTGCAGAGCTTGACAAGATCTGTAAGCCTGAATGTATCTTTGCTTCAAATACATCAAGCCTTTCAATCACTGAGATTGGAAATGGCCTTACAAGACCTATGGTAGGAATGCATTTCTTTAATCCTGCCGACAGAATGAAGCTTGTTGAGGTTATAGCAGGCGTTAATACACCTGATGAAACCGTTAAGACTATCGTTGAGATAGCTGAGGCAATCGGCAAGACTCCTGTTCAGGTTAACGAGGCTGCAGGCTTTGTTGTAAACAGAATCCTTATTCCTATGATAAATGAAGCTGCATTTATCAAGATGGAAGGTGTATCAGATATCGAAGGTATCGATGCTGCTATGAAGCTTGGCGCTAATCATCCTATGGGACCGCTTGAACTCGGTGATTTCGTAGGTCTTGATATCTGTCTTGCAATCATGGATGTTCTCTATGCAGAGACAGGCGACAGCAAGTATCGTGCATGTCCGCTTCTTCGTAAGATGGTTCGCGGCGGTAATCTCGGTGTTAAGAGTGGTAAGGGATTCTATAAGTATAACGAAGACCGTACAAAGACACCCGTTGATGCATTATAAGATCATCAACCGGTAACAATAAATGATTCGGAGGAAAAATCATGGATTTCACATTTAGCAAGAAGCATGAAATGGCGAGAAACCTTTTCAGGGATTTTGCTGAAAATGAAGTTAAGCCCCTCGCAATGGAGATCGACGAAGAACACAGATTTCCCAGTGAGACTGTCGAGAAGATGGCAAAGGCTGGCTTCATGGGTATTCCCGTACCGAAGGAGTATGGCGGACAGGGATGCGACATTCTTACTTATATAATGGCTGTTGAGGAGATCGCTAAGGTCTGTGCCACAACTTCCGTTATTCTTTCAGCTCATACATCACTTTGTATCGATCCTATCCTTACATATGGAACTCAGGAGCAGAAGGATAAGTATGTTGCCGACCTTGCAACAGGCAGAAAGCTTGGTGCATTTGCTCTTACAGAGCCCGGTGCAGGAACAGACGCTCAGATGCAGCAGACAAAGGCTGTACTTGATGGCGAAGAATGGGTACTTAATGGTTCCAAGTGCTTCATAACCAATGGTAAGGTTGCAGATGTATACATCGTTATCGCTGTTACCGGCATCGTTGAGAAGCGCGGACGTAAGATGAAGGAGATATCTGCTTTTATCGTAGATAAAGATATCCCCGGATTTTCCTTCGGAACAAAAGAGAATAAGATGGGTATATGCGGTTCTTCCACATACGAACTCATTTTCGAGGATGCTCGTATTCCCAAGAGTGCACTTCTCGGTGCTCAGGGTAAGGGCTTTGGTATCGCAATGCATACACTTGACGGCGGCCGTATCGGTATCGCTGCTCAGGCTCTTGGTATTGCTGAGGGAGCTCTTGAGAGAACAATCGCTTATACAAAGGAGAGAAAGCAGTTTGGACGTTCCATTTCCGCTTTCCAGAATACACAGTTCCAGCTTGCCAATATGGCTACTAAGGTTGAGGCTGCAAAATGTCTTGTTTACAAGGCTGCAATGAAGAAACAGGAATTTGCCGATGGTGCAAAGGTTTCCTACAGTGTAGAAGCTGCTATGGCTAAGCTTTATGCTGCTGAGGTTGCTATGGATGTAACTACCAAGGCTGTTCAGCTTCACGGTGGATACGGCTACATCAAGGAATATGAAGTAGAGCGTATGATGCGTGATGCTAAGATCACAGAGATTTATGAGGGTACCAGCGAGGTTCAGCGTATGGTTATCTCAGGAAATCTGTTGGCGTAGGGAGGTACAGACATGAAGATAGTAGTATGTGTAAAGCAGGTACCTGATACAAAAGGTGGCGTAAAGTTTAAGGCAGACGGAACTCTTGACAGAGCTGCCATGATCTCGATAATGAACCCGGATGATAAGGCAGGACTTGAAGCAGCACTCAGGATCAAGGATGAGATTGGTGCAGAAGTTACTGTTGTTACTATGGGTCTTCCCAAGGCAGAGGATGTTCTTAGAGAATCACTTGCCATGGGAGCAGATAATGCAGTACTTGTTACTGACAGAAGACTTGCAGGAGCTGATACATGGGCAACTTCCCAGACTATCGCAGCTGCAATAAGAAAGCTTGACTATGATCTTATCATTACAGGTCGTCAGGCCATAGACGGAGATACGGCTCAGGTTGGTCCTCAGATCTCTGAGCATCTTGGACTTCCCCTCATTTCTTATGCAGAGGAATTAAAGGTTGAGGGTGACTCGGTTATCGTTAAGAGACAGTATGATGACAGACATCATATCCTTAAGGCTAAGATGCCTTGTCTTATAACGGCTCTTTCCGAGTTAAATGTTCCAAGATACATGACTCCTGGCGGAATCTTCGATGCATTTGAAAAAGAAATAACCGTGTGGGACAGAGATGCTCTTGATACACTTGATGAATCTAATATCGGTCTTAAGGGTTCTCCTACACAGATTGCAAAGGCTTCCGATAAAGTTGCTAAGGGTGCCGGTGAAAAGGTTAATCCCGAATCGGCAAATGAAGCAGCTGATTATATTCTCGGAAAACTTGCAGAAAAGTTTGTGATATAGGAGGAACATGAGATGGCATTAGAAGAATATAAGGGTGTGTATGTCTTTGCTCAGCAGATAGACAATCATATCACTGAGATAACATACGAACTCATGGGAAAGGCCATAGAGCTTGCAGATGATCTTAATACAGAGGTTGTTGCCGTTCTCTGTGGTTCAGATATTGAAAATAAAGTATTTCATCTTAAGGAGCACGGAGCAGACAGGATAATCCTTATTGATGATCCCGAGCTTAAGGAATACAGGACCGAGCCATATGCTCATGCTCTGTCAGAGGTTATCAAAGAATATAAGCCGGATGTATTTCTCATCGGTGCAACAGCTATAGGCCGTGACCTTGCTCCTCGTGTATGTGCAAGAGTCCATACAGGTCTTACAGCCGATTGTACATCACTTGAGATAGGTGACTTCCCTCTTAATCCGATTCCCGGAAAGGAAGATGAGCAGAAGCATAATCAGCTGCTTATGACAAGACCTGCTTTTGGCGGAAATACTATCGCCACAATAGCCTGTCCAGATTTCAGACCTCAGATGGCTACTGTAAGACCCGGCGTTATGAAGAGATCTCCGAAGGAAGTCGGAAGAGAATGTGAGGTTATCAAGTTTAATCCCGGATTCACTCCAGATGAAAAGTATGTTGAGATACTCGACATCATTAAGAGCGTAAATGAGACTGTAGATATTCAGAAGGCTAAGATACTTGTAGCCGGTGGAAGAGGCGTTGGTTCAGCTGAAAACTTCAAGATCATCAAGGATCTTGCTGATGCACTCGGCGGTGAAGTTGCATGTTCACGTGCAGTTGTAGATAACGGCTGGATGCCTAAGGATCATCAGGTTGGTCAGACCGGTAAAACAGTAAGACCTCTGGTTTACTTTGCAATCGGTATCTCAGGTGCCATACAGCATACAGCCGGTATGGAAGAGTCTGAGATTATCATTGCGATAAATAAAGATGATACTGCACCGATCTTTGATGTTGCTGACTATGGTATTGTCGGTGACCTTAATAAGATCGTTCCGCTCTTAACAGAAGGAATTAAATCCCGTAAGGAAAGCAGTCTGGAAGAAGACTAAATTAATACACCTCATCCGAGCTTTATAAGTATGGGATGAGGTGTAAAATGTATAAAGGAGAAAAGTATGGATCCAAGAAGCAGTAACAGAGATAAGCTGACAACCGGAAATTCTAAAGGGGTACATAGAAGAGGCGAAGGCCTTGGTACAGGTCCTGTAGGAAGACAGGATGCTTATTCGGGCCGTAAGTCTTCAAGCTCCGCAGGAAGAGCTGCCAAAGTCGGCGGCGGTTCAGGAACGCTTATAATAATCATCATTATTATTTTCTTTTTACTTAAAGGTGGTGGCGGATCCGGACTTCTTAATACCGGAAGCCTTCAGAACACAGGTACCACTACTTATACCTCAAATAGTACAAGTGGTATAGGAACGGGTACGTCAACAACCAACTTCGGTGATGTTACATCACTTTTCGGCGGTTTCTCAGGCGGCGCAACATCTGCAGGGTGGCAGAATGGTCTCAATAATACCAGCAAGCTGAATACCGAGGTTGTAAGCGGAGCAAGAGAAAAGCGTACCAAGATCCTCGGTAACGGAAAAGATGTCATAACTATCATGGTTTATATGTGCGGAACCGACCTTGAGTCACGTTCAGGCATGGCTTCAAATGATATACGCGAGATGGCTGCTGCAAATATTCCCGATAACATCAATATCATCATCTATACAGGCGGATGTAATGCATGGAAAACTCAGGGAATCTCTAACAGCACTAATCAGATATACAGAGTAAGATCCGGTAAGATAGAACAGCTCGTAGCGGATGATGGTGACAGGGTCATGACCGATCCCGAGACACTTACGAGATTTATCAAGTATTGTGCCGAGAATTATCCTGCTAACAGACAGAATCTTATATTCTGGGATCACGGCGGCGGATCGATAACCGGTTATGGTTACGATGAGAAGCATAAGAATGCCGGATCCATGGATCTTGCAGAGATCAATTCAGCATTAAAGAACAGTGGTCAGACATTTGACTTTATTGGCTTTGATGCATGTCTTATGGCTACACTTGAGACAGCTGTTGTATGTAATAACTATGCTGATTACCTTATAGCTTCAGAAGAGACCGAGCCCGGTGTAGGCTGGTATTATACAAAGTGGCTTAATGCACTAGCTGATGATACAGGAATGCCTACTATCGAGATCGGCAAGAATATAGTTGATGGCTTTGTTGAGGAATGTAACAGAGTCTGCGGCGGACAGAAGACTACACTTTCTGTTACCGACCTTGCAGAATTTTCCGAGACAGTTCCAAGCAAGCTTTCATCCTTCTCAAAGGCTACAAAGGGTCTTATCAAGGGTAAGGAATATAAGAAGGTAGCAGATGCAAGAGCAGGCTCAAGAGAGTTTGCTACATCTTCAAGGATAGATCAGATAGACCTTGTTAATTTTGCTAACAGCATCGGATCAGATGAAGCAAAAGAGCTTTCTGATGCAGTTCTTTCGGCTGTAAAATATAACAGGACCAGCTCATCAATGACTAATGCTTACGGTATATCGGTTTATTTCCCTCTGAAGAAGGCTTCAAAGGTTGATACCGTTACTTCCATCAATGAGAGCATAGGTGTTGATTCAGATTATAGTGACTGCATGAAGGCATTTGCAGGACTTGAAACAACTGGTCAGATCTCGGCAGGTGGTGAGGCTTCACCATTTGGTTCACTTCTCGGAACAGGAAGCACCACAACCACAACTTCCGGAAATGATGCCATAGGAGTTCTCCTTAATGCATTCCTTTCAGGCGGAAGAAGCATTGAAGGTATCGACAGAGATGCGACACAGTTCATGGATGATGCCGATAATTACGATGTAGATTCTGCAGTAAGCTATGTAGCTGCTAATCAGTTTGATCCTACAGCACTTAAGTGGGATACTGACGGAAGCGGAAGTCATACACTTAATCTTCCTAAAGAACAGTGGGAGCTTATCCAGAGTCTTCAGGTCAACATGTTTGTTGATGACGGATCAGGATATGTAGATCTCGGACTTGATAACCTGTATTACTTTACAGAGGACGGAAAGCTTATAGGAGATACAGATAATACCTGGTTCTCCATAGATGGACAGCCTGTTGCATTCTATTATGAGGATACAACAGATACAGAAGACGGAAAGACGGTCGTTCAGGCACGTGTTCCTGCTTATGTTGATGGGGCAAGATGTAATCTTATAATCATCTTCGATGATGCTCATCCTTATGGATATATCGCTGGTGCAAGATATGATTATACAGATGATATGTCTGATATCGGAATAACTGATACAGCTGATATGACAACAGCTAAGGGCGTTACGGAGATTGAAAAGGGTGCTAAGATAGATTTCCTTTGTGATTACTATGATTATGACGGTAACTATCTTGACAGCTACATGCTCGGTGAGCAGTGGACATATGATCCGGATGCGGTTCTCAGCTATGAAGATGTTGGTTCCAACACCAAGATTACATATCTCTTAACAGATATCTATAATGCAGAGTACTGGACACCTGCAATCGATCAGAAGTAAAATTAAAAAAGCAGTTCGGGAAATCCCGAACTGCTTTTTGTTATGCTTAAAGTGCTGCAAATCCTAACTTGATATCATCGATTATCTCATCGACATTTTCAAGACCAACAGAGAAACGTATCATGCCGCCTTCGATACCGGCTGCAACCAGCTGTTCATCTGTAAGCTGTCTATGTGTCTCACTTGCGGGATGAAGCACGCAGGTACGGATATCAGCTACATGAACTTCGTTGGAAGCAAGCTTAAGAGAATCCATGAATTTCATTGCCTTCTCACGGCCGCCTTTTATTACGAAGGAGATAACACCACAGCTCTTTCCACCGAGATATTTCTGGCAGAGCTCATAATTCTTATCACCTTCAAGTGCAGGGAATGTGATTGATTCGATATATTCGCTATCCTTAAGGAACTGAGCAACCTTCATGGCATTTTCGAAATACTGCTTCATACGGATAGGAAGTGTTTCGATTCCAAGGTTAAGAAGGAAAGCAGAGTGAGCTGCGGGATAGCATCCGAAGTCTCTCATTAGCTGCATACGTGCTTTAAGAATATATGCCATCTTTCCATAGGTCTTTACATAGGATATTCCATGATAGCTTTCATCCGGTTCAACAAGCTCGGGGAAGTTTCCGTTTGTCCAGTCGAATTTACCGCTGTCAACAATGATTCCGCCACCCTGAACTGCATGACCGTCCATATACTTTGTTGTTGAATGAACAACGATATCTGCACCAAAATCAAATGGCTTGCAAAGAATAGGTGTTGCAAATGTATTGTCAACGATAAGAGGTACACCGTGAGCATGAGCTATATTTGCAAATCTCTCTATATCGAATACAGTAAGAGCAGGATTTGCGATAGTCTCACCGAATACAGCCTTTGTGTTCGGCTTGAATGCTGCATTTATCTTTTCGTCAGAATCATTCTGACTAACAAAGATGCATTCTATTCCAAGCTTCTTAAGAGTATACGCAAAAAGGTTTATTGTACCGCCATATATCTCTGAAACAGATACAAAGCTGTCACCTGCTTTACAGATATTAAGCAGTGAGAGAAGAGAAGCTGCCTGACCTGATGAAGTAGCCATAGCTCCTACACCGCCTTCAAGCTGATTGATCTTTTCTTCTACAGCCATAACTGTGGGATTAGCAAATCTTGAATAGATGAGAGCCTTTGTAGGATCATCAAATACATCAGCTATGTCCTGAGTCTTATCAAATCTGTAGGTTGTGCTCTGTACAATGGGAATTGCACTTGGCTCTGAGTTACCCGGTGTATATCCGGCGTGCAAACATTTGGTTTCGTCTTTCATTAATATAACCTCCATTAATATAATTATTTTCAAAACTTATAATATGATAACACACTATAGCTTTTTTCTATATTAGATAAATAATATAGCCTGTTATAGAATTTGACTATAACAAAATCTATCAATGATGCTATATTGATGCAAATTTGATGTTTGTTCTTTCGAGAAAATGTGTTATATTTTTTTATGTTGAGAAAATGTGACAAAAAGATCTGAACTGTTTGTCACCTGATTATATAAATGTAGGGAGAATGAAGATGATAGATATCTTAATTGTTGAAGATGAGAAACCCATTTCCAATCTTATAAGACTCAGTCTTAAGAATGTAGGTTATAATACCGATTGTGCTTATGACGGAGACGAGGCGCTTGATAAGATAGATGAGAAGAATTATGATCTTATCCTTCTTGATATAATGCTTCCTAATGTAGACGGTTTTGAGATCATGGAATATATCAGGCCGCTTGGTATTCCTGTTATCTTTCTTACAGCGAAGGATGCTCTTGATGACAGAGTTAAAGGTCTTAAGATGGGAGCCGAGGATTATATCATAAAGCCTTTCGAGGTGGCTGAGCTTATCGCAAGGGTTGAGGTGGTTCTCAGAAGGTATAATAAGACCGAGGATACATTTGACTTAAATGGTCTTCATGTAAATGCCGTTTCGATGGTCGCTACAAGAGACGGAAAAGAGATCAATCTTACTCCAAAGGAATTCGAGCTTCTTCTGTTATTCCTAAGGACTCCGAATACAGCGCTTTACAGAGATACTATATATGAAAAGGTATGGGGCGGTGAGCTGGAGTTCGGAAGCAAGACTGTAGATCTTCATGTTCAGAGACTTCGTAAGAAGGCCGGTCTTACCAAGGAACTTAAATCCGTAAGTAAGGTCGGATACAGACTGGATGTATAATGCTGAAAGGTAGATAAAATATTGAGCTTAAAGATGCGTATATCTATTATAATGACCGTGCTTGTCGCCATGGTATTCAGTGTCGGCTCCACGATCATTATACATAGATCCTACATGGCTTCTCTTGACAGAGAGGAGCAGGAAGCTGTTGATAATCTCCAGATGGTCAATTCCATTTTCAGACTGAATTATGAAAACAGCGGTAAACTCAGTGAGGATGAGATATTAAAGATTCTCAGAAGGATAGGGACATACAGGACATCTGCGGATGTCTTTTTGTTGTATAAGGATGAGGATCTGATATACGGTAATCTTCAGAATAAAGAAGTTAATCTAAATGTTAATACTCTACTTGATACAATGGGGGATGATGAAGGTATCACGGTGAATTATAAGTCTGATAAAACCGGACTAAAATATATCATCAGTGCTTCCGGAATCAATATAGGCGAGGACAGATATATAATCTGCATCTGCCGTGATATCGGAAATGTCATCGATCTCAGAAATCGTCTTCATAGTCTTTTTATAAAAGCATTCCTTGTCATAATGTTTCTTACAGTACTGACGTCATGGATCATTTCCAGTATTATAGTTAAACCGCTCAATAAGCTTAAAAAAGCCACAAGAGAGATCGCAGACGGAAATCTTTCATATCGTACAGATATTAAGTCAAATGATGAGATAGGCGAGCTTTCCAGAAACTTTGATAAGATGGCGGCAGAGCTTGATAATAACGTAACGCTTTTAAGGGAGGCTGCTGAAGAAAAAGACAGGTTCATGGGTGCGTTTACGCATGAGCTTAAGACACCTATGACTTCTATAATAGGTTATGCAGAGCTTCTCAGAACCCAGGAACTTGATCAGGAAGACAGAGAGGATGCATTAAACTATATATATTCCGAATCAAAGAGACTTGAAAGTATGTCACTTAAGCTTCTTCAGCTTTTTGTTGCTGATAAGGATAAGCTTGACCTTAAAAAGGTAAGTCCAAAGGATATGGTTGAGGATATCGTTGTTCACCTGACACCGACTCTTAATGAGCAGAACATTAAGATCATCTGCAGGACCGAGGAAGGAATAGCTTTTCTTGAACCGGATCTTGTAAGAACTCTTATAATCAATCTTATTGATAATGCAAGAAAGGCAATGGACAAGAAGGGGCGTATCCGTGTCGACCAGAAGATGGCTGAAGATGGAGTTATATTCATTATCACCGATAATGGTAAAGGTATGCCCAAAGAAGCTCTTGAACATGTAACCGAAGCCTTTTACAGAGTTGATAAATCCCGTTCCAGAGCTCAGGGTGGTGCAGGACTCGGACTTTCACTTGTTAAAAAGATCGTTGAATTACATAATGGTGAGATCAGCTTTTCAAGTGAACAGGGTATAGGTACAGTTGTTACTGTAAAGCTTAAAGGAGGTGTAGCATGAAAAGAGTGTTAACTTCCATATTATTTATCCTGCTTGCAATCGGTGCCATTGTATTTGCCTTCTTTATTCCGTATTTTGTATTCAAATATGAAGATAGAAGAACGAGCAATTATGATATACACTATGCAGCAGAAAAACTGAATCTTGAGAATTATGAGATAAGTCTTTATGAAAAGCTGGAAGACCTTCCTATATATCTTAATGAATCATCATATATTTATATATTTGACAACGATAACAAAAGTAATATATCATCTAATCTCAGTATGAAGGAAGCAAAAGAAAAAGTAGTGGATGATATGTGCGATGTTTTCCTTGGTGAGAGACTTACCCGAAAGCTGAGCAGCTTTAACGATGGTATCTTAAGGGTCGGCGGCTTAAAGAAATATTTGAAGAATTCGCAGGATTTAAGTATTTATCCTTCATATATCATAAGAACTGATAAGAATGATATGTATCTAGTCTGGGTTATCGATTGTTATATTGAAGAATTAGGTAATTTTTCTGCTATCCTTGATGATGAAACAGGAAAGATACTTTCTATTCAGACATTCTATTATGATATGAACCTTGTTGAACAATTTAACTATTATTTCAGTGAAGATTCTTTTAAGAAGAGACTTGAAAGCTATTATAATCTGACTCTTAAAAAAGATAGTTCAAAAGAAAGGAACGGTTATATCATAACTGATATGTCATTTAATAATCCTTCAGCCTCCGAAACCGGAGATGAGTTAACTCTTCAGATGCTTTTCGAAGGTGACAAAGAATATACATACTCATTTCTGTTTAATTATATTGATGCTGATGATTATATTTATGTGCCGGAAGAAAACCCTGATGAACAATACTAAAAGAGAAATGTGATGGAACAAAAAAGAAACCTCAAGAAGAATACTAAACGAAATATTGAGCGTAAAAGAAAACAGCTGAAGCTGAAGAAAATGTATTTCTACAGAATGATACTCCTTATGGCCTCGGTATTTACCGTGATGATAATAGGAGTCGTGGCATCATTTTCAAAAGAAAAGGAAATGGCACTTGAGGCTGCGATGGCATCTGAAACAAATGCAGTAAAGATGGATTATGAAGAAGCCGTAAGAGGAATGACTCTCTATGACAGGGATGAGCATAATATCTCTAAGGAAAGAGCCGATGAGCTTCTTAAGGATTATGCTTCTCAATTCGGTATAAGTGAAAGTGCTTATACAAAGGAAGTAAGAGAGCTTCTGATGAATCATTATGAAGCAAGAGATTTTGTATTTAATTATCCTGTTAACTTTGGAAAGGCTACTGCTTCGGATGCAGATGCTGATAGTTATTATGATATAGATTACAGATCCGGAGTTCCGCATCTTTATCAATGGGATACAAGATGGGGCTTTATGAAGTATGGTTCGGATGCACTTGGTATTACCGGTTGTGGACCGACATCTTTATCCATGGTTGCAATATATCTTCTTAAAGATACAAAATATACGCCTGATTATATAGCTCAGTTTTCCGTTGATGAAGGCTTTGCAATAGAAGGTAACGGAACCAGCTGGGCGCTTATGTCAGAGGGCGCTCAGAAGCTTGGGCTTCTTTCGGTTGATGTTGCACTTGATGAAAATAGGATGGCAGAACAGCTTCTTGCCGGAAGACCTCTTATATGTATTCTGGGGCCGGGACGTTTTACAGATAACGGACACTTTATAGTTATAACCGGATATGAAGATTACGAGATGGTAGATGGCATTTATACTAATGGAAAGTTCGTAATAAATGACCCGAACTGTGTGAAAAACTCTGAAAGAAAGTGGTCTCTCAGTGAATTTCAAAATGACATCGGTGCAGTGTGGGCATACACGCTTCCCTAAAAATCTAAATAAATACAATATTTTTGATGTGTAAATTATCCAAAAGAATATTTGATTAACATAATTCGTTGTTGAATATGGAGAAATTTACTAAAAGTATTGAAAAAAATGCACAAAACCATTAAAATACACAAACGAAACAAGGCGTACATTATATTTTTTACATCTTAGTGTAGTTATTCATATTTTTTCTAACTAAATGGAGGAAAGAAAGATGACAGTAAAGAAAGCAAGCGTTAAGGATCTCGCTGAGAAGGCAGCTGCAGCTAAGTCAGATGCTAAGGCAGCAGAGAAGAAAGCAGAAGTTAAAGTAGAGAAGAAGGAAGCTCCTAAGGCAGCAGCACCTGCAAAGAAGGCAGAGGCTCCTAAGGCAGCAGCACCTGCAAAGAAGGCTGAAGCTCCTAAGAAGGAAGCAGCTAAGAAGGCACCTGCAAAGAAAGCACCTGCTAAGAAAGCTGCACCTGCAAAGAAGGCAGAGGCTCCTAAGAAGGAAGCTCCTAAGAAGGAAGCTCCTAAGAAGGCAGCAGCACCTGCTAAGAAGGCACCTGCAAAGAAAGCAGCTCCTGCAAAGAAAGCAGCAGCACCTGCAAAGAAGGCTGAAGCTCCTAAGAAGGCAGCTCCCGCTAAGAAGGCACCTGCAAAGAAAGCACCTGCAAAGAAAGCAGCTCCTGCAAAGGCTGCAACAAAGGTATTCGTTGAGTATGCAGGCGGACAGGTTGTAACTGATGATATCGTTGCTAAGGCTAAGGAAGTTAGCGGCAAGAAGACTGTTAAGGAACTTAATGTTTATTATCAGCCTGAAAATGGTATCGTTTACTTCACAGCTGATGGAGTAGAGGGTTCTTTCAACCTTTAATATCAAAGCTTAACTAATCAAAAAGCTTTCCCTTGATCGGGAAAGCTTTTTTTATGTTTTATGATGTTATATAAGTTATCATTCGGTACCGCGAAGTTTGATGATCGGAGATCCTTTTCCGAGCACATAGTCACCGGTGATCACAACGGTTCCTATGGTATTATCTCTCGGTACCTGATACATGATATCCAGGAGGAGTTCTTCTATTATTGAACGAAGAGCTCTCGCTCCGGTTTTTCTTTCTGCAGCAATCTTTGCTATCTCTTCAAAGGCACTGTCTTCGAATTCAAGCTTAACCTCGTCAATCCTGAGTAATTTCTGATACTGTTTGATGATGGAATTACGAGGCTCCTTAAGAATCCTTATATACATATCCTCATCGAGACTTTCAAGTGCAAATACAACAGGAAGTCTTCCTATAAACTCAGGGATCATACCGAAGTTTCTTAAGTCCTCTGTCGTGACCTTCGAAAGAAGCTTGGGATCATTTTCAAGCTCATCTCTAAGGTTTGCACCGAATCCTATAGAAGACTGTGCAGCAATCCTGGTCTTTATTATATCTTCAAGATCAGGAAATGCGCCGCCGCAGATAAATAGGATTCCGCTTGTGTTCATCATGGTGGTGGGAGTCATTGCATTCTTGCTTCCCGAACCAATGGGAACTTCCACCTCTGAACCTTCAAGGATTTTAAGCAGTCCCTGCTGAACGGCTTCACCGCTTACATCTCTTGATCTTGTTTCCTGCTTTTTAGCAAGCTTATCTATCTCATCTATAAATACGATTCCGTGTTCGGCCTTTTCAAGATCATTATCTGCAGCTGCGAGAAGTTTTGAAAGAACGCTTTCTACGTCGTCACCGATATAACCGGCTTCGGTAAGAGAAGTGGCATCAGTGATTGCAAGGGGAACATCAAGGATTTTGGCTATTGTCTTAACCATATAGGTTTTACCGGATCCTGTAGGTCCGATCATGAGCATGTTGGATTTTTCAATCTCAACATCGTCCAGGAAGGCTTCGGGATTATCTTCATAATTAAGAGAAGCCTGCTCCTTTGCTGAAAGCTTCTTTTTAGGATTAAGCTGTTCCTGTCTTTCTCTTTCTTCTTCAGATAGAACTCTTTTATAGTGATTATATACGGCTACAGACATAACCTTCTTGGCATATTCCTGACCTACAACATCTCTGTCGAGCAGCTTTTTTATCTGGTGCGGAGCAGGGATATTATCAAGTGTGAGAGCAAAGGAAGCTTCATCTTCGGCACCGTCTTCGGAGACATTTGCCTGACCTGAAGTGTCGGCCTTTTTCTTTCTTTTTAGTTTTTGTGAATTGGGGATATCCATGTTTGGCATGAACATATTAAGGTTATTTATCCCCGGCATATTTGTAAGATCGAATATAGGATTGTTATGCATCTGGTCCAGAGTCTTCTGAAGACAGTCGTTACAAACGCCGACATTTGGCATGATCTCTATAAGTTTACCTGTCTCGGATTCGGGCCTTCGGCACATATAACAATACTTTTCGTATTCATCATTATTACTCAATTTGTTGTCCTCCATATCGTAATAAACGTAAGTATAACAAAGTATATATAAATTTGCAAAGAATCTGCCGAAATTTAAACATTTTTACACATGGAACTTGTAACGGTGAAGTGATACAATAAGTATCCGGAAAAAGGAGATATTATGACTAAGATTATCGCACATAGAGGTGCCATAGGGCATTCATATGTTGAAAATACATTAGAGGCATTTGAAAGGGCGATTGAACTCGGATGTGATATGGTCGAGTTTGATGTAAGACGTACAAAGGATAATGTGCTTGTAGTATTTCATGACAGAGTTTTTAATGATCTTCCTATAAAGCTTTCGAATTATGACACATTGGAGTCTGAAGCCGCTAAGTCCGGATTCCATCTGCCCGAACTTGAAGAAGTGCTGAATATCTGTAAGGGAAGGATATTTATGGATATTGAGGTTAAGGAGCACGGATTTGAGAAGAAACTCTTAAGAGAGCTTGATAAGGTTGTGTCTGTTAATGAATATTCCATCAAATCATTTAATGATAAAGTGCCTTATACCATCAAACAGCTAAGACCCGAGATCACCGTAGGACTGCTTCTCGGAAAAGAAAAAGCGGGTGTAAAAAGAAGATTAAATGAACTTTTTCCCCTTCGCAGACTTAAGGACTGTAAGGCTGATTTTGTAAGCCCTCAATACAGATTTCTTGTCCCGGGATACGTAAAATACTTAAAAAAGGCCGGATTTCCAATATATGTATGGACAATAAATGATAAAAAGAATATAATAAAAGCCCTCTCTAAAGAGGTTGACGGTATTATCACTGACAGACCCGACAGGGCGCTTGTTATTAGATCTAATTATACTAAGGATTAGAAATGAAAAAACGAATTCAGGAATATATCAAATATATCGACGCGATCCTCGCTGATACCGAAAATGATTACGACTGGGATAGGGAGATGGAAAAACATCTTGTTCAGATTTCATTTTTCCAGCATGAGAGGCTGGTCCATCTGCTTGTATTTATGCTGGTCGCTATATGTACTGTTATGTGCATACTTGCATTTATCATTAAAGGTGATATAGTGATAGTTCCTCTTATTGTTTTATTATTCATACTTCTTGTACCATATTGCATGCATTATTACCTTCTTGAGAACAGTGTTCAGAAGATGTATGACCAGTATGATGAAATGATGAGCAGAAAGGAAAAATGCTTTAAGGTATGATCAGACGTTTGTTCAGAAAACTGAATATCACCAAGGTTATCATTGCTGCCTTGGTCTTACTTGTTTTTGCTATGCCTGCCATTATTACCATCGGAGTTCTGAAACGTAATGATGCTGTTGATGCAAAAAGAGAAGCTTACGAAGAAAGTATCAAGGCTATGAATAAACCTGATAAGATAAAGCCTGATCCTGCTCGTTTTGAAGATATAAGTGAAGAGCCTGTTACGGCTGTATCATCTGTTGAAGAGATAAGTACACTTACCTCGGCCGAGCCTGAAGCTACGGCTGGTGATGCAACCGAAAGTGATGCTTTTGTAGAAGAAGCTACCGAAAATGATGCGGCCGAGGAAGAGGAGGCTTTAAGTGAAGTTCATCTTAACGGAAAGAGGGTTTATCTTACATTTGATGACGGCCCTTCTGATACTACTGAAGAGCTTCTTGATGTACTTGATGAATATGATGTAAAGGCTACATTTTTCGTAGTTGTAAATGATTTCGAACATAAAGCCGAGCTGAGAGATATTGTTAAAAGAGGACATACTCTTGGTCTTCATTCTAATTCTCATGTGTATAGTAAGATTTATGCTGATCTTGACAGCTTTATTAATGATGTCGAGAGTGTGAGAAGATGGGTTAAGGCAATCACCGGAGTGGATACAAAGTATTACAGATTCCCGGGTGGAAGCTCTAATAATGTTTCCGATGTTTCGATGAGCGACTGTATCGATTATCTTAATGAGAACGGATATACGTATTTTGACTGGAATGCAGAGTCGAGAGATGCTGAGGATCTGTCGCTTTCTACGGATGCTCTGGTTGAGAATACACTCAGCTATGTAAGGAATAATGAGGGTGATTCTATCGTGCTGATGCATGATCTGGATGAGCATTATAATACGGTGCTTGCGCTGCCCAGGATCATTGAGGGACTTCGTTCAGAGGGATACGAGATTTGTACGCTCAGTGAGGAATCACCGAAGTGTCACCATAGGGATGAATGATGGTGTGCAGCTGTGCGTTGAAGCGGGTATACCGCAACCATGTTCCCCTTAGAGAGCAGGAGAATGCTCTCTAAGTGAAACAGGATTGCGCCCTCCCGCGCTTACATATGGGTAACGTACTCTGCTATAGAGATATGGATTATTATTTGATTAGTGTAGGGCTTGAATAGTGGATTACAAGGAAATTAGAAATTATATAAAAGAGAAAGATAAGCTCGGGAGTGTCTTTGGCCTTGAGACAATCAACGGGCTTCTTTTTCGGTTGGGTAATCCCGAGAGAAGGATTCCCTGCATACATATTGCCGGTACAAATGGTAAGGGCAGTATAATGGCTTATATTGAGGAGACTCTTATTGAGGCCGGCATGAGGGTTGGGCGATATATTTCTCCGACTATTTTTTCCTACAGGGAAAGATGGATGCTTAATCATGAGTGGGCTTCCGAGGAGGATGTTGTATGGGCTATCTCCAAGGTTAAGGAGATTGATGATGAGCTTGGCTCCAGGGCAACAGCTTTTGAGATTGAGACTGCTGCGGCATTTCTTCTTTTTGATAAGTGGGGATGCGATATAATGCTTATCGAGTGTGGTATGGGCGGTGAGCTGGATGCCACGAATGTATTTGATAACACTGCTCTAAATATTCTTGCTTCCGTAAGCAGGGACCATATGAATGTTCTGGGCGATACGATAGAAGAGATTACAGGGACTAAGCTTGGGATAGTAAGAGAGAGTTCTACTCTTATCAGTTATCCTCAGGTTAAGGCCTCGATGGATGTCATCAAAGAGTACTCTGATAAAAATGAAGTGAATCTTATAATTCCTGATACAAAGCAGCTGGAAGTTTTGGCTGAAGGTATTAACGGCTCCGAATTCATTTACAAGGGTGAAAGATTTAAGATTAAGATTGGTTCGCATTATCAGATTCTGAATGCGATCACGGCTATTGAAGCTTTAAATGTTTTGGAAAGCATAACTGTTTCGGATATCAGAAAAGGCCTTGAGAATACTTCCTGGGACGCTAGACTAAGCGTAATAGGAAAAGATCCATATATTATCGTAGATGGTGCTCATAATGAGGATGCGTGGCTCAGACTCAGAGAAAGTCTCGAGAAGTATTTTACAAATGAGCAAATCATATATATAATTAGTGTACTGGCTGATAAAGAATATGAGAAGATGATTGAAATTCTTTCTCCTACGGCTTATCATGTATATACGGTCCAGTCAAAGAATCCGAGAGCTCTTTTGAAGGAAAGACTTGCCGAGCTTTTTAATGGTAAGGGGATAAATGCCGAGGCAAGGGATGACGTGATCGGAGCGCTGAAGGATGCTGTATCTTTATCACAGTCTTTAAATGATAACAATCCTATTGTTATATGCGGTACACTATCTATTACAGGTGAGGTGTTAAAATGCAAAGAGTTAATTTGATCTTAACGGATAAGACTTTTTTGGAAAGGATGCGTCAGATAGAGGAAGCTGAGAAGGACAGAAAGTTCTGCAAGCATGGCTATGAGCATATTGTTGACGTTGCTAGACTGTCTTATATCTTATATCTGGAAAACAGATTAAAGAACAAAGATTCCGAGATCATTGATAAGGCATTTATTTATGCTGCGGCTCTTCTTCATGATATCGGTCGTTTTTCCGAGTTTGAAAAGTTCTTAAGTCACGGTGAGGCCGGCTCAGTCATCGCCAGAGGTATACTTGAAAATGCCTGCTTTGATCCTGATGAAAGAGAGATCATCTGCGATGCTATAAGAAGACATAATGAGGTTCCGAGAGATCCTGATTCTCTTACAGGACTTCTTTATCGTGCTGACAAAATGTCCAGAAGCTGCTTTGACTGCAAGGCATATGATGAATGTAACTGGCCTGATGACAAAAAGAATCATTTCCTTGTTATCTAAAGTAATTGTTTTATCCAGAGGTTATAATGGACAAGATAAGAATTGAAAATATTAAAGTATTTGCTTATCACGGTGTTCTTGAGAGCGAGAAGATTAACGGACAGGACTTTTTCATAAGTGCCGAATTCTCCCTTGACCTTAAGAAGGCCGGAGTTTCCGATAAGCTTACTGAAACCGTAAACTATGCTGAGGCGACAGAGCTGATCCAGGATACATTTGTCGAAACTCAGTATGATACGATTGAAGCTGCCGCTGAAGCTGTTGTTGAGGCGGTTCTTCTTAAATATGAAGCTATAAAGAGCGTTACAATAAAGGTTAGTAAGCCAAATGCTCCGATCGATGCTGATTTCAGGGATGTATCCGTTGAGATCACAAGATCTAAGCATAAGGCTTTTCTTGGACTTGGATCTAATCTCGGGGACAGGGAAAAATATCTTGATATGGCGATCGAGGAGCTCGGAAGAGACAGTGCGATCACAGTTAAGAAGATTTCTTCCTTTATTGAAACGGAACCCTATGGTCCGGTTGAACAGCCGGATTTTCTTAATGGTGTGATTGAAGTTGAAACAACTCTTGAAGCCGATGAACTCTTATCTATCATTAATGATATAGAGCAGGAGGCGGGAAGAGAGCGTATCATCCACTGGGGCCCCAGAACTCTTGATATTGATATCCTTTTCTTTGATGATGCAGTTATCAATACCGAAATACTTACTATACCTCATCCCGAGATGCATAAGAGAGAATTCGTTCTTGTTCCGATGAATGAGATCGCTCCTTATGTTTATCATCCGACTTTAAGGAAAAATGTTTCTCAGATGCTGGATGACTTAAAGCATTCCGGATATGTTGCTGCCGATCATGTAGAGACAGAATCCTTTACCGAGCTTGACCACCTTTCGACTAAAGGTAAGACTGTCGTATATGCCGGTGTTCCCGGAGCATATGCCGAAGAAGCTGCCATCAAGTTTTTCGGTGGCGGAGTTAATTATATAAACGTTAAAAAGTTTGATGATGTTGTAAAGGCTGTAGCTGAGGGACAGGCTCATTATGGTGTTATTCCCATTGAGAATAGTTCTGCGGGTTTTGTGACCGGTAATTATGATATTATCAGGACCAGTGGTGTTAAGATCGTTGCACAGGTTACAATAGATATAAATCATTGCCTTCTTTCTCTGAAAGAAGCTACTATAAATGACATCACAAAGGTTTATTCTCATCCACAGGGACTTATGCAGTGTAAAGATTATATCGATTCTCAAGGCTTTAAGGCTGAAAGCGTAAGTAATACTGCAAGAGCCGCCATGAGAGTAAAGGAAGAGGGCCTTATGAATCAGGGAGCCATTTCCAGTGAAAGGGCTGCCGAGATATACGATCTTAAGATCCTGGATAAGAATGTTAACTTCTCAAAGGATAATTCAACTAAGTTTGTTATCCTTACAAGAGAAGAGGTATTCTTAAGCGAGTCCATAAATGTCAGTGTCTGCTTTACGACTCAGCATAAGGTCGGTGCACTTTATGATGTAATGGGTATAATTGATTGTAATCAGCTTAATATGACAAGTATTGAATCACGTCCGTCGCTTAAGCATAAGTGGGAGTACTGGTTCTATGTGACATTTGAGGGTAAGCTTACAGACAGAAATGTAATTAAGGCTTTACGTGAGCTTAAGGCTAATACGGATGAAATGATAATACTCGGAACATATTAAATAAAGCTTGACAAAAGCTTATATTTTGTGATATTTTAATCAAGCGTCTGATAAATGGCGCTGATAGTATAAAAATGAAGCAGAGTATCCACTCTCACCTAGGACAGCGAGTAAGCGGTCGGGTCGAATATCTTCTTTAAACATATGACTGTAATACGGTCTATATGTTTTTATGTGAGTTATTAATGTGGATATCGCTTCGATATCCATTTTTGTTTTTGCGGAGGGTAAAGCAATAGACTATTTAATTAATGAACAGATTCGTGACAAAGAAGTAAGAGTAATCGGATCGGAAGGTAATCAGCTGGGGGTAATGGACATTCAGGAAGCAAGACAGCTTGCAGAGGATGCAGGGCTTGATCTCGTAAGAGTATCACCTAATGCAAAGCCGCCTGTATGTAAGATAATTGATTACGGAAAATTCCGTTACGAGATATCTCGTAAGGAAAAAGAAGCTAAGAAGAAGCAGAAGATTGTTGAGATCAAGGAAGTACGTCTTTCGCCCAATATTGAGGAAAATGATCTTAATACCAAGATAAGTCAGGCCAGAAAGTTCCTTGCAAAGGGTAACAGAGTTAAGGTTACTCTGAGATTCAGAGGACGTGAGCTTGCCTATGTAAATCAGAACAAGCCTCTTCTTGATGATTTTGCTGAGAAGCTTTCAGACGTATCAGTTATTGATAAGCCTGCAAAGTTTGAAGGTCGAAGCATGACTATGTTTCTTGCTGCTAAGACAAATAAATAATTATTTATATACATAGGAGGAAAAGAAAATGCCAAAGTTAAAGACAAAAAGAGCTGCTGCAAAGCGTTTCAAGGTTACAGGAACAGGAAAGCTCAAGAGAAATAAGGCTTATAAGAGCCATATCCTTACTAAGAAGACAACTAAGAGAAAGAGAAATCTTAGAAAAGCAACAATGACTGATAAGACAAATGAGAAGAATATGAAGAAGATTCTTCCATATCTTTAAGATTTGGGAATAGATTGATTCGATTAGGAGGATAATGAAATGGCAAGAATTAAAGGCGGAATGAACGCTAAAGCAAAGCATAATAAAGTACTTAAGGCAGCTAAAGGTTATAAAGGCGCAAGAAGTAAGCAGTACAGAGTTGCAAAACAGTCTGTAATGAGAGCTCAGGCTACAGCATTTGCTGGTCGTAAGGAGCGTAAGAGAGACTTCCGTAAGCTCTGGATTGCACGTATCAATGCTGCTGCAAGAATGAACGATATCTCATACAGCCAGCTTATGCATGGTCTTAAGGTAGCAGGCGTAGATATGAACCGTAAGGTGCTTTCAGAGATAGCTATCAGTGATCCTGAAGGATTCACAAAGCTTGTTGAAGTAGCAAAGGCTGCACTTGCATAAATTTGCAAAATAGATATTGACATCTATATATTAAAATGTTATCATACCATTCGTGCCGTAAAAAGGCACGAATGATACGCGGGAGTGCTGGAATTGGCAGACAGGCTAGACTAAGGATCTAGTGTTGGCAACGACGTGTGGGTTCAAGTCCCATCTCCCGCACACAAAAATAGCAGATGCATTGCATCTGCTATTTTTGTGTGCGGGAGATGGAACAAATGGTTTATATTAGTTTATATTAGTTTATATTGCATTTTAATCGGTGTTTGATAAAATGGTCTTATAAATATTCGGGGAGGTATTCTGTATGGTTAATTGGGTGATAGTAGTAGATGATAAAGAAAATAATCTTGAACTCGCTGATAAACTGCTAAGTGAAAACGGTATGAGAGTATCAACCTTTACTTCGGGAAAGGATATGCTTGAATATATAAAGGAAAATGATACACCGGATCTTTTGCTTATTGATGTGAATATGCCCGAAATGGATGGATTTGAGACATTAAGTCTTCTTAGAAAATATGAAGCTGAACTGGGATATAACGAGACACCGGTTATTTTCCTTACTTCCGACAATAATGTCGATAATGAGATAAAGGGTTTTCGTCAGGGTGTGGCTGATTATATAAATAAACCTTTTGTTCCGGAGGTTTTTCTTGCTCGTGTGAATAATATAATCACTATGCAGACGTCACTTGTCAATCTTAAGACAGAAGCAACTATTGATAAGCTGACAGGCCTTCTCAATAATGAAGCTTCATATGTTGAGTTCTCTCAAATGTGTTCGACCAAGAACGGATGTCTCATGGTTCTTGATATTGATAACTTTCAGAATATCAATGAGCTCTATGATAATGAAACAGGTGATAAAGTTCTTGTAAAGTTTGCCGGTATTCTGAGAGATGTATTTCCGTTGGGAAGCAGGATAGGAAGGATCGGCGGAGATAAATTCATTGTTTTTGCAAGAGGGATAGAAACTAAAGAAGCTGTTAAAGAGCTTTCGGATAAACTTAATACGGCTGTTATAGAACAGACAAAAGAGATACTGGTTAAGGATGAGATACCTATCAGTGTTTCAATGGGTGCTGTAATGGTTCCGAGACTCGGTAATGATTATCAGTCTCTTCTTAAGCTTGCAAATAAATCCTTAAGATATGTTAAGAAGAATAATAAGCATGGATTCAGCATTTATTCAACCCAGACCATGTATGAAGACGATAAGGGAAAGATAATCCCTAATATGAAGGAGATCACGGAGATCGTCGGTGAAAATAATATTGCCAATGTTGCAATGCAGCTTGATCTGGAATCATTTTCATTTGCTTACAGATTTGCAACGAGATACTTTGTAAGAAACAAGAATAATTATTGTAAAGTTCTCTTTACACTTATAAAGACAGACGGTATTAATGAAAAAGAATATAGAAGATATACAGATGATTTTGGCTATTATCTGAGAGAATCATTAAGAAAGTCCGATATACTTACAAGAAGCAGATTTAATCAGTATTTTGTCCTCCTTACTGATATAAAGGAAGAGTTTGTAAATAATCTTATAGAGAATCTTCTTGGAAAATGGGATGATAAATATAATTTCAGCCTGAATATAATGTATGAAGTGGATTATGTCAGAAATGACGGAAGCAACGATGTAAATAGTGTCGGGGCTAATATTGTCATGATAGACGATGATGAAGAAAGTGTATTTTACGCGGAGTCTGTTCTTAAAGAAAGTGGTTTTATGCTTACTTCGTTTAATACCGGTGCTGATTTTCTTAATTATGTCCAGACAATAGAGAGAGTTCCGGATCTTATCCTTCTGGATACTGATCTTCCGGGTATCAGCGGATTTGAGATAATGGAGAAGCTTCAGAAAATGGATAATGCTATAAGTACTGTTCCTGTTATGCTTCTTACTGATTCAAATGATAGTGAAACTGAAGTAAAAGGATTAAAGATGGGAGCGCTGGATTGTATATCAAAGCCTATCATACCTGAAGTCCTTAAAGCCAGAGTAAACCATATACTGCAGATGATCCTTTTAAAGAATAAGTATAAAAAGTGATCCATCAGGAGATAAATACTATATATTGTGTTTATCCGGTTTTGATTGTATAATATATATTGTTTTTCATAGGACCTGCTTATGTTTCGTATTTGGAGGATGGCAAATGGACGAAATGTTTAGTGTTGGGGATTTTATTGAAATGCTTGATGAGGACGTGGTCTCGTGGTCATGGTGGACCGAGGATCAGGACC
Source organism: Eubacterium sp. (assembly GCA_017619835.1). Taxonomy (GTDB): domain Bacteria; phylum Bacillota; class Clostridia; order Lachnospirales; family Lachnospiraceae; genus Eubacterium_Q. Next base: position 54,733 of record JAFZRN010000014.1, read on the forward strand.
TTATGAATTGGGACAGACAGCTTGACAGAAGAACAGCAGCCAGGCTGATACATATGTATATGAAGGTTGTTAAGAGGGTTGAGGACCTGAAGGATATAACACCTGCATATGAGCTTAGGGACCTTTTTGACTGCCGTGTGTGTGCTAATCATGTTGCACAGGTTTATTTAAGAGGTATCATGCCCGGAGTTAAAGTGGGGGACATTGAGATATTTGATGTTTATAAAGATGTTAGCAGAGAAGAGGCTGAAGATATTCTAAAGCAATTTTCTAATATAAATAACGTAATTTTATAAATATCGTACATTTTTTACAAAAATTACACATATTGTCGTTGTAATTATCAATATAAAATGATAAAATACATATATAAATATTCGGCAAAGCAGGAGTGATCCTGTGACGCAAAGCTATAGGACCTTGGAATCTAGGGGTGAGAGCTTATATCCCAAGGCAGCCAGTTGCATTATACGTATTTTGAATTTATCCCGGAAACTGGTCTATAGTTTTCCGGGTTATTTTGTTTAATATTTCTTTTTATAATTTCTATATACACTATGTTTCCGAAATGTGTGGTGATGATTATGAGAAATAATAGGGGTTTTTCTTTAATAGAATTAGTTATCGTTATAGCTATAATGGCAATTCTTGCCTCAGTTGTAGTTCCTGCTATAATCAGATATATTGATAAGTCCAGAAAAGCCATGGATGTCCAGACTGCTCAGGTTATTTATCAGGCTTGTGAACTTGCTATGACAAGTGGTAATGACGCTGCATATGAAGGCTGGAGTGTATGTGCTACCATGTTTTCGAGTCATGGTGCTTATAACGGCCATGCTTATGGTAATTCTGAAGGATACGGCAAGGGTGATAGTACAGCTGATGCAAATATGTTAGCAAATGGATGTTATAATATGCGTCCTGTTGCCTGGTGTCGAGGTGTAAACGTAAATAATTGGCAAAATACACTTTTTAAGAGCGTAATAGATACAGGCAGAGGTGGTGATGAACAGAGAGCATTTACTGATGAGATGCTTTACTGTATGGCACAGGAAGAGGCGCGTGGTGGAAATGCCACAAATAACAGGAATTTTGACGGCGAAACTGATCTTGGATTCAGATATAAGCATAGAAAAGGAATCAAAACATTATCTGGTCAATATAAAAATCCGGAATGCTGGATCATTTATAGAAGAGATGATAATGGTAATCCTGAAATCTGGGTTGGATATAAAAGCGGTAATATTCAGCCTCTTTGCAGGATTTATCCGGATCCCGCTCAGGATTATAAGCAGTAATTAAGATCATAAATTATCTGATATAGTTTGATCAAATAAAAGGGTTAAGATTTTAACCCTTTTATTTTTATTACTTACTTGTATTTAAGACATAATTTTGGTACATTATATTCTGTCGGTTTTAATGAGTATTTACAGGAGATTACTGATTTGGAAAACGAAAAACATGCAGCCCTTATCGAACTTAAGGGACTTACAAAAAACTTTGAAGATCAGCAGGTACTTAAAGGTATCGATCTTACTATTCATGAAAATGAATTCCTGACTCTGCTTGGTCCTTCCGGTTGTGGCAAGACCACTACCTTAAGGATAATCGCAGGCTTTGAAGAGCCCTCGGGAGGAGAGGTTCTTTTTGATGGGATTGATATCACCAAGATACCTTCATATAAGAGAGAGGTTAATACAGTATTTCAGAAGTATGCCCTTTTTCCTTTTTTGAATGTTTATGATAATGTGGCTTTTGGTCTTAAGATAAAGAAGATGGATAAGGCTGTTATTGATCATAAGGTTTCTGCAATGCTTGATCTTGTAGGTCTTTCCGGTTATTCAAAAAGAGATGTTTCATCTCTTTCCGGCGGACAACAGCAGAGAGTGGCCATTGCGAGAGCCCTTGTGAATGAGCCTAAGATACTTCTTCTTGATGAGCCTCTGGGAGCTCTGGATGCAAAACTCAGGAAAGACATGCAGATAGAGCTTAAGAAGATTCAGAAAGAAGTCGGCATCACATTTATCTTTGTAACGCATGATCAGGAAGAGGCTCTTTCGATGAGTGATACAGTTGTCGTTATGAACGAAGGTATCATCCAGCAGGTTGGAACTCCCGAGGATATCTATAATGAGCCCGAGAACAGATTCGTTGCAAGCTTTATCGGTGACTCCAATATCATTGAAGCTGTTATGAAAAAAGATCTTCTTGTTTCCTTCGACGGAGAGGACTTTGTCTGTGTAGATAAAGGATTTAAGAATAATGAAGATGTAGAGGTTGTTATAAGGCCTGAAGATATAGATATAGTTAAGCCCAAGGACGCTAAGGTAAAGGGTGTGGTTAAGTCGATAATCTTCAAGGGTGTCCATCACGAGATTGTTGTTGAAACCCCGAACCGTGATTATCTGATCCATACCACGGATTATTATGAACCGGGTCTTAAGGTCGGACTTAGTTTCGGTCCTGATGAGATTCATGTCATGTACCCGATGGAGTGGTAGTAATAATTCTAAAAGGAAGTAACTGATGAAACACTACACTAAACTAATCCGCCCATATATCATATGGTCGATCATCATAATAATAGTGCCGCTTCTTCTTATCGTTCTTTATTCGGTGACTACAGGTGGAAATGAGCTCGTAAACATCCGCTTTACTATGGAAAACTTTAAGAAGATCGGTGAACCTATCTATCTCGATGTAATGAAGAAATCATTTACACTGGGACTTATTTCTGTTGCAATCTGCCTTGTGCTTGGTTACATACTTGCTTACTTTATCACAAGGTTCAAGGATTCTACCCAGGATCTTCTTATATTGCTTGTAACTATCCCTATGTGGATCAATACACTTCTCAGGACATATGCATGGATAAGCCTTCTTTCCGATAACGGACTTATCAACAGCTTCCTGGGTCTTTTCGGTATGGATGCAAGAAGCTTCATGTATACTGATTTTGCCGTGCTTATCGGACTTATCAGTGATATATTGCCGTTTATGGTAATTCCCATCCACACATCCATAAGAAAGATAGATCCGTCGCTTATCGAGGCTTCACATGATCTCGGAGCTAACCGTATCCAGACATTTGTAAATGTCATCCTGAAGATGTCTATTCCCGGAGTCATCAACGGTATAATGATGACATTCCTTCTCTCGATTTCTACCTTCGTCATTCCCAAGCTGCTTGGCGGAGGACAATATACTCTTATCGGTAACCTGATCGAGAATCAGTTTATCTCTGTCGGAGACTGGAACTTCGGTTCTGCGATCTCCATCATATTAACTTTGATCATCCTTCTCGGACTTACACTTATGAAACGTTTTGATAAGGAAGATAAGGAGGAGCAAAGTGCAGGATAGCAGAAGTAAAAAAGCATTATATATAATTTATATCGCATGTCTGTTCGCTTTCTTTTATCTTCCGATAGTTGTCATGATGGTATTCTCTTTTAATTCATCCAAGAGCCTTACCAGTATGACCGGATTTTCTTTAAGATGGTATGAGAGACTTATAACAGACGGCTCAATCATGAGAGCTGTATATGTTTCGCTTACTATAGCGATATTTGCGACATTTATATCTACTGTACTCGGTACAATAACCGCTATCGGTCTTTCCAAGAGCAGAAAGATTGTTAAGGATGTTGTCCTTAATGTGAATAATATCCCGATCATGAATCCTGATATCGTAACAGCTATCAGTCTTATGATCCTTTTCTCATCAGCGATGATAGCTAAGGGCTATATGACCATGCTTCTTGCACATATAGCATTCTGTACCCCTTACGTTATTACTTCGGTATATCCTAAGGTAAGACAGCTGGATCCTTCAATTGCCGACGCTGCAATGGATCTTGGAGCAACACCGTTTGAAGCACTTATGAAGGTTATCATTCCGATGCTGAAGGATGGTATATATGCAGGTATCCTTCTTGCGTTTACAATGAGTTTCGATGATTTCGTCATCTCTTACTTTGTAACGGGTAACGGTGTCGAAAACATTTCCATAGTCGTATATAACATGACCAAGAGGACTAACCCTACGATAAATGCGCTCTCGACCATCGTTATTCTGGTGATTGCTATTCTTATCATTCTCTCGAAGATAATGCCGGCTATGCTTAAGAATACGATTAGAAAGATCGTAATCGTTGGATTTATACTTGTGCTGGGGCTTACTATTTTTTCCGGAATCAGAGGTCATGAAAAGACTCTCAGAGTATTTAATGCCGGTGAATATATCGATCCTGAGCTTGTTACCAAGTTCGAGGAGGAATATGACTGCAGTGTCATATATGAGACGTTTGATTCTAATGAATCTATGTATACGAAGCTTATGAGTGGTTCTCAGTACGATATTCTGATACCGAGTGATTATATGATAGAGAGACTTATCAAAGAAGATATGCTCCAGCCTGTTGACTGGTCGCTTATCACTAATAAGGATGAGCTCGACCCAGAGAATCTTGATTATGCATATGATCCCGGAAACAAGTATTCTGTTCCTTATTTCGTTGGAACGGTCGGAATCCTGTATGATAAGAATAAGGTTGATGAGGCCGATCTTAAGGATGGCTGGGAGCTTCTCAGAAATGAGAAGTATGCCGGAGACATCTATATGTATGACTCTGAAAGAGACAGCTTCATGATCGCCTTAAAGGCTCTCGGATATTCTATGAATACGACCAGCAAGAAAGAAATAGACGAAGCCTATGAATGGCTTCTTGAGCAGAAGAAGGATATGGATGTTGTCTATGCAGGTGATGATGTCATGGATAATATGATAGCCGGTAATAAAGCGATCGCAGTTGTATATTCCGGAGACGGTGCCTATATAATGGCCGAAAATGAGGACCTTGGATATTTTGAGCCTGAAGAAGGAACCAACGAGTGGTGTGATGCTATGGTCCTTACGAAGGATTGTACCGATAAAGAACTTGCGGAAGCCTTTATGGATTATATGCTTGAATATGATAATGTATATCAGAATTCACTTTTTATCGGATATACAACACCTGTCGTAAAAGTAAGGGAAGATTTCAAGGTTCAGGAATATGACGGTATAAATGCCTATACACCTGAATTCGGTGCGCTTAATAATGAAATGTTCAGATATCAGGATAAGAAGACAAAGCAGTATTATTCGGATCTCTGGACCAAGATAAAAGCATATTAACGAAAACATTTTACTTTTTATAAGAGGTTAAGATGTTATATATCACTACAGTAATATATAAAAAGAGCATAAATGAGCTTCCTTCAAAAAAGAGCCTGACCGATTTTGTCGATAAGTACGGAGTTGACAGTGTTCGTCTTATTGTGGTGGATAATTCTCCGAAAAGTTATCTTGATGAGAAAAACGAGGATTACTCGGAGCTTATATCAGGTTATGGCCTTATCTATATCCGGAATAATAAAAACCTCGGACTTTCCAAGGCATATAACAGGGCAGTTAAATATGCGGAGGATAACAGCGTTGATCCAAAGAAGGATTTCATGATGTTCCTGGATGATGATACCACGGTTCCCTTTGAATATCTGAGTAAGGTTTATGATGCTTCCTATAAAGCTTCTTCCCAGGATGAGCCGAATGTGATAACGGGAATAATCAGGACAGATAAAAGGAATCTTTCGCCCATGAAGGGCTTCCGATACATTTACCGTGATAAAGACTATATCAGGATGCCCGGAATGTATAAAGATATAACCTTTATAAACAGTACGATGACCATAAGACTGGATTCGCTTATAAGGGCAGGGCGCTTTAATGAGGAGCAGTTCCTTGATATGATCGACTTTACGCTTGCCTACAAGCTTTCCGAAAAAGGACTCTGCTCGGTTCAGGTTATTGATGCTGCGATCATCCAGAGCTTTTCGGGAAGAAATGTTTCGGACAGGAAAACTCTTCTCAAAAGATACGGGATTTATAAGAAGGATTTTACTACCTATTGCAGGATATCAAAAAGAAGCAGAGCATTATGCATGCTTGCGCTTCTTAAAAGAAGAGTTATGATAGAGCTTAAAGCTTCGAGGGGTAACCGCTAAGGTACTGAATCAGTAATTAATTAGTGAATTTCGGGGCTTTATATGATATAATACTCATTTAGATTAATCCGGAGGTCAGTGTTGGAAGAGGATAATAAAAACAGGCGATTTAAATATATTGATATTGAACGCATGCTTACTCTTGCTGGAGCAGGCTGTATTATTGTGCTCTTTTATCTTCTGATCGGAAGGCTTGGAGTGATACTTAGTGTGATCGGCGGACTTCTTAAAGCCATGACACCGATCATCATAGGCTGTATAATCGCATTTCTTCTTAATCCTCTTGTAAATAAACTAAGGGTCGGCCTCAGAAAGCTCCTTAAAAATATGTTTAAGGAAAAGAACCTTGAAAAGCAGGGTAAGGTTGCGGATGTACTTGCCGTAGTATTTGCGATTATGTTTTTCATTATCCTTCTCGGTTTATTCCTTTGGATACTTATTCCTTCAATTTATGACAGTATCAATCGCTTATATGAAAACTTTGATAAATATACAGGAAATATCGAGGGATATGTACGTGCGATAATCCGTAATAATCCGACACTCGTTGAAATAATAAATAATTATATGGATGATATCGAGGAAGCTATAAAGAACCTTCTGACACAGAAGCTGCTTCCGAATATGGATAGTGTTGTTAAGGCTGTTTCTACGGGCATCTGGGGCGGAGTTAAGTTTGTTCTCAACTTCGTTATCGGAATCATAGCAGCTATATACCTTCTTCTCAGCAAGGATAAGTTCTCTGCTCAGTTCAAGAAGGTTGTATATGCATTCTTTGATAAGAAGAACGGTAATAAGATCCTTTCCGCTATAGAATATGTAGATGCTGTATTCGGCGGATTCATCAGTGGCAAGATCATCGATTCCATCATAATCGGAATGATATGCTTTGCATTTTGCAGGATCGTAAATATGCCTTATGCAGTGCTCATCAGCGTTATCATAGGTATCACAAACATTATCCCGTTCTTCGGTCCGTTTATCGGAGCTATTCCATCTGCAGTACTGGTTCTTGTGGAGTCACCGAAAATGTGTCTCGTGTTCATTATTTTTATAATCATACTCCAGCAGGTGGACGGCAATATAATCGGACCGCTTATCCTGAGCGATTCGACAGGACTTTCAAGCTTCTGGGTACTCTTTGCTATCCTTGTAGGCGGTAACCTTTTCGGCTTCGGCGGAATGATACTGGGTGTTCCCACACTTGCATGCTTGTATGCTCTTATGACCAGGATACTAAGAAATAAGCTGAATAAACGTGGGCTTAGCAATAATACCGAGTATTTCGTTGCATTAAGAGGCTTCGATGAAAACGGTAATCCTGTGAGGGGACCTAAACAGAAGATAATCTCTTCAAGAGATAAAAAGAAGATAGAGAAGTTTGAGAAGCAGAAAGCACAGCTTCAGGCTTCAAAAAATCTGATAAATAAAGTTACACATCATGACAAGTCTCATGATGTTAAAAAGGAGGAAAAATAAATGGCCAGATTTGATCACAAGCTTATCGAGGCAAAATGGAATCAGAAGTGGGAGGAGAAGCCCGTCAATGTTGATGACGGTAAGAAGGATAAGTATTACTGTCTTGATATGTTCCCTTACCCTTCGGGAAACGGTCTTCATGTAGGCCACTGGAGAGGATATGTAATCTCGGATGTATGGAGCCGTTACCAGATGATGCACGGTAAGTATGTCATTCATCCCATGGGATGGGATGCATTCGGCCTTCCTGCTGAGAATTATGCTATCAAGAACGGAGTTCATCCGTCTATTTCTACTGCAAAAAACGTTGCAGCTATAAAGAAGCAGATCAAGCAGATATCAGCTATCTATGACTGGGATATGGAAGTTAATACGACAGATCCCGATTACTTTAAGTGGACTCAGTGGATATTTGTTCAAATGTTCAAGAAGGGTCTTGCTTATGAGAAGGAGATGCCAATCAACTGGTGTCCTTCATGTAAGACAGGTCTTGCCAACGAAGAGGTTAAGGATGGAAAATGTGAGCGCTGCGGTGCTGACGTTACAAAGAAGAACCTTCGTCAGTGGATGCTTAAGATAACAGCTTATGCAGACAGACTTCTTGCTGATCTTGATAAGCTTGACTGGCCCGAGAAGGTTAAGAAGATGCAGTCCGAGTGGATCGGTAAATCTCAGGGTGCAGAGGTTGACTTCCCTGTAGATAGAAGAGATGAGGTTATCACAGTTTATACAACAAGACCCGATACACTTTACGGAGCAACCTTTATGGTACTTGCTCCCGAGTCAGAGCTTGCTTCAAAGCTTTATACACCGGAGACAGAAGAGGCAGTTAAGGATTATATCTATCAGACTTCACTTAAGTCTTCAATCGACCGTATGGCTGATAAAGAGAAGACAGGTGTATTTACCGGTTGCTATGCAATAAATCCTCTTAACGGTGCAAAGACACCTATCTGGCTTTCGGATTACGTTCTTGCAGATTACGGTACAGGAGCTATCATGTGCGTTCCCGCTCATGATGACAGAGACTTTGAGTTTGCCAAGAAATTCGGCCTTCCTATCGTACAGGTTATCGCTCCCACACTTGATCAGGTTCAGGATGGAAATGACATGACTGAGGCTTACACAGCAGCAAGCGGAATCATGGTTAATTCCGGTGACTGGAACGGAATGGAGTCAGCTGTACTTAAGAAGGAAGCTCCGAAGATAATAGAAGAGAAGGGCTACGGAAAGGCTACAACGAATTATAAGCTTCGTGACTGGGTATTCTCACGTCAGAGATACTGGGGTGAGCCTATCCCTATCGTTCACTGCGAAAAGTGCGGATGCGTTGCTGTTCCGGAAGATCAGCTTCCGCTTAGACTTCCCGAAGTAGAAAAGTATGAGCCTACGGGAACAGGTGAATCACCTCTTGCAGCAATCGAAGAGTGGGTTAACTGTACATGTCCAGAGTGCGGAGGACCTGCAAAGCGTGAGACCAACACTATGCCTCAGTGGGCAGGTTCATCATGGTACTTCTTAAGATATGTTGATGTAAATAACGATAAAGAACTCATTTCCAGAGAAAAGGCTGATAAGTATCTTCCTGTAGATATGTATATCGGTGGTGTTGAGCATGCCGTTCTTCACCTGCTTTATTCAAGATTCTGGACCAAGTTCCTCTATGATATCGGAGTTGTCGGATTTGATGAGCCGTTTAAGAAGCTCTTCAATCAGGGTATGATATGCGGACGTGACAGAGTAACGGGAAAGCCAACCAAGATGAGTAAGTCACTTGGTAATATCGTTTCTCCCGATGATATTGTTCGTGATTATGGCTGTGATACTTTAAGACTTTATGAGCTTTTCGTAGGACCGCCCGAAGCTGATGCAATCTGGGATGATGCAGGTATCGATGGTATCTACAGATTTATCAAGAGATTCTATGGTGTCGTTTCAGATAATATCGAAAAGGGCGATGTTCCGGAGACCGAGGAAACACTTCGCCTCAGAAGCGGTCTTGTAAAGGATGTTACCGAGAGGCTTGAGAGCTTCAATCTCAATACCGTTGTATCCGCTTTCATGGAATATAACAATAAGTTTGTAGAACTTACCAAGGATAAGGGCGTAGATAAGGAGACACTTAAGACTGCAGTAAGACTTATTGCTCCGTTTGCTCCTCATCTTGGTGAAGAACTCTGGGAGATGCTGGGAGGAAAAGCTTCCGTATTTGAGGAGAAGTGGCCTGACTTTGATGAGAAGCATCTCGTAACTTCCGAGATCACACTTCCTGTTCAGGTATCAGGTAAGACAAGGCTTACGATAAATGTTCCCGCAGATGCTTCAAAGGACGAGATCCTTAGTGCTGCAAAGGAAGCTCTTGGCTCAAGACTTGACGGAAAGCAGATAGTAAAAGAGATTTACGTTCCCGGAAAGATCATTAATATAGTGGCCAGATAAAAATGTTCAGAAAGCTTCTTTTCAGAAACTTAATACTGATGATAATTCCCGTTCTCATTATGGAAGCATCCATGTTTTTGATCTGTATGCAGCTTGGAATCCTTGATGAAAATAAGACTTATCTTATGGACGATGTAAATGATTCCGAACTGTATTACAGCGTCGGAAAGACAAATGTTTCCATAAATGTGAGAGACGGGCTTACCTATACTGGCTTTGATTATAAGGTGGAAGACGGGATAGCAGGACACTATTATTATCTGATCCAGCAGGATGATATGTATCTTTTTATCCTGGATGAAGAAACATCACTTCTTGCAGATAAGGGTAAGAGCTTTAATATACTTGCAACACTTACAGAGGATAGTGCGGCAGCAAAGTATATAGAAACTGAATTATCTGAGCAGATGGATCTCGGAGCAGATTCTCTTGATGGGTTTGTAAAAGAGATATCGATCAGTCAGCCTGATTATCCGGTATTACGTATCAAGCTTATCGGATATATTAAAAAGCTGTCGATCTATCTGATGGCAGCGACGCTTATCTATTTTGTTCTGGCAGCGGCGATTCCCGAGCTTAATCTTTCCTTTAAGAAAAAGAAGCTGGCTCCGACAAGAAGAGAGCTGATCAGGACACTTGATAAGGAACTTGCTGAAAATCTTGTGGAATCCCAGCGTTCGGTTTATCTGACCGAGAATTATAAGATACATGCATATATGTCATATATAAGCATTAAAAAAAGATAACAGGAATTGCATTAAACAATTCCTGTTATCTTTTTGATTTTTATCAATCTGCTATATCCTTGATATCCTCTATCTTATCTGAGATAGCATCTTTGATATCATCGGCTTTATCCTCGACTGCATCTTTTACATCTTCAGCAGCCTTCTTAACTTCTTTTTTAGCTTTCTTAGCTTTGCCTTTTACTTCTTTAGCTGCGTCTTCAACAGCATCCTTAACGTCTTCTGCCTTTTCTTCTACGGCTTCTTTAACGTCCTCGGCTTTTTCCTCAACATCTTCAGCAATATCAGCCTTGATAGATACATAATCTCTTTCCTCGGCAACATCACCGTCATTTATGATGATCTCGTCATCATCAAAGATATTATCATCGTCGGAGGCTCTCCACTCATCGACCTTCTGCTTGATATCCTTTGCAGCAACCTTTGTCTTATCCTTAAGATCATAAGCTGTGGTCTTGGCTTTTTCGCTATATTCCTTGATCTTCTTATCTACATCATATTTCTCATCAAGGTCCTTGTAGGTCTTTGTTCCCTTTATCTCATCCTTGAACAGATAACATACACCGGCAACAGCTGCGGCAGCAGTGGTAACAGTAAGTAATCCTCCTAATAAACTACGTCTAGCCATTTGTAACTAACCTCCCTTTTCGATGTGATTTGTAACCTTAGTTACTGTATCTATACATTTTATTCCAAGTCAAAGAAAAAATCAACAAATGCTTTAAAAAGATATGTAATTATGTTAAATTATAAAGGTGTTTTGAATGGAGGAGACCCGATGAAGGAAGAATTAAATAAAAAGTTAAAAGAAGCAGGAGAAGAAAAAAGAGCGCTGGATAAGGTCTATTCAACTGTCGCAGCCTTCAGGCTTGTGATTTTTCTGTTGGCAGTTGTTCTGCTATATATGTCAGTCCATAATCACAGCATGCTGATGCTTCTTTTTTTCATAGCTCTTACGGTGGTTTTTATCTACCTTGTAAAGCTTCATAATGATCTGGATGATAAGCTGCTCGGCATTAAGGCAAGGACTGCTGTTATAAACAGGTATATCTTAAGGCTCGGTACCGGCTGGAAGACATTTAAAGAAAATGGAAATGAGTTCCTGAATAAAAATATGACCATGGCCCATGATCTTGATCTGTTGGGCCCGGCATCCCTTTATCAGCTTATCTCCGTTGCTCATACCGATATGGGTAAGAAAAAGCTGGCTGAGACTATAACTCTTGAAAGAGATAACAGTAAAAATATAGATAAGAGATATGAAGCGATAGCAGAACTTTCGGAAAACAGGGATTTTCTTATTGATTTTGAGTCTGCATCCGAAAGGATCGTTGAGATAAGAGAGAAGGATAAGCTTAAGTCCACCGGCTTTTTTGATGATGTTGATGAAAATGAACAGGAGGAAGCTGTTAAAGATGATAAGCCGATTGAAACATTTCCGGCATGGATATATCTATTGATGGTGCTGGTTCCCGTTATCAATATAGTGGCAATAGTCATGGTTCTTTCGGGCGGTATGAATCCCGCAAGGATACTAGTCAGCTTTATTCTCGGACTTATCCTGACCTGGGGACCTCAGGCTGTTACGGAAAAGCTTTCCGCACCTGTTAAAGCATACGGAAGTGTAGCTCAGGATTATCTTAAGCTTCTCAGTCTTATCAGCTCACAGACATTTAAATGTGAACTGCTTAAGGGTATACATGAAAGAGTATCAAGCCGTGACGGACTGCTTCCGGCTATAAAGAAGCTGGGTACTATAGGAACCTTCTATAACATTTCATATAATCCCATAGTTCATATGGTTCTTTCCGGATTTCTGGCATGGGATTACTATATAGCACTTGCTACTTTCAGGTGGAATAAGAAGAACAGTACTGTATTTGATGACAGTATCGAGATCATATCGGATGTGGAGGAACTTTCTTCTTTTGCGGTTCTTCCCCTTGTTAGAAGATCCGTAAAGCCTGATGTAAGTTTTGATTACTCTGATATCAAGCTTTCGATGGATAAGGTTTATCATCCTCTGCTTGATACAGATACTGTTGTAAGTAACAGTGCAGTGATAGAAGATAAGCTGAATGTCATAACCGGTTCGAATATGTCCGGTAAGACTACATTTTTAAGAACTGTTGCTATCAATATGGTACTTGCTTTTACAGGAAGCTCTGTATGTGCCGATGGCTTCAGTGTTCCTTATATGAAGATATTTACATCCATGAGAGTAATGGATGATGTTTCGGGCGGAATATCAACCTTCTATGCCGAAATCCTGAGGATCAAGGAGATGGCAGAATATGTTCAGTCAGATCCGGAAGTTCCGGCTCTCTGCCTCATAGATGAGATATTTAAGGGCACTAATTCCGCAGACAGGATTGTGGGAGCATCGGAAGCTCTTACAAAGCTTTCTGCCGGAAAAAGCCTGGTTATGGTATCCACACATGATTTTGAACTCTGCGAGCTTAAGCGAGATGACGGTACAGAGGCCAGAAATTATCACTTTGAAGAGTATTATGAGGGCTCATCACTTAAGTTTGATTACACTATCAAGGATGGCAGATGCACTACAAGAAATGCTATCGCTATATTAAAAATGGCAGGGCTTGTGCAAAATTAACAAAAAATTTAGTGAAAAATTGACAATATAACGTTGACATAAATTTGCTATTAAAGTAAAATTATAGATACATGTTGGGGAAGGTTTCCCGCTAATTCTAGAAATTATAGGAGGAAGTGGTGTATGGCATTACCAGCTAATATTACGGGCAGCGATAATAATGTGTTATCCATAGCGGCTTCGAATAACAAGGGGTTACTTATAAGATTCCTGAATGAGCAGGTCGAAGATGGCTTTTATGCATTAGTTATTGATTACCTGAAGGACAGCAATTTTGATCTGAAAAATATGAGCGTTGATGACGATGTAAAGTCTCAGTGCACAAAGCTTTACGAACTCGGCGAATTTGTTGACGAGAACATTAAGGCTAAGGGAAGATATGAGATTGACGAATGGATTGAACCGCTCTTTAAATTCGTTTACGGAGATATCGATCCTTCCGATATTGATGCGCCAATCAATACAACAGGTATCTACAGATACAGTATCTGGCTCATTTATCTCTATCAGCGTGAAAAGTTCGGTGAGGCAATGCGCCTTATCGGTGAGCGTATAGCTCCGCTTCTTATCAATGTAAGCTATCAGATCCTAGAGGATGATGACAGACCTAAGAACTTTGACAAGGCTCTTCTCGGTTATCTGGATCTCATCAATGTTGTAATGGATATGGGTCTTCCTACTTCCCTTGCAAACTCTGATGCATATCTCAGCAACCTTGAAGTTCTCTATGATTATGTTGTTGAAGATCCTCATGTAGGAAATGATTATAAGACCCAGCTTTCAATAGGTCTCTTTAATACATTTATCGCTAACAAGGATTATAATAAGGCATTTGAGTTCTACGGACTTAATGCTGAATATATTCCTATCGATAATATGGCTGTTTATGAGAGCTTTAAGGAGCTTATCAGAAATGTAAACAGCACGCAGGATACATCCGTACTCAGCAGAAACGTTCTTACGGCTATATCCAAGCAGGAGCTTTACAATAAGAGGATTGATACTCTTATCGGAGAAGTTTCCGCATTTGTAAAGAAGGTATATTTATATATCGAAAACGAGCCTGATATGAAGAAGAATCTTCAGATTCTCGGTGCAGGTGCTCAGCTTACAGGAAAGACCAATATTTTTGAAGGACTCTATGAATACAACCTTGTATTCTATGAGTGCGGTATCAAGGAACTGGTTAATTCCGATGTTACAGGCAGAGCATGGGAAGAGAAGTATGAGATTCTCGAGAAGCTGTATACAACACTTAATGTTGTATTTGACGGCTACAATGTATATGAGCTCTCCAATAAGATTGAGCATCAGTATGTTGAGATATCATGGATCAATGACTATGTAAATGCCAATCCTTCACTTCTGAAGATGTTCTTCAGTATCAAAGAGAAGATTAAGGCATTTAAGGTTCGTAAGAATGCCATCCTTGAGAAGTCAAAGACTAATTATGAGATCAAGCAGATGATCGATGATCGTCAGAAGACTCTCGTATTTATGGCAGCTGAGGATATGATCGTTAATGGTCTTAACGGTGGAAGAATTGCCGTTATCAGCGGTGATTATGATCCTAAGACAGCAGAGAAGTATCTGGTTAAGACATATGATGATGTAGTTGTTCCTTCAAGATATAAGAAGGGTGATGCCGGCCAGAACAAGGGCGGCGGTATCTTCGGAAGAACTGCAGTTCAGTCAATGGACAATGATCTTAAGAAGTTACTTGATGATTCCAAGATTGAAGAAATGCTCCTCAAGTCAGAGTGGCTGTGGCATCAGCATGATACAAAAGGTCATGCAGAGCAGACTCCTATGGAAGCTACTTATTCGGTAGTTTGCCTTATCAAGGCTACAGAGAAGCTTCTCGATAAGAAGGGCAGCGGAGTTTCAGCTAAGCCTGAATCCACACCTAACAAGAAGGTTATCATCACAAAGACCGGTAAGGTTATCGAGCTTTCAGATGAAGGTTCACCTACACCTTCCGGAAATAATGTTACATCTACACCTTCAGTAGTAGAGAATATCAACAACATCCAGAATATCCTTAAGGATAAGTCTGATGAGAACGTTGAGTACGTAAAGGATTACGTAAATGACTGGATCGATATTCTTATGAAGACTAAGTTCGACATGGATACAATGCTTTCACTCTTTGAAGCAGAAGAACTTAGAACCAAGACTTTCCAGGTACTTAAGAAACTCAGAGCTGACGTGCTTTAAAACAAAGAGGCGGCTTCCCGAAAGGGAAGCCGCTTTTTCGTTAGTATATATTCTGTTTATCATTTGGTTTTTAATTTATGGTTGATAAGATATAAACCTTTTATGGGAACTTCGAGTATTCTTTTAAGAACTATATGAAAGTATTTTTCTTTTGCCACGGGCTTTACGAGGATTGAATGGAGTCTGGTTCTGTTAGCACCGAGGATATCGGTAAATATCTGGTCGCCTACGAAGAGAGTGGTTTCATGTTTGGTTCCCATTTTCTTCATTGCTTCAACATAGCCCTTTATCTTTGGCTTTTCCGCGTTAAATACATAAAAGCATCCGACCTCATCGTTGAACTCTTTAACTCTCGGTTCATCGTTATTTGATACAAAACACATTTTAAAACCGATTTCTTTAAGCTTTTTAAACAGCTCTCTTGATCTGTCGTCATGCATCTCATCATGCGGAACGAGGGTATTATCTATATCAAGAATTAATCCTCTGTATCCAAGATCATAGTATTTCTGAAAGTTAATTGAATAAGCCGAATCATAATATTCAGATGGAAAGAGTCCTTTTCCCATTTTTTTACCTCGTGTTAATTAAAGAAGTCGAAAACTTCTTTTGCTGATTTTGTATTCATGCCATCAACCTTTGAAAGTTCATCAAGGGTTGCTTTTCTTATAGCATCTATATCCTTAAAGTATAGCAGAAGAGCTTTTTTTCTTGCAGGCCCGATACCCGGTATATCATCAAGTATCGATCTTGTCTGTTCATTTGACCTTACCTGTTTATGATAATCGATCGCAAAACGGTGCGTTTCATCCTGAAGAGCAGTGATCATATGCATTGCTTCGCTGCCTTTTTTGAAGGATATTTCCTTATCCTGATATAAAAGTGCACGTGTTCTGTGATTATCATCCTTTACCATACCGCATACAGGGATATCGATGCCAAGACTGTTAAGTACGGTCTCCGCGATATGTATCTGGCCTTTACCGCCGTCCATCATGATAACATCGGGGAATTCTCCTAAGTTTTCATTTGTGAATCTCCTGGAAAGTACTTCCTTCATCGATGCATAATCATCAGGCCCTTCAACAGTCCTTAATCGGAACTTTCTGTAAGCATTTCGTTTGGGCTTGCCGTCCTGGAATACAACCATGGATGCAACAGAGTGGTATCCGGATATATTGGATATATCAAAGGCTTCAAGCCGGCTTACATTTTCCAGTCCTACAATATCGGCGATCTCTTTACAGGATTCGGTGGTTCTCTTTTCGAGACGTTTGATCCTTTCGATATCCTGAGCAAGAACAAGCTTTGCATTATCCTCTGCAAGCTTGATAAGCCCCTTTTTCTCACCCTTCTGAGGGGTTATGATAATAACTTTCTGACCCTTTCGATCAGACAGATATGAGGTTATCACATCCTCATCAAGTATCGGTGTGACCGTAAGGATCTCTTTAGGGATAAAGGGTATACCGATATAGTACTGTTTGATGAATTCAGTAATGACTTCATTGTCAGTATCCGATATGTCGGCATCCATATGGTGACTTTCCCGACCTATAAGAGAGCCGTCTCTTACAAAGAATATGGAGATTATAACATCCGAATCATTTCTGGCAAGAGCTATTATATCTCTGTCATCACTGCTGGTCTTGCTGACAAGCTGTCTTTCGGATATTGCATTTATACTGTTTATCAGGTCTCTTAAGGAAGCGGCAGTCTCAAAATCCAGCTCATCAGAAGCTTTCTTCATCCTTTCCTTAAGATCATTTAAGGTATCTTTGGTATTGCCGTTAAGAAAGTCTATCGCCTTATCGATACATTTTCGGTAATCTTCCCTGGATATGAGGCCTGCACACGGGGCAGTGCATTTACCTATCTGATGATAAAGACATGGTCTTTCATCTGCTTTAGATGCATCGATCTTTTTACGGCATCTTCTTAAGCTGAAAATGTCTCTTAAGAGAGCAATCGTATCATGGACGGCGCCTCCGTTGGTATATGGTCCGAAATAAAGGGAGGAGTCCCTTTTCATCTGATGACTATACATAAGGACGGGAAAATCATCCTTCATAGTTATCCTTATATAGGGATAACCTTTATCATCGGTCATCATTGTATTATATTTCGGTCTATGTTCCTTTATCAGATTACACTCAAGTACAAGGGCTTCCATCTCAGAGGATGTGACTATGTATTCGAAATGATGGATATGTGAGACCATCCTTAATATCTTCGGAGAATTGTTATGTCCGTGACCGCTTCTGAAGTACTGGCGTACACGGTTATGAAGGTCCACAGCTTTGCCGACATAAAGAATAGCATCATTTTCATCATGCATTATATAGACCCCGGGAGAGTGGGGAAGCTTATTGAGTTCTTCTTCTATATCGAATATTTCCATACTGGAAAATATACCATATCTATGATAAAATATCCACTATATCATAGATTTGAGGGAGGGGTTATGAAGGAAGAATATACAATAACTCTTACTGAGCTTATCAATAAGATGAACCTCATCAATCATACTCCGGACATAGATACGGACAGTATCCTTATAAGTGATCCGGATATCAACAGACCGGCGCTTCAGCTGGCCGGTTTTTTTGAGCATTTCGATACGACACGTGTTCAGGTCTGCGGAAATGTAGAGCATGCATATATAGCTGATATGCATACGAAGGAAGAGAATATCGAGATATTCGACAAGCTCTTCAGTTTTCCGTTTCCATGCCTTGTATTCTGCAGGGACATCCAGCCTTATGATTTTATAGTCGAAGCCGGTAATAAGCATAATATCCCGGTACTTACCAGCAGTGCGACGACCTCGTCATTTATCCATGAGACAGTTAGATATCTCCATGAGGAGCTTGCTCCGAGGGTATCCATCCATGCTGTTCTTGTTGATGTATTCGGTGAAGGTGTTCTCATTATGGGAGACAGCGGAATCGGTAAATCAGAGGCGGCCCTCGAGCTTATCAAGAGAGGACACAGACTTGTTGCCGACGATGTAGTTCAGATCAAAAAGATAAGTGATGAACAGCTTATCGGTGAATCTCCCGAGATTACAAGACATTTTATTGAGCTTAGAGGTATCGGTATCATAGATGTTAAGACCATGTTCGGTGTTGAATGCGTTAAACTTTCACAGCAGGTCGATCTTGTCATTAAGCTTGAAGAGTGGGATAAGGATGCCAATTATGACAGACTGGGACTTTCAGATAACTATGTGGAGATCCTGGGTAATAAGGTTGTATCTCATTCGATCCCCATCAGACCGGGACGTAACCTTGCGATCATAGTAGAATCTGCGGCGGTCAACCACAGACAGAAGAAGATGGGCTATAATGCGGCTCAGGAAATGTATAACCGCGTTACAAGAGGTCTGAATAATTCTAAGGAGGACTAAAAAGTGGCTAATTATGTATTCGGAGTAGATATAGGCGGAACAACAGTTAAGATAGGGCTCTTCTCAACTGACGGAGAGCTCCTTGATAAGTGGGAGATAACTACCCGTACTGATGACGGTGGTGCTTTTATACTTCCCGATATTGCGGCTTCCATTGAAGCCAAGCTTACCGAAAAAGGTATTGATAAAGCAGATGTAAAGGGCGTCGGAATGGGCGTTCCCGGACCTGTTAAGGATGATGGTACGGTTATCAAGTGCGTTAACCTCGGATGGGGCATATTCAATGCTTCCGAAGAGCTTTCCGGTATAATCGGTCTTCCCGTAAAGGTTGGAAATGATGCCAACATGGCTGCTCTCGGTGAATACTGGCAGGGCGGCGGCAAGGGATTCAGTAACGTTATCATGGTAACTCTCGGAACCGGTGTCGGTGGCGGAATCATTTTAAACGGAAAAATGCTTGCGGGAGTTAACGGAGCAGGCGGTGAGATCGGCCATATGACTATTGACTGGGATGAGCAGGATGCTTGTAACTGCGGCAAGAAGGGCTGCCTTGAGCAGTATGCTTCCGCAACGGGTATCGTAAGACTTGCCAATCGTGCTCTTAATGCTTCTGATAAGCCTTCCAAGTTAAGAGAGGTTAAGTTCCTTTCGGCTAAGGAGATATTTGATGCTGCAAAGAGCGGTGATGAGCTTGCAAACGGTCTTGTTGATGAATTCGGAAAAAGGCTCGGCTATGCGCTTGCTAATATCGCATGTGTAGTGGATCCCGAAGTTTTCGTTATCGGCGGTGGGGTTTCAAAGGCCGGCCAGATCATCATAGATACTGTTAATAAGTACTTCCAACAGTATGCTTTCCATGCCTGCAAGGATACCCAGCTTAAGCTCGCAACTCTCGGAAATGATGCCGGTATGTACGGTGGTGCTGCTTCAATTCTGTAGTTAGTGGTAAATATAGACAGTAAAAACACCAAATTGTAACATTTTTTAACTATTTTACATATTGAAAAATAAGGCTCTTCAAGGTAGTATAATACATTGTAGAGTCTTATTTTTTGTAAGGATTACTTTTAGATGAGCTATAAATATATAGAAAATGAACCTATGAGCAGACATACCACCTTTAAGACAGGCGGTGTGGCTAAGAGCTTTTATCAGATAAATGACATCGGGGATCTTAAAGCTGTAATGAAGATCCTTTCAGAATCAGGAGAGAAGCCCCTTATAATCGGTAACGGCAGCAATCTTCTTATCTCGGATAAGGGAATTGACAGGCCTGTTATTGATATGAGAAGTGGCTTTGATTTTATTGAGGTTAAAGATGATATAATTCATGCCGGTGCAGGTGCCATTCTTTCAAAGGTATCCACCGAAGCATATAATAACAGCCTTTCTGGACTTGAATTTGCTCACGGAATTCCCGGAACAGTCGGCGGTGCCGTATATATGAATGCCGGTGCTTACGGCGGAGAGATAAAGGATGTTGCCGTAAGTGTTGATGCACTTATCGGCGGCGATGAGGTTGTGATTCCTGCAGAAGAGATGGATTTTTCTTATAGACATAGCAAAGCTATGGAAGAAGATATGATCATAACCGGTGTTACACTTAAGCTTAATAAAGGCAGTAAAGAAGAAATAAAAGAAGCCATGGATGACTTTACCATGAGGCGAAAGGAAAAACAGCCTCTTGAATATCCAAGTGCAGGCTCGACATTTAAAAGGCCTGAAGGATATTTTGCGGGAAAGCTCATTATGGACAGCGGTCTTGCAGGACTTAAAGTCGGCGGTGCCATGGTAAGTCCCAAGCATTGCGGCTTTATAATCAATTATGACAATGCTTCCTCGACTGATATATATAACCTGATATGTAAGGTTCAGGAGGAGGTATATTCGAGATTTGGCGTTAAACTTGAACCTGAAGTAAAGATGATCGGAGATTTCAGTTAATAAGGAGAAGGGGTTTTGCGTTTTGTGATCGTAACCGGCATGAGCGGAGCCGGAAAATCAACCGTACTTAAATCACTGGAAGATATGGGGTATTTTTGTGTGGATAATCTTCCCGTGGCTCTGATAGACAGATTTGTCGGTCTTTCTATCGATAATAATTTTGAGAATGACAAGATCGCCATCGGAATAGATATAAGAAGTGGCGAAGCTTTGGGAGAGCTTTCTGTCTGCCTTAACAGACTGAGAGAGAATAAATTCAATTATGAGATCCTTTATCTTGATGCCTCTAACAAAACACTTGTTAAGAGATATAAGGAGACCAGAAGAGAACATCCGCTTCAGAGAGGAACATCTCTTGAAGAGGGTATAAACGAAGAGAGGAATAAGATCGATTTCCTTAAGAAGCTTGCGGATTATACGATCGATACCTCCGGGCTTCTTTCGAGAGAATTAAGGTCTGAGGTGGTAAAGCTTTTCTCTACTGATAAAGATTATACGAATATGATCGTTACGATCATGTCCTTCGGTTATAAATTCGGTATTCCGCAGGATGCGGACTTTGTCTTTGATGTGAGATTCATGCCGAATCCGTATTATGAAGAAAGTCTCAGGAAGAAAACGGGAAATGATCCCGAAGTAAGGGAATATGTAATGGCTGCCGAAAGCAGTAAGAAATTCCTTGATGAGCTTTCTAAGCTTATGAAATTTGTGACAAATGAGTTCATTAGCAGTGAAGACAGACATCAGCTTGTTATAGCAGTCGGATGTACAGGTGGCCGTCACAGGTCCGTTACGATTGCTAATGAGCTTCATCAGTTAATGTCGAGTCTTCCTTACTCAGTAAGAGTGTTCCACCGTGATATAGCCAATGATACGTATGTGAAGGGCGAAGCCTGATGTCATTTTCGTCAGATGTAAAAACTGAACTGGCCGCAAATTATCCAAAGAGCATTCATTGCAGAAAAGCCGAGATTGCCGGGATAATCACGGTAAACGGCCGAATGGAGATCATTGATGATAAGGAAGTACTTATCATCAGAGCCGAAAATTTTCTTCTTGAGGAAAAGATCAGAAAGCTTTTAAGTATGGTAGCCGAGATCGATAAATCGGATCCTGTGCTTATGCATGAAAAAATGCATCACAGAAAGCTTGTTATTGAAAATGATTCGGTTATCGAAATGTGCTTTGACAGGCTTAAGCTTGTAAGAAACGGTCCGTATCTTTCGATAAATGATATGGTCATCGAGAGAAACTGCTGTAAGCAGAGTTATTTAAGAGGCGCATTTCTTGCAGGAGGCTCCATTGGAAGTCCCGAAAAGACCTACCAGCTCAGTATTACGACTTCAAGAAAAGAGGATGCCGAAAGGCTTCTTAAGATAATAAATGCACAGCATCTTGTGGCAAGAATACAGAGCAAGAATGAAAAATATGTTGTGTATATTAAAGATGGCGACACCATTTCCGAACTACTCGGAACTGTCGGTGCGGTAAACAGCCTGATGGAGTTTGAGAATATACGTATTCTCAAGGATATCAGGAACAGCGTTAACCGCGAAGTTAACTGTGATACGGCCAATATGGCTAAAACAGCTTCGGCTGCTTCAAAGCAGCTGAATGATATTAAGTTAATTAAGGAGAGAAACGGATTTGCAGACCTTCCCGAATCATTAAGAGTCGTTGCCGAGGCACGGCTTGAGAATCCGCTACTTTCCATAAAAGAGCTTGGTGAGATGATGAACCCCCCATTATCTAAGTCGTGCATCAATCACCGTATGAGGAAGCTCAGTTTAATAGCAGACGAGTATACAAAGAGGAGAAATTAAGATGGTACAAAAGAAATTCACCGTAAGTATCCCGAAGTTTGATGAAGCAAGACCGGTAGCTGAGATAGTTCAGACTGCAAGCAGATATAGCAGCGCTGTATATTTTATCTCCGGAAGTAAGAAGATAAACGCAAAAAGCATCATGGGAATGATGAGCCTCGGACTCTGCAACAATGAGGAAATCGAGGTTGAAGCATCAGGTGATGATGAAGAAGATGCAGTTGATGCGATCATCGGTTATATGACCGCTTCAGTATAGTGTTTATACGACTTATTCTGTGTATGTTCTATTGCTACTTGGTTCAAATTGTGTTATAATTCTAATTTGAAACTGGCATTTTGTACTTAATGTAGAGGAGAACCGGGGAATGGGATTTTTTAGTAACCTAAAGGACAGAATTACAGCCATTACACCGTTCGGTGGAGGCAAAAAATCAAACAAGAGTACCGTTGAACTTCAATACGATAAGGCTATGAGTCTTATGGAAAATGCTAACGGTAAAGATGCAGTTGAGATTCTTGAGGGTATCGGCGATATCGGTTATAACGATCAGAGCTATAAGAATCTTGGACTTGATGCGCTTAAAGTGCTCAGTGAATTCTTCGAAACAGGAAGATATTCAAATGCCAAGATCGATAAGGACCTCAATAAAGCTGCAACCTATCTTGAGAAATATTGTAATCTTTCGAATGATCCCGAAAGTGTCTACAAAACTGCGAAGATGTATCTTGAAGCGCAGAACTTTTCCAAGGCTATTTCTCTTTTTGAAAAAGCAACCCAGCTTGGTGTTAAATCAGCATATATGAATCTTGGTTCCATCTATGAGAACGGTCTCAGCCGTATCGATGAGTATGGAAACAAGAGTGAGTTTATTGTTCCCATCGACCTTGACCGTGCCATGGCCTGGTATAAGCAGCTTGCTGATCTCGGTGATGAGAATGCCATGAAGGCTTACGACAGAGTTGAGTATGCAAGCCAGCATACAGACTCCCTTGAGTTTGAGGAGAAGGATAAGCTCTATACAGAGATATCCGAGAAGCGTAAGGAGAAGGGTAAGGAACCTCGTTATAAGGTTATCGATCCCGCTTCACTTCAGTATCAGTATACCTATGTTCATAACCAGGTAGACGGATATATCCACAAGCTTCCCAAGGACTGGGTTAAGACGATCAATGAAGAAACAGACGAAGAGTATTATGCTCCGAGTCTTACATACAAGGACTTTGAGATGTATGTAAGCTATGACAGTATCCCGAGAGAGTCCAAGAAAACTCTTGAGAATTATCTGAGATACTGTAATGACGCTTTTGAAGAAGAGCTTCAGCTCAAGTCCTATATAACTGAATATGCAGACGGTATATGTACAACCTTCTATCATAAGGAAATGAACAAGGGTATCGTTACATTTGCTTTCTATCAGGGCAGACGTCTTGCATGTATGAGATTCGTGTGTGCTACCATGGAGATCATAGAGCAGTATGAAGAGATAATCTTCGAGACTGCGAACTCATTTGCATTCGTAAATCCTACACGTGTCAGCGACCAGAGCCTGAACCGTAAGGATAATCAGTACTACAGTGAAGCAGTTTACTGCTATTACCTTGAGGACTATGAAGGTGCCATGACCAATGCAAAGCAGGCACTTAAGCTTGGTTCGATCAAGGCAAGTTATCTGCTTATAGATCTTTACTTCGATAAGGATTCACCTTATCGTGATATCGAAAAGACTATCAGCTATGCAAAACAGCTCTTCGAAGCTACCAAGGATCCGGATCTTGCTTTCCTTATCGGTAATATCTTCGATCAGGAGAGAAAAGATTATACAAAGGCTCTGAAGTGGTATGAGGATGCCGAGAGACTCGGACATAAGAGAGTTCCTTTCTATCTTGGACGTTTCTACTATTACGGACTTCTGTCTACAGGAAGAGACGGAGACAAGGCATTAAGATATTTCCAGGAAGCCGAGAAGAACGGTATTACCGAAGCTGCCGCTTATATCAGTGATATCAAGGATCTCCACGGTGAGAACCTTCAGGCTGCAGTTGAAAAATGGGAAAGAGCCGTTCAGGCCGGTTCCGGTGCTACAGCTCTTAAAGTTGCTCTTATGAAGCAGAGCCAGGTATTCTTTATCGCAAATGATTACGAGATAGAGAAATCCTTCCTTGAAGCCCTGGGTCTTGGAAGTACACAGGCTGCTTATGAGCTTGGTAAGATATATGAGAGACAGGAATTACAGCCTGATTTCCAGGGTGAGAAGAAGTCTCTTAAGTATTTCGAGAAGGCATTTGATAGCAAGTATGAGGACTTCGATAAGGAGAACCTCTTCAAGGTTATTCAGTATAAGGAAGAGAAGGGTATCTCAGAAGAAGAGCTTATCAATCTCTATATGCAGAATGCAGCCATGGCTTATGAGCCTGCTGTAGATAAGATCACTGAGAAGGTTAAATACCGTACACCTCAGATCAATGAGCTGTATAAAGCTCTTATGGCTACTGCCGAAGGCGGTGACGATGCAGCAATCATTTCCATGAATAAGCTGGAGAAGACCTATCCCGAGCTTGTTATTGCAGAGCCTACACCTGAGCAGAAGGTTATCGAGAACAAATTCTTCAGACTTCTTGTTCCTCGTAACAGTGTAGCTACGATAGATGATGATGGCGGTACTATCAAGATTGCCGACTCGGTTATCGAGTTTGCCGTTGCAGAGCTTCCTATTAAGGTTGATAATGAAGAGGATTATCTTAAGATCTATAAGCTTATCCTTTCCGAGTATCTTCCTGATGATAATGCGGATATCATCATCGCAAACAGCCGTATGATCGGTTCCGGTATGAGAGAATCCAAGGATAATGTGCATTCCTTCAGTATTCTCCTTATAAGCTCGAAGAACCAGTATCTCTTCAAGCTCAGCTCACGTGACAGACGTCAGATGATCTCATTCAAGGATGAGCTTACTCAGATTGCCAAGTCACTTGTTGAGACCGGTGAGATCTACATATCCGAGGATGGAACCAGACGTAATATCGGTATTGCGGCTATGCTCCGTGCTACTGAGGGTGGATTCCTCTCAATCGGTAAAGGAAAAGAAGACGAAGAATAAAATTTTAAATAACTCAGGGCAGGGTGTAATTCCCGACCGGCGGTATAGCCCGCGAGCTGCTTTGCAGCAGATTCTGTTAGATTCAGAAGCCGACAGTATAGTCTGGATGTGAGAGTATATAGCAGACGCCCTGGTATTAGTGCCGGGGTTTTTGCTTTATGTAATATAAGGGGGTGTATGATATTGTCATACGACAGAAAATTTATGCAGCGTGCAATAGAGCTGGCTTTAAAGGGTAAGGGGAAGGTTAATCCTAATCCGGTTGTTGGCGCTGTGATCGTTAAAGATGGTAAGGTTATCGGAGAAGGATACCATACGGCATATGGTGAGCTTCATGCTGAAAGAGAAGCTATAAAGAGTGCTGAGGAGAAGGGATTCTCATGTCAGGGGGCCGAGATGTATGTAACTCTCGAGCCATGTTGTCATGCGGGAAAACAGCCTCCATGTACAGATGCGATAATTGATGCCGGTATCAAAAGAGTTTATGTCGGTTCAGAGGATCCGAATCCGCTCGTATCCGGAAATGGCATCTGGAAGCTTCGTGAAAAAGGAATATCCGTAGTCACTAATTCTATGAAAAAGGAATGTGACAGGCTTAATCCTATATTCTTCCACTATATAACCACCAACAGGCCATACGTAATGTATAAGTATGCCATGACCATCGATGGCAAGACTGCTACAAAGGAAAAGAAGAGCATGTGGATCTCTTCCGAAGAAAGCAGGGCTCTTGTTCAGGAATACAGAAATGAGTATATGGCTATCATGGTCGGAATAGGTACTGTTCTTAAGGATGATCCCAGTCTTATGTGTCACAAGGATGGCGGACGTAATCCTATAAGGATAATCTGTGACAGTGATCTCAGGATACCATTTAATTCAAAGATAGTTCAGACCTCTAAAGAGGTTAAGACTTATATAGCTTCTCTTTCCGAAAATGAGAAGAGAAACAGGCAGAAGATAAGAGAGCTTAAGGATTATGGGATTGGTACGCTTCTTATACCAAGAGGTGAGGATGGCAAGATCAATCTCGAAAAACTGATGGATCAGCTTGGTAAGATGCATATTGATTCTGTTCTTCTTGAGGGCGGCGGAACGCTTGCCTGGAGTATGATGAGCAGTGGCTACGTTGATGAGATTAATTGCTTTATGGGTCCTAAAGTTTTCGGTGGTGAGGCTCCGACGCCTGTTGTCGGGGATGGTGTCGCCGAAGTTGGCGATGCTTTCCAGTATAAGCTGGATGAGGTGCGCATGGTAGGACCGGATGCTTTGATCACGTATAGGAAGTAGTGTGGGCGGCAGCTGTGAGTTGAATCGGGATGTTTGGGGCAGCTGTGAGTTGAAGCGGGTATACCGCAACCATGTTCCCCTTCAAGTGCAGGAGAATGCACTTGAAGTGAAACAGGATTGCGACCTCCCGCGCATACATATTAAAAACGGACGCTGCAAAAAAGAGAAAAAGAATTAAATTGATTTTGAAAAGGGTTTAGTGTGTTTACTGGGATAATTGAGGAAGTTGGGACAATTAAAAAGATTGTTAAAGGGAAGAAGTCGGAGGTTCTTGAGATTAAGGCATCGGAGATTATGGATGATGTAAAGCTTGGGGACAGTGTGGCTGTTAATGGTGTTTGTCTTACTGTGACTGAGGTTCTTAAGGATGGTTTTAAGGCTGATGTTATGGCTGAGACTATGAGGAAGTCATCTCTTGACTCTGTTAAGGCCGGTTCTCATGTGAATCTTGAGAGGGCTATGAAGGCGGATTCCAGATTCGGCGGGCACATGGTTTCGGGTCATATTGACGGGACCGGGACGATAAAAAAGCTTGAGAGGGAAGATAATGCCGTATGGTATACCATCTCAGCTGAAAGCGATATTATGAAGTTTATCGTTAAGAAGGGTTCTATTGCTATTGACGGTATCAGTCTTACGGTTGCCAATGTTTCTAAGGACAGCTTCAAGGTTTCAATCATTCCGCATACCCTGAAGGCTACAATCCTTGGAGAGAAGAAGGCCGGTGACAAGGTCAATCTTGAAAATGATATGATTGGTAAATATGTTTATAATTTCGTGAATAATAATAGAGACACATTTGAAAATATTTTATTGGAAAATGGTTTCATGTAGGAAAAATTATGGATCAGAGACTAAATACAATTGAAGAAATACTTGAAGATATGCGTATCGGAAAACCTGTCATCATCATGGATGACAAGTCCAGGGAAAATGAGGGCGATATCATATTTGCTGCAGAGTTTGCTACTACTGAAAATGTCAACTTAATGGCAAAGTATGCAAGAGGCCTCATCTGTATGCCGATGGATGAAAGCTACAGTGACAGGTTCAATCTTCCCCAGATGTGCATTGTCAATACAGATAATCATGCGACGGCATTTTCGGTATCGATAGATCATATCAGCACGACAACAGGTATATCCGCAGTTGAAAGAGGCTTAACCGCAAGAATGTTTGTGGATGAAGCTTCAAAGCCGGAGGATTTCAGAAAGCCGGGGCATATGTTCCCGCTTCAGGCTAAGACAGGCGGTGTTATCGAAAGACCGGGACATACGGAAGCGACTGTTGACCTTTGTAAGATTGCAGGACTTAAACCGGTCGGACTTTGCTGTGAGATCATGAATGACGACGGCACCATGGCAAGATTTGACGATCTGATCGAGTTTTCGAAGGTTCATAACCTTAAGATATCTACGATACGTGATCTTGTAAGATACAGAAAAGAACACGAGGTATTTGTCGAAGAGGTTACCAAGGCAAAGTTACCTACGAGATACGGCGAGTTCACGATCCACGGCTTTATCAATAAGCTTAATGGTGAGCACCATGTTGCGCTTACTATGGGTGAGATAAATGAGACCGATGATATACTGGTAAGAGTACATTCCGAGTGCCTTACGGGTGATGCTTTCGGTTCGGCCAAATGTGACTGCGGCCAGCAGCTTGACAGCGCCCTTAAAATGATCGCAAACGAGGGAAGAGGTATTCTCTTATATATGAGGCAGGAAGGACGTGGAATAGGCCTTATAAACAAGATCAGGGCATATGCTTTGCAGGATCTGGGAAGAGATACCGTTCAGGCAAATGTTGAGCTGGGATTTCCGCCTGATGCAAGAGATTATACTATTGGTACTCAGATACTAGTCGCGCTCGGTGTCAGGAAAATGA
Source organism: Eubacterium sp. (assembly GCA_017619835.1). Lineage (GTDB taxonomy): Bacteria > Bacillota > Clostridia > Lachnospirales > Lachnospiraceae > Eubacterium_Q. The sequence goes on from JAFZRN010000014.1 coordinate 83,736, forward strand.
GACTATTAACCAACAATCCCGACAAGGTATACGGCTTAAAGGGTTATAATCTCGATATAGTTGAGAGAGTTCCGCTGGAGATCGAACCTTCAGCTTATGATATATTCTATTTAAGGACCAAAAAAGAAAAAATGGGTCACATGTTAAACGAGGTTTAAACAGGAGGAAATAATAATGAAGATCGAAGGAAATGTAGTAGCAGCTAAAGGTACCAAGGTATGTATAATCGCATCAAGATTTAATGAGTTCATCGTATCAAAGCTTGTATCAGGTGCTGTAGACGGACTTGTAAGACATGAAGTAAAAGAAGATAATATAGATATCATCTGGGTTCCCGGAGCATTTGAGATTCCTGTTGTAGCTAAAAAGGCTGCAAAGAATGATAAGTATGATGCAGTTATCTGTGTAGGTACTGTCATCAGAGGCGAGACAAGCCATTATGATCATGTATGTGCAGAAGTAAGCAAGGGAATCGCACAGGTAAGCCTTGAGACAGAGAAGCCGGTTATGTTCGGTATCCTTACGACAGATACTATCGAGCAGGCTGTTGTAAGAGCTGGAACAAAGGCCGGAAATAAGGGCTATGACTGTGCACTCGGCGCACTTGAGATGATCAATCTCATGAAGAAGCTTTAAGATATATAAAGGAAAAATTATGGAATTTTATACCGATCAGAATGATCTTAATAAACTGGATAGATTTACACCCCCAAAAGGCAGTAATAAAGATAAAGGTAATGCCGGAATACTTGATATATTCGTGGCATCTATCCTTAAGATACAGAATCTTGCGAAGATAAGCGTAGATAACTCATCCAAATTTATTGGATACGTGATATTTATGGCTCTTCTTGTAAGCCTGATGTCATTTGCGGTACCGACTGCTTCAAGGATTTATTCATTCGGAGGCTTTTCCAAGCTTTTCAGAGAGAGCATTCCGACGTTTAAGGTAAGTGATGGAGTGCTTACAGCAGATAAAAAGTTTGAAATGAGTCTCTCAAATGCCGATATCTTGATAGATACCTCGAAAAGTGAATTTCAGCAGAGGGATTTTGAAGAGACAGGCGTTTATATTGCCTTTGGAAGCAGAAATGTGAAGATGGTCAACTTTATCAAGACTGATAGCTCCACAAGCTATAATGAGTTATATTCATATCCTATCAAAATGGTTATCCCCAATGGAGTTGATAACAGTATTCTTGAAAAGATGGCGCCGTTTTTCTATGCATCAATGGTATTTGTTTATCTTATACAGGCAGTCATCTCGTCTGTTAAGTATATATTCATGGCACTTATGTTTGCTCTGTTTTCAAGATCCACAACAGCGATCAGCAAGCTTGATATGACCTTCAAGGATTCTGTGCATTTCTGTTTTTACTGCCAGACCATCGCAATTCTGCTTGTTACCGCAAACCTTGCGATAGGAGAGATCATACCCGGTCTCTTTATGTCTATAATAGGAATAGTGATAACTGTCGTAGTGATCATGAAAGCAATCAAGCCGCACTTACCGGATATTGATGAATATCTGGATAAATTCGGCGGCTCGGACAAATTCGATATGTTTAAATGATATTTATTAAGTTTGAAATGTCTTCCTCCGGCATCATGCTGAGAGAAGCATTTGTATATCTGACATCCTCGGTGACTTCGAGGTAGAAGTAATCGGGAGCAGTAAAGCTTTCGGCTTCTTCAACCGAGGTAAATTCAACCTCGGCATATATAAGACCTTCAAATGCCTTATGGAATATATCCAGTTCAATGGTATATGTTCCGTAAGGTATTTTGTATCTTGTCTTCGTAATGATATTAGATCTTATCATGGGAGACAGCTCTTCGTAATCTTCCTTTGATATTTCTTTTTCGAACTCATTTCTTACCAGTAGCCCGTCTGACTTTATTGTAAGGAAGAACCTATCACCTTTTCTTCTTATCCTTACAACGGGATCTATATCCAGATATCCCTGTTCAATCTCCGAACTCTCATATGAATTCAGATCAAGCTTAGCAGGTATTTCTTTAACTATATACTTTCTTTCGATTTCCATTTTATTATCCTTTATCTTTTTATGTGCTGTGCTAAAGCTTAATAAAGTATAAGGAATAAATCATTTACAGTCAATAAATATCATGTTGAGATTATTCCCATTAGTGATATAATGTCATAGTGTTTATTATATAGAACAGGAGACAAAAAAGCGTGAGCGAAAATTTATCTAAAGAAAAACAGGAAGCACTCGACAAAGCCTTCGAAAGAAGCATGCCGAATGGTATAGAAAAAGTAAGTAATAAGAATTCAAGTATCCGTAAGGTTATCGGGATAGTCAGCGGTAAGGGTGGCGTTGGTAAATCTTTCGTAACTTCCCTTCTTACCGTTATGGCCAATAAGAAGGGACTTAAGACTGCAGTTATGGATGCTGATATCACAGGACCTTCAATTCCGAAATCATTTGGTATTCATAAAAAGGCATATGGTACAGCTGATAACTTCATTATTCCGGTTGAAACGGAGTCCGGTATTAAAATGATGTCTATCAATCTACTTGTAGATGATGAGACTGAGCCGGTTATATGGAGAGGTCCTGTTATTGCGGGTGCTGTTCAGCAGTTCTGGACAGATGTCCTCTGGGGCGATATAGATGTTATGTTTGTAGATATGCCGCCCGGAACAGGAGATGTTCCCCTTACTGTTTTCCAGACAATGCCTGTAGATGGAATCATTGTTGTCACTTCTCCTCAGGAGCTTGTTGAGATGATAGTATCAAAGGCTGTTAAGATGGCAGGCAAGATGAATATCCCCGTTCTCGGTATAGTTGAAAACATGTCTTACTTTGAATGCCCAGATTGCGGAAAGAAGCATGAGATATTCGGAAAGAGCAGAGTTGATGCCATAGCTTCGGCTTACGGAATAGGAAGTACTGCAAAACTCCCGATCAATTCCGAATTTGCTGCAATGGTTGATGGCGGAAAAGTTGAAGATATAGTTACAGATGCATTGGATGATATATTAGAGGAGGTTTTAAGATGAGTAAAGCTTATATACTTTTAGCTGACGGTTTTGAAGAGGTTGAAGGTCTTACTGCAGTTGATCTTATGAGACGTGCGGGTATTGAGGTTGTAATGGCTTCTATCAAAGATGATGTCAATATTACGGGTGCAAGAGGCATTAAGGTAATCGCCGATACAACTATCGATGAGATTGATGCGGATGCTGATATGCTCATTCTTCCGGGGGGAATGCCGGGAACCAATTATCTAAAACAGAGCGATAAGGTTAAGGATATGATCCTTAAATACAACGAAGCCGGCAAATACCTTGCCGCCATCTGCGCCGCTCCCACAGTATATGGCGAGATGGGGCTTTTAAGAGGTAAGAAGGCTACCTGTTATCCCGGTCTTGAAGCAGGCTTACTTGATGCCATGTGGCCCGGGGAAAGCGAAACAGTTGTCAGAGACGGTCAGTTCATTACAAGCAGAGGAGTAGGTACGGCTATTGATTTTGCGCTTGAGCTTATCACGGTCCTTATTGATGACAAGAAAGCAGAAGAGATAGCTAAATCGGTGGTATATTAATGAATAATATAACTATTAGAGACATAATACGTATAACTAAAGGCCGCCTGCTTGATAAGGTTGATGATGATAAAAAAGATGAGCTTCTTTCAAAAGAGCTTAAGGATATAGTCATTGATTCAAGACAGGCCGGAGAGGATAAGCTTTTCATTGCTATAGTCGGTGAAAATGTGGATGCTCATAAGTTTATCCCCGATGTTGCCGCAGATTCATATGCGGTTTTACTTGAAAAAGACGAAGAGGAGATACTTGCCCTATCAGATGGTAAGGAGCTTCCACGTAACAGAGCCTATATAAAGGTTGATTCAACAATAGATGCACTTCAGGATATAGGCACATACATGAGAAGCATATATAATGCAAAGGTTATAGGAGTTACCGGAAGTGTCGGTAAGACAACCACAAGAGAGATGATAACGCATGCGTTAAGGTCTTCCTTAAATGTCTTCTCAACCTCTGGTAATATGAATTCCCAGATCGGTGTTCCGCTTACTCTCTCAAAGATAATGGATGAGCCGACGGATATCGCCGTTATAGAGATGGGCATCAGCGAGCCCGGCGGTATGGATAAGCTTACCCGTATGGTAATGCCCGATATAGCAGTCTGTACGATGATCGGTGTTGCCCATATCGAGTTCATGCATACACAGGAAGGCATAAGAGAAGAAAAGCTGAAAATAGCCGGCAGAATGGGCTCAGAAGGCGCAATCTTCCTTAATTCCGATGACGAACTGCTTAAAGTAGTTGATAAGGTTTCGGATTGCAGAATCTATAGATATGGTACAGGCGATAATGCCGATTATAAAGCTGAAGATATCAGATATGAAAATGGCTTCAATACCTATACCTACTGTCACGGTGATGAAAGGATAACCGTAAATCTTCTTCAGTCCGGAAAGCATAATGTCCTAAATTCACTAGTGGCTATGGCTATATGTGATTATCTTGGACTTGATCTTAACAAAGCTGCAGCTTCTTTCGAATCATTTGCCGGATTAAGGCAGAAGGAGATCCAGACAGAAAAAGGATATCATGTGATCGATGATACCTATAATGCAAGCCCGGATTCCATGAAGGCCGCTCTTAATGTGCTTGCAGAAAAGAGCTGCTCAGGTAAAAAGATCGCAGTACTGGGTGATATGTTCGAGCTTGGCCCCAACTCTGATGAATACCATAAGGTTGTGGGAAGATATATAAATGAGCTTCTGGATAAAGATGAAAATGCCATCGATATCCTTATCACTGTCGGAGATTCCTCAAAGCTCCTTGCAGCTGAAGTAAATAAAGATATAGATATAAGATGCTTTGATTCAAATGACGAGGCAACTGAAGCTATCAAAGAAATACTCGGTCCCGGAGATGTGATAATCCTCAAGGCTTCAAACGGAATGAAGTTTGCCGGGATCGTAAAAGAGATTATATAACGGAGTAATAAATTGAAGAACTGGAAAGAAAATGTAAGAAGAGTAGTGCCCTATGTTCCCGGAGAACAGCCCAAGGACACGAATATAATAAAACTTAATACCAATGAAAATCCATATCCTCCATCACCTTTTGTTTTGAAGGCAATCAACTCATTAGGTAACGAGAGTAACAGACGTTATCCTGATCCGACTTCGGATAAGCTTGTTAAAGCACTGGCTGATTTTCATGGTGTTGGATCAGACAGAGTATTTGTAGGTGTCGGTTCGGATGATGTTCTTGGAATGATATTCATGACCTTCTTTAATTCCGAAAAAGATGTTCTGTTTGCTGACGTAACCTACTCATTTTACCCTGTATGGTGTGAGATGCTCCGTATCAACTATCGTGAGATTCCTCTTGATGATGATTTTAAGATCAGAAAAGAAGATTATATGGTTGAAAACGGCGGTATCGTGATCGCAAATCCTAATGCTCCCACAGGTATCATCATGAATAAGAATGACCTTATCGATATCATCGAAGCAAACAGTGACAGCATTGTTGTTGTGGATGAAGCATATATTGATTTTGCCCGGGAAGGACAGAGCTGTCTGGATCTACTTGATAAGTATGACAATCTTATCGTGGTCAGGACATTTTCAAAATCAAGAAGTCTTGCAGGTCTCAGGATTGGATATGCAATAAGCAGCGCCGAGATAATCAAGCTAATAAATGACGTAAAGTATTCATATAATTCATATACAATGAACTCCCTTCAGATCGAAGGCGGAAGTGCATCCGTAAGTGATAATGATTATTTCAGATCTATGATCAAAAAGGTAGTTGAAACAAGAGAGAGAACAACCAAAGAGCTCGAAGCTCTCGGCTTTGAGGTGCTTCCTTCATCTACCAATTTTATCTTTGCAAAGCATAATAAGATCAGCGGTACCGAGATCTTTGAGTATTTAAAAGATAATAAGATTTACGTCAGACATTTTAATCAGGAAAGGATAATGGATTATCTCAGGATAACTATCGGGACTGATGAAGAAATGGATTCTCTTATCAGATCCATAAAAGTGTTGCTTGACAAAAAGGCCGATATCTAATAGCATTTTTGTACGCGTATATTTGATTTATCTTTTTTCTCTTTTCTTTATATGTATCCCTCTTTAAAAGGAGGATAATATGTATAAAGAAATTAATAAACTTGATGATTACATCAACCGTCTGAATGTAAGACTCATTAATTATGAGTCGAATAAGGAAAGCCTGGAAGATAAAGTCTTCCGGCGTTTTCTTGATCTGGCCATTGTTCCCACGATTTGTAATAATGATGATTATGATGTCGGATATCAATTTGTTGATATGTATAAGCTGAAAGAGTGGGATGTAAATATGGATTTTATCATCAGTCTTTCGCTTTATAATTCAAGAAGGATCAACGGCATAAAATTCTTTCCGATGATGGATTATGTAAAAGAACTCGGAGTTCAGATGTATGAAGAGGATCCATACGGTGACATAGAATATAATTATCGTGAGGAAATGTTTGTTCTTACAAATAATCCGTCATATTACGGTGCATCAACCATCCTTTATGATGATATGCTGAGAAGTGTAAGAAACTTTTTCAGATCGGATTATTATCTGATCCCGTCAAGTCTTCATGAGGTAATAGTTTACTCTGCCGAATATAAGGAAATCGATCCCGAGTATATAAAAATCCTTATAAAACTGGTTAATTCACATGTATGGTCTGAAAAACAGATTTTATCTAATAATCTCTATTTATACAGCTCGGTAAAAGATATTATTGAGATAGCATGATACCGGATTTTAATTTTACATTTATGGCAAAGTGTAAATTGACTTAACCCTCAAATCCTCTATAATTATTTTCTATAAAACCGAAACTGGAGGATATAAAATGGCTAAGGGAACAGTTAAATGGTTCAATAACCAGAAGGGTTATGGATTTATCACAGACGAAGAAGGTAAGGACGTATTCGTTCATTTTTCAGGTCTGGTAATGGAAGGCTTTAAGACTCTTAATGAGGGTCAGGAGGTTGAATTCAACCTTACTGAAGGAGAAAAGGGTCCTCAGGCTACTGATGTTACAGTTGTCAAATAATGATTTGATATAAATTCATAAGTTCTTAAGAAAAGCGGGAGATTAAATTCTCCCGTTTTTTTATTATTCCATCGTTGACAAAGGTATTAAATAATCATACAATACTATTGTTTTAAAAGTATTTATAAGAGGGGAGGTATCACATAATTGACTGAAGAATTTATATCTGTGCAGGACAGAATTATATCTGCTTCTATTGATATAATCAGTGATGCCGGTCTTGCTTCTTTAAACTTTAAAAACTTATCTCTTAGAACTGCTATCAATGAGAGTATGCTCTATAAGTATTATCTTGATACAAATGAGATCCTTGTTGATGTAGTTAAGACATACTTTATGTTTGATAAAGCTATATTCAAAACTCTTGCATCAAAGAATGTCAGCTATATCGATAAGATCGAGTTCTATGTTGATCAGTATGGACAGTACTATAACAGCTACTACAGTTTGTCAGCTGTTATGCTTCACTATGAGGAACTCCTTCATAATACCCATACAAGAGAGATCGTAGAAAGCGGATATCTGAAAAGAAGAAGTGTTCTTACAGAGCTTTTCGAGGAAGCAATTAAAAGTAAAGAGATAGTAGATACCTTCAGTGCCCAGCAGCTTGCCGACAGTCTTCTCGGAATGATCATGCTGAGCTTGCTGAACAGAAGAGTTATGATATACAAAAAATCTATCAAAGACGAACTTTTGTCTTATTACAGGACATGGATCGACACTTTAAGGGTTAAATAAGCGGAGGGTTATGTTATGAGAGTACTTATTGCAGAAGATGATATTGCCAGCGGCAAATTTTTATCAAAGCTTTTGTCCAGATATGGTGAGGTAGTTCTTGCCACTGACGGAATCGAGGCAGTTGATGATTTCGTTAAATCGGTTACGGAAGGCAAGGAATACGATCTTGTTTGTCTTGATATCATGATGCCTAAGATTGACGGATATAAAGTCCTTCAGTCCATAAGAGATGCCGAGAGAAAACTTGGTATCCCCCGTATATCAAGATGTAAGGTAGTTATGATCTCTGCTCTTGATGAGGATTTTGATGCTTCATATGCAAGCAATGATTATGATGATTATATTTGCAAGCCGATTGATATTATCAAGTTTGATAGTATCATTAAAAAGCTCGGCCTGATTTGAGGACATAATGGATCTTTTTGATTATATGAGGCGTGAGGAACAGAAAAAGGAGTCTCCTCTTGCCAGCCGGTTAAGACCGACACAGATAGATGAATTAGTTGGCCAGGAGCATATACTTGCTCCCGGCAAACTTTTATACAGGGCTATAAAAGCCGATAAATTAAGCTCCGTAATATTCTATGGACCCCCGGGAACGGGGAAAACCACTCTGGCAATGGTTATCGCCAATACTACCAGTGCTGCCTTTGAAGAACTGAATGCTTCCACCTCCGGTAAAAAGGATATGGAAGCAGTAGTCGAAAAGGCAGAGTCTAACCTTGGTATGTATGGTAAGAAGACCATTCTTTTTATTGATGAGATTCACAGGTTCAATAAGTCTCAGCAGGACTTTCTTTTACCCTATGTGGAGAAGGGGACCATCATTCTCATCGGTGCCACCACAGAAAATCCATATTTTGAAGTTAATAGTGCTCTGGTCTCGAGATCGACTGTATTTAAGCTCGAGCCTCTTAGTGTGGAAAATGTTTTGGTTCTCATAAATAGAGCCGTATATGATAAGGAAAAGGGCATGGGAAGCTATAATGCCGAAATAACGGATGATGCTGCCCGTTTCCTCGCGGAAATGTCCGAAGGAGATGCCAGAAAAGCTCTTAATGCAGTAGAGCTGGGAATCCTTTCCACCGAAAGAAACGATGAAGGAAAGATAATCATCGATCTTGATGTAGCCCAGGAATGTATACAGAGAAGGGCAATAAGATATGATAAGAACGGTGATAACCATTACGACATCATTTCCGCTTTTATAAAATCAATGAGAGGTTCCGATCCCGATGCTGCCGTATATTATCTTGCAAAGATGCTTTACGGAGGCGAGGATATTAAATTCATTGCCCGTCGTATCATGATATGTGCTTCCGAAGATGTGGGAAATGCGGATCCCATGGCGCTGGTTGTGGCTACAGCGGCTGCTCAGGCTGTCGAGAGAGTCGGTCTTCCCGAGTCACAGATCATTCTCTGCCACGCAGCCACCTATGTTGCGACTGCTCCAAAGAGCAATGCGGTCGTAAATGCTATCTTTGATGCAAAGTCTGCTGTTGAAAGATATACAAATGCCGAGGTTCCGCCACATTTAAGGGATGCTCACTATAGCGGAAGTAAGGAGCTGGGACATGTTGGCTATAAATATGCACATGATTATCCCGATCACTATGTGAAGCAGCAGTATCTTCCGGATGATCTTGTTAATGAAACATTTTATAAGCCGGGTGATCTCGGCTATGAGAAAAAACTTAAGGAATGGATGGAATATCTGAATGAAAAAGAAGATTTATAGAATTTTAGCCATTTTACTGTTGATAATCTATGTAATTATGCTAATCGGATTCATTTATATGATAATTTCAGGCAGTAAGTATATCTTTTCGATGCTTTTTATTGTTATTATATACCCCTTGATACTATATTTATTATTCTGGTTAAGGAAAGTTTTTGATAAAAGAGAGGACTGAGACATGAAAAAGAAAACCGCAGTATTAGTTGTGGTGATAAGTCTTTTAGTGATTGGAGGCATTATCGCTGCGATTATATTTCTTCGGAACAGAAGTCTAGGCGGCTTTGATAAAAATCTTGTATATGTTGAATCCGTAAGAGCCATAAACGGGCTTCCTATCGGTAACAGCAGCAGATTCATGGGCATTGTTGAGTCTCAGGAATCCAAGGCAGTCGGGCGTGATTCCAATAAATCAATCAAAGAGGTCTATGTCAAGGTTGGTGATGTCGTAAAGAAAGGTGACAAGCTTTTCTCTTATGATACAACATCGATGGAAATGAGCCTTGAGCAGCTTGCTATTGACAGAACAGGAATCGTAAATAGTATAGATAGTCTTAATACTACTCTTAAAGATCTTACGGCTCAGCGTGATAAGGCCAAGAAAGAAGATGAAAAAGCAAGAGTTACCAATGAGATCAACACCACTAATACGTCTATCAAGGAAAAAGAATATGAGCTTTCAAAAAAAGATCTTGAGATAAAGAATATGAACGAATCTATCGAAAAAGCCATCGTGACTTGTCCTATGAACGGTATCATCAAGACATGTGGCTCTGCAGATTCTACGACTTCGGTTGATTCAGACCTTGATTCCGATGATTTTGGCGATGATGATCTGGATGTCGGATTTGATACTCAGGATGAATCTGAGGATTCGAATGCATTTATCACTATCATCGCCGAAGGCGACTACCGAATAAGAGGTATCGCCGACGAAATGAATGTAAAGCTTTTTACAACCGGAACAAATGTAGTGTTAAGATCCAGAACAGATGAAACCGTAACATGGAAGGGTAAGATCACAAAGGTTGATATGGAGCCCAGACAGAATAATAACAGTTATGATTATTATGATAATTACGGAGAATCAGCTTCTAACTATAATTTCTATGTCAGTCCCCAAAATACAGATGATATGATGCTTGGCCAGCATCTCTTTATTGAGCTTGATTATGGTCAGGGTGAGGCTGTAAGCGGCATCCAGCTTCCTTCCTATTATATTTTCGAGGAGGAAGAATCAAATTATGTATGGAAGAGAGGCGAGGACGGAAATATCGTTAAAGCTCTCGTTACTCTCGGTGAGCATAATGAAGAAGCTGATACCTATGAGATAAAAGAAGGTCTTACTCTTGATGATTATGTGGCATTCCCCGAAGAAACCATTAAGGAAGGTGACCCTACGACCACCAATTATGAGGATATAGCCCAGCAGGAAGGTGAGTTTGACGAGGGAATGGATGACGAAGACGAAGAGTTTGAATTTACGGGCGATATGCCTGATACATTTGATTCCCAGATAGATGATTCAACACTTGATATAACGGAAGACGGTGCGGCTGATTTCGATGAAGAATCAGATGTTCCCGATGCATCCGGTGAAGATGATGTAGAGTTTACCCATGATCCCGGAGAATCTATTGATAGTCCGGAAGACTTAGAAGACGACGAAGAAGATGTTGACGACGAGGAGTAATATATGTCCCTGCTTCAGCTTGAACATATTCATAAAACATATTCTCAGGGCACAATAGACGTACCTGCTCTCAGCGATATCAATCTCGTTATAGAGCAGGGCGAGTATGTTGCCATCATGGGCCCTTCAGGCTCAGGCAAATCAACCCTTATGAATATCATAGGCTGTCTGGACAAACCGACCGAAGGTAAGCTTTATCTGAGTGGAAATGATATCGGAGCCATGAATGATCGTAAGCTTTCCGATATCCGAAACAAGGAGATTGGCTTTGTATTCCAGAACTTTAATCTGATGCCAAGACAGAGTGCGCTTCAGAATGTCGAGCTTCCGCTTCAGTATGCACATGTTCCCAGAAGAATGAGACGAGTACGCTGCGAAGAAGCTCTTATTAAGGTTGGCCTCGAGGACAGAATGAGCTTTAAGGCTACACAGCTTTCCGGTGGTCAGAAGCAGAGAGTCGCTATAGCCAGAGCAATTGTAAATAGTCCCAGTATTCTTCTTGCCGATGAGCCTACAGGTGCTCTTGATTCCAAGTCCGGAATACAGGTTATGAGTATATTTAAACAGCTTCATAACGAGGGCTCCACTATAATCATGATCACTCATGCCGAAGAGATCGCGCGTTATGCAAAACGAATAATCAAGATATTCGATGGTATGATAACAAGTGATTATATCAATCCCGCCTATGAAGAGGCAAATGAGGCCTTAAAGGCATTTATCGTTTCTGCTGAAGCTGACGGGGCAGATAATTCTGTTGATACTGCTGTTGATACTGCAGTTGAAAGTACACCGGATAGTACAGCAGACAGTACTTTTGAAGGTAATACTGATAATGCTACAGTAGATAGTATATCAGATAATATATCAGATAATATATCAGATAATCCTATTGATATAACAGATAACGGTATTGATATTGTGGTCGATGAAAATATCGATACGGAAATAGATGAAGACTTCGATATGAATCTCAGAGATGAGATAGATAATGATATCGAGCTTTCGGAAGGGGGTGTCACAGTATGAAAAAAGTGATAATTACCCTTGTCAGTTTAGCTATGGTAATAGGTTGTGTTTATGTAGGTATCCTTATCTATAAGAGACATAGACAGAACTCTAATCCCGTAAATGTATATTCTCTTGAGGATTGCGGTGACAGCAGCTGGTATGAAGATGATATGAATTCAATGTCAGGAACCATATCGGCAAGCGGTACCCAGAAGGTTTACCTTGAGAGCGGTAAAGAGATAAAAGAGATCATGGTCAAGATCGGTGATAAGGTTAAGCCGGGTCAGGAACTTGTTAAATATGATGATACACAGGCCAAACTTGAACTTGAATCCATGTATAATGATCTTGAGTCTTCAAAGACTGAACTTACCGATGCATATAATCTTCTGGAAAAGCTGAAAAAGGTTAAGCCTGTTGATGACGAAGAAAAGACAACGGAAGCTACTACAAGAGTAACAACAGAAGCCACAACAGAAAAAACAACTACAACAACGACCGAGCAGACTACGGAAGATACATCGGAAAATTCAACTGAAAATACTTCCGAAGTAACCACGGAAACAACGACTACCGAAACGGCCACCAAGACAGATGCAGACGAAAAGTCGACAGATACTTCAACAGAAGCTTCTACTAATTCTTCGACTGAGGCTTCTACCGAAAAGAAAACAGAAGCAACGACCGAAATGAAAAAGAAGAAAAAGAAGAAAAAGACAACTCAGGCTACAACCGAAGCAACTACCCGGGACAGTCGTTTCGATGATGACGATGACGATGATTATGACGACGACGATGATGATCTGGAAGAGGAATATACGAAGTATGAGCTGTCTCTTGCAATAAAGAGACAGAACGAAGAGATAAAAAACATCCAGAACGATATCGATAACCAGAAGTTAGCCATCAAGAAGGAAGAGCTGGCTCAGGCTTCACAGGCTGTAGTTGCCAAGATAAACGGTACTGTAACCCAGATACTGGATGCAGAGGAGAGCAGGTCTACCGGTAATCCGCTCATCTTAATAAGCGGTGAAGGTACATTTATGGCAACGGTTTCTGTTGGTGAGTATGATCTTGCAAATATAAAGCTTGGTACCGAAGTTACAGCATATTGCTATGATACCGGTGGAAGATATCCCGGAGTAGTGACAAGCATAGGATTAAATCCTGTTGGTGAAAGCTCCGGAAGCTTTGTTCAGTCATATTATCCTGTAAGGATTTCCCTTGATGAATCTGCGTCTGATCTTAATGACGGCTCCTATGTTGAAGTCAGTCTGGACGGAGAGACAGATCTCAATGAAGATCTCTTTAATACTCCTACGATGGATACATCAACTGCGACTGATGCAGATGCCATCATGGATGATATCGAAGATCTGGATGAGATAAATCAGGAAACTGAAGATGAGGGACCGAATGATATTGTAATCCCCATGTATTTTGTAAAGAAGGAAGGAAACCGTTATTACGTTTTCAAGAATTCTAACGGAAGACTTAAGAAACAGTATATTAATACCGGAAAGATCTATTACGGAAGCGAGATAGTAGTCACCGGCGGAATCACTTCCAGTGACTGGCTTGCGTTCCCATATGATAAAAACGTTACAGAAGGAAAGGTCTGCAAGGAAGCAGATATAGATGATCTGTATTATTAAATGATTAGGAAAGGAGGCATATTATGATTGAAAATATAAGACTATCATTTCAGGGCATATTCAGTCACAAAATGCGCTCTTTTCTTACCATGCTCGGAATTATCATTGGTATCGCAGCTATCATTGCCATTGTATCTACGATCAAGGGTACCAATGATGAAATCAAAAACAGTCTTGTTGGTTCCGGCGATAATGTAGTAACTGTAAATATCACTCAGGCCGGAATGGAGGTTCTGCCTTCTGACGGAATAGACCTTAAAAAGCTTCCTATCATTGATGACGGAATGATAGATACGATAAAGAACTATGACAGTGTAGAAGATGTTGCTATCTATCATAAGGCAATTACCTATGAAGGAATAAATCATAGTAATAATCAGCTCACGGGTTCATATATATTCGGATGTAATAACGACTATATAAGGATATTGAATTATAAGATTCATGAAGGAAGGCTCTTTACCGAGGATGACTTTAAGGATTTCCGTAAGGTATGTATCCTGGATTCAGCTACTGCATATGCATTGTTTAATGGTGAAGATCCTATCAATAAGACAATAGAGATATCCGGTAATCCCTTTGTTGTTGTGGGAATAGTGGAAAAGAATGATAACTATCAGCCCATCATCAATAATATCGATGACTGGTATACCTATTATGGTGAAGAAACATCAAGTGTGATACTTCTTCCGGATGCTATCTGGCCTGTAGTTTATTCCTATGATGAACCTTATCAGGTTGTTGTTAAGGCTAAATCGACAGAAGATATGCAGGATGCAGGTAAAAAGACTCAGGATTATCTGAATTCGTTTATTTCATCATCCTATACTCCTACAGGAGACCGGGAAGACAGTGATGAAGAAGAAAAAGTAAAATATAAGAGTGAAGATATAATGCAGAAGGCTAAAGACCTTCAGGAACTGCAGAATTCCACAAGTACACAGCTTATCTGGATAGCCAGTATATCCCTTCTTGTAGGTGGTATCGGTGTTATGAACATCATGCTGGTTTCCGTAACAGAAAGAACCAAGGAGATTGGTCTTAAAAAAGCTATAGGAGCAAGAAAGGGTGCAATTCTCGGACAGTTCCTTACCGAGGCATCTGTTCTCACAAGTATGGGCGGCATCCTCGGAGTTCTTACAGGTATAGCACTTGCTTACTTTATTTCAAATGTTGCCGAGGTTCCTGTTGCGATCAGCGTTCCGGCAATCGTTATCTCTGTTTTATTCTCAATGATAATTGGTATAGTTTTCGGACTCATACCTTCGATAAAAGCAGCTAATCTTAATCCTATTGATGCACTCAGGTACGAGTAGGATATACTTGAAACATTTACATAACTTTGATATAATCTAGAAACTTAGTGATTAATGAAAGGACTTAAAAAGATGGGTTTATTAAAGGATTGGCGGGATCATGCTTATGGTCTTGATGACAGGACTCCGGAAGGAAAACAGTTCTGGCTTAACTATTTTCAGATTGAAAAGGGTATCTACGAACAGCTTCTTGCTAACCCCGAGGAAGTTGTAAAAGGCACAGTTAAAGAACTTGCCGAAAAGTATGAAACTGATATAGAGACGATGATCGGCTTTCTCGATGGTATCGACGACAGCCTTAAGGAATCCAATAATCTCGATGAGATAACCGAAGATTCAGATGTTACCCTCGATATTGATACTGAAAAGCTTTATATGAATATGGTCGGCTGTAACGCCGAATGGCTTTATACGCTCCCTCAGTGGGATGACATTTACGACAAGGACACAAGAGATGAGCTTTACAAAAAGGAAAAATCATCTCATACAGTAGTCAAGGCTCCTAAGATAGGTCGTAATGATCCATGCCCTTGCGGCAGCGGCAAAAAGTATAAAAAATGCTGTGGTGCTTAACATCAGGGTGGGCTTTGCCCGCCCTTTTTGCATAATATGAGATAGAAAAATATTAAGTGAGGTCATATGTTTACTGAAGAACAAAAGGAGGCTATAAGCTTTACCGACGGCCCCGCGCTCGTACTCGGAACCCCCGGTTCCGGTAAGACCACTGTTATCATTAACAGGATAAACAACTTAATATATGGTCATGGAGTGAGTCCTTCGAGTATCCTTGTGATCACATTTACAAGAGCTGCAGCAGAATCAATGAAGCAGCGCTTTCTTGAGATGAATGATATGGATTCAACCAGTGTAAGGTTCGGAACCTTTCATTCCTTCTTCTTCTGGATAATCCGTACGGCTTACGGTCAGGAAAGGCCTGTAAGTGTTATGGATGAAGGCGAAAAAAGAAATGTCATCAGAAACATACTACTTGATATAAACAGGGATATGTATGGTGGTGAGGAAGTCCTTAACGGAGTTCTCAGTCAGTTCTCGATAATCGCTTCTGATATGATAGATATTGAGAATTATTATTCTACTAATATGTCCCAGGAGGACTTTATAAAGGTTTATAAAGCCTTTGCATCATATAAGCAGCAGAAGGGGCTTATCGATTTTGACGATATGCTCACTATGTGCTTTAAGCTGCTCACTGAAAGAAAAGATATTGCTATGAGGATACGTCAGATGTATCCCTATATAATGGTCGATGAGTTCCAGGATACAAACCTCCTGCAATATGAGATATTGAAGAAACTTACCTACCCGGATGGCAACCTTTATGTGGTGGGAGATGACGATCAGTCTATATACGGCTTCAGAGGAGCAAGACCCGATGTATTGAAGGCATTTGAAAGAGAATACTTTAATGTTACGGTACTTAAGCTTTCTCAGAACTTCAGATGTCCTGCAATCATAGTAAGAAGCTCTGCTGAGGTTATAAAGGCCAATAAGAACAGGTTCGATAAAGAACTCATTTCCGCGTCCGGAAAAGCCGGAACTCTTGATATATCTTCAGTTCAGGATATTAAAAGGGAAAATGAGCTCGTCTGCTCCAGAATTTTAAAAGCTCTTTCAAGTGGCGTAAGTGCTGATGAGATAGCAGTTCTTTACAGAACTAATTATCAGCCGAGACGGCTTATGTATAAGCTTCGTGAGAATGCGATTGATTTTAATGTAAGAGACCAGGTGCCGGATATCTTTTCGCATCCGATAGTTGTTCCGGTACTTAGTTATATAACCTTTGCTCTGGGAAAGAAAAAACGTAGTTTGTTCATCACATTCATGAATAAGCCTCTCAGATATATATCGAGGGATATGCTTACTTCTGAAGAAGTTGATATGGGAGAACTCCTTGAAGCCGCAGGCGACAAGGACTACTTAAGAGATAATATAAGACGTCTTAATTCAGAGCTTAGAACAATAAGCAGTCTTAATCCTTATGCTGCGATAAACTATATCAGAGACGCCATAGGATATAATAACTATCTGAAAAAGTTTGCTGCCGATAATGGCGGAGACTATGATGAAATGTCGGATATCCTGGATGAACTGCAGTCCATGACAAAGGGACTGCAGACATTTGGCGAAATGTATGATATGATAGATGATTACAGAAAGCTTCTCGCTCTGTCAAAAGAAGAGGGCCTTCCCGAGGAAAGACCCAGAGTTCAGCTGATGACTCTTCACAGTGCAAAGGGCCTTGAATTTAAAGAGGTTCATATACTTGATGCTGTCGAAGGCTGTATACCTCACAGAAAGTCGAGAAATGTTCATGAGATAGAAGAAGAACGACGGATGCTCTATGTAGGTATGACAAGGAGCAGTGATAAGCTTTATATGTATGTTCCCAGAATTATGGGAGAAAGAGTCGGAAAACCATCCAGATTCATCGAAAGTCTGAAGAAAGGAAGTATATTATGACAATAGAGGAGATAAGACCTGATATAGACAGAATTGATTCAGAGATGAAGGATCTGTTTCTTGAAAGAATGCAGCTTATCGAAAAGATAGCTCTTATCAAAGCCGAGAGTAATACAGCAGTATATAATCCTGCCAGAGAGGCTGAGATAATTGAGAGCAAGTCTAAGGATATAGACGAACAATTTAAAGAATCATATATTCAGTTTGTAACTGACATCCTGAATATCAGTAAAACATATCAGAATAAAAGAATATCGGAGATCAGATCCGAATAGTTATATTTTTGAAATGAGGGAAAGATTATGAAACTTAAAGATTTTAACCTGACAAAGGATGAACTTGTCGAAATAGCAGAGAAATATATGAATGAAACCTTTAAGAGGTATGATTTCATAGTAGATGAGGGCCATGGAAATGAGCTCTTTGACGAAAATAACGAGCCATATCTTGATTTTCTCGGTGGTATAGCAGTTAATTCCGTCGGCGGATGTAATGAGGCCGTTATAAAGGCTATAAATGAGCAGGCTTCTCAGCTTATACATGCATCAAATTATTTTTATACAGTACCCCAGATCATGCTTGCTAAGCTTATAAGTGAGACTACAGGAATGGATAAGGTTCAGTTCCAGAACTCCGGAGCAGAGGCTAATGAAGCTATGATCAAGCTTGCAAGAAAATATGGAAACGAGAAGAAAGGTCCCGGAAAGAATAAGATCGTAACAGCATATAGATCTTTCCACGGAAGGACTCTTGCGACTCTTACAGCTACTGCACAGCCGGGAAGTGCTATTCAGAACGGTTTTGAGCCTCTTGTAGAAGGTTTTAAGTATGCGGAGTTCAATAATATAGATTCATTCAAGGAAGCCTGTACAGACGACGTTATCGCTGTCATGATCGAACCGATCCAGGCCGAAGGCGGAGTTTATCCTGCAACACCTGAATTCATGCATGCTTTAAGGGAACTCTGTGACGAGAGGGGAATGCTCCTTCTTCTTGATGAAGTTCAGACAGGCTGGGCAAGGACAGGTTCTGTTATGGCTTATATGAAGTACGGAGTTAAGCCTGATGCGGTAACCATGGCAAAGGCTATGGGTGGCGGAATGCCTATCGCAGCCATGTGTGCAACCAACGAAGCAATGCAGGCTCTCAGCGCCGGTTCTCACGGAACAACCTTCGGTGGAAACCCTGTATGCTGTGCAGCATCCTATGCAGCTATAAATGAGATCCTTGTTAAAAAGCTTGCAGAAAATGCAGAGGAAGTGGGTAATTACTTCATGGAAAAACTGAAGACTCTTCCTCATGTTAAAGAAGTAAGGGGTAGCGGACTTCTTGTAGGTGTTGAGTTTGATGAGGATATCGCAGCTCACGTAAAACATGAAGCTTTTGAAAAACGCTTATTAATGTCAATGCTTAATCCTAATACAATAAGGATGGTACCGCCACTTACTATAACCAAGGACGATGCTGACAAAGCTTTTGAGATAATAAAGGAAACATTAGGATAATCTATATCCGCGAGCAAGCTATATAGCGATTACGAACACTCGCTTTCTCGGCTCTGCTTTCGCACGGTGCGGGTCCCCTAGGCGAAACTTCGCTCTCGCTTCGTGCTTTGCACTCGCGAATCGCTAAGTGAACAGGCCCGCAACGGCCTCGAAACCTAGTTTCGTAAATCGCTTATATAATAGCTTGCCACGATTAAATAATTCAGTTAAATTATTGTATTTTAATAAGGAGACACCATGGAAAGAAAGAATGCGTGGAAATCGTACACACCAACTAACGTAAAAAAACTTGAAGCTCTATGTGAGGGCTATAAGGATTATCTCTTTAAGGGAAAGACCGAGCGCGAAGGCACTAAGTATATGATAGAGAAGGCTGAAGCTGCCGGTTATAAGAATCTTGATGAATATATAAAGGCCAAGAAGAAACTTAAGGCAGGAGATAAGATCTACGCTGTAAATATGGGAAAGACCGTTGCTCTTTTCAATATCGGAAAGAAGAGCCTTGAAGAGGGCATGAATATCCTTGGTGCCCATCTGGATTCTCCCCGTCTTGATGTTAAGCAGAATCCTTTATATGAGAGTAAGGAACTGGCTTATCTTGATACTCATTACTATGGCGGAATCAAGAAATATCAGTGGGTTACACTTCCTCTTGCTATCCATGGTGTAGTTGCTAAGACTGATGGAACGGTTGTGGATATTACGATCGGTGAAGATGATAATGACCCCGTATTCTGTGTAACAGATATCCTTATTCATCTTGCTCAGGAGCAGATGGATAAAAAGGCCCGTCTTGCGGTTGAAGGCGAAAAGCTTGATCTTCTTATTGCCTCAAGACCTATAAGAGTTAAGGCTTCCGATAAAGATAAGAAGGATCTTGTTAAGAAGAATGTTCTCGAGATACTTAAGACTAAGTATGATATCAAGGAAGAGGATTTCATCTCTGCAGAGCTTGAGATCGTTCCGGCTGGTAAGCCCCGTGATATGGGTATAGATTCATCAATGATCATAGCATATGGTCAGGATGATAAGGTCTGTGCATATACATCACTTATCGCTCAGCTGAATGTAACTGATCCAGAGAAGACTTCCTGTACACTTCTGGTTGATAAAGAGGAGATTGGTTCTGTCGGAGCAACCGGTATGCAGTCAAAGTTCTTTGAAAACTGTGTTGCTGAGATCCTTAGTCTTGCAGGCTATGATAGTAATCTTTCTCTCAGAAGATGTCTTGCTTCATCATGCATGCTTTCATCCGATGTAAGTGCAGGCTATGATCCCCTTTATTCCGGATGCTTTGAAGCGAAGAATGCAGCATATCTCGGAAGAGGTATGGTATTCAATAAATTTACCGGTTCCAGAGGAAAATCCGGTTCAAATGATGCAAATGCTGAGTATATCGGAAAGATTCGTGGTATACTTGAGAAAAGTAAGGTTCATTATCAGACTGCTGAGCTTGGAAAGGTTGATGTGGGCGGTGGCGGAACTATCGCTTATATTCTTTCGCTTTATGGCATGGAAGTTATCGATTGCGGAGTAGCAGTGCTCAATATGCACGCTCCATGGGAAGTTACTTCTAAGGCTGATATTTTTGAAACCGAGAAAGGCTATGAGGCATTCTTAAAAGAGGCATAAATTTATATGTTTAATTCCAAAAAGAAAAGCTGTTTAATAATTCTGGCAGTGGCATGTATCCTTACATGCCTTTTTGGCGTTAAATCTGATATATTTGCAGAAGGTCTCAGCGGAAACTATATGCAGACCATATATAATCAGGAAAATGGTCTCGCCAGCTCTGAGATAAACTGTATCTACCAGACCCAGTCCGGTTATATCTGGGTCGGAACCGATAGTGGTCTATACAGATATAACGGTTCCAGATTCGAGCTCTATAATCTCTGGGATATGGATAAGAAGGATGTTTACTATGTTAATTCACTTTTCCAGGATTCGAGAGGAACGCTCTGGGTAGGTACCAATAACTACGGACTTTTCTCTATTTCGGCTGGTGGCGGCACAGCAAAGCATTTTTCAAATGATTACTATAACGGAGTCAAGACCATAAATGATATCTGCGAATCAAAGGACGGAAAGGTTTATATAGCGACCGCAAACGGATTATATTATTATGATGGACCGTCTGAGAATCTCGTCAAAGTTGATGATCTTTCGGATATAAATATCCAGGGTATCACAAGCTCTGATTCCACAGTCTGGGGAATAAGTAATTCTAATACAGTATTTTCCGTTAGTTCTAAGGGAAAAATCCATACATCTGTTTCTGAAGATATGACCGTGGAAGAACTTACGACTATTTCAAGTGACGATAATGGGAATATATATATCGGTACTGCCGGAAATGATATCATTAAACTTAAAGACTGGAATGATTATGAACTGCTTTTCAGTTCATATGGCGGTATAAATGATATCTATATGGTCGGTAACCGTATATATGTCTGTACTGATAATGGTTTGGGATATTTAAAATCCGACTCATTATTTGTTGTTGAAAGCGGATTAGAAGTTAATACAAATATTACCGATATGATAGTTGACTATGAAGGTAATTTCTGGTTTGCTTCAAAGAGATCCGGTATCCTCTATATGTCAAGAAGCAAGTTTTCATATTTCAGCAAGTCATATAATCTGGGAGAGCACGTTACCAACTGCATCTGCAAGTATGCTAACAGGTTCTATATCGGAACAGATGAAGGACTTGATATAGTAGACAGCTCAGGTAATAAAGTGTTTACTGAGCTCACTGAATATCTCGACGGCATTTCCATAAGTGATATTGAGTTTGACAGTGCCGGAAATCTCTGGATCGCGACATACAGAAGATATGGTGTCCTTAAAGTTGATTTAAAGGGTGATTTTACCAGCTTCAACAGAGCTAAAGGACTTAAGAGTAATCTTATCAACTGTCTTTATATCATGCAGAACGGAAGTGTTGCCGTCGGTACAGAAGAGGGTATCAGTATCATTTCCAAATCCGGAGATATAATAAAGAATTATGACTATTCTTCGGGTCTTGAGTATCCGAATATACTTTCTCTTTATCAGGATGAGAATAAAACCCTATATGCGGGATCCGACGGTGGCGGTCTCTATCTTATAAAGGGTGACGAGATCACTGCATATGATGAGGATGATGGTCTTACATCAAATGTTGTCACTGATTTTGCTCAGGGCGAGCAGGGTATCTGGATCGGTACCAATAACGGACTTTCATTCTACAACGGAACCTTCAGATCCATAAGTAATATCGACTTTTCAAATAATATTTCCGACCTTCTCAGTTATAAGAATACGTTATATATCCTGGGTTCAAAGGGAATCATATATGCTACGGAAGATGAGCTACTGAGGACCGCTCCCCTTACCGAAAGATATTATTCCACCGGCGACGGACTTGAAAGCTCGATAACGGCCAATTCTAAGAATTGTCTGGTGGGTAATAACGTTATCTATATCTGTACGGGAAAAGGCGTTCTGACATTTGACCCTAATAATATCTATATAAACGAGATTCCGCCGAAGATCACCGTTACAGACGTTGATTATGACGGAAATATTATCCATTACAATCAGACTGGTGGTTCTGTCTCCATACCTGCGGATACGCAGCGTGTAGAGATTGATTTTGGCGTCCTCAGTTACTTTAACAGAGAGAATATCAAGGTTACCTATCAGCTGATCGGCTTTGATAATGAGCCTCAGGTTTTATATGGAAATGACAACCTTCAGGCAGTCTATACCAACCTTGACGGTGGAAATTATACATTTACCGTAAGTGCAACTAACGGTGATAAGATCGTCAGTGATGATACGCTTTCATTCCAGATCAATAAAACCCTCGGTTTTTTTGAGAAAAGGCTGGTTAAGATACTTTTTGCTGCTCTTATCGTTCTTTCCATACTTGTTGCACTAAGTACGACAATAAGACTAAGAAGAAAGTTCCTTGGTAAGAATAAAGAGCTGGAAGACCTTTCCAGAGAGCATGCAGATGCCCTTAAGACAAGTACTGCCAAGACCGACTACCTTGCCAATATGAGTAATGAGATCAAGCTTCCTATCAATGCCATGATAAGTAAGGCAAATGGTATGATAAAGGATGGTACTGTCGATGAGAATACAGCAGGAGAGCTCAGAACGATCATAGAGAAGGGTGAGGACGTACTAAGCAAGGTTGATGAGACCATCCTTCTTGCAAGGCTTGAATCGGGCGCAGAAGAGGTTCTGAGCGATCCTTATTCCATTACTACACTTATATGTGATATATCCGATAACATGCTTAATAAGCTTGCAGAACAGCCTATCAAGTTTGTGGTGGATCTGGGTGAGAATATCCCCGATATCCTTATCGGTGATTTTGATAAGATAAAGAGTATCTTAAGCATAATTCTTGATAATGCCATAAAGTTTACAAAGGAAGGTTCCATCACACTTTCTGTAGACTGTTATGATTACAATAATGAGAAAAATGACGTCAACATGATATTCAGTATCTCGGATACCGGTACTGGTATCAGTGAGGAAAGACTCGAACACCTGTTTGAGATCTACTATGTTGATGAATCCAAGAAAACTCTGATGAGTACAGGTAACGGAATCAGCCTTACTATAGCTAAGAGCCTTACGGACCTTCTGGGTGGTGATATAGAGGTTGAGAGTACTCTCGGAGCAGGAAGTACATTTACCATATCATTTATGCAGAAGAGACCTGTTGAAGGTGATTCAAAGATACCATTTAATGAAAATACCGTTGAGAGAGTATCAAGGGAAGAAGCCGAAAGAATGTGGGCTCCGGACCTCAGGATCCTTCTCGTTGATGATGTGGAGATAAGCAGAAATGTCGCTCTTGACGTAATGTCATCCCTGGATATCAGAGTTGATACCGCAGCAAGCGGACTGAGTGCCATAGATATGGTCATGAATCATGACTATGATATCGTATTCATGGATATTGCGATGCCTGTAATGAACGGTATCGATGCCCTTAGAGAGATTAGGGAGCTTTCGGAAGAAAAGTATCTGAAGCTGCCTGTTATTGCGATGTCCGAAGACGTTATCGGTAAGAACCGTCAGGAGATAATAGATGAAGGCTTCTCGGATGTAGTACTTAAGCCTTTTGATATAACCGTACTTGCCGGTATCCTTGTAAGATTTGCAGAGCCTGAGAAGATCAAGTACAGGACAAATGACGTCACCCAGTATATTTCCGATTCAAGATACAGCGTAGGCCTTAAGAAGCTTGAGGATTACTTCGATGTAGTAACCGTTCTCGAGAAGATCGGAGGAAGTATCGATGTATATAACCGTATCCTGAATACCTTCTTTAACCAGTATAAGGATGCTGCCGAGGACTTAAGCTTCAGATTCAAAAATGATTACAGAGGTTTCAGAAACCGTATCCACAATATCCGTAACGGCTGTCAGAATATCGGTGCTATTGAAGCATCTGAAATTGCTCTCGGTATTGAAAATGCCATCAATAACGGTAATAAGTCCTATGTTAAGGAAAGCCTTGGTATTATGATCGACAGCCTGGCTGTAATCAATAACTATATTAAGGAATATCTGGAATTCGTAAATACCGTCAAGGGTATGAGCGACGTAGAATATGCCGAGATGGTAAAGAAGAGTAATGCGGAGAGAAATACCGAAACTCTCACATCGGAGACCGAGAATCTTACAGCTAAAGAAGACATTTCCAATGATATTGAAGATAACGGTGAGATTCCGGAAGAAGAGTTTGATGAATATGATGAGTATGAAGAAGATGAGATTCCTTATGAAGCCGAAAAGACCAATATCATCAGTATCGGTAAGCTGAGAAAGATGAGGGAGGCTACATATATCGAGGATATCAATGTCATTAAGACAATCTATGCAGATGTATGTACCGGTGAATACGGCTCGGAGGATATCGACTTCCTTAATGTACTTGGCGAATCCATCGAAAAGAAGGATTTCGTAGAGATAAATGAGCTGCTTGGAACCTATATAAGCCTTAAGAGCAGCCTTTAGATGATGGCAGGTGTATGCATTTTAATCAATTAAGTTTCACTTTACTTTTAGTTGATTTTTATGTATACTTTGCCACGGATGGTATTCCGAACGGAAACTATACCTGATACAACTTAACAGCAGAGCCTCAAGGAAATGAGGTGATCGTATGAGGATTGGATTTATTGGCGCAGGCCGAGTTGGATTCACGATGGGAAAGTATCTTAGCATTAATGGTGCTGATATCAGCGGATACTACAGCAGGAATCCCGAACATGCAAAGGAAGCTGCAGAATTTACCGATACCCGATACTATGTTGACATTAATGATTTGATTAAAGAGAGCGATGCTGTTTTTCTCACCGTCAGCGATACAGCCATCAGGACTGTATATGATTCCATCAAGGAAAGCGCTGATATTCATGGCAAGATAATCTGCCATACAAGCGGTGCTTTATCTTCTGAGATTTTCGAGGATAGCACATTTCAGGTCTATGGATATTCCGTCCATCCCGTGTATGCTGTCTCAGACAAGTATACATCTTATGAAAATTTTTCCAATGCATTTATCACAATTGAAGGAAATGAAAGATACCTAGAAGAGCTTACAGGTGTTTTTAAGCGTGCAGGAATGACTGTCGGTACGATTGATACTGATGCCAAGGTCAAATACCACTGTGCATGCGCTATCGCAAGCAACCTTGTCTGCGGTCTCTATGGAATGAGCACAAGGCTTCTTACCGAATGCGGCATGTCAGAGGAAATGTCGAAGTCGGCGATCCGTGGTCTTTTTGTAGATAACGCACTTGGTCTTGCAGAAAAAGGCGCCGTAGGTCAGCTTACAGGTCCTATCGACAGAAATGACGTCATTACGGTAGGCAAGCATCTGGAAGTACTGAGCGATGATGAAAGAGAGCTCTATAAGAAGGTATCTGAAGAAGTACTGAAAGTAGCAAAGATAAAAAACGAGAAATCGGATTACTCACAAATGGAAAGTATTCTTAAATAAGGGAGGACAAACAAAATGAAGAACACAAGTGTAACATTTAAGGAAATGAAGAAAAAGGGCGAGAAGATATCAATGCTCACAGCATATGATTATTCCACAGCCAAGCTTGTTGATGAAGCTGGGATCAACGGTATTCTCGTTGGTGATTCACTGGGTAATGTAATGCTTGGATATCCCGATACTGTATCGGTTACCATGGAAGATATGATCCATCATGGTGCTGCAGTTGCAAGAGGAGCCAAGAATTCACTTGTTGTAATAGATATGCCTTTTATGTCTTATCAGGCTAGTGTTTATGATGCTGTAGTAAACGCCGGAAGACTTATGAAGGAAGGAAGAGCAGGAGCTATCAAGCTTGAAGGCGGCGAGGAGATCATCCCTCAGGTTGAAGCTATCGTAAAGGCCAGCATCCCTGTAATGGGCCATATAGGTCTTACGCCTCAGTCCATCAATACAATGGGCGGCTACAAGGCTCAGGGCAGAGATATCGCATCAGCAAAGAAGCTTCTCAGAGATGCAAAGCTCCTTGAAGAAGCCGGTGCATTTGCGATAACACTTGAATGCGTACCCGCAGACCTTGCAACATACCTTTCTGAGCAGATTTCGATCCCGACTATCGGAATCGGTGCCGGAGCAGGAACAGACGGCCAGATCCTCGTATATGCTGATATGCTTGCTATGTTCAGCGACTACAGACCTAAGTTCGTTAAGAACTTCGCTAACGTAGGAGAAGCTATGAAGGCAGGCTTCAGAGCATACGATGAAGAAGTAAAGGCCGGAACATATCCCGCAGCTGAGCATACCTACGCAATCGATCCCGAAGTCTTCGCAGAGGCCATCAAGTAAAAAGGCAGTTTAATTAAGGCATTTTAATTAAGGCAGTTTTAAATATTTTTAAATATTTCCAACGGACGCGATGTTTTCATATTCCCCTCATTCGGCACGTCTTTCGACCAGTTTGGGCACCCCTAGCAGTTCTAAGCTCTCACTTCGCCTAAAGGCTCGTGAATCGCTAAGAACTGAGACCCAAAATGTCCTTATGAGGGAAAATGAAATCCATCGCTGTTGGTACATAGCACAGCCATAAAGGTGATAAAAAGACTTTCGAGGCCGTTGCGGGCCTCGGTACTTAGCGATTCACGAGCGTATGCGAAGTGAGAGTTTAGTATCCGCTAGGGGCCCCGCACCGTGCGAGAGCAGAGCCGAGAAAGTGTTTGTTATCAGCTTTATGGCGTACGATAAAAAGGAGAACATACATGGCAACTAAGATCGTAAAGACAGTAGACGAAGTAAGAAAGTACGTAAAGAAATGGAGGAAAGATGGCGAGTCCGTTGGCCTGGTGCCCACTATGGGGTATCTTCACGCCGGCCACCAGTCCCTCATCAAAAGATCCGTTGAAGATAACGACCACACCGTAGTAAGCGTTTTCGTAAATCCGATCCAGTTCGGCCCCGGCGAAGACCTTGAAAGCTATCCGAGAGATATGGATCATGATTATGCACTTTGTGATAACACAGGTGCCGACCTTATCTTTAATCCGGAGCCTTCGGAAATGTATAAGGATGGTTTTGTTTCTTTCGTTGATATGAACGGACTTACTAATCATCTCTGTGGACTTTCAAGACCTGTTCATTTCAGAGGAGTTTGTACTGTATGTACCAAGCTTTTTATGATCGTAGGTCCCGACAGAGCCTATTTCGGTCAGAAGGATGCACAGCAGCTTGCCGTTATCAAGAGAATGGTTAAAGACCTCAATATGCCTCTTGAGATCGTCGGCTGTCCTATCGTAAGAGAATCAGATGGTCTTGCCATGAGCTCCCGTAATACATATATGAACGTAGAAGAAAGAACTGCGGCTCTTATCTTAAGTAAGTCCATTAAGCTCGGTGAGGAGCTGATCGATGGCGGAGAGAGGGATGCAGCTGTTATAAAGAGTAAGATGACAGAGCTTCTTGAATCAGAGCCGATGGCTGATGTGGAGTATGTAGAAGTGGTAAATAATCTTACCATGGAAAGCATTGATGAGATCGAAGGTGAAGTTCTCGTAGCTATCGCCGTAAGGATTAACAATAAGGTAAGACTTATCGATAACTTTATAAGGAGACCAGCTATGAAAAGTCAAGTATAGATTAGCTGGAAATTACATTTCTCCGCTGTGGCTAAAAAAGGGTAACTTTAATAAAGCTCCCTACATAGGTGCTTTTCTAAATCTATCGATTAAGGTATCCGACCTATTA
>JAFZRN010000015.1 GCA_017619835.1 Eubacterium sp.
AAAGAAGTAACAAAGGTATATGTTAATAAGACAGATAAAATCCTTCATCTGACCATAGAAAAAGAAGGCGATATCGAAACGATAGATACTACCGAAGGTCATCCGTTCTACGTAGAAGGAAAAGGATGGGTCAGAGCAGGAGTCTTACAGAAAGGCGATGTCTTAACATCAGAAACCGGTAATGCTGTAGTAGTATCAAAACAAACGGAGAACCTGTCAGTTCCCGTAATAATCTACAACCTTGAAGTGGCAGATAATCATACATATTATGTTTCAAATAAAAAAGTTCTTGTGCATAATAGCGGAGAGAGTGGTTGTAGTATTAAAACAAGCACAGATGCTGAAAGTGGAACTGATTCAGATGTTCCATTATTAGAAACATCTAAATATGTATCTGGTAAAACAGATGACCATCATATTATTCCAAAATTTAGAGGGGGGAGTCAATCATATGCAGATTTTATAGCGATAAGAGGGATAGATGTAGACCAATATACCATTACAGTAACATCTGGAAAACAAGGAATGCACATGAATTCAATTCATGGCAAAGGAGAATGGAATCCCTTGTGGATGGAATGGATTGACGAACATCCGGATGCTACTGCTGTAGATATTTTCCAATTTGCAGGAAAAATGATGGATGATTTTGGTTTGAGTGGATACACAATACATCCATATAAAAAAGGAGGTAACTGATTTGACAAATAACTATTTTGGGAATTTAATAGAATATTTGAAAGAAAACTATGAGATAGATACTTTTAAGCAATCATTATGCGATATGGAAGTAGATAATATTATAGGAATAGAGATAGATGATAATGTAAAAAATATATATGAACATTATAAATTGTTCAATCTTGTTTGGTTTAAAGAAGGCAAATACTGGGGGGAGATTAATTATGTTCCTTACGAAGATTTAGATAAAGAACATGAAGAGTTAGTAGAAATAATGAAAGAAATATATGATACAAATGGAGATAAGTATGAACTAGTATCAGATATAATGAATTGGTATCCTCTTTTCTATTTTGGTAATGGAGATGCATTTTGTTTAGACAAGCGTAATGGAAATGTTGTTTTGTATGAACATGAGGTCTACGATTCGGGAAAGAATCTACATGGGTTGATTATTGCTAGGACAATTGATGACTTGTATTACAAATGGTCAAAAATCCATTTTGCCGATGTGTATTATTGGGACAAAATTTGTAACGATGAAGGTATAGATATTAATTCGGAATTTGCTCATAAGTATTTATTATGATATGCATATAGCTCAGAATCAAGTTTAATTGAAAAATAAAAATGTTAATTGTCAACCATACGATATAAATAATATGTATGATTTAAAAATGCATTAGATAATACTCTTGATAAAACTATAAACGAAATACAGGACTTAGGGATGGATATTTCCTTTGTTGATAACATAAAGGAAGAATAACTCAAAGAAAAACCTTGACGCCCCCGTCCCTTTTTGCTATTATATCATGTGCTGTTTCATATGCCGGTGCAGGGAAAAGCCCCGCGCTAACGTGTCTTGGCTAAGTGAAACAAGAACGAACAGATGACAGATAGTTATAAGGAACGGCTGGCCTTATAATATATCAAGGTTAGAATCAGATTATAATCCGGAGGAATCTAAAATGGCTAATATTAAGTCAGCAAAGAAGAGAATTCTTGTAACAAAGAAAAAAGAGATGCGTAATAAATCTGTTAAGAGCAAGGTTAAGACCATGATCAAGAAGGTTGAGGCTGCTATCGAGGCCGGTAACAAGGCAGAGGCAGAGGAAGCTCTTAAGGTTGCAATCTCTGAGCTCAGCAAAGCAGCTAACAAGGGTATCTACCATAAGAATACAGCTGCTCGTAAGATCTCACGTCTCACAGTTGCTGTAAACAAGATCGGCGAATAATTTATATGCATTTTCGTGCCGGAGAGCAAGTGCTCTCCGGCACTTTTTTTCTTGCGACTTTATACCATAGATGATAAACTTACCTATAGGGTTATAAAATAAAAAATGTGACAAACAGATCTGAACAGATTGTCACATTCAGGAGGGTTAGCATATGAGAGATAAGCTTCAGAACTGGATCAACTGGATCCTGTATGATGAACTGATTGACGGCAGGATCAATGCACCAAAGCACCTTCTCGGAAATCATGATTATGGTGACGGACAGGTCATCACCTGTTTCAAGCCTCACAGTGAAAGTGTTTCGATCAAGTCCCCGAAAGGAAAGACTCTGACCTCCATGGAGAAGATCAGCGAAGATGGTTTCTACGGAATATATTTTCCGAAGAAAAAGTTTAAAGGATCGTCCTACAGGCTAGTGACTGAGTATTATGACGGAACGACTGTGGAGTCGGCTGATCCTTATGCCTTCGAAGGCCAGTTCACGGACTTTGATGCATACCTCTTTGCAGAGGGCAAAAACTATGATGTATATAACAAAATGGGCGCGCACCCCATGGTGATAGATGGGGTCAAAGGAACTTATTTTGCGGTATGGGCTCCCGATGCAAGACGAGTTTCCGTTGTGGGCGACTTCAATATGTGGGACGGCCAGCTCCATCCGATGCAGATCCATAATGTATCGGGCGTTTATGAGCTTTTCATTCCAGATGTTCTTCCCGGCGCAGTATATAAATTCCAGATACTTACCCGCTACGGCGATATCCTTTACAAGGCGGATCCATACGGCAATCAGGATCAGGTAAGGCCAGATAATGCAAATGTCGTCGTTGACATCAGTAATCTTAAGTGGACTGACGAAAAGTGGATGGATGACAGAAAAAAGTACGACAGAGTTGCAAGGATGAAGCAGCCCATGTCCATCTATGAGTGTCACCTCGGTTCCTGGAAGAAGAGGATAGAGGACAGCGATTTCGGCTTCTATACCTATAGAGAATATGCCGATGAGATAGGAGCATATCTTGTTGATATGGGTTATACCCATATCGAGCTTATGGGTATCGCAGAATATCCTTTTGACGGATCCTGGGGATATCAGGTAACGAACTATTATGCTCCGACCTCCCGCTACGGAACACCCGAAGACTTTGCATACTTTGTAGATCATATGCATAAGCTCGGTATCGGCGTGATACTTGACTGGGTACCGGCTCATTTCCCGAGAGATGCTCATGGTCTGGGACGCTTCGACGGAATGCCTCTTTATGAAAATGCCGATCCCCGTAAGGGCGAGCATCCCGACTGGGGTACATATATCTTTGATTACGGCAGAAATGAGGTCGCAAACTTCCTTACTTCAAATGCCCTCTTCTGGGTTGAGAAGTATCATATAGACGGACTTCGTGTTGACGCTGTTGCATCCATGCTTTATCTTGACTATGGCAAGCGTGACGGTGAGTGGGTAGCCAATAAGGATGGCGGCAAGGAGAACCTTGAAGCAATCGCACTTCTCCAGAACATCAACAGGGTTATGGAAGAAAGGAATCCGGGTGCTTATCTTATCGCCGAGGAATCAACCGCCTGGCCGGGAGTTACGGCACCTGCAGACATGAAGGGACTTGGATTCCTCTTCAAGTGGAACATGGGCTGGATGAATGACTTCCTTGAATATATGAAGCTGGATCCTTACTTCAGAAAGTTCAACCATAACAGACTTACATTCTCGCTTTCATATACATATGCAGAGAATTATATCCTCGTTATATCTCATGATGAGGTTGTTCACCTTAAGTGTTCGATGCTGAATAAGATGTCGGGTCTCGAGTTTGATAAATTCGCAAACCTTCGTACGGCTTACGGATTCATGCTCGGACATCCGGGTAAGAAGCTTCTCTTCATGGGTCAGGAATTCGCACAGCTCCGTGAGTGGAGTGAGGCAAGAAGTCTTGACTGGTTCCTGCTTGATAATCATATGCATAAGGGCATGCAGGACTTTGTGAAGGAGCTGAATCATATTTATACAAAGTATGATGCTCTCTATTATAACGACAATGAGGTCATGGGCTTTGAGTGGATAAAGGTCGACGATGCCGACAGCGGAATCGTTGCTTTCGTCCGCCGCGGCAAGACCGCAAAGGATCAGATAATGTTTATCTGCAACTTTGTACCTGTTGAAAGAAAGGGATATAAGATCGGTGTTCCGTGCCTTACGAACTATAAGGAGATCCTTTCATCCGATGATGAAAGATTCGGCGGACTCGGAAGGAATATGGGATCGAAGAAGGTTATCAAGGCAATTGATGAGCCGGCTGACAGAATGAAGTATTCAGTGGCTATCGACGTTCCGCCGCTTTCGGTAACGATTCTTAAATACGATTACAAATAAACCATGAAAAACAAGAATATCATTACCAACATAATAAAGTGGATAATTATATTGATCGCTCTGGTAATTGTATATTTCTGGAAAAATGATGTCATAACCGCGGCATTCAGAGAGATAAGGAGTTTCCCTGTGGGAGTCTCCTTACTTTCTCTTACTGCCACGGTTCTTCATTTTGTTGTGGAAGGATTTATCATCCATAACATGACGATGTATGAAGAGCGGCAGATGACCTGGTGGGAGTCTTTCAGGTGTGGACTTTACTGCGCTTTCTATAAGCTTATCTCACTCGGCTCCCTGAGCGGGATTGCGGAAATGTATTACATCTCGAAGCATGATATTGATGCCGGCAGAGCCAGCGGGATAACTCTTGTCCAGTATGTTTATCAGAAGCTGGGGATAACCATTCTCGGTGTATTGGGCTTTATCAGTCTTTACATTTCCGGTGTCAGCACGGTAAGAGAATACGCGGGATGGGTTTTCCTCGGAACTTTGGTCGCAGTCTTTATCATTACGCTTCTGACTCTTATATCCGTATCTAAAAAGGTTGCTGATCTTCTCGCATTTATAGCCGGCAAACTTCTAAAGATAAGATTTATCGAAAAGATAGCTTCAAAGCTGCTCGGGGTTGATGAAAAAGAAGGGGATGTAACAAAGGAGATCACGGATAAGATATATACATTTAATGATGCCGGACTTTATTTCTGGGAGCATAAGGATCTCTGCCTAAGAGTGACTCTTCTTAAGATGCTGAAAATGTCACTTTGGTACAGTATTGCCGGTATCACTGTTTATTCATCTAAATCAATAGCAGACCCGATCACTTACTTCCTTATACCTATGCTTCTTATGGCAGTGGCAAATATGATCGGTACCGTAATGGTGGCTCCCGCCGGAGCGGGAACCATTGAGTTTGTGGTAGCGCTTCTGTTTACCCCGCTTTACGGAAGCACATCAGCCACTGTAGCTATATTCTACAGATTCTTCAGTCTTGTTGTTCCGTTCGTGCTGGGATCGGTGGTTTTTGCGACCGATAATCCGGCTTCTAAGCCTGATCATGACTGACACTTTGCTGGAAATACTGTTTTCGATAATCGCCGGGCGTAAGCCCGGTATATTTTCGGAATATTTCCGTAAAATAACTCTGGGTCGGAAAGGCAAGTATTGATGCAATCTCTGCCGGGCGGTATTCAGAATATACGAGCATATTCTTTGCTGTTTCCAGTTTTTGTCTTCTTATATATTCATTTACGGAGGTTCCCACCTCTTTCTTAAAAAGCCTTGAAAGATAACTTGTGTTAAGATGGACATATTCAGCCAGCTCATTTACGGTGATCCTGGCATGAAGATGATCATATATATAGTCGATACATTCTGCAATCTGCATGGAACAGATTGCATTTTTTCTTAAGTCATGCATTCTCTTTGCATATTCCAGACACATCTCGGGATGAAGCCTGGAAATGTCATCTTTTTTCTTCATCTTATCCGCCTTCTGGATAAAGTAATCACTCAGACTGTAAGCTTCCGAAAGTTCCATTCCTCCTTCTATACAGTATCTTGCCACGAGAGCGGTAGTGATCACAAAATGAAACTTTATATTCTGAAGAGGATCATCGGAAAGCTTCCCGAGGCCGGGTTTATCCATCAGAGGAACCTTGCAGAGTTCTCTTACTTTTTTTACGTCTCCGGCTTTTATTGTGCTGTAGAATTCTATCTCCGGATTATAAGGAGCACGTAAGAATTCATCCTCGCGCTGCACGAAATCCTTATAGAATAATTCTTTATTAAAATCCATAGATCATCCTTTCTTTTTATGAACACATAATGATAATGCACCTGATATCAAAATATCATAAAAACGACAAAAGTGAAATAAAAAAGATATAATTCGAAGTCATTTATTAAGTAATATGAATTTACAAACTTTGAACGAAAATCATTTAAGAGAGAAAGGAGATTTTCTATGACACTCAGAAACATCAAGAGTATCAAAAGAGTATTTGCGCTCACACTCGGCATTGCTTTGGCAATTCCAAATGTCACGGCAGGCAGTGTTGTAAACGCAACAGAACCGGATGAACAGCAGCAGATCGAGGATGCATACAAGGATGAGGGCTTCACCCTTGCATGGCACGACGAATTTGATGGTTCATCACTTAATCTGGAAGACTGGAATGTGGAACTTCATGATCCCGGATGGGTAAATAAAGAGCTTCAGTCTTACACAGATATTAAAGCAGGTAACATTGAGGTAAAGGACGGAGCACTTAAGATCTACCCGAAGGCAAAGAAAAATATTGGGGTTTCGGTGCTTCGTGGCAGATCATTTAACGAAAACTGGTCAACTATGGTAGCAGACTGGGGTTCGGATGGGGCGACCGCAAAGGGGTCGATAACGATTGCAGATGGTAAAGCGATTGCTAATATTGAAGATCCGGGAAATGACACCTGGCATGTTCAGATTCAGCAGACCGATATCAGTATCGAAAAAGACCATCAATACCTTGTTTCACTTAAGGCTTCATCAACATCCAACAGAAAGATGAATGTTGCTGTAGTGGATCCGGAGCAAAATTATAAAACATATGGTAGTTCATTGGTTGATATTGGTGCTCAGGAAAAGGAGGTTACATTTGAATTTACTGCAGATGATTCTCCCAAGACAATTGCCCTTCAGATTAATCTGGGATTGTTTGATAATATAGAAAACAGTGCGCCGGGAACAGTAACTCTTTCAGATGTTTCATTTTTGGATCTTTCTGCAATAACTGAAGGAGAAGTAAATTATATGACCGATTACAGCTACACCTCGGGCCGTATCAACACACAGAATAAGCATGACTTCACATACGGACGTTTTGAGGCGAGGGCTAAGGTTCCGACAGGTAAAGGTTACCTTCCTGCATTCTGGCTCATGGCTACGGATGAGAATAATTATGGTCAGTGGCCGAAGTGCGGTGAGATAGATATCATGGAGGTTATGGGACAGGATACAAAGACCTCTTATCATACCGTTCATTTTGGTAATCCACAGCATTCCGAAAGTCAGGGAAAGAAAATTCTTACCGGAGAAGACAGCTTTGCCGATTATCATGTATTTCGTGTGGACTGGGAGCCGGGGCTTTTATCCTGGTATGTAGATGGTGAGCTTGTTCATACGGAAAGCAGATGGGCATCCGGAACAGATGAAGAAAGCCAGCTTGCTTATCCCGCACCATTTGATCAGGATTTCTATGTGATCCTTAATCTTGCAATCGGCGGAGAATGGGTTAAATATCCGGATCAGACTACAGTAGATAATATGGCTGGTCAGTCATATGATGTTGATTATGTAAGAGTATACAGGAAAGATGATTCTTACTATGCAGAGAAAGAGCAGAATCTCGTTGCTCCTGAACCGATTCCCGAAGTATATAGAGATCCTGTTGATGGAAACTATGTATATAACGGTAATTTTGCAAATGATATCAAAATAGCCGGAACATCAGGTGATAACTTCGAGCTTCATCTCGAAGAAGAATGTAAAAATACACAGTATGAAGTGAAGAATAATGAGATAACCATCACACCTGATAATGTCGGTGATGTAGCATATTCTGTTCAGCTGAGACAGGATGGAATCCCTCTTATAAGAGGTTATGAATATAAACTTACCTTTGATGCCTCGGCAGATGTTGCAGACGGAAAGTCAAGAAAGATGATAGTTGATTTCAAGGCTCCGGACAGAGGATGGGGATTTTATCTTGCTGAGCAGAAGGAAGAGCTTACTAACGTTACCAAGACATTTACACATGTATTTACAATGAGCGAAAGAAGTGATCCTAACACGGTTCTTGAGTTTAATCTCGGAAACCAGGGTTCAACAGCTCCTGTTCATATATCAAATGTAAGACTTGAAAGAATCGGCGGCGAGGAGATAGTGATCCCGGATAAGACTGTAAGAGCAGACGGAAACTATGTATATAACGGTAAGTTTGATCAGGGTGATGATCGTCTCGGTTACTGGGAATATGACACTGATGATGCGGATAATATATCCGTTACCAATTCTATCGTTGAGGGCGAAAGAGTAAGAGAGCTCAGAGTTATGGTTGAAGCTCCGGCAGATACCTCGGAAGCTAATCCTGTTGTTCTTTCACAGAGTGACCTTGCTCCGCTTCTTAAGGGTAAGTATGATTTCAGCTTTGACGCTTACATGGATGGAGGATATTCCGACGGACTGACAGCAGTCCTTTCCGGAACAGAGTATTATCCGGAACTTAAAGAGACAAAGGAATCATTTGTCTATGAAGTAAAATATGATGAAGATAAGACCAGAGAAGAATCCAATATAGAGTTCAGATTCACAAAGCCGGGTACATATTATCTTGATAATGTAATGGTTTGTGATTCCGCAATTCTTAAGAACGGCTCCTTCAATGCCGGTCTTGCAGGTTTTGATCCATATATCTACAATACCGATTATGCTTCATATGTCATTGATAACATGAATGGAAATGACAACACATTTGCTATGAACATTAAAACTATCGGAAGTGAGGAATGGCATATCCAGCTGATCCAGGATAATATCAAGCTTCAGCAGGGTAAGAAGTACCGTATCTCATTTAAGGCAAAGGCTACTATCGAGAGACCATTCAAATATGCAGTTCAGAGGAATGGTAATCTTCCGGGAAAAGACTGGACCAATTACAGTACAAATCCGGGTAATGACACACTGACAACCGAGTGGCAGACTTATACAAATGAATTCGAGATGACAAATCCTTCTGATAATGAGACAAGATTCAGTGTGACACTTGGTAAGTTTGAGGGTATGACTGATCAGATGCATGATGTATATATTGATGATATTGTGCTTGAAGAAATAGATGAGTTCAGTACTCCGGAGCCGACGCCTACAGCAACACCAACTGCAGAGCCTACAGCAACACCAACTGCAGAGCCTTCAGAGACACCTTCGACAGCTCCGACATCTGAGCCTACACAGAACCCTGAAGTTACTCCTTCGGCTCAGCCTACTGAGTCAGTTGTTCCTACAGCTCAGCCTACTGAGTCGGTTGCTCCGACGGCTGATCCGTCAGCAACTGTAGCTCCTTCGGCTACACCTACGTCAACTCCTACGGCAGCGCCGAGTGTAAAGGCAAAGGATAAGAAGACGACATTCAGTATCAAGAATAAGGCTAAGGTTAATAAGACTGCTAAGATCAAGATCAAGGATAAGGATAAGATAAAGAAGATCACCCTGAACGGTAAAAAGATCAAGATCAAGAAGAACAAGACATCATTTACACTTAAGCTTAAGTCCTATAAGAAGTATCTTAAGAAGAAGGGTAAGATGAATAAGATCGTTGTAACCGATAAGAAGGGCAATAAGAAAACAATTAAATTTACTATCAAATAATTCATGTGTTATAATCATATAAGTAATCCTTGCCCCTCGGGGTGGGGAACTTATATGAGGAGGTTGCTATATGAGTTTATTTGGTAAGACGATGATCAAGATGAAAGATGATGCGGCAGGTAAGGCTGAGGAAAGCAGCGGCATCAGCGCCGAGCAGCTTGAAGAACTCTCTGATATGGGTATAGCTACAGCCGCTCTTTCGGTATTCGCTGCAGCAAGTGACGGAACCATATCACTAGATGAATATCTCGATATGGATATTCAGGTCGGACGTGCAACCGGCGGGGTTAAGCTTCCCGATGATGCAAGAGAAGCAATAAGCAGGATCTTTGATAAGCACAGCATCACATGGGAAGAAGTAAAGTATTATCTTGATAAGATTTCCGTGGATAAGCTTCAGGTTTTGGCAGAAGCTGCATCCAAGATCGCAGACTCCGACAGCGAAGTCAGCGATGACGAGAAAAAAGTTATGGAAAAGCTTGGAGAATACATCAAGGAAAGGGCATAAAACCTTGTAAATTGCACAGTTGTATGGTAAACTAATCTCTGTTTTTGTTTAACGTTTTAAAGCGTTGGATGAAAACAGAGATTTTTATGTGTGGAGGGATATACAATGACAATTGCACAGGTCGGTATTATTGTATCAATCGTAATTTACCTGGCTGGAATGCTGGTAGTTGGTTTCCTTGCTTCAAGAAAGACCAACGATGTCGGTGATTTCTATCTGGGTGGTCGTAAACTGGGACCTTTCGTAACAGCTATGAGTGCCGAGGCTTCGGATATGAGCTCATACCTTCTGATGGGCGTTCCGGGTGTTGCATACTTTTCGGGTATTGCCGATGCCGGATGGACCGCTATCGGACTTGCCGTAGGTACCTATCTCAACTGGCTGTTCGTAGCTAAGAAGCTTAGAAATTATACAGCTAAGCTGGATGCCATTACACTTCCGGAATATTTCAAGAAGAGATTCAAGGATAAGAATAACATTACACTTCTTATCGGTGCGATCGCTATCATAGTATTCTTCGTGCCATATACTGCATCAGGCTTCTCGGCATGTGGTAAGCTTTTTGCACAGCTCTTCGGTGTAAATTATCAGCTTGCGATGATAGTATCTGCAATCATCATTGTAGGATATACAACAACAGGTGGATTCCTTGCTGCTTCAACAACCGACTTTATCCAGTCTATCGTAATGAGCCTTGCTCTTCTCATAGTTCTCGGATACGGAATCCATAATGCAGGTGGCTTGGACGCTGTAGTTACTAATGCAAATGAGCTCCAGGGCTTTCTGAATATGAGTCAGACATTTAACAATTCAACTAATTCAGCTGATCCTTACGGATTATTTAATAAGATAACAATGTTCTGCTGGGGACTCGGATATTTTGGTATGCCGCACATCCTTCTCAGATTCATGGCTATCGAGGATCCCGAGAAGCTTAAGCTTTCAAGAAGAGTTGCTTCAGTATGGGTAGTTATCTCACTCGGCGTTGCTACATTCCTCGGAGTTGTAGGCCGTGCCATGACTCAGGCAGGAGTTCTTGATACACTTATCGAGGATCCTACATCAGCATCAAAGGCAGAGACACTTATCGTAGTTCTTGCCGATCATATATCAAGGAACGGCTTCGGATATGCGCTTATCGCAGGTCTTATCATTGCCGGTATCCTTGCTTCGACAATGTCAACCGCAGACTCACAGCTTATCGCTGCTTCATCTGCAGTTTCGGAGAACATCATCCAGGATGTATTCAAGGTTAAGCTCAGCGAGACAGCAGCAATGCTTACCGCTCGTCTTACACTTGTTGTAGTTGCAATCCTCGGTGTTGTTATCGCCTGGGATCCTTCAAGTTCTGTATTCAACATCGTATCATTTGCATGGGCAGGCTTCGGTGCCGTATTCGGACCGGCCATGATCATGTCACTCTTCTGGAAGAGATGTAATAAGTATGGAACCGTTGCAGGTATGATCTCCGGTATGGCTATGGTATTCATCTGGAAGTATGGTGTTCGTCCACTGGGCGGAGCATGGAACCTCTATGAACTTGCACCTGCATTCCTCGTAGCTCTTATCTTCATCGTAGTTGTAAGTCTTGTTACACCTGCTCCTGATGAAGAGATCACTAAGACATTTGATGAGGTTATGGAGGCTAAGACTGTAGCTGAGTAAATCATTTACCGAATAAATCATTTATAAGATTATTTATCAAAGATTAAGGTATCCCCGGATAATTATCCGGGGGTTCTTTTTTGGTCGAAAGTATGATATGGTGACCATATATTCCTTTAATGATAAGGTTCCTGTAGAGATATATGACGGAAAACTGGTCATAGATTTTAAGGAGATCAAAGAATATGTCGAGTCATGGCAATGAAAAAGGATATATTTCTCTAAGCGATTATCTTAAAGACAGATTTGGGCAGAAGGTATATAAGGTTGCGATAGACGGAGGCTTCACCTGTCCCAACAGGGATGGAACCATCGGGACCGGGGGCTGCATATTCTGTTCGGGAAGAGGCTCGGGAGATTTTGCAGAGAATAGGTCTCTTTCGGTTACAGAGCAGATAGAACTCGGAAAGAAAAGAGTCGCATCCAAGCTTCCCAAGGGAGAAGCCGGAAGGTATATAGCATACTTTCAGGCTTTTACGAATACCTATGCTCCTGTCGACAGATTAAGAAAGCTTTATTTGGAAGCTGCGGAGAATCCTGATATAGTATGTGTTTCGATAGCAACAAGACCGGACTGCCTTCCGGAGGAGGTGCTTGATCTTCTGGTGGAAGTTAATCAGATTAAGCCGGTGTGGGTTGAGCTCGGGCTGCAGACTATTCATGAGAAGAGCGCGAAGTATATAAGAAGGGGTTATGATCTGCCGGTATATGATAAAGCTGTAGCCGAACTAAGAAAAAGAGATATCGAAGTAATAACTCACGTGATCCTCGGACTTCCGGGTGAGACCAGGGAAGAAATGCTCGAAACAGTAAAGTATGTCGGGGAAAGCGGAGTGCAGGGAATCAAGCTGCAGCTTCTTCATGTGCTTGAGGGAACGGACCTTGCCGATGATTATAAGGCAGGTAAGTTCAGCTGCATGTCGATGGATGAGTATGTAGAATTAGTCCATGATGCGATAAACATTCTTCCGGATGATATGGTCATCCACCGCATGACGGGTGATGGTCCGAAGAAGGATCTCATCGCACCTCTCTGGAGCGGTGACAAGAAGAGGGTGATCAATGCACTTAGAAAAAGACTTGTAATCATGGCGATGATAGTATCGGCGGCATTATTATATAACGGTAATGTCAGGGCTGAAGAATTAACTACGGAAGATATTACTGAGATTACTACCGAAGAACCGACTACCGAACAACCTAAGATCAAAAAAGTAAAACCCGGTATTAAGATTCAGATCGGAAACAAAAAGAAAGAAACAAAAAGATATAAGGGAAAGTTTAAGAAGAAAAATGGAGAGATTTACTTCAGGTGCAAGGATAAGACTGACAGAAAAAACTTTAAAGGCGGGTTCTTCACCTGTGGAAAGTATGTCTATCATTCCGGCAAAAAAGGAAGGCTCGACAGAGGCTGGTATAAACTGAACGGTCAGTATTACTATTTCGACAGAAGCACGGGGCGCCTTGCTATCTCGAAAACAGTTGATGGTATAAAGATTGGGAAATATGGAGTAGTGAAAAAGGGCGAAACCATTTCCAGAGTAAAGACATATATTAAAGCGAGAAAGGTTGTAAGGTCGATCACTGATCCTACGGATTCAAAGTCGACTAAGCTATATAAATGCTTTAAGTGGGTGGAAGGCTTCAACTATTGGCAATACAGGAAGTTTATGACCGGATATAATGAGCATCCGAAGGATTGGGATTCGGTTTTTGCAGATGATATATTCGATAATCATCAGGGTTGCTGTGTTTCGGAAGCAGCTGCCCTGACATACCTTGCCAGGGAATGCGGTTATGATAATGTATACATCTGCAGTGATTCAGGACATGGATGGGCTGAGATAGACGGCGGACTCTATGATCCTTTGTTTGCAGAAGCCAAGAACTTTAATCAATACTATAACAGCGCAATCAGGATCCACGCATATGTAAAAAAACGAATATAGAAATAAAGAGTTAAATGATCATCTGCCCGACAGATTCTCTATCTGCCAGTCGATCGGGTCTACATTATTCTTTGAAAGAAAATCATTGGCTTTGGAGAAGTGCCTGCATCCGAAGAAACCTCTGTATGCAGAGAGGGGTGACGGATGAGGTGCTTCAAGTATGAGATGCTGAGGATTATCCAGCATGGCCTTTTTGCTTCGGGCAAAGCTGCCCCAGAGCATGAAGACTATCGGACGATTCTCGGCATTTATTATTCTGATGGCGGCATCGGTGAATTCTTCCCAGCCCTTGTTCTGATGGGAAGCGGCGGCATGCGCGCGGACCGTAAGGACCGCATTGAGAAGAAGCACTCCCTGTTCGGCCCATTTTACAAGATAGCCATTGTCGGGAATGTAGCAGCCGAGATCATCCTGCAGCTCTTTATAGATATTCTGAAGTGACGGAGGAATATCCACGCCGGGTTTTACGGAAAACGAAAGACCATGTGCCTGACCGGGTTCATGATATGGATCCTGTCCGATGATGACAACCTTGACATTCTTAAGCGGAGTCAGATGGAAAGCATTAAAGATATCGTCTCCGGGAGGATATACCGTGGTTGTGGCATATTCTCTTCCGACAAATTCAAAAAGCTTTCTGTAATAGTCCTTTTTATATTCCGGTTTAAGGGCTTCTGCCCAGTCGTTTCTGATAGGTGGCATGATGATCCTCCATAAAATCTGATAAGGGTATTTCATCATAAAATGCAAGTTTTATCAATACAATTTAAGGAAAAATTAAGATAAAACAATTAAAGAGATAATATTATTTATAGTATAATTAGTATGTTATTAGAAAAAACCTCGAAAATTATGGTATAATTCTGTTACTTGACGAACTTGAGTTTTATCGGAGGGTAGATTTTTATGAGTGACGTAAGAAAGACACAGGCAGTTCAGGATAGTGTCAAAACAGTCATAAAAGGAAAAGACAATGTTATCCGTAAGGTGCTCGCTGCTATTATCGCCGGCGGACATATTCTTATGGAGGATATACCGGGTGTCGGGAAAACTACGCTTGCGACGGCATTTGCAAGAAGCATGTCTCTGGATTATAAGAGAGTTCAGTTTACTCCGGACGTTCTTCCGAGTGATATCCTCGGCTTTTCGATGTACAATGCGGCAACCAAGGAATTCGAATACAGACCGGGTTCTGTTTTCTGTAATCTTTTCCTTGCCGATGAGATAAACCGTACTTCGCCCAAGACTCAGTCTGCGCTCCTTGAAGTAATGGAGGAGGGGACTGCAACTGTCGACGGTGTTACAAGAAAGCTTCCGGATCCCTTTGTTGTTATTGCCACGGAGAATCCATATGGTTCTTCGGGTACACAGCTTCTTCCCGAGTCGCAGCTGGATCGTTTCATGGTATGTCTTTCAATGGGCTATCCCGAGCATGAGGATGCAGTGAAGATCCTGAAAGGTAATGCCTTGAATCCGATTTCCAAGGTTCAGCAGGTTATCGGGGTAGAAGAGCTTATCGATTTAAGACGTGAAGCGAATGATATGTTCATTCGTGATGAGATATATGAATATATTGTCAATAT
Organism: Eubacterium sp.; assembly: GCA_017619835.1. Lineage (GTDB taxonomy): Bacteria > Bacillota > Clostridia > Lachnospirales > Lachnospiraceae > Eubacterium_Q. The sequence goes on from JAFZRN010000015.1 coordinate 15,415, forward strand.
CGTTGAACAGACAAGAGTTAATGATATGTTTTCCATGGGAGCAAGTCCCCGTGGAACCATAGCTCTTCTCAATATGGCAAAGGCCATGGCTGTTATCGAGGGCAGGGACTTTGTTACCGCCGAAGATGTTCAGTCAGTGGCAAATGAGACCTTAGGCCACAGGGTTAAGCTGGGTCAGCGTGCCCGCGCCCAGGGTATGAATATGCAGGAAGCGATAAGAACGCTTATTCAAACGGTTAAAGCACCCCGGAATTAAATATGGCTATATTCAAAAGACGAAAAACTAAAAAACCTATAAAGACGACTGTTCACCCGGCCAATATCATCGCATATCTGGTTCAGGTTGCAGTCGCTGTCTTTATGTACGATTTTTTACGGAATCATTTTCTTATGCTGGTGCTCTCGATCCTGATTGCGGCTCCTGTTCTGGATATCATCGCATTTATCTTTTTATACAGGGGCGTAAGTGTTGAGATAAAGGCTCCCGAGCCGGAGGTCGCCAGAAATTCTATCGGATATATAAAGCTTCTGCTTCAGAACAGGTCGCTCCTGGTTTCTTTTGATACCAATGTCCAGCTGGATGTTGAGAATTCATTTTACAGAGATAAGAGCTTTACCATCCTCTCACTTCCCTGCAGTGCACGGGGAACCTATGAGAAGTACATCCCTATCAAATATTCCATGAACGGATTATATAAGTTTGCTGTTGAAAGGATCACGATACGTGACCTTCTCGGATTCATTTCCATTAAGAAGAGCTTTGATTCAGAGGCTGAAGTCAGAGTGCTTCCGGATAAGGAGTCTTCAAAGGAATTCGACCTGACTGATATGTCGAAGGGTATGACCGAGAGTGAGGAGACTATCAAGAAGGGACATGATTTTTCGGATGTCTCCGATGTCAGGGAATATATCCCCGGAGATAAGCTTATGAGCATCCACTGGAAGCTTTCAGCCAAGAGGGATATCCTGATGGTTAAGGACAGGGTTTCGATGTCCGATCAGCAGATGTTCATACTGGCCGAGCTATGCGGTAAGGATGAAGATGTGGATGAGATACTTACCCTTACCTACGCGATAGTGGACAGCTTTATCAGGGAACAGACTTTCGTAAAGCTTATGTGGTGGAGCGAAGGAAAGTTTTCCTTTGAGGAGAGGCAGATCGTAAGTCAGGAAGTACTGAGGGAATGTTTCTCGGATATATATTTTGAGACGATCTATAATGATCCGGATAAAACTAAGGGATATATGAGGAGTATCCGTCCGGAGCTGAAAGCGTATGTAAATGTATGCATGCGTGACGGTGAGCCGGACGCGGTGATAGTGGAGCAGGATTAGATTAGTGTATGAGTAGAAATGATCTTACAACTAAAAAATCCAAAAAGGTCAGAAAGTCCAGCTGGAAATATGAGAACACCGAACCGGTCGAGCTCTGTAAGGGAGCCCGGATCGATCCGATGGTCTATGAGATCAGTGAGAACAGATATTACACTCTTGTCATCAAAGGCTTTATCGTTTATCTGATAACAGCCGGCGGTCTGGGTGCATATCTTACTGCTTTTGACGTGGAGTTTAACCAGCTCATTTTCAATGCGGTTATATTTGTGACTGCCATTATTTGTGCTGCGCTTTATCACAGCTGGAAGTCGGAGAATCTCGGCTATCTGGTTTTCTTTGCTTTCTATGCGGCGATAATGGTGCTCTTTAAGGATTATATCAACTCGGGTTTCTATGCGGTTGTAAATGATACCATTGACTGGGCTTCTATTTATTTCGATACGGAAGGTCTTCAGTATTATAATGAGCGTATTGCGAATCGTGAGGCTGCGATCACCATATCAATGTCAGTGATCGGCGTTGCGATGAATGTTCTTCTGAATAACTACATCCTTCGTCGCGCAAGATATATGGTCGCTATCTTTCTTGGTGTGACCATAAATGTGGTCGCATTCTATATGCAGCGGGAGCCAGATACTCTCTACACCATGATGCTCCTTTCGGGAATTGTTATGACGTTTGTGCTCAAATGCGGACGCCACTTCCTTCTGAGCCGGCGTGACCATGTGTTCGAACGTTCGAAGAAGGGACTTACTTATGCGCTTGATTACAGATCTCTCTGGCAGGGCTTTGCAGCAGTGCTGATCTTCTGTATCGGGACGATAGCTGTTATGAATACAGTTTATGACAAGGTCTATTATGATATCGAACAGGAACCGAGTGAGGCAAAGCAGGTAACTCAGGATACATTCCAGAATTTTATCATGATGGGTATCTTCGGAATCCTTGATTATTATCCTAATACCGGTGGTCTGGCAACGGGTGCTCTGGGTGGAGTATCTTCTATCAGATTGGATTACATGCCCGACCTCAGTCTGATATATACACCTTATACAACGGATATGGTCTATATCAAGAACTTCGAAGGTATGCACTATCTTGCCTATGAAAATAAATGGGTGAATGATAAGAGTGATAAACAGCAGAGCTACAGGAGTGAATATTCGATTGAGATGCGGACCCTGAAGAAGGCTTATGAAGACGGAAACGAGGGTTCTGCAAAAGGTCTTATGACTATTACAAATGTCGAGGCCCCGCTGCTTGGCTACCAGCCTTACTATACTCCGTCGGACAAGACTCCGATAATGCCCAGACAGACCAAGAATTACACTTATTATCCGCGTCTGGATAAGACCGACGCGATTGTCGATGATTATACTCCGGAGGAGGGTTACCTTGAGGTGCCCGAAGAGAATAAGAAGATCATTGATGAATTTATCGAGGATAACAATATCGGTGGCAGTACTCCCCAGGAGATAGCTGCCAGCATTGAGGATTACTTCCAGGAAAATGTCCCCTATACGGTACGTCCCGGAGCCACCCCATGGAGGCAGGACTTCATAAATTATTTTCTGACAAAGAATAAGAAGGGGTATTGCGCTCATTTTGCTTCCGCAGGAACTCTGATATTACGAGAACTCGGTATCCCGGCCAGATACTGCGAAGGCTATGCCGTATCATTTACCCAGGCTCTTGAAAGAGGTGAACTTGTTGAGGGCGCTGAATATTCCGATTACTATGACGGCTATAACGAGCTCGGCGAGACCGCGCCCGTAAGAGTAAGTGCTACGGATGCCGATGCGCATGCCTGGATCGAAATGTTTGTTAAAGGTGAAGGCTGGATCGTCGTTGAGCTTACTCCTTCGGGAGGACTTGATGAAGAAGAGGATGACAACTTCTGGGAGGCATTTAATAATATCTTCGGAGATGCCGATGAGGATAATGTCGAAAGAGAGCCGACGGATACAAATGCTTTTGAGCTTTCCGGAATCGATGCGTTTATGAAGAAAGCGGCCAAGGTGATAATCGCACTCTTTATACTTGCGATCATCGGTTATATCCTTTACAAACTGTATCCCGAAGTGAAATATGTGATTGATGTGAACCGTGCAGGCCCTTCTGACAGGCTGATTCTTAAATATTCAAGGTTCATAAGAAAGAGAAGAAAGAAGGATGCCGGGCTCAGGAAGAAGATGAATTATTCCGAGCAGATGGCTTATCTTATCCCGGGAAGTGATGCGGATAGAGAGAGGATGACGGATATCCTCGAGCGGGCAGGCTTCTCGAAGGAAGATATATCGGCATCGGACTATGAATTCGCCGAGGGAATCCTTAAATCTTTATCTCCAAAACTTGAAAAGTAGAAGATAAAATAGTAAAATTAACAAATTGGAGGTAAATATGGCCGAAAGAACGAGCGACAACGTAATACATGTATCCGGCTCCGAAGAAGTTCGCGAGCAGAACATACGTCGCGCAAAGGAAGGACGTAAGTTCAGGGTAAATACTACCCTGATCATCATTGTTCTTATCTTGCTCGTTATAGGCGGCGTATACATTTACAGCCAGATCCGCACATTCAATGCGATAAAGGTAGTAAAATCTTCGGAAACTATATATGAAGCAAATGCCGAATATCTCGAATTCGGTGAAAACCTTCTCAGATATACTCCTGACGGCGTATCCTATATAGACAGCAACGGCGATACTGTCTGGACTTCCGGAAATGACTTCAAAGTTCCAATCGCAGAATCCAGCGGAAATTATGCTGTAGTAGCCGATAAGGGTGGAAACCTTGTGGCAGTATTCGGAGTAGAAGGACAGATCAGCACGGTAAATATGCCTTACTCGATCTGCGATATAGACGTAGCTAAGCAGGGCGCATTTGCGGCTATACTCGAATCCGATGAGACCAACTTTATCAATATGTATGATAAGAACGGAAAGATAATCTATGAGATGCAGACCTCCATTGATAAGAGCGGTTATCCCATGGATATTTCTGTTTCCGATGACGGAAAGAAGCTTTTCACAAGCTACTTCAAGCTTGACGGAGTAAATATAAAGAACAACCTTACCGCCTACAACTTCGGTGAAGTGGGCCAGAATGAGAATGCCGACAGAATGGTCGGAGGCTACTCATTTGAGGAAGAATACATTCCCAAGGTTGAATTCGTGACAAATGATATAGTGGCTGCATTTTCCGATAAGGAAATCATCCTATATAATATGAAGGAAAAACCATCGGAGCGCGGAAGAGCCGAATACGGCGGAGATATATCAAGTATATTCTATTCTTCTGAATATATCGGTATCATTAAACCCGATTCGGACGGAGGAAGCTCTACCAGCTATAAGATGGTAGTCTTCGATCTCTCGGGAAAGCAGAGCTTCGAATATGCCTTCAGTATGGATTACGACAGAATCTATGCAGATGAAAATGAGATCATAATCACAGGTTCCAATCAGTGCCTGATCATAGAGAAGGGCGGAAGGACCAGATTCTCCTACACCTTCGACAACATGGTCAAGTCCATGATCCCGTCTTCGAAAACAAATGAATATATAGTAACATTCGAGAATAAAACAGAGACCATAAGACTGAAAACCGAGGATAAGTAAATGTATTATATTATCTTCTGCATATTGGCAATTCTCGTACTAAGCGCATTGATCGGATTAAAGAGGGGACTTTTCAAAACTCTTTTCGGATTCCTTGCGCTTGCCCTGTCTATAGGGGTAACTTACTTTGCGAGACCTTATGTCAGTGCATTTATAATTGAATATACCGAGGTAGATGATTATATAGAAGAAAAAATCTATAAAAAGATCGAAACGGATACCCAGAAAAATGTAGCCGAATCTCTTAAAGATTCAGGGGTGACTACGGACTTATCCAAGCTCACCCTGGAGGAGACTAAGTACATTCTGGAAAATGATCCCGACAAGGCGACACAGGTTGCCAAGATAGACGGGCTGAATCTTCCGGAGTATATGAAGGATTTATACATAGCCAATAACAACGATTCTGTGTATGAAAAGATAGGTGTAAGCACCTTCTACAGATATATGGCAAAGTATACGGCGCACCTCGTGGTAAATGCCATATCTTTTTTTGCCACTTTTATCGCGATCAGGCTGGTACTGTTTTTGATAAGCCTTATAATAATGAAGGCTATGGATGAGGAACCGGCGCTGTCTGCTCTCGACAGATTCTCGGGTATGCTGCTGGGACTTGCCGTAGGTATCGGGATCGTATGGATATTTATGATAATCGCAAGCCTTGCATTCGGCTCCGAGTTCGATGAAATGATAGCCGGAAACAGACTGATTCAGCTGATAAATGATTACAATATTTTGCTTAAAGTAATCACCTCTTAAAGAGTTAAAAAACACCTTCAAAATTTTATAAATTTTTTTCAAAAAAGTGGTTGACATTGAGGGTGTAAAATGATACTATATCAAAGCTGTCCCTAAAAAACAGCACACTTGATCTTTAACAACAGAATAATGATGACAACCCCGAAAATTCTTTTAAATAATGAATATTCGGAACTTGAACGAATCCAAATAAGACAGTAAATTATTGGAACGGTAAACGTTAACGTTTAA